>JANWJF010000001.1 GCA_025449535.1 Candidatus Saccharimonadia bacterium
CAGGCCGACCTGTCCGGTCTTGGGCAGGGAGCCCAGGCCGCCGACCAGTCCGCCGCCCTGCGTTCCGCCCTGGCCGCCGGTGCCGGTCCCGTCGTCACCGGGGCTACCCGGCTGGTCGCCGTCGTCCGGCTTGTCGGTCGGAGGCTTCGGCGAGGACTGCGGCGCTGTGACCAGTTCCTGCCCGAACTCGACCGTCTGGGCGTTGTTGTTCACGACCACGTCCTTGCTCGCCGGGGTGGAGGGCTTGAAACCGTCCGCGGGTTCCGCCGTCACGGTGTAAGTCGCGTTCACCAGCTCGGCGAAGAGGGACTCTCCGACGTCGTTCGTAAAGATGCTTACCGTATCGGCCTCCGGGCTCTGGTCCGGCTTGGGCACGGCCACGACTTCCACCTCGGGGATGCCGACCTCGCCGTTGTCGCGCTCGCCGTTGCTGTTCTTGTCGTCGTAGACGATCGCCTTCACGTTACCCAGTCCGGTCGTGGGGCAGGATCCGTCAGGCTGCGGAGCAGAGCCGTCAGGGCAGGTCGGGGGCGGGGGGGGCGGGGGATCGCCAGGACCAGCCGCTTCCAGTTGGAAGTCGAAGGAAGGGTTCCAGCTGACCGCCGAGTCATTGGCGCCCGGGTCGAGGTGGTCCAGCTTCCGTTCGGTCTGCGAAGGCGCGTTCGGGCCGGCCGGTCCGAGGACCCACTTGCCGGTCGCGTCAGTGAACTCGGTCGCGGTGGTGAACACCCGGAACCCGGCGCCGACCTCACAGCCGCCGAAGAGGACATATCCGGCCGAACCGACGGTCCGCTCCTGTTGGTTCGCGGGGTTGCCATCCTTGTCGTTACACTTACCCCCGGCGATCTTGATGTTCGTCTTGCCGGCCGTGCGGTCGGTGGGGTTCACCCAGACCTTGATTTGTGCGGTCTTGGCGTTCGGGGCGGAAACGGCGCCACCGTAGTAGTTGATCTCTAGCACGTTGTTATCGTCCCGACGGTTGACGGTCCGGCCATCACGCAGCGGGTCCTCCGTGCGGTAGCTCCAGCCGTCCTTCTCAAACTGCTGGGGATTTACCCTCACCGAGTACTTCTGACCGACGGTGCAGTCACCGAAGACCACCGCGTCATCACCGACCGTCTTCTTCGGGTCCTTGCAGCCGGCACCGTTCACAGTCACCTCTACCTTGCCGGTCACCGCCGGCCGCGGGTTCACCCAGACCTTCACCTGGGCCTTGTCGTCGTTCTGGTTGGGGGGCTGGGGGTTCGGATTCGGATTGGGGTTCGGATTCGGATTGTTCGGCTGGTAGTTAAATTCGACAACCTTGCCGTTAGCCATATTAAAGGTACGGCTCGGGTCAGGCACGCTATAGCCGTTGTGACTTTGGGGGACGCTCACGGTCGTAGAGTCGCCAACCCGGCAGTCTCCGAACTGGACGAGTCCGTCCGCGCCAGCAGTCTTGTTGCCGCCGCATCCGGCGCCCTGGACCGTCACCTGCACGCCGGCCATGGCCGGGTGCGGGTTGATCCAAACCTTCATGGTGGTAGTTTGCACGGCGGCAAACACGCTTACCGAAGCGACGACGCCGATGGCAACGATGCCCGCGATGACGAGCCGCATATGGCTTGCGCCGAGCCACTTAATGGCGGAACGCAGGGGGCTGGTGACCGAGGTGAGTGCTTTTGTTTTCATCTTGTCTAGTTAATTGTTTTCTTCCCGCTTTTCGGGAAATTACGGTATAGTAGCAAAGTTTCCGACGAAAGTCAACCCTTTAGTAATCGAGCTGCTCGCAGGTGACCCGGGTATCCCCGTCCACCGTCCGATAGGACCACTCCTTGCAGTGCTTGCCGGCGGCTGACTCGATCTGGATCTTCTGGGTCTGGACGTAAGACGTCTGGGCGAAGGTGGAGACCGCGAGGACGATCACGATCGCTACGGCCGCGGCGGCCAGGACTCGCTTAGGAGTCGAGTCCAGTTGACGGAAGAACCAGTCCACTTAGAAGTGCCCCCGGGTCTTCAGGTATTCCTTGAACTTCATCTGGCTCCAGGCGATCAAACAGACCAGGACGTACGAGCCGAGAAGCAGGAAGCCATCGGCGGCCGGCTTGAAGCCGGTCACCGCGCCCAGGCCCCGGCCGCCGGCTCCCAGGTCGGCGAGGAAGAACTCCGCGCCGAGGGACGACTGCCGGAGAACCTCCGGATA
Source organism: Candidatus Saccharimonadia bacterium (assembly GCA_025449535.1). Lineage (GTDB taxonomy): Bacteria > Patescibacteriota > SICC01 > SICC01 > SICC01 > JALYJZ01. The sequence goes on from JANWJF010000001.1 coordinate 2,183, forward strand.
GGTGACGGCGAGGCCGACCAGGACGACAACGGTGACGGCCATGATTCCGGCGACTACGGTCAGCACCGACCTGGTCGAGTCGGCTTTCATGACTTCCTCAACTTCTTGATGACGGACAGCTGTGCTCCGGTGCCAAGTTCTACTAATCGAGAGATTATCCAGACCAATACGTAGGCCACGGTGAAGAACGTCAGGAACTTCAGGACGGTGTTGTCGGTCTCGAGATAAGGCAGGGCGTTGACCAGGTTGGTCAGCCAGAACTCCCGGACCTGGCCCAGGTTACCGCCAGTTGCCGTGGTAGCTTCCCGGATCTGGGAGACGCTGATGAACAGGTGCGCGAAGAACGCCACCGCCACGGCCGCGAGGACTTTCTTTGAGGAGGGCGCGAAGATTTCCTTGAACGTTTGCATGGCGAAAATTGCTTAATCATACAGAAAAACAGCCCACTTGTCAATATGCAGGCACGACACGCGATTGCAAAAGTACCGTAACTAAGCTACGATTCAGCGTCATGGAGGCCCTACAGGACAGCAGGCGGTGGATCGGCACGTTGCTCGTGCTGGCCGCGGCATTCCTCAGTACCGGGTGCCTCAACCAGACGCCGGACCAATCCGGCGTATTCAAGTCCAAGGACGCGGGCGACTCATGGCAGGCCATACCGGACCTTCGGGGCGAGGACGGCGACCGGCCGGACGTATTCCCACCGCTCCAAGCCACCGCGGTCGGGGCCTCACCGGCCAAGCCGGATCGGGTGTTCGCAGGGACGGAAGACGACTTATATCTCTCGAACGACGCGGGAAAAGGGTGGAGCCTGATCACTGATCGGCTGCCTGACGCTGGCGCCGTGGACGTGCAGGACATCGCCGTCCTGACTTCCGATCCGGACGTGGTCGCGGTGGCCGGAGTATCCAACGGCTACGGAAAAGTCTTCCGCAGCACCGACGGCGGCAAGAGCTTCCGGGCGGTCTTCACCGGCGCTGATCCGCAGCGCGCCATGAGCACGGTCGTCTTCGGCCAGGGGCGGACGCTCTTCGCGGGCGATGAGGACGGCAACGTCTTCCGCTCGAAGGACCAGGGAGGCGCTTGGCAACGGGTGTTCTCGACGGAAAGCCCCGTCAGCGCCTTGGCCGTCTCCGGTCCGCATCTGTTCGTTGGAACGTTCGACCGTGGCGTTTTCCATAGCGCCGATTCGGGCAACTCGTTCGAGAACGCGGACGAGGGACTGGGCGACCGCTCCCGGACGGTCTGGTCGTTAGCGGTCGGCGGCGGCAGCGTGTACGTCGGCACCCAGCAGGGACTCTTCCGGAGCACCGACTTCGGGAAGAACTGGCGTGAACTGAACAACCCGGACATGTTCCGCGGAGCCTTGGTTCAGGCCGTCGCGGTCGGCGGCGACACCGTCTACTTCGCCTCGAACGCGGTGATGTATCGTCTGAGCGCGAACGGGCAAGGGTTTATCCCGCGGCAACTCGACCTAGCTCGCAGCGTCACTGACATCGCCGCGGTCTCGTCCGGCACGGTATTCGTGAGCGCCAGCGACAAGAGCCTCGAGGGTACCGGCCTCTTCCGAGATGGTCTGCCAGTTCTGCAGAGCGGCGTGGCGCCTGGTAACTAGCCGTTCCGATCATTCCCGTCGGCCATTGACGTAATGGTCGTTTTATTGTATGATTAGCCAATTTTCAGCGATATCAATATGCATCCAGAAGGCATTTTCTTTCAACTCGGTATACTCACGATCTGCGCGGCAGGGCTTGGCATCCTTGCGCGGCTACTGAAGCAACCGATTATCGCGGCGTACCTGCTTACTGGGGTCTTGCTAGGAGTGGGGGGTGCCAACCTGATTCCGAATTCAGGCGATACGCAGGATATCGCCAAGGTCGGCATTGTCTTCCTGTTGTTCCTGGTCGGACTGGAATTAAACGTCGGGCAAATCAAGCGTTTGAAGACCGTCGTACTGGTGACGGGTCTGGTGCAGCTCGGCGTGGTGTTCGCCGTCACATATGCGGCGGCCACGCTGCTTGGTTACTCGCACCTTACGTCCGCATATTTCGGCATCGCGACCTCCTTCAGCTCCACGGCCGTGGTCCTCAAGTGGCTGACCGACCGCCACGAACTGGCGGCCCTGCACGGTCGGGTGGCCGTCGGCATCCTGTTGCTACAGGATATCGTGGCGATGGCCCTGCTGATGATCATCGCCGCCTCCGACCGGGAATCCCTGACCGTGCTTGGCGGAGGAGCATTCCTCCTGAAGGGAGCGGCGTTCTTCATGGGAGTCTGGCTCCTGACTAAATACGTACTCCCGCGGCTGTTCTTCTACATCGCGAAGTCAACCGAATTGCTATTCCTGGCAAGCATTGCCTGGGCGTTCCTGTTCGCGATGGTCGCCGAAGCGATGGGGTTCTCCAAGGAAATCGGGGCCTTCACGGCCGGACTTTCCTTGGCGACCTTGCCGTACAGCCTGGAGATCATCAGTCGAATTAGGCCGCTTAAGGACTTTTTCCTGACCGTCTTCTTCGTCGTCCTGGGGCTGGCAGTGGCCCCGACCGTCATCCATGGCAATCTGGTGATCATCCTCGTGCTGACCGGGATCGTACTGTTCGTGAAATCGTTTGTCATCAGTGCCACTATGGCCCGGCTGGGGTATCCGAAACGACCCGCGTATCTGACCGGAGCCGTACTGGGGCAGATGAGCGAATTCTCCCTGCTGGTGGTCCTGATTGGGGCATCCGCCGGCCAGATCCCGCAAGAGATCGTGGCGGTAACCTCCGCCGTCGTGGTGCTGACGGTAATCCTGAACACCTACTGGAACGATTTGAACCGGTTCATCTACCCGTTACTCGTCAAGCCACTGAAGTTCATCGGCGGTCAGGTCCGGGCCAAGGAGCTCCGCTATCGTCCGGGACGCAAGGGGAACCACGTCCTGATGTTCGGCGCCAACCGGACCGGGTACCACATCCTGAAGACCTTCGAGAAGTATAAGGACGACGTAGTCGTAGTCGACCACAACCCGGAAGTCATCCGGCGATTGCTCCATCGGGGCATCCCGAGCGTGTACGGCGACATCGACGACTATGAACTGCTGCAGGAGGTCGGGTTGCCTGAGGCCCGGATGGTGGTTTCCACGGTTCCGAACGTCTCCGCGAACCTCTACTTGATTCGGCATACCCGGGCGCATAACCCCCAGGCGTTGATTATCCTCACCGCCGAGCAAGTCAAGGACGCGCTGGCACTCTACTCGGCTGGGGCGGACTACGTGATCGTCCCGCACATCCTGGGAGGAGAGCAGGCCGCTCAGATGCTCGAAGGCATCGAGGCGCACCTTACGGATCCGAAATCGCTTCGGAAGCGCCGGGAGGCGCATGTCGAGACCCTCAAGAAGCACCGTCATGAGATCGTGACCTGAATACTCGTGGCCTCACCCCCGGCCTGTGCTACACTAAGTCTCGTCGATTAATAGCAATCGTTAACCCCACAGGCTCCCGCCGGAGCCCGACTATCGTATGGCTACGCAACCCACCACCAAGACCGCGACGAAGAAAGTCGCACCCAAGAAAGCTTCCGCCAAGACCGGCGAGTTTGCCAAGCTGCTCGACTCCGCCGCGCCGATCAAGCTCGCCCCGGGCGAGGTGGTCGAGGCGAACGTGGTCACTAAGAGCAAGAGCGAACTCTGGGTGGACATTAAGGGCCTGGCCACGGGCTATGTCCCATCCCGGGAGATCGGCGACCAGCGGACGCTGGCGGGGCTCGAGGTCGGCGACGTCGTGCACGGTTCGGTGGTGGCTTCGGAGAACGACGACGGCTACGTCATCCTCTCGATCCGTCGGGCGATGCGGGATCGCAGTTGGAAGGACCTGGAGGCCCGGTTCGACGCCAAGGAGGTCTTCGATGCCACGGTCATCGACGCCAACACCGGCGGGCTACTGTTGGAGGTGGACGGCATCCGCGGCTTCATGCCGGTCTCGCAGCTGGCTCCGGAGAACTACCCACGGGTATCCGGCGGCGACCGTGACCTGATCCTGGAGAAGCTCAAGCAGTTCATCGGCAAGCCGATCAACGTGCAGATCCTGGACATGGACAAGACCGAGAACAAGCTGATCCTGTCCGAGAAGCTGGCCCGGACGCACGAGACCGTCGAGTCACTCTCCAAGTTCTCGGTCGGCGATGCCGTGAAGGGGAAGATCACCGGCGTGGTGGACTTCGGGGCGTTCGTCAGCTTCGACGACGGGCTCGAGGGACTGATCCACATCTCCGAGATCGACTGGAACCGCGTGGACGACCCGCGCGAACACCTCAAGGTGGGTCAGGAGATCGATGCGAAGATCGTCGGGATCGAGGGCGCGAAGGTCTCGCTCTCCCTCAAGCAGCTCAAGGAGGACCCCTGGATGAAGGCCGCCGCCAAGTACAAGCCCGGCCAGAAGGTGACGGGCACCGTCGCCCGAGTGACCCCGTTCGGGGCATTCGTGGACCTTTCCGACGAGATCGTCGGGCTGGCGCACGTGTCCGAGCTGTCCGAGGAGCATGTGGAGAATCCCAGCGACGTGGTGTCGGTCGGCGGCAAGCAGGAGTTCCTGGTCCTGGCGGTCGACCCGGAAGCGCACCGCATCGCCTTATCGATCAAGGGCCTGAAGGACCCGGACGCCGCGGTGAAACGCGCCGCCAGTGCCAGTACGACCAAGCCGTCCACTGCCGCCAAGGACCTTTCCGCGCTGCCGGAAGGCATCCTGGCCAAGCTTTCCGACGCCGGTTTCGGCGACTTGGCCAAGCTCAAGGCTGCCACGCTCGAGGAGCTCGAGGCGCTGCCGGGTATCGGCAGGGTCAGCGCGAAGAAGATCAAGGACACTACCGGCTGAACTAAAGTCTCTTAACCGAGCCGGTTCCGCAGGGACGGGTGGTTTACCCGTGCCCGGGACGATATCCTGTAAGGTATGGCTCAAACCCCACAGCCTGAGGCTTCCAGTAGCGTCGTGAAACTTCCGGGCGTACTTTCCGTGAAGGAGCTGGCCGTCGCCCTCGACCGTCCCGTGCCGGCCGTGATCGGCGAGCTCATGAAGAACGGGGTGATGGCGACGATCAACGAGGATATCGACTACGAGACCGCATCGATCATCGCCAGCGACCTCGGCATCGAGACGGAACGACTCGAGGAACCGGAAGCCGACGATCCCGCGGCCCGCAAGCCCACCGAGGGCAAGCCCCGTCCGCCGATCGTGACGGTGCTCGGCCACGTCGACCATGGCAAGACATCGCTCCTGGACGCGATCCGACAGACCGACGTGGCGGCCGGCGAGTCCGGCGGCATTACCCAGCACATTGGCGCCTACCAGGTCGAGGCGGCCGGCAAGGACGGGAAGCCGCGCAAGATCACTTTCCTAGACACGCCCGGACACGAGGCGTTCACCGCGATGCGGGCGCACGGTACCAAGATGACGGACGTGGCCATCCTGGTGGTGGCGGCCGACGACGGCGTGAAGCCGCAGACCAAGGAGGCGGTCGAGCACATCAAGGCCGCGGAGGTGCCGTTCGTGGTGGCGGTCACTAAGATGGACGCGCCGGGAGCCGACGTGAACAAGGCCAAGCAGGGTCTGAACGAACTGGGCGTGGTCGCCGAGGACTGGGGCGGGGACGCCGTCTTCGTCGAGACTTCCAGCAAGACCAAGCAAGGCATCCCGGAACTCCTGGAGATGGTCCTGCTGGTCTCGGACATCGCCAAGCCCGTCGGCGATCCGAACGGTGATCTGTCCGGGGTCGTGATCGAATCCCGGGTCTCACGGGCCAAGGGCGCGGTAGCCACCGTCCTGGTCCAGAACGGCACGATGCGGGTGGGGGACTACCTCGTACTCGAGGATGTGACCGCCCGGGTACGGTTAATGGAAGACTGGCATGGCAAACGGCTCACCGAGGCCGGCCCTAGTACGCCGGCCCAGATCGCCGGCTTGTCCGCGGCCCCGAGCTTCGGCGCCGCGGTGACGGGAGCCGCCAGCGAGCAGGAAGCGAAGAAGCAGGCCGAGCAGAACAAGCGCCGCCGCCACGCTCGGCGAGTGGAGAAGCCGACCCTCACCGCCGAGGCGATCAAGCGGGCGGTGGACGCCGGCAAGGTCAAACAACTCCCTTTGGTCCTGGTGGCGGACGTGAAAGGTTCGCTCGAGGCGATCGAGGGCAGCTTGGCCAAGCTGCCGCAGGACGAGGTAGCGATCCGGATGGTCGATGCCGGTATCGGTTCGATCAGCGAATCGACCATCCGACAGGCCGAAAGTTCCGGGGCGATGGTGGTCAGCTTCAAGGCGCGGGTCGAGCCCGCCGCGAAGAAGCTGGCCCAGCAGATCGGGGTCCAGATCTCGACGTACGAGGTCATCTACGAACTGCTTGACGACCTCAAGGCGGCGTTGGAATCGCTCTTGCCGCCGGAGATCGTGGTCAACGAAGTCGGCACCGGCAAGGTCCTGGCGATCTTCCGCACCACCAAGACGAGCCAGATCATCGGCTGCAAGGTGGAGGACGGGAAGTTCCTGTCGGACGTGGAGTACCGGATCGGAAAGGCGGAACAGACGGGCAAGGTGAAGACCCTGCGGCGGGTGGACGAGGAAGTCCAGGAAGTCGGCACCGGCACCGAGTGTGGCTTGACGATCGAGGGACCGCCGGCTGCGGAAGGCGACATGGTCACCTTGATCCGGAGGATCGAGAAGAAGCGCACGTTGGGAGGTTGATGAGTCTGCGGACGGACAAGGTGAACTCCCTGGTCGCGGCCGAGTTGAACGTCGCGCTGACCAAGGAGCTGGGCGGCCGGGATGAGTTCGCGACGGTCCTTTCCGTCGAGACCAGTCCGGACCTGCGCAACGCGACTTGCTGGATCAGTACCATCCCCGACTCGGAGGTGGCCTGGGAAGCGGTGGAGGCCGTCCGTCCGGAGTTGCAGCGCCACCTTTCCGGCCGTCTGGAGCTCAAGCGTACGCCAGTGATCACGCTGCGCCGCGATCGCAGCGGGGCGTATGCCGGCAAGATCTCGGAGATCCTGAAGTCATGATCCCATCGCCGCGGCTTAAGGGGGCAATCAGCACCCTTGAGCGGGCGAAACGCCCGATATTGGTGACGCATCAACGGCCGGACGGCGATGCCGTCGGTTCGGCCTTGGGGTTGGGCTTGCTACTCGAGATGCTCGGCGCGAAGGTCCAACTGGCCTGCGCGGACCCGGTTCCCGAACGGTATCGGTACTTGCAAGGAAGTGACCGGTTCACGACGGAACCCGACTTCCGGGACGCCGATCTTCTGGTGATGCTCGACTGTCCGAAGGATGAGATGAGTGCCCTGGACATCGGGCAGGTACTCAAACGGATGCCCGTGGTCGACATCGACCATCATCCGAAGGCCGCGCCGCCGCGGGACCGCCGGCTCGCGATGTACGACGCCTCCGACGTGGCGTCGACGGCGGAGATCGTGGTCATATTGGCCCGGGAAGCCGGTTGGCGGATAGGGCGTCCGGCCGCCACCGCGCTACTGACGGGTATCGTGACCGACACCTCGGCGTTCATCAACTCGACTACTACCGCGGACACGTACCGTGCTGCCAGCGTACTGCTGCGCCAGGGCGCGGACCTCAAGGCGATCATCCAGCACTGCTTTTACCACAGCTCGGTGCCGAAACTGCGCCTCTGGGGGCGGGCGATGTCCCGGATCGAACGGGTCCAAGCGTCCGGCGTGGTCTCGACCGTACTGACCGCGGAGGATCTCGAGGAATGCGGCGCGGAGCGCGAGGACATCGAGGGTCTGGTGAACTTCCTGAACACGATTCCCGGCGTCCCGGCGCTGATGCTACTGACCGACCTCGGCACCGGGGAAATCAAGGGAAGCTTCCGGACCCGGAACGAATCCATAGACGTGAACAAACTCGCGAACGTGTTAGGTGGAGGTGGGCACAGGCAGGCGGCGGGGTTCACCGTGCCGGGCCGTCTGACAAAGAATGCCAACGAGACCTGGTCGGTACTGCCGCCGGCTTAAGTAAACCGTCCGGACACTCGACGTCCGCGGAACCAGTCGTCGCCGGGCATGGTCGGCTTACCGGCCGGCTTCAGGCGCTTGATACGCAGGGAGTCGCTGCCGGTCGTCGCACGAAGGGGCGGACCGTCGAACGTACCGGGGGGACCGTCCGGACCGGATCCGTCCGCGACCTCGAGTATCTCCATGCGCTTTCCGTCGACCTCGGTCCAGGCCCCCGGCCACGGCTGCATCGCGCGGATGAACCGTCCGAGATAAGCCGCGTCACGGTTCCAGTCGATACGACCGTCCGCTTTGGTGAGCGTGCCCGTCATCGTCGCGGCATCCTCGTCCTGCGGTCGTGGCTTGCTCAAGCCTGCGACGTAATCCGGCAGCACCTCGGCGAGAAGCCCGGCGCCTCGTTCGGCGACCTTTTCCGTCAGCGTGGCGGCAGTGTCCGTCTGTCCTATCGGCACTTCCACCTGGGCGACGACCGCCCCGGCATCCACCCGGTCGGAGACTTCCATGATCGTCGCGCCGGTATCACCTGCGTCGTCGAGAATCGCCTGCTGGATCGGACTGGCCCCGCGGTAGCGCGGCAGGAGCGAGGAATGCACGTTGAGCCAACGACCGTCCGCTAGTGCCAGCGCTGTCCGCGGGATGATGTGCCCGTAGGCGGCGACCACGCAGACATCCGGCTCGGCCTGCTTGACCAGGCCCGTGATCTCGTCCGGAGTGTCTGGGGTGACCGTCTTCCAGCCCTTCTGTTCTGCATACTCGGCGACCGGCAGTGACGTATCCCGGGAGTTTTGCGGCGGTTCCGTCTGAGTAACGACCAGTACGATCTCAGCGACCTCGCCGAGCCGTTTGAGCGTCGCCAGTCCGAGCGGGGGATTGCCCAGGAAGATCGCCCGCATCACATCTCCTCGTCGTGCAACTTCTTTTTCTCGAACCGACTGTCCCATTCCTCTTCGGTTAGCGTGCGGACCTTGGAAACGTCCGCCATTCGGTCTGGAAAGAGGATCCCGTCGAGGTGGTCGATCTCGTGCTGAAGGACCCGGCCGTATAGTTGGTCGGCCGTGACCTCGAAACGCTTGCCGTCGAGGCCGGTCGCCCGGACCGTGACCTCCTTGGGCCGTTCGACCTCTCCGTTCAACCGGGGCAGGCTCAGGCAGCCTTCTTCCCACCAAATCAGTTCCTTGGACGCACGGATTATCTCCGGGTTGATGAATACCCGCTGCTCGCCGGTGCCAGTCACAAACAAACGGACGCTCCGGCCGACCTGGGGTGCGGCCAGGCCGACCCCACCCTCGGCCTTCATGGTGACCAGCAGGTCCTCCGCCAGGTCCCGTACCTGGGCCGGATCGGCGACCTTGGCGGCGGCCTTGCGCAGCGTAGGATGGTCGGCGGAGATCAATGGCAAACGGTTTCCTTGCATACGGTCCCAGTGTACTCAGTACTCGACGCTGATGCGCCGTTCGGGGGCGACCAGGGTACGCAGTGCCCTCGGGTCTCCCTTGATCAAGACGGTGAGTACGTCGCCGTCCTCTGCAAAGCGAACGGCGCGCCCGCCAATGCAGGCTCCGTCGAGGACCCGTTCGACCCGAGGGCGGTCCTTGCAGGTCGTGACGACCCGGACCAAGGGGTTAGCCGGAGGCAGTCCCAACACCTCGCGGTCACGGAACTCCTCTCGCAGGAATGTCTCGTATGATTTCCCGAGCGCGTCGAACGCCGGATGGTCCCCGTACTTCGAGTAGACCAGGAACGTCCCGCCCGGCCTGGCGACCTCCCCGAGCTTCCGGAGCAACGCCACGGCCCGCTCCGTGACGGCGTATCCCGGCCGGGCCAGTATTGCGTCGATACCAAGGGTAATCACGTGGTCGTAGCGTTTTTCAGCCAAAACGCTGGCCTGCCCGCCGACCGTAGCGGATGTACTGGAGTGCTTTAGGGTGTCCTTGACGGCCGCGACCTTGGCTTGGGTCGTGTGCACCAGCGTCGTACCGTCCAGGCCCTCCAGCTTCTCCAAGAAGCCGTATGGCACGGGATCCTCGAGCCGTTCGTAGCGGGGCGTGACGACGGTCGGTGTCGGTATCCCCGGCAGCGCAATGTCCGGTCGTCCGGCCAAATCCCAGGCGCGCAGACTGGGGGCGGGCGAGGCGAGCGTCAGTTTCGCGCCGAGCGATTCCGCCAGGAGCCGGGCGGCCTCGCGCGCATGGAAACGCGGGGTCCGGTCGTTCTGGTGCCCTAGCTCATCCTCATGCAGGACGATGATCCGCTCGAGCCGCTTCCAGGGCAGGAATAATGCGGATCGGGTACCAAAGACCGGCCCCACGGAGCCGTTCCGGACCTCTTGCCAGGTTTCGCGGCGTTTCGGGATCGGCATTGTCGCCGAGAAACAAAGGCCCGTTCCGGCGAACCGGCGCAGCATGACCCGCTCGGGAACCAGCGTCAGCATGCGCGGTCGCCCCAGGTCCTCATCCGAAACCTCGGTACGGGCCTCGATGTCCGGACGGTGGTCGCTCCGGTTGTCGTCCGGAAGGTCGCCGCGCCACTTGGGCAGTAACAGCGCGAACGTCTGGCCGAGCGGGCTCAGGTACGCCTCGGCCAATGCGCGTCCGAAGCCGAGCTGCCAGTCGGGCAGCCGATCGCCGGTCCCTTCGGCTTCTTTGGCACGGGAATCAACCTCGGCGGGGCCAATCACGACGCCCTCACTCCGTCTGCCAGCGTACGGAATCGACACGATCGACCCCGCGGCGAGTTCCGCATCGGTCCGATAAGTGTACGTATCCTGGCGCGATACGGCCAGCGGTGCCACGGCGATATGACGCATACTTTCCAGCTTATAGGTATAGGCCCCCGCCAGCAGCCGGCAGTTATGGAATAATGGTCCGGTGAGCGTCCATGCGATCATCTTGTGCGGCGGTTCCGGGTCCCGGCTTTGGCCGCGCTCCCGGAGTAAGCATCCCAAGCACCTGCTCGAGCTGAACGGCGGCGTAACCCTTGTCCAGCAGACGGTAAAGCGCCTGCGCCTGCCTGCGGAACGGGTTTACTGCGTCACCGAGGCCTCGCACGACGCGCTGCTCCGGAAGCAGCTGCCGGACGTCCCCAAGGAGAACATCGTCGTCGAGCCGGACCGCAAGGGTACGGCCGGAGCGATCGCGCTCGGGTTGTCCCGCCTGTCCGGCAGCCTGGCTGATGACGATGTCGTGCTCTCGCTGCACTCCGACCATCTGATCCAGAACGAAGCGGAGTTCCGGCGGACCGTGAAGGCCTGGACCAAGGCCGCGGAAACCCATCCGCGGATCGTCGCGCTCGGCATCAAGCCGACGTACCCGTCCACCGGCTTCGGGTACATCGAGAGCGGCAAGAAGCTGGGCAGTGCCGAGGGCTTCCCTGTCTCGGAGATCGCGCAGTTCGTAGAAAAACCCAACGAAGCGACGGCCCAACGATACCTCGACAGCGGGAAGTACGTCTGGAACGCGGGGATGTTCGCCGCCCGGTTCGGCGTGTTCCGCGAGGAATACGAACGGTATCTGCCCGAACATGCCTCCTTCGTCGAGCGAGCCGGAGGCCAATCTGCCAAGAAGCGGAACGCCTCGTACATGGCGCTGCAGGATGAGACCATCGACTACGGTATCCTAGAGAAGTCCGAACGGTTGGCGGTCGTGCCGGCTTCGTTCGACTGGGCGGACGTCGGGTCCTGGGCGGATCTCCACGACGTGCTTGAGCATGACGCCAACGATAACGTCTTCGAAGGCGAGTACGTGGATATCGATACCAAGAACTGCTTCGTCTACTCACCGGACCAGCTCGTGGCGACGATTGGGCTCCAGGACCTTGTTATCATCAATACGAAGGACGCCGTGTTGATCTGTCCGAAGGACCGGGCCCAGGACGTCAAGAAGGTCGTGGAGAAGCTCAAGCAAAGCGGCCGCAAGAAATTCATCTGATGGCAACCTCGATAAAACGCATCCGATTCGCATTCGCCGGCATCCTGCTGTTGGCCGTCCTGATAGGACTGGCCGTCTGGCCGAGCGGTCCGGACCTGAAGTTGTTCGGCCTGGATAAGCAGCTGAAGATTCACGAAGGACTCGACCTCGAAGGCGGTTCGCACCTCGTGTACCAGGCGGACATGAGCAAGGTCCCGAAGAATGAACGTACCGAACGCCTGGACGGCGTCGTGGACGTGATCGACCGGCGGGTGAATGCCCTCGGTGTCTCCGAGCCACTCGTCCAGGCGAACCAGTCTGCCGGCAAGTACCGCGTGATCGTCGAACTGCCGGGCGTCACGGACGTGGAACAGGCTTCTAAGATCATCGGCGCTACGGTGAACATGGAGTTCCTGGAGCAGGATCCCAAGGCAAAACCTGATCCCACGAATCCGTTCTCGGGCTACAAGCGGCAGACTGAACTGACCGGGGCTGACTTCAAGCGCGCCAATGTCGGATTCAACCCGCAAACCGGCGAACCCGAGATCAATATCACGTTCGACACCGCCGGTACCAAGGAGTTCGCGGAGATGACCCGTCGTAGCGTCGGTAAGCCGATCGCCATCGTACTGGACGGCGCGATCATCTCGGCGCCGCGGGTCTCGCAAGAGATCGGAGATGGGAATGCGGTGATCACCGGCGCTTTCCAGGTCGAGGAAGCGAAGGACCTGGCGTTACAGCTGAACGCCGGCGCGCTACCGGTCCCGGTGGAGCAGGTCGAACAGCGGACCGTGGGACCGACGCTCGGACAGGATTCCGTCCAGAAGAGCCTGGCCGCCGGTTTGGTCGGGTTGATCCTGGTGGCGGCGTTCATGATCCTCTACTATCGTCTGCCGGGTGTGCTGGCCGTATTGGCACTCCTGCTGTACACGGGCATCATGATCGCGCTGTTCAAGTTGGTTCCGGTGACGTTGACCTTGGCGGGGATCGCCGGCTTCATCCTGTCCATCGGTATCGCCGTGGATGCCAATATCCTGATCTTCGAGCGGATGCGCGAGGAGCTGCGCGACGGACGTTCGTTGCCGACGGCGCTGGAAGTCGGCTTCTCCCGGGCGTTCACGTCGATCCGGGACTCAAACGCCGCCTCGCTCCTGATGTCCGCCGTGCTGTACGCGTTCGGTTCGGGCACCATCCGCGGGTTTGCGATCGTCCTGGCGCTTGGCGTTGCGGTCTCACTGTTCTCGGCGATTACCGTCACTCGGACCTTGATGCGCTTGACCGTACGGACCCGTCTGGCGGAGAGGCCCCGGCTGTGGGACGCGCCGAAAGGAGGCAAGCGTGCTTAGACATCTCGCCGACTACCGCAAGTGGTGGTACATACTCTCCGTCCTTCTGATCATTCCCGGCACGATCAGCCTGGTGTTCTTCGGCCTGCGGCTCGGCATCGACTTCACGGGAGGCTCCCTGATCGAGCTCCAGACTCCGGCAGGCACGCAGGCGAGCGAAGTCCGCGAGGCCTTCGGGGAGCAGCACGGCGAACCGGTGGTCCAGTCGACCTCGGCGGGCACGTATCAGGTCCGCGTCAAGCAGTTGGACCCCTCGCAGTACAACCAGCTCCTAGGGCAGGCGGTCGCCAAGCTGGGCAAAGGGACCGAGGAGCTCCGGTTCGAGACGGTCGGCCCGTCGATCAGCCGGGAGCTTCGAGACAAGGCGTTCCTGTCCGTGGGCCTCGGTGCCTTGCTGATCCTGCTCTATATCGCGTACGCGTTCCGGAACGTGCCCAAGCCCGCTTCTAGCTGGCGCTTCGGCGTGACCACCGTCCTTACGTTGCTCCACGACATCCTGTTCGTACTTGGCGCGTTCTCGCTGCTCGGCTACTTCACCGGCCTGGAGGTGGACGCGACGTTCGTGGCGGCGATCCTGACCGCGGTCGGTTACTCCGTACACGACACGATCGTCGTCTTCGACCGGATCCGTGAGAACCTGGTCAAACGCGTCGGCGGGAGCTTCGTGGGGACGGTGAACTACTCTATCGCCCAGACGCTCGTACGCTCGCTGAACACCTCGCTCACGCTGATCCTGGTACTGGTGGCGATGTACCTGTTCGGCGGCGAGTCGCTGCACGGGTTCGTGTTGGCGCTGCTGCTCGGCACCTTGATCGGGACTTACAGCTCCATCTTCAACGCCGCGCCGCTCTTGGTGAGTTGGCAGCAGTGGGCGGAGAAGCGCTCCCGCAAGTCCTAGTCAGGCCACTGCGATCTTCTGCCTGGTCAGGGCGTCGTACAACTTCGTGAACCTCTCGTGGTTACCTGGACGCTCTTGCCAAAGGGCGGCGCCATGATGATCGATGACCCGAGCTTCGGCCTTCGCCTCTGCGTCGTCGTACCGCTGATGACGTTTCTCCGTCGACAGACCCGTTCCATGGAGCCTGCCGATCTCCTTGCGCCGCTCACCTCTCTTGGCGGTTTCCGCCTTACTTTCCGCGAAAGCCGCGGCGCCGGCACGCATCCGCTCGGGGTGCTCAAGTACGCTGTCCATGAACCCACTCCATCGTTCGAGTTCAGTGACCCGTCCGTCGACGTCGGTCTGACCGTCGACGACTCCCCAACTCTGGACCCGCAGCTCGAAACGGTCAGCGGACCGCTCAAGGCGTTCCGCCATCGGCAACTCGGGGTCGTCCTGCAGTTCCGCGATACGCTCGACATCGAGCGCCAACTGCGCCCTTTCTCCGTCCTGGCTGGGTCCCCGTTTACTCATGCGCGTATACTAGTCGATACAGCACCATACAACATATGTCGCAAGAAATCAAGTCAACTAAGGTAAAAAATTCCCCTCGTCTGTCGTGGCGAGTTGCCACGGAAGCCCCGGTTTCGCATATGGAGAAGTTCGGAGCATATCCCCGAGTGGTGGCGCAGCTGCTGCTGAACCGTGGGATCACCGACCCCCGGGAAGCCAAGGCGTTCCTGGAGCCCGACTATAACCATGCTCTCGATGACCCGGGAGGACTCAAGGACCTGACAGTGGCCGCGGATACGGTCCGTGACGCGATCAAGGCCGGGGAAGCGATCGTGGTCCACGGCGACTACGATGCCGACGGCCTGACGGCCACCGCCGTACTGTTCGATGTGATCTCCCGTCTCGGTGGGTCCGTGACCACGTTCATCCCCGACCGGTACCAGGACGGGTACGGCGTCACTGCCGAGACGCTCGAGAAACTCAGGAAGCAGGGCGCCGGGCTGGTCGTGACGGTGGATTGCGGCATCTCGTGCGCCACGGAAATCTCGGAAGGCCGCCGGTCAGGACTCAAGGTCGTCGTCACCGACCACCACGAGCCGCCGCCCCGTATTCCCGAGGCGGAAGCGGTGGTGAATCCCAAGCGTCCCGGGGACGATTACCCGAACAAGGAACTGACCGGGGTGGGGGTCGCGTTCAAGCTGGCCCAGGCCCTGCTGGCAGGCTCCGACTTGGACCAGCGCGGGCGGGAGGCCGCCGAGAAGTGGCTGCTCGACCTGGTGGCGATCGGGACCGTGGCGGACCTAGCGGACCTACGTGGAGAGAATCGGACCCTGGTGTATTTCGGGCTGACGGTGCTGCGCAAGTCGCCCCGCCCCGGCCTCCAGGCCTTGCTGACCGCGGCCGGCATCCCGCAGGAGAACGTCACCGCGGGTACGCTCGGGTACACTATCGCGCCGCGCTTGAACGCCGCGGGTCGTCTGGGCGGGGCGGACGACGCGCTCGCATTGTTGCTGGCCAAGGACCCTGCGGAAGCCAAGCGCCTGGCCGACGTCCTCGAGGACCGGAACCGGGAACGCCGGGAGCTGACCGAGACCGCGGTCACCGACGCCCGGGAACAGCTGGGGCGGGTCGCCGACGACCAGGCGATCGTGATCGTCGAAGGGCCGTGGAAGAGCGGTATCGCCGGCCTGATTGCCGGGCGGCTCAGCCAGACCTACGGCCGGCCGGCACTGGTGTTGGGCAGGGAGGGTGAGCGGTACATCGGCTCGGCGCGTTCCACCGCCGGCTTCCACATCACCGACGCTTTGCGCGCGCACGAGGAACTGCTCGAGAAGTTCGGCGGGCACGCCCAGGCGGCCGGACTGACCGTGGCGGCGGACAAGCTGACGCGGTTCAAGGCGGCCCTGCAGGCGTTCGCCGGGAAGCACCTGGGTCCGGACGACTACGTCGCGGTACGGGACGTGGATCTGGAGGTGCGTGCGGAGGAAGTGACCGAGGAGTTGTGCCGGGCCTTGGACCGTCTCGAGCCGCACGGCCGGGGGAACCCGCGGCCGTGCCTGCTGCTCAAGGGCGTGACGGTCGAGCGGGTCTCCACCGTCGGCGCGGACGGCACCCACCTTAAGAAGACCTTGCGGCTGCCGGACGGCCGGAGTGTTTCGGCGATCGCGTTCGGGGACGGGGAACGGGCGGCGGAGGCGGCTCCGGGAACGATAGTCGACATCATCGGCCGGCCGATGATCAACGAATGGAACGGAAGGACCAGTCTTGAATGGCGACTCGACGATTTCCGCGGCGCATAGGCGCCTGCAGCGCCGGTTAGGACGCTTCTCCGAAGAGCAGCGCCAGGTGATCGAGCGGGCCTACCGCCTGGCGCGAAGTAGCCATGCCGGGCAGTACCGACGTACCGGCGAGCCGTACGTCTGTCACTGCCTGGAGGTGGCGACCATCCTCTGCGGCTGGAAGCTGGACGGCCCCACCGTGGCCGCGGCGCTCTTGCATGACGTGCTCGAGGACACCGACGTGACGCTGGATGAGTTGGAGCGGGGTTTCGGCGAGGACATCGCGGGCCTGGTCGAGGCGGTCACGAAGCTTTCCTCGGTCCGCCTGCCCAAGACGGACATCCCGGTCGAGACAGAGAACCTGCGGCGGTTGTTCTTGGCGATGGCGAAGGATATCCGAGTGGTTCTCCTGAAGCTGGCCGACCGGTTGCATAACATCCGCACGGTCGTCGGCATCAAGGCGGAAAAACGCAAGCGGTTCGCCGTCGAGACCATCGAGGTGTTCGCGCCGCTGGCGGACGGTCTCGGGATGGGTGAAGTCCGGGCCGAGTTATCCGACCGGGCTTTCGAATATGCACATCCCCATGCTTACCGGCGACTTAAGGAAGAGGTCGAGACGGCGATGACGGAAGGCCGGCGGTACTTGGCGCAGGTCAAACGACAGTTCGCTGCCGTCATGGCCAAGGAAGGTCTCGAGGTCCGAGTGGATGCTAGGACGAAAACGCTGTATAGCCTGTACCGGAAGCTACAGGAAAAACAGCGCGACATCGACAAAGTCTACGACCTCTTTGCCGTGCGGGTGATCGTACACACGGTCGCCGACTGTTACCGGGGAATGGGCGTGATTCACCGGACCTGGCAGCCGTTGCCACACCGGATCAAGGATTACATCGCGGTGCCGAAATCGAACGGATACCGGTCGCTCCACACGACGGTGTTCGGGCCGCACAACCGGCTGCTCGAGGTGCAGTTCCGCACGTGGCAGATGCATGACGAAGCCGAACATGGGGTCGCCGCCCACGCCGTGTACGCGGAAGGGAAGCAGCCCAAGCGGGCCACCGAGGAACAGAGCGCGATGATGCGGCGCCTGAAGAGTTGGCAGGACGAGGTCGCCCAGTCGGCGGACTTCGTGCAGCGGTTCAAGCTGGACCTCTTCACGGATCGGATCTTCGTATTCTCCCCGAAGGGGCAGGTGCACAGCCTGCCCTCCGGCAGTTCGCCGGTCGACTTCGCGTATAGCGTACATACGGAGGTCGGCCACTCCTGCCGGGGTGCGAACGTGAACGGCATCATCGTGCCGCTCGACGGCAGGCTGTCGAACGGCGACGTCGTCGAGATCATCCGCGGCCCGGGCGGACCGAACCGCAACTGGCTGAAATCGGTCCGGACCGGACATGCCCGGTGGGCGATACGCCGGTATTTCCGCGAGCACGACCGTGGCGCCATGGCGGCGGCCGGTCGCAAGGAGCTAGCGGCGATCCTCCGGCGCCACCGCCGGCCTGTCACGTTGGACAAACCGGAATGGCAGCGGTTAGAAGGCCTGCTCCCGGGTGCGTCCGACGAGGCTGGGGTACTGGCCGGTATCGCCGAAGGCCGGTTGAGCGAAGCGGCCATCGCCCGGACACTGGGGTTCGCACCCGCTCCTGCTCCGCGCCGCCGGCCGCGCCGACCGGCCGGTAAGGAAAGGGTGGTCGTCGACAACCAACGGGGCTTTCCGACTCGTTTGGCGCGCTGCTGCCGACCCCGCCCCGGAGAGAGAATCGTAGGATACGTCACGCTGCAGAAGGTCGTCAGCGTTCATCGCGAATCTTGTCGCCAGATACAGCGGGCTGGCAGTCCGGAACGCCTGGTCGTCGCCCATTGGGGCGCCTGACCCGTTGCCTCGGTGCGTGCCCGTCCCTAAGCTTGAAAGGTAGCCATGAGTACCTCTCCACAACCGTCAGGCCAGTATCAGACCTTGCGCGGGATGCGTGACATCCTTCCCGAGGACGCCGCAGCTTACCGCGCCGTCGAGGACGCGTTCTGGGCCGTGGCCCGCAACCACGGCTTCGACGAGATCCGCACGCCGGTCCTGGAGGCGACGGACCTGTTCGTGCGCTCGGTCGGCGAGGCGTCCGACATCGTCCATAAGGAGATGTACACGTTCAAGGACCGGTCGGACAGCTCGGTCAGCCTGCGGCCGGAAGGCACGGCGGGAGTGGCCCGGGCGTACGTCGAGCATGGCATGAAGTCGTTGCCTCAACCGGTGAAGCTGGCGTACTGCTGCAATATGTATCGCTACGAACGTCCCCAGGCGGGACGGTTCCGCGAGCACGAACAGTTCGGACTAGAGGCGTTCGGTTCGGACGACCCGGCGACCGACGCGCAGGTCATCCTGGCATGCTGGCAGGTGCTAGCCAGTCTTGGACTTCCAGGCCTCACGGTCCAGGTCAACTCGCTAGGAGGGGCCGAATCACAGAAGAAAATCAGGCGGCTCATCGTCGACACGGTGACCCCGCAGCAGGAACGCGTCTCCGACGACGCCAAACGGCAGCTCAAGGACAATCCGCTGCGGATCCTGGACAGCAAGGACCAGGCCACTCGGGAAGTCGTCGAGCAGATCCCACCGCTGGTCGACCAGCTGACGCCGGATGACCGTGATCACCTCACCGCGGCGCTTGAATACCTGGAGCAGGCCGACATCCCGTACGAACTGAATCCGCACCTGGCCCGGGGCTTCGACTATTACACCCGGACGGTCTTCGAGATCTGGGGGTCCGAAGGCGCTGCCGCTGCCTTGGCCGGCGGCGGGCGGTACGACGGATTGATTCGTGAACTCGGCGGGACCGACACCCCGGCCGTCGGGGCCGGCTGCGGCGTCTACCGGATCGTCGAGGCCCTTAAGGCCAAGGCCGGTAAGAAGTCGTTCCGATCGCGTCCCCAGGTGTACCTGATCCAACTCGGCGACGTGGCCAAGCGTCACGCGTTCAGCCTGCTCGGCGAGCTCACCCAGGCGGGCGTCTCGGTTACTGCGGCCTTCGGCAAGGAAGGGATCCGGGGCCAGCTCCGGCAGGCCGACAAGCTCGGCGTATCGCTAGCTCTGATTATCGGACAGAAGGAAGCCATGGAGAACAGCATCATCATCCGGGACATGTCATCGGGCATGCAGGAGACCGTCTCGCTCAAGAAGGCCGTCGAGGAGGTCCAGGGACGCCTCCCCAAGGACGCCGGCACCGTGGCCTAGAGCCTGGCCCGGGTACGCTATATACTGCGGGTATGGCGGATGCATGCATCTTTTGCGATATCGTGGCGAAAAAAGCGCCGGCCGATGTCGTCCACGAGGACGACCGTGTCTTGGTAATCAAGAACGTCCAACCCCAGGCGCCGGTCCACTTGCTCGTCATTCCGAAGGAACATCATCCGAACCTGGACTCGCTGTCCGACCGTGACTTGCTGGCGGACATGGTCGCGACCGCCAAGCAGGTCGGCGACGAGCAGAGTGGCGAAAAAGGATACCGGTTGAACATCAACTCCGCCAAACAGGCAGACATCGGGCATATTCATCTCCACGTCCTCGGAGGACTGGATAAGGAAACCGCACTCTAGGGGGTGATCGATTTGACCGTCGTACAGAAGAAAGACAACGAATCCACGGAGAACCTGATCCGGCGTTTCAACCGGAAGGTCGTCCAGAGCGGCGTGCTGTCGCTGGCCAAGAAGCGTCGCTTCCACCAGCAGAAACCGAACCGCCGGGCGCGCCGTACCGAGGCGATCCGTGAGGAGAAGCGCCGCCAGGCACGCGCCAAGCGCATGGGGTGGTATTGATGTCGCTACTCGAACGCATCCAGTCCGATCTCGTCGAGGCGATGAGGTCGAAGCAGGAACCGGACCGCACGGTCCTCAGGTCCCTGTCCGCGGCGCTCAAGAACGCGGCGATCGAGGCCGGCGGAGACCTGGACGAGGCGAAGGGATCGGCGGTGGTCGCGAAGCAGCTCAAGCAGCGCGAGGAATCCGCAGAGGCGGCCAAGGACCGTCCCGAGATGGCCGCGCAGGAACGGGCCGAGGCGGAGATTATCAAGCGGTATCTGCCGAAGCAGCTTTCCGACGAGGAGATCGACCGGGCCGTCGAGGAAGCCGTCGCGGCCACCAGTGCCAGCGGACTGGCGGATATCGGCAAGGTCATGGGCGCGCTCAAGGAAAAGACCGCCGGGCGTGCCGACCAAGGCAAGGTCGTGGCCAAGGTTAAGGAGCGCCTCGGCGCCTAGGACATGCTGCGGCGGATCCGGCGTTTCCTTCCGCTCGCCGCCCTGATCGGCGCGGTTTCGATCGTGTTGACGCTCGTCATCACGCAGCCTACCGCTGGCGTGGGCGGGCTGGCGGAAGGGGAAGTCGCGGACCGGACGTACAAGTCGCCGCGCACCATCACGTACCAGAGCCGGCTGAAGACGGACGAGACCGAGCAACGAGCGCAACAGCAGGTCCCGCCCGTCTACCGCAAGGACCTTACCGCTCTCAACCAACAGAACGGCAAGCTGGCCGGCACCGTCTCCGCGATCGACGACATCCGCCAGGCCGACGAGTCGGAAAGCCGGAAGCTCGACCGACTCGGTGACGTGCTGCCGAACGTCCGCGATGACGATGCCCGGACGATACTGCGTCTCTCCCAGGAAGGGTGGTCCCGGACGGTCACCGTGACCCGGAAGGCGTTGACCGAACTGCAGTTGCGTCGCATTACCCAGGCCGACCTCGGCCGGGCCGGGGAGCTTGTCTCGTCCCGCTTGCCGGGCGATCTTCCGGCGCCGGTCCGTAGCAGCGTGGTCGTACTCGGCCAGCGACTGCTAGTGCCCAACTACGTGGTCGACGAGGACGCTACCCAGCGAGCGCGAGACGAGGCGGCCGAAGCGGTCCAGCCCGTCAGCTACACGGTGGAACGGGATCAGGTCGTGATCGGGCAAGGAGAGTCTGTCACGGCCTTCGACGTGGAGCGACTGGAAGCGCTCGGCCTCACCCGGCCGTCCTTCGACTACCAGAAGACGCTGGCGGTCCTGATGGTGGTGCTATTAGCGACCGGATCGTTACTCGGGTTGATCCCGCGGTTGGTGCGGCCACGCCGACATCTGCGCCGCCTACTCGCCGGCCTCAGCCTGAGTGCGATCGGCCTGGTATTGGTCGAGGTGCTGATCGTTCCGCCGCAACCGATCCTGGCGTACGTCATCCCGGTAGCGGCCCTGCCGTTGTTGGTATCGATCTTCTACGGCACCCGTCCGGCGTTGGTGGCGGGTACGAGTTTCGTGATGCTGTACGGCCTGGCCGGTGGTGCTTCGTTCGAGCTCATCTTCATACACCTCGCGGCGACCGTGGTCGTGGTGGTCACGCACCGCCGGATGACGGATATCCAGTCGTTCCTGCATGCCGGGGTTACGGGGGCGGGAGTCGTCTTCATCGGCATGGTGGCATTCAGCCTACTGGCCGGGAACTTCGACCCGTCGAACCTGCCCAAGTTCGCCGTGGCAGCGGCGTTGAACGGGGCCCTGTTGGCCACCGCGGCCTTCGCGGGGGTTGCGTTCCTGGCCGGGCCGCTCGGCGTCGTGACATTCCTGCAGTTGCTCGAGCTGGAAAACCCACGACGGCCGTTGCTGCGCCGCTTGGCGGCCGATGCTCCCGGCACGTACTCCCATTCCGTCCGGATGGCGGCCATGGTCGAGAGCGTGGCCAAGCGCCTGCAGGGCGCAGACCCGCTTCTGGCCCGGGTGCAAGCGCTCTATCACGACGTGGGCAAGACCGAGATGCCGGAGTACTTCGTAGAGAACCAGCGCGACCAGAAGAGTCCGCACGCTTCGCTGGACCCCAAGGAAAGCGCCGAGGTGCTGCGCGCACACATCTCCGAGGGGTTGGCGTTGGCCCAGGCCGCCCGGCTTCCCGAACAAGTGGCGGCCGCGATTCCGGAGCATCACGGCACGACCCGGATGGAGTTCTTCTGGCAGGTCGCCAAGGAGAAGTACCGCCAGCCGAAGGAATCCGACTACCGTTACATCGGCCCCCGGCCACGCAGCAAGGAGACCGCCCTTATCATGCTCGCGGACGCCGCCGAGTCCGCTTCCCGTACGCTGACCAGCCCCGATGAGACCAAGATCCGGGCGCTGGTGAACGACCTGGTGAACGCACGGATCACCGACGGCCAGCTCGACGAGGCGCCGCTCTCGACCTTCGAGCTAACGATCATCAAGGAGGCGTTCGTCGAGGGGCTTGTCAGCGACCTACACAAGCGCATCAAGTACCCGAAGCGGGGGAAATGACCGAGATAGACGTCCACGGAGACGCGTTGGACGGCTCGGAGGTCAGGGAACTCGTCGGGTCCATCGTTGCCGCCGAACAAGCCCGGGTAGCCAAAGTATCCGTCAGTTTCACGGACGAACCCACGATCCGGGACCTTAATCGCCGGCACCGCGCCAAGGACAAGGCGACCGATGTCCTGAGCTACCCGTTCGACGGGTCGTTCCCACAGGGCAGCGGCGGCGAGGTCGTCATCTGCCCGGCCGTCGTCGAACGCCTGGCGCGGGAAGACGGCCGTGACTTCCGTCAGGCGTTGCGGGAGACGGTGGTCCACGGGGTGCTGCACCTGTTAGGGCACGAGGACGGCACCGACGCCGGCGCACGCGAGATGGACCGGCGGACCCGCCTGATCCTGGAGGAGGCGTAGGGTGGTCAAGGAACTCGACCCCAAGCGGCTGCACAGAAGCTTCCGATACGCCGCCCGCGGCGTCTGGCACGTCCTCCGCAGCGAGGCCAACCTGCGCATCCACGTGGCCGCGACGGCCCTGGCCGTCACGGCCGGAATCCTACTGGGGATCTCCGGACCCGAGTTCGCGATCGTCCTGCTGGCGATCGGCCTGGTACTGACGCTTGAGGTGATCAACACGGTCATCGAGGATTTCCTGGACATCCTGCATCCGCAGCACCACGGGTCGGTCCGACGTATCAAGGATGCCCTGGCCGGGGCCGTCCTGTTGGCGGCGTTCGTGGCGATCGGCGTCGGCGCGCTGGTCTTCGGGCCATATCTCCTTGCGACGCCCTGACGCACAGCCTAAAGTGAGAGAAGACCATAAACGGGTCACCGAACAGATTTTTTTATGCCTCGAGAACACATAGTCGTCGGTCTCGATATCGGGACCGAATTCATCCGGACAACGATCGGACAGCTCACGGCCGAGGAGCCGCATCCGTCGATCATCGGCGTCGGCGTCGCGCCGGCCTCGGGACTGCGGCGGGGTAACGTCGTCGACGTCGAGGAGACGGTCAAGTCCATCGCGGCTTCCGTCGAGGAGGCCGAGCGCACATCCGGCGTCAGCGTCGGTAGCGCGTACGTGAACATTTCCGGCGGCCACATCGAGTCGCAGAATTCCCGCGGCGTCGTCGCGGTATCCCGGGCCGACTCGGAGATCGGGTCGGAGGACGTCAGCCGGGCGGTCGAGGCGGCCAAGGCGGTCGCCGTCCCGTCCAACAAGGACATCATCCACGTCATCCCGCGGGAGTACATCGTGGATGGACAGGAGGGCATCAAGGACCCGATCGGGATGAGCGGTATCCGCCTGGAGGTGGAGACGCACATCATCACCGCCGCCACGCCCCAGATCAAGAACCTACGGAAATGCGTCTACCAAGCGGGAATCGAGCTTGAGGACCTCGTACTGTCCGGTCTCGCGGCCGCTCAGGGAGTACTTGGCAAGCGACAGAAGGAGCTTGGCGTGGCGATCCTCGATATCGGGGCCGGCGTATCCGACCTGGTGGTGTTCGAGGAGGGCGACGTCTTCGCTTCCTCAGTGTTGCCCGTGGGTGGCAGTCATGTGACCAACGACCTCGCGATCGGCCTCAAGACGGATACGGATATCGCGGAGCGGGTGAAGCTGGAGTACGGTCACGCCCGTCCCGGGGATATCAAAGGCAAGGAGACGATCGACCTCGGCGAGCTGACCCAGGGCGACGAGGAGAACAAGGTCGCCAAGAAGCTGATCGCCGAGATCGTGGAGGCAAGGATGACGGAGCTGCTCGGGCTCGCCAAGAAGCAGCTCAAGAGCATGGACCGCGACGGCAAGTTGCCGGCGGGAGTCGTACTCACCGGCGGGGGAGCGAAGTTGCCCGGGGTCGTGGACCTGGCCAAGGAGCAGCTCGGGCTGCCTGCCCAAGTCGGGTTTCCCTCCGACCTCAAGGGGATGATCGACAAGGTGGACGACCCGTCCTTCGCGACTTCCATCGGACTGATGCTCTGGGGCCTGGACAATAATCTGCAGTTAAGAACAACAAATAGGTTCGGTAGTTTGCCCGGTGTACAATATCTTGATAGCGTGAAGTCAGTTGTCAAACGGTTTTTGCCGTAGTACACTAGCCAGTCATTAAACGAGGCACTCAAATTGATGGAAGTTAAGCCAGAAATTGAGACTTTTGCGCGTATCAAGGTTGCTGGCGTTGGCGGTTCCGGCTGTCAAGCAGTCAATCGGATGCTCCAGTCCCAGATGCGGGGCATCGAATTCATCGTGATCAATACGGATGCTCAGGCGCTGCATAACTCGCAGGCGCCGCTGAAGATCCACATCGGCAAGGAGACCACCCGCGGTCTCGGCGCCGGCGCGGACCCGGAGATGGGCCGCAAGGCAGCTGAGGAAGATCGCGGCGAGATCGCCGAGGCGCTTCGCGGCGCGGACATGATCTTCGTCACCTATGGCGCCGGTGGCGGCACCGGTACGGGCGCGGGCCCACTGGTAGCTGACATCGCCCGGGAAGTCGGTGCGCTGACCGTAGGAGTTGTCACTCGTCCGTTCGCTTTCGAAGGCCAGCGTCGTCGTCGTGTGGCGGACGCCGGCATCGAGGAGCTCAAGGATCGGGTGGATACGCTGATTACGATTCCGAACGACCGGCTCCTGCAGGTCGTGGACAAGAAGACCTCGATGTTCGACGCCTTCTCGGTCGTCGACGACGTCCTGCGCCAAGGCGTGCAGGGCATCTCCGACCTGATCACCCAGCACGGCATGATCAACGTCGACTTCGCGGACGTGAAGGCAGTGATGGCCAACGCCGGCTCGGCCCTGATGGGCATCGGCAACGGCCAGGGTGAGAACCGCGCGATCGAGGCGGCCACCGGTGCGATCGACTCCCCGCTCTTGGAGCTGGCGATCGATGGTGCCAAGGGTATCCTTTTCAACATCACCGGCGGCAATGACCTGACCATGCATGAGATCGACGAAGCCGCCAAGGTCATCACCGACGCGGCCGACCCGGATGCCAACATCATCTTCGGCGCGGTGATCGACGAGGAACTGGCCGGCGAGATCAAGATCACGGTCATCGCTACCGGATTCGCCGGTGAGACCCGCAAGGCTCCGCGCCATGACGCGTCCGAGGAGCCGGCCCAAGCCGCGACCGAGGACCTGACCCAGCCGGTCGGCGCCGCCTCCGATACCACGACCGATTCCGACGAGCTCGACGTGCCGGCGTTCATCCGGCGCAAGATGGGCTGATTCCCGACGAACGAACCCTGAAAACACCGCCCTTTGCCCGGCGGTGTTTTCATCTACGCCGGACTGCTATTTAGGACGTTTGTTCAATCAGTCACAAAAAGGTAAGGACAAACCTGATGGACGAACAAGCCAGCAGGTCACTGCGTTGACGGACCCAACATCTGGTAACTATGGTGAGGCAAGTTGTCCAACAGGTTGTGGTTTGAGTAGTCCTTGACGCCTGCCACGCATGAAACCGCTGATCGGACGCCTACAAACCACTCCATGGAATGCCCGCAATGCCAAGCAGATTCTCTCCGCGTGATCGATTCACGCGACGTCGAGGCCGCACCGGCCATCCGCCGCCGCCGGGAATGCGAGCGGTGCGGGTTTCGCTTCACGACGTATGAGCGAGTCGAGACACCGGCCCTGACCGTCGTCAAGAAGGACGGCCGTCGCGAGCCGTTCTCGCGTGACAAGTTGTCCCGTGGTATCCGTCGGGCCTGCGAAAAGCGGCCGGTATCGGAATCGTCCGTAGAGCGTGTCGTCGCCCAGGCCGAACAGGCGATCCGGGGCTGCGGTGACACCGAGATAGCCGGCGAACGGATCGGCGGTATCGTGATGCGCCAACTCAAGGACCTGGATCAGATCGCCTACATCCGGTTCGCCAGCATCTACCGCGAGTTCGCCGACCTCTCCGAGCTCGATGCGGAGATCAAGAAGGTTCTCCTCAAACAGGAGACGGCCAAGGCCTCCAGCCGGAATCGCCAACCGGCCTGAAATAACAACAACACTTACACACACGAAAGGAGTCCTGTGACCCAAGCCACGATCCAAGCGCCCCGAAAAGACCTCAAGCAAGTAGCCCTGAAGAGTCCCGTAAAAGTGAAGAAGGGGACTGAACTCGAAGGCATCCGCAAGAAGGTCTTTCTAGATCGCTACGCTTGGAAGGACCAGCAGGGCAAGCCGATGGAGCGGCATCCCGAACAGATGTGGGCGCGGGTGGCGAAGGCGCTAGCGGCCGTCGAGGCACCGGAACACCAGAAGGCCTGGGAAGAGAAGTTCTACAAGTCGATGGAAGGCTTCAAGTTCGTCCCGGCGGGACGGATCCTGTCCGGCGCCGGTACGGGGCACCAGGTCACGTTCTACAACTGCTTCGTGATCCCGTCGCCGGAGGATTCCCGCGACGGCATCCTCGATAACCTTAAGGCGATGACCGAGATCATGTGCCGGGCCGGCGGCGTGGGACTCAACCTGAGTTCGCTGCGGCCGCGGGGCAGCCACATCAAGACCGTCAACGGCACTAGCTCGGGTCCGATCCCCTGGGCCGAACTCTACTCGGTGGCGACCCACGAGGTGATCCAGCAGGGCGGCAGTCGCCGCGGCGCGCTAATGCTGATGCTCGACGACACCCACCCGGACGTCGAGGAGTTCATCACCGCCAAGCGCGACCTCAGGAAGCTGCTCGGCTCGAACATCTCCGTCTGCATTTCCGACGGATTCATGCAGGCGGTCAAGGACGACGCCGACTGGGATCTCAAGTGGAACGACAAGGTCTACAAGACGGTCAAGGCGAAGAAGCTCTGGAACTCGATCTGCGAGAGCGCCCACGCCTCGGCCGAACCGGGACTGCACTTCATGGAGCGGTCCAACAAGCGGTCCAATACCTGGTATTACGAGAAGCTGATCTCCACCAACCCGTGCGGCGAGCAGCCGCTGGGCGAATGGGCGGTCTGCAACCTCGGCGCGTTGAACCTCTCCGCCTTCGTCACCGAGGAAGGCGAGATGGACTACGACTCGCTGGCCGACCACTCCCGGACGGCGACCCGCGCGCTCGACAACGTCGTCGACGCCAACTACTACTTCTTCAAGGAGAACGAGGAGCAGCAGATGGGCACCCGCCGGACCGGGCTCGGGACGATGGGCCTCGGCGATGCGCTGATCAAGATGAAGCTGCGCTACGGGTCCGACAAGTCGCTGGACGTGATCGAGAAGATCTACAAGACGATCCGCGACGCGGCGTACGACGCCTCGGCCGACATCGCCAAGGAGAAGGCGCCGTTCCCCATGTTCGACCGCAGCAAGTACATGCAAGGCTGGTTCATCAAGCGCCTGCCGAAGGATATCCAGGCGAAGATCCAGAAGTACGGCATCCGGAACGCCGTCGTCCTGACCCAGGCGCCGACCGGCACCACCTCGCTGCTCTCCGGCGTCAGCTCCGGCATCGAGCCGGTCTACGACTTCGCGATGAAGCGGACCGACCGGACGGGCGAGCACATCATGTACCATCCGCTGTTCAAGGCCTGGAAGGATGAGCACGAGGGCGCGGAAGTCCCGGATTACTTCGTCACCTCGAACGACCTCGCGCCGATGGACCACGTGAAGGTGCAGGCCAAGATCCAGGACTACACCGACAGCTCGATCAGCAAGACCGTGAATGCCCCGAACAGCTACACTGTCGACCAGGTGAAGGAGCTCTATGAATCCGCCTACGACATGGGCCTCAAGGGCGTGACCTTCTACCGGGACGGCAGCCGGGACGCCGTGCTGACCCGCGTGAAGGACGACAAGGACGCGAAGCAGGACGGCCAGGAGAAGGCCGCCGCCGAGCCGCGCAAAGTGCGCGACCAAGGCATGCCGACGGCCCGGCCCAGCATGCTCCGCGGCCTCACCGTGAAGCAGGTGACCGCGTACGGGAACATGTACGTGACCATGAATACCGACGAAAGCGGCGAACTGGTAGAGGTCTTCGCCTCGCTCGGCAAGGCCGGCGGACTCGGCGCCTCGATGACCGAGGCGATCTGCCGCCTGGTCTCGACCTCACTGCGAGCCGGCGTATCGCCGCGGGCGATCATCAAGGAACTCCGCGGGATCACCGACCAGCCGTACGGCTTCGGGGACGCCAAGGTGACCTCCGTCGCGGACGCGATCGGCAAGACCATCGAGGACTACTTGTATCCGAAGCTGGATCTGCCCCAGACCGGGGACGGTGCGGCCATGCTGCCGAAGCTGCCGACCGACCCGAAGGTGGCCGCGGACGAGGTCGACGCCAAGGCTCGGGCGAAGGCGGCGACCGCCGACGTGCCAGCCGCGTCCGGCAAGCTCGCCGGCATCTGCCCGGACTGCGGCGGTCCGCTTGAGTTCGCCTCCGGCTGCAAGACGTGCCACTCATGTGGCTACTCCGCCTGCGGCTGATTAATAAAACGACCCAGACGAGTGGTGCCGGGGAAGCGCCGTGCGAATCGGCCGTGGTCCCGCCACTGTGATTCCCGATGCCGTCGGGATAAGCCAGGATACCGGTCCGCTCGACCATTACACCCGACCTACGGTCGATAGGAGGGGCGACGCGCCCGTTTGGCGCGATTTTTCAAATCAACATGACACCGATAGCAGAGACAGCCGGACCGTTGCAGCACGAAGCCTTGATCGAACAGGTCTATGCGTCGTGCGACCCGGCAGTGGCGGAACAGGTGGTCCAGAACATCCGTGCCAACCCGGACAGTACCGTGACGGATTGGAGCCGATTCCTGGGAGAGTCCGATGGCGTACGGAGTATCGGTTCGCTGGTCGATGAGACCCGGTCCTACGTCTCCCGGAAACTCGCGGAGGGGTACGTGCTGGATGGGGATATGGAAGGCGCCTTTGCGGCCTTCGCCGCCAACCCACTGGAGCGCCAGTCGGCCATTTACGCCATGCTCAAGCCGCCTGAGCGCGAAGAGGAACCCTCGGCTGCTCCGGCAAGCAGGCGAGATCATGGCCGAACCGAATCAGCACCGCGATCCGTCCGGCTGGCCTCGCGGGAGCTAAAAAGGCACAGGGGCGCCGCTTCCCCAGCCGAGTTCTTCACGCCGGTGCGTCGCCCGTCAGCGGAGGCAGTACGGGCCGACGTCGATCCGCTGCCTTCCCTTACGGCGTCCCGGGAAGCAGCGGACCGTCTGCTCCGCCTGCGAGCCGAGAACGCCCCGGCCGAGGCGTTGCTCGTCGTATCGTCAGCGGTCGGCAGCGGAGACACCGAACGCGCCTTGGAGCGGGCGGATCGCGTCGAGATGCTGCACGAGGCCGCCCGGCGGTCGATTGCAAGCCCGGCCGGGAACCGGCAAGATGAAGCGCGTACGGAAACGGCCAATGACAAACACATTCCTGATCCAGTTCATCGAGATCCTGAGCTTTACGCTGCAGGTCCTGATCCTGATCCGAGTCTTGTTGAGTTGGATCAAGCCGCATCCGAGCGGCCCGGCGGGACGGTTCCTGATCGAGACCACGGACCCGATCCTACGTCCGTTCCAGAGATTGATTCCGCCGATGGCGGGAATCGACCTCAGTCCGATCGCCGCGCTGGTGACGATCCAGCTGCTGGCGAGCCTGGCGACCCGGGCGCTCGGCTGACCCCAGAGGAGTACGCTCGGATCGAGGGGTTTACGGAAACGGATCCGGAATCCCCGGAAGCGGCGGTAACGGTTAGAATGGAGAGCGATGATCGAATTCGCATCGAAACTGCAGGACCTCGGCGACCGGCTCTTGGACAAGCTACCGGACCTGGTAATCGCGTTGTTGGTCGGCTTGGCGCTGGTGGAGCTGGCGATCCTGGCGCTCGGTTACGCCTTGAAGGTGGCCCGGATCCCCAGGGCCTTGAAGCCGATCCTCTACACCCTGGCCCGCGCCTTCCTCTGGGTCGTGCTGTTGCTGGTGATCATCCAGACGCTCGGCTTGAACGACCTGTTACTGGCGGTGACCGGCTCGTCGGTGGTGCTGGCGTTAGTGCTCTCGACGGGCGTGGCGCCGCTGATCTCGGACACGTTGGCCGGCTTGTCGCTGGCGGCGGACCGGAATTTCCAGCCAGGGGCGAAGGTGCAGGTCGGCGAGAAGGGGACCGTCGGCCACGTCTTGAGCATGGACATCCGGAAGACCCGGATCGAGACGTCGGACGGAAAGGTCCACGTGATCCCGAACTCGGTGATCGACAAGACGGAGTGGGTAGTGCTCGAACCGAAAGGCTCGAAGCCGCGCCGGAAGTCGATTCTGAAGCGGAAGTAGTTTACCCTGGGATTGAAGCGACCGATTCCGGCGATCACCGGGAGATGCTTCCGGAAGAACTCCCGGCCGCGACCGGGGTAGTAGACCCGGACGATCCGGCCCGCCGGCCGGCAACGAAGCGCCCCGACGTCCCAGCGCTCACCGCGCGGAACTGACGGGAACCGAGGTGGTACCGCCCGAAAGGGTCCTCGCGTAACCGCGAGTTCTTCATGCCAAAGAAAATCACCGTTCTCAAGAAGCCCCGTCCAATCGATTCCTTCCCGCAGTTGGAGGAGTCGTTGCTCAAGCTATGGAACAAGGAACGGACCTTCGAGCAGTCGCTGAAGCGGACCAAGCGCGGCAAGCGCTTCGTCTTTTACGATGGACCGCCCTACGCGACGGGGAAGCCGCACACCGGACATCTGCTGCCCGGGACGCTGAAGGACGTCGTGCCGCGCTTCAAGACGATGCAGGGCCGGTACGTCGAACGACGGTTCGGCTGGGACTGTCACGGCCTGCCGGTTGAATATGAGCTCGAGAAGGAACTCGGCATCAAACGACGCCAGGAGATCGAGGAGATGGGCATCGGGACGTTCAACGACAAGTGCAAGTCGATCGTCCTGCGCTTTACCAAGGAGTGGGAGAAGGTCACCACGCGGCTGGGCCGTTGGGTCGACTTCGAGGACGACTACAAGACGATGGACCCGGATTACATGGAGTCCATCTGGCACATCGTGAAGACGTTATACGAGAAAGACCTGCTGTACGAAGGCCGCCAGAGCATGCATATCTGCCCGCGCTGCGCGACGCCACTCTCGAACTTCGAGGTAGCGCTCGGGTACGCGGACCGCAACGACCCCGCCGTGTTCGTGAAGTTCCCGCTGGCGACCGACCCGTACACGGCCTTCGTGGCCTGGACGACCACGCCCTGGACGCTGCCGGGAAACGTGTTGTTGGCCGTGAACCCGGACTTGCGATACGTCGAGGTCAAGCAGGGCAACGAGAAGCTGATCGTGGCGGAATCACGGCTCGAGCACACCTTCGGCAAAGGCGCCAAGGTCCTGCGGACGATTTCGGCCCGCCAGTTGGTCGGCAAGCAGTACGCCGCGCCGTTCCCGGTCGCGGGACTCGAAGGGAAGCATTACCGAGTGGTGGCGGACGCGTCGGTCACGGCTGACGAAGGGACCGGCGTCCTGCACGTGGCACCGGCGTTCGGTGAGGATGATATGCGGATCGGCAAACGCGAAGGCGCGCCGCTGGTCCAGCACATCACGATCAACGGGGAAGTCACCGAGCCGTTCGACCGGTACCATGGCATGCCGGCGCTTGAGGCGAACGAGCCGATCATCGCCGACCTCAAGCGGGCGGGAAGACTCCTGCGCAAGGAGTCGGTCACGCATTCGTACCCGCACTGTTGGCGCTGCGACACCCCGCTCCTCAACTACGCGACCCGGTCCTGGTTCGTGTCCGTGAAGAAGCTGAAGGAGCGCTTGGTCAAGGAGAACAAGGAGATCAACTGGACGCCGGAACACGTCCGGGACGGCCGGTTCGGCCAGTGGCTGGAGGGCGCCCGCGATTGGGCGATCTCGCGCTACCGGTTCTGGGGCACGCCGATCCCGATCTGGCGCTGCGGGAACGGGCACCTGGAGGTCATCGGCTCACGGGCGGAGCTGAAGCAACGCTCCGGCAAGGCGCCCGCGGACCTGCATCGGCAGCATGTGGACCGGATCACGTTCCGCTGCAAGGAGTGCAAGGAGGAGATGCGGCGGATCGAGGATATCCTCGACGTCTGGTTCGACTCCGGCAGCATGCCGTTCGCGCAGCAGCATTACCCGTTCGAACACAGGCAGGACTTCGCTAAGGACTACTACCCGGCGGACTTCATCAGCGAGGCGACCGACCAGACCCGCGGCTGGTTCTACACGTTGCACGTGCTCGGCACGGCGATGACGGGACGGAAGGCGTACCGCAACGTCGTCTTGCTCGGGCTGATCCTGGCCGAAGACGGCCGCAAACTCAGCAAGCGGCTCAAGAATTTCCCGGAGCTCGACCCGTTCTTCGCCGAGTACGGCGCGGATGCGATCCGGCTCTGCCTGATGATGCAGCCGATCGTCCGTGGCGAGGCGGCCCGGTTCTCAGAGAAGGCGGTCGGCGAGGTGCTGCGGAACTTCACCGGGACGCTCTTCAACGCGTACAGCTTCTTGGCGACGTATGCTGCGGTGGACAAGTGGAAGGTCTCGCCGCCGCCAGCCAAGCCGAAGCATGTCCTGGACCGGTGGGTGCTCGCCCGCCTGGACGAACTGACCCGTTCCGTCACTGACGCGCTGGAGCGGTACGACATGCTGGCCGCCAGCCGGGAACTGTATGGGTTCGTGGACGAACTCTCGAACTGGTACATCCGCCGTAGCCGCCGACGCTTCTGGAAGTCCGGCGACGAAGCCGACAAACGGCAGGCGTTCGCGACGCTCCATCACGTCCTGGTGACGTTCTGCCGCCTGGCCGCGCCGTTCGCGCCGTTCATCACGGACCACGTGCATCGCGAGCTGACCGGGGAGAGCGTCCACTTGGCGGATTGGCCGAAAGACGACAAGGCTCGCGACGCGGCGTTGCTTAAACAGATGCAGCAGGCCCGGCAGGCCGTACGGCTTGGCTTGGCAGCCCGCAGCCAGGCGGGAATCCGGGTCCGGCAGCCGCTGACGGCGGCCTACGGTCCGAAGCTCGCCAGCCCGGAGATCGCGGCGATGGTCGCCGAGGAACTCAACGTGAAGGACTACCATCCGTTCGACGAAGAGGATGAATCGTTCGGCCGCACCGCCCGCCCGGTCCCGAAGGCGGTCGCCACGGTGGCCGGGGACCGCACCCAGGCGGTCCTGCGCGACATCAAGGCAGGTAAGTTCAAACGAGACCCCGACGGGTCCTATGCCGTCGGGACGGTGAAGCTGCCGGCGGACGCGGTCGAACTGCGGTTCGAGAAGCGAGGGCATGTGACCGAGTCGGACGGTACCACGACCGTCTCGCTGGACACCGACCTGACGCCGGCACTGGTCGGTGAAGGCCTGGCTCGCGAGGTCATCCGGCACGTGCAGGAATTCCGCAAAGAGTCCGGCCTGAACGTAGAGGACCGGATAACGCTGACGTTGTCATCGGACGCCTCGGAACTCAGCAAGGCAGTCGAAAGCTATCGCGACCTGATCGCAGAGGAAACCCTCGCCCGTACGCTGGCACTCGGTGACGTATCGAGCAAGGCCAAGCAGGTGGACGTCGGCAAGCATTCGTTACGCATGGCGCTGAAGCGGGCTTGATGGACCGATTCCGCAACTTCGACTGGTTCCTGATGGCCGCCGTGGGCCTGCTCCTGACGATCTCCGTGGCGGTAATCTTCACGACTACGTTCGGCGAATCCGGCGGAGCAGGGGACGCGATCCAGCAATGCCTGTTCGCGCTGCTCGGCCTGGGGTTGGTATTCGTGATCGGCGTGACGGACTACCGGGTCTTCCGCCGGACGGCTGGCGCGTTGTACTTGGTCGCCCTCTTCTTCCTGATCCTGGTCGAACTGATCGGTACCAGTGCGCTTGGCGCGACGCGCTGGATTGACCTGGGATTCTTCCAGTTCCAGCCCTCGGAGTTCGCGAAGGTCGTGATGGTTATCGTGCTGGCGAAGGTGCTCGCGGACAACCAAAAGACGATCGGTACCCGACGGACGTTCTTCAAGACGCTCGCCTATACCCTGGTCCCGACGCTCCTGGTCGCGGCCCAGCCAGACCTCGGGACGGCGATGGTCTTTTTGGGTACGTGGCTCGGTCTGATCGTCGCGGCCGGCGTCCCGAAGCGATTTCTGGCCGGGACGGCGGGTGCGCTGGCGGTATTGATCCCGACGGCATGGTTCTGGTTCCTGCACGACTACCAGAAACGTCGGGTGCTGACGCTCGTGGACCCGAACGCCGACCCGTTGGGTGCGGGATACAACGTCAAACAGGCCCAGATCGCGGTAGGGTCCGGAGGTCTCTTCGGCCAGACGCTCGGCGGCGGTACGCAAAGCCAGCTGAACTTCCTACCGATCCAGCACACCGACTTCATCTTCGCGGTAATCGCCGAGGAGCTCGGGTTCCTCGGCTCGCTTCTACTACTGGCCCTGTTGGCAGTCGTGATTTACCGGGCGTTGGCTATCGCGAACGGCGCCCGTGACTTCTTCGGCTACCTGCTCGCGATGGGTATCATGCTGATCGTACTGGTGCAAACCGTGGTGAACGTCGGAATGAACGTGGGGATCATGCCGGTCACCGGTATTCCGCTGCCGTTCGTCAGTTACGGCGGCACGAGCATCCTGATGGTCTTGCTCGGGGTGGGGATGCTGCAAAGCGTCGCCTCGGCGCACAGTAGGCGGAAGAAGCCCGTGTTTGCCGGCTGACGCGTGGAAGCGATGCCTGAAAACCGCTACACTGGGCTGGTATGGCAGCATCAACGAAACAGGCCGTGATTAGCACCGGCGGCAAGCAGTACCGCGTCGCCGAGGGTGATGAGCTGATCGTCGAGAAACTCGATAGCAAGAAGCTGACGTTCCCGGCCCTGGCGGTCGTGGCGGACGGGGAACTGGCCGCCCGGAAGGCGACCGTGCAGGCGGAAGCACTCGGTGACGCCAAGGGGCCCAAGCTGACGATCTTCAAGATGAAGCCGAAGAAGCGCTCCCGCGTGAAGAACGGGCACCGGCAGCACGGGACCCGGATCCGGATCACCAAGATCGGCTGACCCGGGCTCGCGGCGTCGGCGTCACGGCGGTACGATAAGGAAAACACATGTCCGTCATCGCATTCGCCAATCAGAAAGGGGGCGTGGGTAAGACGACCACGGCGGTCAACGTCGCCGCGGCGTTGGCGGCGCGTGGCCGGCGGACGCTCCTGGTCGACGCGGACCCCCAAGGAAACGCCACGAGCGTGCTGGCCAACGAGCGGCCCGGTGAAGGCACCTACGAGGTGCTGTGCCGGCAAGCTCCGACGTCGCGACTGATCCGCGGCAGCCGCTATCGGAATCTCGACTTGCTGGCCGCGACGGACGACCTGGCCGGGGCGGAAGTGGAGCTGGCGACGGCCGAAGGCCGTTACGCCCGGTTGTCCGCCGCCCTTGCCGAACACCCGTACCGGTACGTGGTCATCGACACGCCGCCCTCGCTCGGATTCCTTACCCTGAACGCGTTGGTCGCGGCACGTTTCGTCGTCGTGCCGCTCCAGGCCGAGTATTACGCGTTGGAGGGGCTCGCCAAGCTCTCTGGGACGATCGAGAAGGTCCGCAGCAGCCTGAACCCCGAACTTCGACTGATGGGAGTGGCCCTGACGATGTTTGACCGCCGGCTTAACCTGGCCAAACAGGTCGCCGAAGACGTCCGCAAACACTTCGGCGCGAAAGTATTCGACACGATCATTCCACGTAGCGTCCGGCTGGCCGAGGCGCCGGGATTCCGGGAATCGGCGATGAGCTTCGACGGCATGTCGTCCGGGGCGACCGCATACGATCAACTAACGGAGGAAATCCATGAGCGCACCGAAGCGCGGACTTGGCAGAGGGCTTGAGGCGCTACTGCCAGACGCCGAACCTAAACAAGAGATCCCGATCGCGGACATCATGCTGCCCGAGTCGCAACCGCGCGAGCGGTTCGTGGAGCAGGAGATCATGCAGCTGGCAGCGAGCATCAAGCATCACGGCGTCCTCCAGCCGCTAGTGGTGGCCGAGGACGGCGAGGGCTTCCGCCTGATCGCAGGCGAGCGGCGGCTGCGAGCCTCGAAGCTCGCCGGACTCAGTCACGTGCCTGTCTTCATGCGGAGCGATGACTCCCAGCGGCACTTCGAGCTTGCCCTGATCGAGAACCTCCAGCGCAGCGACCTCTCGCCGCTCGAGGAGGCCAAGGCATATGAACGGCTGCTGGGCGAGTCCGAACTCACGCAGGAGGCGTTGGCCTCCCGTCTGGGCGTCGGCCGGGCCAAGGTCGCCCTGAGCCTCCGGCTCCTGAAGCTTCCCGCGGCGGCCCAGCGCGCCCTGAACGAGGGCCGGATTACCGCCGGGCACGCCCAGGCGGTCCTGGCCGCCGGCCCCGAGCGCGGCCCGCGAGTCCTCGACGCCATCTTGGAAAAGCGGCTGTCCGTCCGGGCCGCCGAACGGTTGGCCAAGGGTGGCGGCGCGCCGTCGGCGCGTCCGGGCGGACAGCCCGACTGGGCCGAGGAACTTTCCCGGACGCTCGGCACTCAGGTCAAGGTGCGCGGCACTGCCAAGCGGGGCACGTTGTCCGTGTCCTATCACTCCGCCGACGAACTCGAGCGGGTCCTCGGCAAGTTGCGCCGCGATTGAATCAGGCCGGGGCGACGGTGAACGAGTAGCTCGTCGGCCGCTCGTGCGGCACCGGGCCGAACTCGGCCAGGGGATAGACCCGCAGCCAGACCTTGCCGACCAGGAAGTCCTCCGGTACCGGCCCCCAAGCCCGGGAGTCCGAGGACTTGCCGGGAAGCCGGTTGTCACCGGCCACGAAGTACTCCTCCGAACCCAACGTCCAGCTCGTCTGGCCGCTCTCGGGCAAGGTGTTGGTGCCTTCAACCTCATACGGCTCCTTAAGCACGAACCCCTCCGGGTGTTCCTCGTTCACGATCACGAACTTGCCGTCGGTTAGTCTGACTGTCTCGCCGGGAAGCCCGACGACCCGCTTGATGTAGCTCGTCTCCGGCTCGGGAGGAGCCTTGAATACGGCCACGTCGCCGCGCTTCGGCTTGCCGAGTGAGTATGAGACCTGGTTCACCAGCAGGTAATTGCCGTTCTGGAAGTTAGGCTCCATGCTCTCCCCGACCACGAGGAACGGCTGGATCAGGAAGGCCCGCACGACGACCGCCACAAGCACGATGAAGGCGACCGTCTTGGCGACCTCCCAGACGGCGTGCAAGGCCCGTTCTCCCTTGGCCGGCTGCTCCGGCTCCGCGGGGATGTTCGCGAACGCCGGGTTCTCCGAAGGGTCGGGGTTCTTGACCGCGCTCCGGTGCGGCGGCTTGGCTTTTGGTTTCCGCGGCATACGGAACAAGCGTAGCGCATGGCCGTTCCCGGGGCCATGCCGTGCTTGCGGTCCGATTGCAAACGGTGTAGGACTCGCTCTATGCGCGTTTTCCGGCCGACCGGGCAGCTGGTATCATTAGTCCTCGGAGGAGCGCGTGGTCAAACTCGTCACCGAAACAGAGAACCAACCGGAACCAGCCAGGAACGAACCGGCGCGTCCGGAACACCCGCATCGGCGGCACTGGTGGAAGGTACCGCTGTTGCTGTTCTTCGCGATGGCGTTCCTAAGCTCCGGCTGGTTCACGTTCAAGGTCGCGTCCGCCACGGACAAGATATTCACGGAGAACATCGGCGGCGAGGCGGTGCTCAAACAGCGGCTCAAGGGCGGCGACCGGGTGAACATCCTGCTGATCGGGGTCGGCGGTGAGAATCACGACGGTGGCGATCTCGCCGATACGATCCAACTGGTCAGCGTGGAGCCGGAGGCCAAGCGGGCCGTGATGATCTCACTGCCGCGCGACCTGTACGTCCAGGTCCCGGATTCTCCCCAGCAGGTGAAGATCAACGAAGTGCACTCGATCGGTGAGGACCAGGACGTGCCGGGAGGCGGGCCCGCCTTGCTCAAGCGCAAGGTCGGGGAGATCCTGGGGCTCGACGTGCACTACTTCGTCCGCGCCGACTTCGACGGCTTCCGCCAGATCGTGGATTCCATGGGAGGGGTCGACCTCAACGTTAAGGAAGCGCTGTACGATCCGTACTATCCGCTCGGGCACGGCTACCAGGTCCTCGATGTCAAGCCCGGGCGGCAGCATATGAACGGAGACCTGGCGCTCAAGTACGCCCGTTCCCGCGAGACGACCAGCGACTTCGACCGCAGTCGGCGCCAGCAGGAGGTGTTGGTCGCGACTCGGAACAAGGCACTCTCGGTGGCCTACCTCACTAATCCGACCAAGATCAGCCAGCTGATCGACATCGTGGGCGACCACGTCCTGACCGACATGACGCTAAAGGAGGCGCAGCGTCTGGCCGAGATCGTCCGGGACATCCAGCCGGAGCGCGTGACGAACCAGGTGGTCGACGGCGACAAGACGGGACTGCTCTATGACAGCGTCGGGCCCGGCGGCGCGTACATCCTGGTGCCGACCGCCGGCAACTATTCCGAGATCCAGGAGTTCGTGAAGCAACTGCTCGGCAGCTCCGCGGCCCGTAGCGAGGCCGCCAAGGTCGAGCTTCGGAACGCCAGCGGCGTCGAAGGGCTGGCCGCCGGGGAACGGGAGGGATTGAAGGCCTTCGGGGTCAACGTGATCAAGGTCGGCAACGCGGCGGAGATCGCGCAGCGCACCGTGATCTATGACTATACCGACGGCCGGAAGCCGGACACCATCCGGCTCCTCAAGGAGCGGTACGGCGCGGAGGTAGTCGTCCAGCCCCGCCCGAAGGGATCCGGCGTGGATGTCCGGGTCGTGGTCGGGACCGACTACCAGCAGCTCCCGGCCGCCACCGAAGAGGCTTTCTGATGGAACGCGTGCCGGTGGATACCCGGCCGCCGCGACCGCTCGGCTTGCGGTTCCTGGCCGTCGCCGTAATCTTGTGCTTCCTGGCGGGATTGGCCGGCGTCGCGGCCGGCGTCGCCGGATTCGGGGACGGGCAGGGTGAGGTGACACAGGAAACCAGGCAGGTCACGGTTCACGACGAGAGTGCGGTGATCGACGCCGTCGGCGCGGTCTCGCCGGCAGTGGTGACGGTCACTACCAAGGGAGAACCGACGTTCTTCGCGCCGGGCGGCACCGAGGCCGGCGGCAGCGGGTTCATCGTGACGGCCGACGGGCTGATCGTCACGAACAAGCACGTCGTCCAGGGTGCCACGGGCGGCACCATCGTGACCGTCGCGGACGGCCGCCAGTTCGATGCCAGGGTCGTGGCCACGGACCCCGCGTTCGACCTGGCGTTGCTCAAGATCTCCGCCAAGGACTTGCCGGTCGCCGAGCTCGGCAAGGCCGATGAGCTCCGGGTCGGGCAAGGAGTGATTGCGATCGGGAACGCCCTCGGGCAATTCGACAACACCGTGACCGCCGGCGTGCTTTCCGCGACCGGACGGGCGCTCGGTAGCGACGGCCAGACCAGTCTCGACGATCTGCTGCAGACCGACGCGGCGATTAATCCCGGGAACTCCGGCGGGCCGTTGGTCAATCTTTCCGGTAAGGTAATCGGCGTCAATACGGCGGTCAGCGGCGGCGCCGAGGGTATCGGCTTCGCGATCCCGGTCGGATACGTCGACCAGGCCATCGACAGCTACCAGCAACATGGCAAGATCAACCGCGGCCGGCTCGGGGTGACGACCCGGGCCCTGACCGCCCACGAGGCCGAGCAGAACGAGCTCGACGTCGAGGAAGGCGTCCTCGTACTGGCCGTCACCCCGGACTCCGCTGCTGCGGATGCCGGCATCCGCCGGGGAGACATCGTCCTGTCCGTCGACCAGGCGGCAGTCGACCGGGGCCATACGCTGACCAGCCTGATCGCTTCCCGGCAGCCCGGGACGAAGGTCCAGCTGCGGATTAAGCGCGGCGACGCGGACCGTAACGTCTCCGTCATCCTGGACGGACGCTAGAAGCCGGTCACCCGGTCGAGACCGGCCAAGTCGGTCATCGTCTTGGCGCGGAGCCCGAGCAACTTCCGTACGGCAGGGCCGTGGGACTTCCGGTGTTCCAAAAGGAAATGTCGGGGCGACAATCCGCGTTCCTGTAGCTGGCCCACGAGCTTCCGGATGATGTCGAGTCCGTCCCGACCGCCTTCGAACGACAGCGCCGGTTCGAACGGCGGTGGGACGTCGGCGGTCTCTAAGTAGGGCGGGTTGCTCAAGATCACCAGCCGCTCCTGAGCGATCCTTGCAGCTACCGCAGGCAGCCCGTCTGCCTGCGCGAGTCCGACGTCCGCGCCCAGGCGTTTGGCATTCCGCCTCGCCACCGTCAATGCTTTCAGGAAAATATCAGAGAGCACGACCGACACGTCGGGTCGTTCCAGGGCGACGGTGATTCCGATGCAGCCGGATCCCGTCCCGATATCAATAACCGTGTCACCCGGTCGCAGGACGAGCAGGGCTTGCTCGACCAGGCCTTCCGTTTCCGGCCGGGGACAGAGGACGTCCTGCGAAACCTCGAAGTCACGTCCGTAAAATTCCTTGCTACCCGTCAGGTAGGCGACCGGCTCTCCGGCCCGCCGCCGTTCGGACAGCGTCGCGAACCGTTCACGTACCGCCCGCGGGACCGGTGCGGCGGCATGGGCGAGCAGCCAGGTGCGGGGGCGATCCAGCGCCCAGGCCAGCAGCACCTCGGCGTCCAAGGCATCGAGTCCCGATTCGTCCAGTGTCTCCTTAACCGTCATCCCGCGCGGCCTCGCGGAGCGCGTCGACGATCGGCCGGAGCTCGCCGCCGAGCGCTCCCTTGACGTTCGAGAAGGATCGCTTGACGCGATGATCGGTGATCCGGTCCTGCGGGAAGTTGTACGTCCGGATCTTCTCGCTGCGGTCACCGGTGCCGATCTGGCCGCGCCGCGCGTCGCCGCGCTCGGTCGCCGCCTCCGCGTCCCGCTTGGCCTTAAGCCGGGAGCGGAGGATCTGCATCGCCTTGGCGCGGTTCTTGTGCTGGCTCTTCTCGTCCTGACAACTGACCGTAATCCCGGTCGGGACGTGGGTGATCCGGACCGCGGAATCCGTGGTGTTCACGCTCTGTCCGCCCGGTCCGGAGCTGCGGAAGACGTCCACTCGGATCTCGTCGGGCTTGATCTCGAACTCGGTCTCCTCGGCCTCCGGCAGGACCGCCACTGTGGCCGTGGAGGTGTGGATGCGCCCGCCGGATTCGGTGGCCGGGATCCGTTGGACGCGGTGCGTACCGCCCTCGTATCGGAGCAGCCCGAACGCCTCCGGCCCGTCCAGCTTGAACACGACCTCCTTGAACCCGCCGACCTCCGACGGGCTGGAGGACAGCAGTTCGGCGGCCAGGCCGTTCTCCTCGGCGAACCGCACGTACATCCCGTAGAGCTCCTTGGCGAACAGGGAAGCCTCGTCGCCGCCGGCCCCGGCCCGGATCTCCAGGATCGCCGGCTTCCCGTCGTCCGGGTCACGTTCCCGGGTCAGGTCGACCAGCTGGACCCGGAGCCGCTCCAGGCGCTCCTGAGACGCCGCTTCCTCTTCCACTGCCAACTGCTTCAGCGAGTCGTCGTCGCCTTCCGCGATCTCCTTGGCGTCGGCAATCGCTTTCTCGGCATGCGTGATCTCGCCCCGCAGGTCCAGCAGTTCCTCGAGTTCCTTCTTGCGTTTGCCGATACGTGCCAAGGCGCCGGCGTCGGCGGTCACCGTGGGATCCGCCAACTGCTCGGTCAGCTGGTCGTTCTCATCCTGGATGGCTTGCCAATCGACGGCCATGGTGCCTTCGGACGGCAGCTACTTGTCGCGCTGCTCGAGGTCCTGCTTCATCGCCGCCAAACGCTCGGCGGGCGTGGGTTCGTCCGATCCGCCCTCGGCCGCCTTGGCGGGTTCCTGGGGCTTCCGGGCCGGCTGCTGCTTCTTGGCCGCCTTGGCGACTCGGGCCTGGAAACGCTCGACCCGGCCGGCCGTGTCGACCAGCTTCTGCTTGCCGGTATAGAACGGGTGGCACTGGCTGCAGAGCTCCACCCGGATCTCCTGGGCGGTCGAACCGACTGTGAACTCGCGGCTGCAGCCGGAGCAGCTCACCTTGGCGTCGGGGTAATACGTCGGATGTATCGAGGCTTGCATACTTTTCCCAGTATAGCCCCAAATCACGTTTTTGGCTTATACTGGGCGGGTATTCAATTTCACACCCGGTCACGAGGCTCCTCTCACCATGAGTACGGCCGGGGAGGCATAAGGAGAACATATGGCAACCGTGACGATCAAATCGCTACTTGAAGCTGGTGTCCACTTCGGACATCAGACCCGTCGTTGGAACCCGAAGATGACCGATTACATCTTCGGCGAACGGGACGGCGTGCACATCATCGACCTTGAGCAGACGCTCGGCTACCTGCACGAGGCAGAGGCCGCCGCCGAGCGGGTCGCCAAGGACGGCGGGACGGTCCTTTTCGTGGGTACCAAGCGACAAGGCAAGGACATCCTCCGTTCGGCCGCGGAGCGGGCCAAGATGCCCTACATCAACGAGCGCTGGCTCGGCGGGTTCCTGACGAACTTCGACACGGTGAAGACCCGGCTGGAACGGCTCCGGAAACTCCGGGCCGGCAAGGAAGCGGGGGACTGGGACCGGTTGCCGAAGGGCGAGCAGGCGATGCTGCAACGCGAGCTGTCGCGTCTGGAGACCACCCTCGGCGGAGTCGCGGACCTGGAGAAACGGCCGGAAGCGCTCTTCGTGAACGACGTGGTCCGGGAGAAGTGGACGGTCGCGGAGGCCAAGAAGCTCGGCATCCCGGTGATCGGCGTCGTCGACTCCAACGCCAACCCGCAGGGCATCGACCACCCGATCCCCGGAAACGACGACGCCGTGTCCGCGATCAGCCTGATCGCCGAGGCGATCGCCACCGCGGTGGCCAAGGGTCGCGAGGCGTACGAGAAGTCGAGCAAGGCGGTCCAGCAGGCCAAGGAGGCGGAAGCGACCAAGGGCGAGAAGAAGCCGGCTACGGCATCCTCTTCCGGCTCGGCGATCCCGGCCGCCAAGGGAGCGGCGTGAGCGTCTCCGCGCAGGACGTCCAGCGGTTGCGCACGGAGACCGGCGCCGGCATCATGGACGCCAAGCGCTCGCTAGAGGAGGCCAAAGGGGACGTAGCCAAGGCCAAGGCCCTGCTCAAGGAGCGTGGCCTGACCAAGGCGGCCAAGAAGGCCGGCCGCGAGACCGCCGAAGGGGTCGTGCACAGCTACATCCACGGCGGCGGCAAGATCGGCGTGTTGTTGGAACTGCTTTGTGAGACGGACTTCGTCGCCAAGAACGACGACTTCCAGGCCCTGGCGCAGGAGATCGCCATGCAGATCGCGGCCGCGAACCCCCGGGATACGAAGGAACTGCTCGCCCAGCCGCACATCAAGGACGAGAAGCAGACCGTCGAGCAGTTGCTCCAAGCCTCGGTCGTTAAGCTGGGTGAGAACATCAAGATGACCCGGTTCACGCGGTACGCGCTCGGCGTGTCCGGGAGCGCGGCCGACGGAGCTGAGCCCGACGATGGCTGAATTCGCGAAGGTCGCGACGTTCCTGCGGGACGAGTTGTCCGGCATCCGGACAGGACGGGCCAATCCGGAGCTGTTGGCGGACCTGCCGGTGGACGCCTACGGCACTGAACAACCGCTCAAGTCGCTGGCCCAGTTGTCCGTACCCGAGGCGACGACCATCCTGGTCGCCCCCTGGGACAAGGGATTGCTGGCCGCCATCGAGCAGGCGATTCGAGCGGCCGGGCTCGACGGACAACCGACCAACGACGGCACCCATATCCGGTTCACCTTGCCGCCGCTCACCGAGGAGCGCCGCCGGGAGCTGGTCAAGGTCGTCGGCGAGAAGCTGGAGGCGGCCCGGGTGTCGCTCCGCAACATTCGGCGCGACGAGATCGACGCCGCGGAGAAGGCCGACCTTTCGGAGGACGAGCTGGAGCGGCGCAAGAAGGAGATTGACGACGAGGCCACGAAGGTCCAGAAAGAACTTGATGACATCGCCGAAGCGA
Source organism: Candidatus Saccharimonadia bacterium (assembly GCA_025449535.1). Lineage (GTDB taxonomy): Bacteria > Patescibacteriota > SICC01 > SICC01 > SICC01 > JALYJZ01. The sequence goes on from JANWJF010000001.1 coordinate 46,778, forward strand.
AGAAACAGGAGCTGCTGACCGTATGAGCACCCGATCGACCGACCCCCAGCACGTCGCCCTGATCCTGGACGGCAACCGCCGCTGGGCCAAGCTGCGCGGTCTGCCGGCCATGAAGGGCCACTGGCACGGTCTCTACAAGGCGCTCTGGCCAGTGGTGTTGGAAGCGCCCGAACAAGACATAAGCCACCTGACCGCCTGGGCCTTCTCCACCGAGAACTGGAACCGGAGCGACAAGGAGGTCGAGTACCTGTTCCGGCTCTTCGAGCGGGGCATCCGCAATCGGGTCAACGAGCTCAACCATAAGAACATCCGGATCAATGCGGTCGGGCAGATCGACCGGTTCCCCGAGAAGCTGCGGTCTGTCCTGCGCGAAGCGATGGAGCGCACCGCCGGCAACGACGGCATGGTCTTCACGCTGGCGCTCTCTTACGGCGGACGGGCCGAGCTGGTCGCCGCCGCCCAGAAGCTCGCCGGCAAGAAGCCCCATGAGATCACCGAGGAGAGCTTTGCCCAGGCGCTGTACGACCCGGACCTGCCGGACGTCGACCTGATCGTCCGCACCAGCGGCGAGCAGCGGCTGTCCGGCTTCATGCCGTGGCAGGGGACATACGCGGAGCTGATATTCTCGAAGAAGCAGTGGCCGGACTTCCGACCCGAGGACCTGGCCGAGGCGCTTGCCGAGTTCCGCGTTCGCCAACGCCGCTTCGGCGGTTAGCCCACTCCAAACATGGAAACCCTGATCACCATCGTCGCGTTCCTCCTGATCATCGGCGCACTCGTCCTGGTGCACGAGTTCGGTCACTTCTGGGTTGCGCGCCGGAATGGCATCAAGGTCGAGGAGTTCGCGTTCGGCCTGCCGCTCCTGCCGCGGATCTGGTCGACGAAGCGCGGTGAGACGACGTATTCCATCTACCCGGTGCCGATCGGCGGGTTCGTGCGGATGCTTGGCGAGGACGGGGAGTCGAAGTCCAAGCGCTCGTTCGCGGCCAAGCCGGCCGGGGTCCGGGCCAAGGTCCTGGTCGCCGGGGTGGCGATGAACGCGCTGACCGCGTACCTGCTCCTGACCGCCGGGTTCCTCGGCGGGATGCAGCCGCTCGCCCTCTGTGCCAGCGATTATCCGAACGCGAGCTACCAGAACGACGTCCGGATCGCGGCAGTCGCCAAGGACAGTCCGGCCGCACATTCCGGACTCAAGCAGGGCGACATCCTGCGCACGATCGGCGGCGAGAAGGTCGACTGCAGCCAGGAAGTACCGCAGCTGACGTCCGACCGGGCCGGCGAGCCGACCGCCTTCGGCATCACGCGCGAGGGCAAGGAGCTGACCCTGACCGCCACACCCGGGGATTCGGGAACGTTCAAAGGCAAGGCCGGCATCGCCCCGGAAGACCAGTACCAGGACCTCCAGTATCCGTGGTGGGAAGCGCCGTACATCGCTCTGATCGAGACAGTCGCGATCGTCTCCGCGACGTTCACCGCCATCTTCGGGCTGTTCGCGAGCATCCTGACACAGGGCAGCGTGCCGGCCGGCGTGGCCGGCCCGGTCGGGATCGCCAAGCTGACCGGCGGCATCCTCGATCTCGGTGCGGTCGTCCTGCTGCGCTTCGTGGCCGTGATCTCGCTCAGCCTGGCGGTGTTCAACCTGATCCCGATCCCGGCGCTGGACGGCGGCCGGCTGCTGTTCATCGGCATCGAGAAGCTGCGTCGTGGCAAGCAGATTCCCGCCCAGGTCGAGCAGTACTTCCATATGGTCGGGTTCGCCCTCCTGATCGGCCTGATACTGTTCATCACGTATTTCGATATCATTAGGTAGCAATGAAGCTGACGAAACAGTCCGACGACTTTCCCCAGTGGTACCAGGACATCGTGAAGGAAGCGGACCTGGCCGAGCCTTCGTTCGCCCGCGGCACGATGGTCATCAAGCCGTACGGCTACGAGATCTGGGAGCGCATCCAGCGTCACCTCGACGACCGGATCAAGGAGACGGGGCATAAGAACCTGTACTTCCCGATGTTCATCCCCTCCAAGCTCCTCGACAAGGAAGCCAGCCATATCGAGGGTTTCTCGCCCGAAGTCGCCGTGGTTACGCACGCCGGAGGCAACAAGCTCGAGGAGCCCCTGGTGGTGCGCCCGACCTCCGAGGCGATCATCTGGGGCACGTATGCCAAGTGGGTCCAGTCGTACCGGGACCTGCCGCTGCTCTACAACCAATGGGCGAACGTCGTCCGGTGGGAGATGCGGCCGCGGCTCTTCCTGCGGACGACGGAGTTCCTCTGGCAGGAAGGGCACACCGCCCATCAGACGGCCAAGGAAGCCCGCGAGGAAACCCTGCGGATGCTCGAGGTATATCGCGAGACGGCCGAGCAGCTGCTTGGCATCCCGGTGATTGCCGGCCGCAAGAGCGAGTCGGAACGGTTCCCGGGCGCTGACGAGACGTACACGATCGAGGCCCTGATGCGGGACGGGAAGGCGCTCCAAGCGGGCACCTCGCACGACCTCGGTCAGAACTTCGCGAAAGCCTACAACGTGACGTTCCTCGATCCGGACGGTAAGGAAACCCATGCCTATGCGACTTCCTGGGGCGTGAGCACGCGGATCATCGGCGGCTTGATCATGACCCACGGGGACGACCAAGGACTCCGGTTGCCGCCCTCGGTCGCGCCGTACCAAGCAGTGATCATCCCGATCGTCGGCGACGACACGCAGGGAGCGGTCGCCAAGGAAGCCACGAAGTTACGGGACCAGCTGGCAGAAGAAGGCATCCGGGTCTTCCTGGATGACGACGACCAGTCCCGGCCCGGCTTCAAGTTCAACAAGTGGGAAGCCCGTGGGGTGCCAATACGCATAGAGCTGGGTCCTAAGGACCTTGAGGCGAAGAGCGTGACGCTGGCCCGACGGGACCAGGACAAGAAGACCACGGCCAAGCTCAGCGAGGTCGTGAAGACGGTCACGAAGATGCTTGATGACGTCCAGTCTTCCTTGCTCAAGGACGCCACCGCATTCCGTGACGAACACACCCATCAGCCCAAGGATTATGAGTCGATGGCCAAGCTGCTTTCCGACCAGGCCGGGCTAGTGAAGACGTATTGGTGCGGCGAAGAAGCCTGTGAACAGAAGGTGAAGCAGGAGACCAAGGCCACGATCCGCTGCCTGACGCTCGAGCCGGTGAAGAACCCCGGCAAATGCCTGGTCTGCGGCAAGGTCGGGAAAGAGCAGTCGTACTGGGCCAAGGCTTATTAGGTGCTAACCAAACAGCCATGAATGACCTGATCGTCATCAAGCTTGGCACTAGCGTGGTCACTGAAGATGATGGTCGCCTCGACGAAGCTGTGCTTGACGATGTGGTTGGTCAGATCGCAGCGCTGCACAAGAAATACCGTTTGATCGTAGTATCCTCCGGAGCGGTCGCCGCCGGCCAAGTCGACATCAAGGGTTATTCGGGCAAGCTACCGGAACAAAAAGCCGCCGCGGCAATCGGCAATCCGAGGTTAATCCAGGATTACGCCAACCGTTTCGCCAAACACGGCATCACCGTAGCCCAGACCCTCTGCGAACGGGACGTGTTCGCGGACCGCCAACGTTTCCTGCGCCTGCGGGAAATGCTCGAGACGCTCTGGGAACACCGAGTGGTTCCGATCGTCAATGAAAACGACGTCGTCTCGGACCTCGAACTCAGGTTCTCTGACAACGACGAGCTGGCGACCTTGCTGGCCGTCGGTTTCTCCGCGAAGGCGCTGTTGCTCGGGACCTCGGTAGACGGGGTCATGGAAAACGACGAGGTGATCAGCAAGATAACGGACTTCGACGAGAAGGTATTCGCGCTGGCCGAAAAAAGCACTTCGCAGTTCGGTCTAGGAGGTATGCTTTCCAAGCTCACCTGCGCGGATAAGGCGGCGAGCTTCGGCGTCGATGTGGTGATTTTTAACGCTAGGACGGCAGGCAACATCGCCCAAGCCTTGCGACGGAAGACCGGTACCTGGTGCCCGGCCAAGTCATCCAACCTGTCCTCGTACCATAAATGGGTAGCGGGAGTCAGCTTGATCCTGTCCCGGGTGCGCGTGGACAGCGGAGCGGCCAAGGCTCTGCGTCAGCGCAAGAGCCTTTTGGGCGTCGGGGTGACCTCCATCGAAGGCGTATTGAAGCAGGGAGAGATCTTCGAGATTTATCCGGAACACGGCGAAGGCCTGATTGGTGTTGCGAAAGCCAGGATTGACTCGAAGAGTGCCCAGGACCATAAGGATAAACACGGCCTGGTGCTCGCCCATGCTGACGAGATCGTAATTTATTGAGGTTTGTCCGGTCCAAGACCACGATCCGCTGCCTGACACTGGAACCGGTGAAGAATCCCGGCAAATGCCTGGTCTGCGGCAAGGCCAGGAAAAAGAAAGCGTACTAGACATGACACTCTATACCTATTCCGTTCTCGTATGGTATTAGCAGCGTGCGGTAGCGGCTCGAAGGTCAATCCTTGAACTGCGTCCATGCTAGCCAAACACCCAACGAAGACAGTACAAGAGCGGATGCGAACGCCGCGTAGCTGCCGAAGTAAGCAATTCCCGCTAACGCAAAGCAGGTTCCGGCGGCTGCCAAGCCAAGATTGACCTCTTTAGCACAGGCATACACCAGGCCCTGTCGGGATATTTTTGAGTGAAAACGAACCGTAAAACTGCTGTCGAAAATATTGAAAACGATATTGTAGGCAGTCTTGATGGCCGCCACGAGTATTGGCGTGGCTGCGAACAGGAAAGACACATAGCTGCCGACCTGCAAGAACGAGGCGACCTTGTTCGAGCGCAGGCGGTTCTTATCGATTAGACGGCCATACGTCAGGGTGAGCAACATCTCCAGGATAAAGACGGTAGCCATGACTAATCCGAACAACTGCAGTGAATCGACCACAAAGAATACGAGCAACGTTACGACCACGTTGTTGAACGCCACGTTAACACCGAACCCGGTGAATGCTTTGGCATCGGCCCGGTAAGCGATTGATTTGCAGCGACGCAGTACGTCTAAGTATTGGATGCGGTGGTTGTACTCAAGGTCACCCAACAGCAGTGTGACCGACAGGGAGGAGATGGCCAAGAATAGCCCTGCGACCAATGCCACCGGAAGGAACGATTGCCACACGGTAACCGAATACGTCGCGAACAGCACGGCCGCCGCGCCGGTCAAGCTGGCGATGACGATCTCGAGCGTCAGGAACCGCCCACGATTGAATTCCTGCACGAACTTCGCCTGCATATAGTGCTTGGTCGGGTAGTACAAGCCCCGGGCCAGCGAGTGCAAGACGAAGCTCGATAACCCGATGACCGGGTATGCATCCAACGCGCTGAGGGCCAGGAAGTACCCAGCAAGCAGGATGTTAGCGATGATGACCGTGCGCGCATACCCAAACTTGGTCGTCACGACACCGCTGAACGGAGAAATGATTGCTCGAAGCAAGAACTCCGCGCCGAAATAGAGAAGAATGACCGGCAGCGGAATGCCCTCGAAATAGAAGTAGGCTCCCACGAACGACAGTACGAGCGCCGATGCGAACTTGATGCCGATCGTATTAAAGTACAGCGCAACGTAATTTTTGTTTGTTATATGGCCGCTGATGTATTTTCTCATTTACTACCTACCATCCTTGGTTATGGATAGAGATGAGCGCTAGGGTTGTGCCAGTTAGAAACAGAAAGATAAAAACAGCAGTTTGCGGATTGAAGCGTATGCGCTTGTGCAATAAATCAGACGCTGCATCCATGCCAAACGTTACCGTAGCTATCGCGGCAACAATATAAACCGGTAACGCCGCAAAAGCGTAGGTCTCCGGTACCAGAGCACCAAACCACAATATTGGAACAAGCACGGCCAGTTTCGGATTCTTTTGGATCACTGCCGAACCCGTTTCACCAGATTTTGTTTTCATCCTCCATATCCAAAGAGTGCACAGCGATAGGGCGAGAATAGCAAAAATACCCACAAAAACATCCGGCGGCAGCGTTTTGAGAATTTCACGGCTAAGACCAAAGCGCAGAGTTTCCAAGGCGGTAATTAAGACCAGCGTCCCGGCGATAAAGATGAAGGGTCTGGAATACCGAGGTCGGTGATTTAGTCCATGGTGTGCTGGCTGTACCAATAAAGAGATAGTGAGCAGGGCCAAAGCCAGCAGTGCAAGAGCATTTGGAATATCGCCATTTAGGAAGATCCCCACAGCCAGGGAAAAGGGCAAGACTACCATGCGTTGCAAAGAAACCATCCCGGATAGGGAGCTGGTGGTATTCAGCACGCAGAGGAACAAATACACCTGGATGTTCCAAATGAGCGGAACCAGTAAGACATAGGTCAGCAGAGAAGACGAATTGAGAATAGTGCCAATATCATCGATTCGGACAAAGATAAGTCCCCAGACTAAGGCAGGTATCAGCGCATACCTATACAGTTTGAAAGTCCCGAGCGGGGTAGCTCCGAGTTCCTGTAGGCGTCTAGTGGTCAGGCCAACGGCCTCAAACCCGACAGCCCCAATAAATGCCAGAGTTGCGGGAATAAAGTTCATAATCAATATTCTAACTGGTTCAACTCATCATTGGCTTCACGTCACGCTCAGCATGTCATTGACTTTTATTGATAACCGTAGTATTTTTATCCGACACCAAAGATTCAACCATGCGTATCGATACAGAGATGACACCAGAGGGGGAAGCGGCAGCTCACGCGGAACTTGCTAAAGAATTCAGAGAAAAACTTCCGGATGTAGACGAGCCCACCCATAAGGTTCGTGAACTACTTTTTAGCCGACCTGATGGCGAAGGATTTTTATACCTCTGTCGCCAAGACAATGGAAGAATGCTGCTTGGCCCCTCGGAAGACGGCAAATTGCTAACCTGGCAATACTATATTAGTGAGGCCGGAGAGCTTAAACGGCTCGAGTTGGAACACAATAAAGTTCCAGAAGCGACGGCGCAGATGGCAGCCGATTTCGCAGACACTCTTAAGAATGGGACTCTGCTTCCCCGCAAAGAGGAACTTAGTCCTGAAGAAGCTGCTGTCTTAGGCGTTGAATTACCGCCGAAACCAACTCCCATTCCCGAAAGTCCTGCAGAAATAGCCTTAAGAAAGGCCAGCTTTAGAAGAAAGCGCCGGCCCTCGCTCCCAGATGCAATTGATAAACTCCGCCAAGAGCGTGGAGATAAGGAACCACCTGTTTCTGATAAAGACATTCTTGCTTGGGATGACTTACTAGAGCACGCCGGAAACGTCATTAAATACACTCGTGACGGAGGGGAAACCTGGAATTACGCCAAACTTGATACCGGCGCTATCGGCGGCGTGTTCGTTCCTGGTCAAATAAATGCTTTCCCTGAAAAGGCAATGGCCATAGCAGGCAGGGAAGACAGATACGACCTGTTGCGTGCCATTACTGAAAAAGACTTTGAAGATGGGCTAGTAGTGCGCCCAACAACGAAGAAGGAAACCCGAAGAATGAAGTTTGATGAACCTAAGCGCCGCGGACGTATCCGAAGTAAATTCGGCCGCGATCCACATAGGATTCTCTGAGCGGTTTCCGTAAGCGTTACACCCTTGCTGCCCGCACCCGCGGGAGCTACGATTAATCAGTCAATCAGGAAAAATAACCGGACCAAACGACGCGTCCGGTTTTCTCTCTCAATTACATGATCTTCGACGAATTCCTCGGATACTTCAGCCGCGACATCGGCATCGACCTCGGCACGGCGAACACGCTGGTGTACGTCCGCGGGCGGGGGATCGTCATCAACGAACCGTCGGTCGTCGCTGTCAACAAGCAGACCAACCAGATCCTGGCCATCGGCAACGACGCCAAGAAGATGGTCGGCCGGACGCCGGCGCACATCGTGGCCACCCGGCCGCTGGTGGACGGCGTAGTCAGCGACTTCGAGGTCACCGAGCAGATGCTGAAGTACTTCATCGAGAAGGTCCACAAGGAAGGATTCACGATCTTCCCGCGCCCGCGCGTGGTGATCGGTATCCCGTCCGGCGTCACCGAGGTGGAACGCCGCGCGGTCGAGGACGCGGCCCAGTCCGCCGGCGCCCGTAGCGTCTACTTGATCGAGGAGCCGATGGCGGCCGCGATCGGCGCCCGGATGCCCGTCCAAGAAGCCACCGGCAGCCTGATCGTCGACATCGGCGGCGGTACCTCGGAGATGGCGGTGCTCAGCCTCGGCGGGGTCGTCATGTCGCGGAGCATCCGCACGGCCGGCGACCAGTTCAACGCCGACATCATCAAGTTCGCGCGGGACGAGTTCAACTTGCACCTCGGCGAGCGGACCGCGGAAGAGATCAAGATCTCGATCGGCTCCGCCTGGCCGCTGGACAAGCCCCGCGAAGCGGAGATGCGCGGCCGCGACCTGGTCTCCGGACTCCCGAAGGCCGTCCGGGTCAACGACGAGCAGATCCGGAACGCCATGCGGCGCAGCGTGAACGGCATCGTCGAGGGCGTGAAGCAGACCATCGAGGACACGCCGCCGGAACTGGTGGCGGACATCCTCGACCGCGGCGTGGTCCTGGCGGGCGGCGGCGCGCTGCTCCGCGGCATCGACAAGCTGATTGCCGAGCAGACCAAGATACCCGTCTACATCGCCGACGAGCCGTTGACCACGGTGGTGCGGGGGACCGGCCTGGTACTTGAGGACCTCGACCAGCTCAAGGATGTCCTGGTCAGCTCGCAGTACGAGAAACCGCCGGCGGTGTAGCCCGTGGATCGGAAGCGTCCGATCTCGGAACGCCTGCCGCTAGTCGCGGTCGTCTTCGCCGTGCTGGTCGTCGGCGGGGCAATCGGGCTCCTGAAGCCGATCCAGGGCCTGGTCGGACTGGCGCTGGAACCGGTCGCCAAGGCCGTCCAGATCTCGGGCCGCAGCGACCTCGAGAAGAAGAACCAGGAACTCCAGGACGAGGTGGCCCGGCTGCAGACCGAGCTCGCCAAGCGCGAGGAAGCGGTCATCCAGAACGAGGCCCTGAAGGCCCAGCTCGGCTTCGCGCAGGAGTCCGACTTCAAGCTGGCCCAGGCGCAGGTCATCAGCCAGGATCCCACCAACTACCAGCAGGTCCTGACGATCGACCGCGGCAGCGGGGCGGGGATCAAGAAGGGGATGGTCGCGGCCACCCGCGGGCTCCTCGTGGGGCAGGTGGTCGCCACCACGCCGTCAACCGCCAAGGTGCGCCTGATCACCGACTTCCGCAGCTCCGTCCCGGTACTGGACCAGCAGACCCGGGCCAACGGTCTCACCCGGGGCGGCCGGGGCTTCGGGCTGAACCTGGAGATGGTCCCCCAGACGGACACGCTCCGGAAGGGCGACACGCTGATCACCTCCGGCTTCGGCGGGGAATACCCGAAGGGCTTGGTCATCGGTACCGTGGATTCGGTCCAGAAGCTCGATACGGACGTCTTCCAGACCGCCGAGGTGCGGCCGGCGGTGGACTTCCGGCGGCTTGAGGACCTCTTCGTGATCATCGGCGGGGCATGAAGCGCCTGGCCGTCATCCTGACCTGGGTCTTCGTGTTGGCGCTCCAGATCGCACTCTGGCCGGAGATCACCGTACGGGTACTGCCGGCATTCGCCTTCGCCACCGCGCTGGCCTGGGGGATCATGATCAATCCGCGAACCGGCTTCTGGCTGGCCGGCGGCAGCGGGCTGCTGCTCGACCTCTACGCCCAGCACGACCTCGGGATGGTAACGGTCGCCAGCCTGGCCGGGTACGGCGTCGCCTGGGGCATCATCCGGGGGTATCTCTCCGGCACCGTCTCCTGGGGACCGGTGCTGCTCGGGGCGGCCGTGGGGTCGTTCGTCTACGAGCTTTTCCTCTTGCTCTGGATGGAGGTCCGGGTCGACGGGTTCCCGCTTTTGGCGGAAACCATCGGCACCGGTACACTGAATGCGCTGGCCACGTTCGTGGTCTTCCTGGTCGCCGCCGGCCTGGCAAGCGCGGCGTCCGGTTGGTTTAACACACCCCGTCCGCGACATGAAAGATCCCTTCGGTACCGATAAGTTCCTGAGCCTCGACTTCGACACCTCGTACGGGGAAGCCGAGCAGTGGCAGGGCGCCCTCAAGAACGAGGAGGGCGCGGACACCGTCGCCCGGGAACGTAGCGGCGACGCCGCCCGGACGCGCTTCTTCGTGATCGCGATCCTGGTATTGTTCCTGATCCTGGTCACCCGGTTGATGGTCCTGCAGATCTTCGGGGCGGCCGAGAACGCCGCGCTGGCGGAAGGGAACCGGGTCCGTTCGATCGAGATCGCCGCGCCGCGTGGCGTGATCTACGACGCCAAGGGCGGGATCGTCGCCCGCAACACGCCGAACTTCGAAGTACGGGTCGTGCCGATCGAACTGCCGCGCCAGAAGGCGGAGCGGGAGCGGGCCTACCGGACGCTGTCCGAACCGCTCCAGTTGTCCCCGGCGGAGGTACGCAAGCGCGCCGAGGAGAAGGGCCTCGACTACGGTCAGCCGGTCTTGATAGCGGACGGCCTGCCGCGGGAGAATTCCGTCCTGCTCCGGCTCCGGGCCACCGACCTGCCCGGCGTGGTGATCCAGAACAATCCCCGGCGGCAGTATGCCGATACCGACCTCTACGCGCACCTGCTCGGGTACGTCGGCAAGGTCTCGGCGGAGGACCTGAAGAAGGACCAGACGCTGCGTCGGAACGACTACGTCGGCAAGAGCGGCCTGGAGCGCGTCTACCAGGGCCAGCTGTCCGGCGAACCGGGCGAGCGGCGCCTGGAGGTGGACGCGCAGGGCGAGGTGATCAAGGAGCTGCAGTCGAACGATCCCGTGCCGGGCCGGAGCGTCCAACTGGGCATCGACCCCAAGCTCCAGAAAGTGATGCATGACGCGGTCGACAACGGGATCAAGAGTTCGCGCCGCGGCCTGGCCTCGGGAGGCAGCGCGATCGCCCTGGACCCCAAGACCGGCACGGTCCTGGGCATGGTCTCGCTGCCCTCGTTCGACAACAACGACTTCGTGGACGGCGTCAGCCAAGCGAAGTACAAGGAGCTCTCCGGCAACCCGGACAAGCCGCTGTTCAACCGGCCGATCTCCGGCGAGTACCCGCCGGGCTCGACGTTCAAGATCGTCACCGTGGCGGGGGCGCTGGCCGAGGGAGTCGTCAGTCCCGATGACTACCTGGCCTCGCCGCCGTCCATCGACGTCGGCGGCGCCAAGTTCGTGGACTGGAAGGAGGACGGGCACGGTAGCGTCAACGCGGCGCGTGCCCTGGCCGTCAGTTCCGACGTATACATCTACAAGGTCTCCGGCGGCTTCGAAGGGGAGTCCGACGGACTCGGCGTGGACAAGCTGGGCGACTACATGCGGCAGTTCGGCATCGGCACGCCGACCGGCGTCGACCTGCCGGACGAGCAGGACGGACTGGTCCCTTCGCCGTCATACAAGAAGGCCGCCTTCGACGAGGACTGGTACATCGGCAACACCTACCAGATGGGCATCGGGCAAGGGTTCGTACTGGCCACGCCGCTCCAAGTGGCGACCTATACCGCCGCCATCGCCAACGACGGCATCGCCTACAAACCGCACCTGGCCAAGGCGTTCCTGGATTCGGCGAACAAGCGGAAGCGGACCGCGGTGGAGCCGGAACCCCTGGTCAACCTGAAGGTGGACCGCGAGGTAATCGAGACCGTCCAGCAAGGGATGCGCGACGCCGTGGACAGCGGCACCGCGGTGGACCTGAAGGACATGCCGGTGGACGTCTGCGGTAAGACCGGTTCGGCGGAGTTCGCCAACGAGACCAACGCCCACGCCTGGTTCACCGCCTACGCGCCATGCGACGACCCGCGGATCGTCCTGACGGTGATGATCGAGGGCGGCGGCGAAGGTTCCGACGTGGCCGTCCCGGCGGCCAAACGGATCTTCGAGTCGTTCTTCGACGTGCAGGCGCCGTCACCGAAGCCGTCGCCGGGAGGAGGGGACTGATGGCCGCCCGGATATTGGACGGCACGGCCACCGCGGAGAAGCGTCTGAAGCGCTTGGCTAAGCGAAAACCTGGCGGCCTTACGCTGGGCATCGTCCTGGCCACGGACAACCCCGCGACCCGGACGTACGTCGACCAGAAGCAGCGGCGCGCCGAACAAATCGGTTACTCGGTGACGATCGACGACCTCGGACCGCGGGCGGACCGGAAGGCGATCCTGGCGGCCTGCGCCCGGATGAACCGGAGCAAACGGATCACCGGGTACATCGTCCAGCTGCCGCTGCCGAAGGGGATTGATCCGCTCGAGGTGTTCGCGGCGGTCGACCCGCGCAAGGACGCCGACGGACTGACCCCCGAGAACCTCGGCCGGCTATACACGAACCGGCCGGGCATCCTGCCGGCGACCCCGAAGGGCATCCTCGAGCTGCTCGACGACCACCGGGTCGGCCTCACAGGAATCCAAGCCACGGTCGTCGGCAAAGGTATCCTCACCGGCCTGCCGCTGGCGACGCTGCTCTCGCACCGGGGCGCCACGGTGACCAGCTGCGACCGGCACACCAAGGACCTGGGACGCCGCACCCGGGAAGCCGACCTGGTCGTGGTGGCGGTGGGCAAGCCGAAGCTGATCACCGCGCGGATGGTACGCCGTAGAGCCGTCGTCGTGGACGTCGGGACCAACCGGTCCGGGAATCGGCTGATCGGCGACGTGGACTACGCCGCGGTCTCGAAGAAAGCCTCGCTGATCACTCCCGTTCCCGGCGGCGTCGGCCCAATGACGGTCGTCAGCCTGCTGGAAAACGTCCATCAGTTGGCGTAAAACAATCCCCAGGACGATTCGTTGACACCGCCAGTGCCGGTTGTTAGGATAATGACCCCCACGGCCCGCAAGGGCTTTTAATAACCTCTTCGGAGGCAACCATGGCAGAGCAGAACACCTATCTCACGACGGCCGGACTCGACAAGCTGAAGGCCGAGCTGAAGGGACTCAAGGAAGAGCGCCGTCCCGCCGTGATCGCGCGGATCAAGGAAGCGGTGGCCTACGGCGACCTCTCCGAGAATTCCGAGTACGAGGACTCCAAGAACGAGCAGGCGCTGGTGGAAGGCCGAATCGCCGAGCTGGAACGGCTACTCGAGAACCCCCAGATCGTGAAGCCGGGCAAGAGCAGCAACGGGGAAGTGGCGCTCGGATCGAAGGTGACCGTGAAGCACGGCGGCAGCTCCACGTCCTACACGATCGTCGGACCGGCGGAAGCCGACCCGGCCGGCGGCCTGATCTCGAACGAATCGCCGATCGGCCAGGCGTTGCTCGGCAAAGGCAAGGGCGACGAGGCCGTGGTCGAGACGCCCAAGGGCAACGTCAAGTACACGATCGTCTCCCTGAGCTAGGCTGCCATTCCGGGCCAGGCGCGGTACCCTGGAGATGACGGGTTTTTAGCCATGGCAACGAAAAAAGCACAATCGGAAGACAACCTGCACTGGGCGGAGGCAATCGCCGAGGAAGTGCTGGGCGAGTTTCCGGACGAGCAGGAATACGTCTGCGCGGCGGGCATCAGCCCGTCCGGCGTGGTGCACTTCGGCAACTTCCGCGAGATCATGACGAACTACCCGGTGGTGCGGGCGCTGCAGCGACGCGGTAAACGGGCAAAGCTCCTGCTCTACTGGGACGATTACGACCGGCTCCGGAAGGTCCCGGCCGGCATCGATCCGAAGTTCGAGCAGTACGTCGGGATGCCGCTCCTGGCGATCCCGGACCCGCATGGCAATCAGGACATGACGTACGCCCAACGGTTCCAGCGGCTGTTCGAAGGCGCGATGCGCGAGTTCGGCTTCGATATCGACTACCGCTACAAGGGCGAGCTGTACCGTTCCGGCACGTACGACGACGCGATCCGGCAGGCGATCGAAGAGCGCGAACGGATCGCGGAGATCCTGCTGTCGCTGATGTCCGACAAGGCCAAGCGGGCCCAGCGGATCGACGAGGCGCAGTACAAGAAGGACTACTACCCGGTGACCGTCTACTCCGAGTTCACCGGGAAGGACTTCACGAGGATCACCGGGTTCGACGGGAAGACGCTCACCTATGAGTGCAAGGAAAGCGGCAAGACCGGCACGGTCGAGCTGGGCACGGATCACAACATCAAGCTCGGGTGGAAGATCGACTGGGCGATGCATTGGCGGCACGAGAACATCACGTTCGAGCCGGGCGGCGTGGACCACCTCTCGCCGGGCGGGCCGTACGACGCGGCTACCCGGATCGCGCGTGAGGTGTTCGACCGCATACCACCGGTTACCATCCGGTACGGGTTCGTCGGCCTGCAAGGCGTGGCAGGGAAGATGTCCGGCAGCACGGGCCTGGCCAAGTCGCCGAACGAGCTGCTCGAGGTCTACACCGAACCGATTCTGAAGTGGCTGTACCTGCGGACCCAGCCGAAGAAGAACTTCTCGCTGGCGTTCGACACGGAGATCTTCCGACAGTACGACGAGTTCGACCGCGAGGTGGCGGCGTACGCCGCGGGGAAGTTGCCGCGCGCGCGTTCGTTCGCGATCGAGGAAGCGTTCGAGGACCCAAAGAAGCTGCAAGCGCTCAAGCACCCCGCCTCGTTCCGCCAGCTCGTGAGCTTCGGACAAATCGTCCAGTGGGACGAGGGCAAGGTCTTGGAGCTGCTGAAGTCCATCGGCGCGGAGTACGACGAGGCGTCCGTGAAGGCGCGGCTCCCGCGCGCCCGGAACTGGCTGGTTGACCACAACCCGGACCAGCTGATCGCGCTGCTGGAGAAACCGAACACGGAATACGCTAAGAAAATGTCCGAAAAAGCCCGAAAAAATATCTCGGAGCTTTGTACGAAATTATCGGCACAGGGCAGAGAATCCATCGAGCAGCTCGAGGAGCTCGTCTACGCGATCCCGAAGGAGCCGCAGGCGTCCGACGACAAGAACAAGCAGGCCCAGCGGGCATTCTTCAAGGACATGTATCAGCTGCTGATCGGCCAGGACAGAGGACCGCGGTTGGGTACGTTCCTGTGGGCGGTGGAGCGGAAGAAAGTACGTAAGCTCCTGGAAGTGTAAGCCTGGAACCTTGATAATGGGCACGAAGTGATCGACATCAAAACCATCAAGGACGAGCCGCAGCGGATCGAGGCCGAGCTGAAGAAGCGCGGCATCACGCTCGATGTGAACAAACTGACCAAGCTCGACGGCGAGCGCCGGAAGCTCCAGCAGGAGTTTGACTCGGTGCGCTCGGAACAGAAGCAGGTGAAGACCGCTATGGACGGCAAGCAGCTCAAGGAAAAGCTGCAAAAGATCGAAAAAAACCTGAAAGAAGCGCAAAAAGCCTTTGAGGAACTTTATTTGCAGCTGCCGAACTTCTCGGCCGATGACGTCCCGATCGCCAAGGACGAGTCCGGCAACGAGACGATCCGCGAATCCGGTGACCAAGGCATCGTCGAGGGCGCGAAGCCGCACTACGAGATCCCCGGCATCAAGCCGCTGATCGACTTCGAGCGCGGCGCGAAGGTCTCGGGGAATCGATTCTGGTTCCTAAAGGACGCGCTCGTCGACCTGGAGTTCGCGCTGCTGCGGTACGCGCTCGATTTCTATACCAAGCGCGGATTCACACAGATGCGACCACCTTCATTGGTGCAGCAGCATGCAATGGAAGGCACGGGCTTTTTCCCAGCAGAAAAACAGGAAATTTATCTTACTTCTGACGGCTGGATTGAGGAGATGATTGAAAGATGGATAAAAGCTGGGAAGCTAACCCCTCCTGATATTGAAAGCTACAGAAATAAGCAGCTATCTACGCATTATCTCTCCGGCACCGCCGAAGTCCCGCTGGCCAGCTACCACGCCGGCGAGACGCTGGACGAACTCCCGATCAAATACGCCGGGTTCGCGCCCGCGTACCGGCGCGAGGCCGGTAGCTACGGGAAGGACACCAAGGGCATCATGCGCGGCCACGAGTTCGACAAGGTCGAGCTGTTCGTCTTCAGCGACCCGGCCACGTCCTGGGACGTCCACGAGGAGCTGCAGCGGGACGCCGAGGTGTTCTGGAGCTCGCTGGAGGTGCCGTTCCGGGTGGTAAACATCGCCACCGGCGACCTGGGCGCGCCGAACGCCAAGAAGTACGACATCGAGGCCTGGCTGCCCGGCGCAGACCGCTACATGGAGGTCGGCAGCAACTCCAACGACACGGACTTCCAGGCGCGGCGGCTGAAGGTCAAGCACGGCGGCGCGCTCGTCCACACGCTCAACAACACCGCCGTAGCCGTGGGACGGGCGATCATCGCGATCGCCGAGAATAAGCAGGACAAGGATGGTAACGTAGAGATACCGGAGGTACTCAGGAAGTACCTTGCTTTCAGCCGGATCACGGCCGACGGGAGCACGGAATAACCATATGAAACTACAGATCAAGGCAGTCAACCTGGACCTCACCGATTCGGTCCGGACGTACGTCACCGAGAAGATCGGCGGCCTGGAGCGGTTGGTCCTGAAGCATCACCGCGATTCCGCGATGGCGGACGTGAAACTGATCTTCAAGCCCGCTGACACCAAAGCCACCAAGGACAAATGCCACGTGACGATCTCGGGGCTCGGCGGGGGAGACGTGATCCACGTCGAGGAAGAAGCCGAGGACATGCACGTGGCGATCGACCGCGCCGCGCACACGCTTAAGGAGACGATCCGGAGGCACGAGGACAAGCAACGCGACCATATTAACCGGGAAGCACGAGACCTCAAGGAACAGGCGCAGACGTTCGACCCCGGGGAAAGCGACGCCCCCTGATGGCATTCGGGTTCCTGAAGAAGATCGCCGGCAGCGGCGAGCTTCGCCGTGCCGACAAGGCGGTCAAGGCGATCAATGCCCTGGCGCCGGAATACGAGAAGCTCACCGACGCGCAGCTCAAGGCGAAGAGCGAGGAGTTCAAGGGGCGAGTCGAGAAGGGCGAGACGCTCGACGACCTGTTGCCGGAGGCATTCGCCGCAGTCCGCGAGGCGGCCGCACGGACGATCAAGGAGCGGCACTTCGACGTCCAGCTGATGGGCGGCTACGTGCTGCACCAGGGCCAGATCGCGGAGATGCGCACCGGTGAGGGCAAGACGCTCACCGCCACGCTGCCGGTGTACCTGAACGCGCTGGCCGGCAAGGGCGTCCACGTGGTCACCGTCAACGAATACCTGGCCCGGCGCGACACCGAATGGATGGGCCAGGTCTACCAGTTCCTCGGGCTCACCGTCGGCAGCATCTATCACGAGCAGGCGCGCGAGGAGAAGCAGGCCGCCTACGCCGCGGACATCACCTACGGGACCAACAACGAGTTCGGCTTCGACTATCTACGCGACAACATGGTCGGGGACCAGGACCAGGTCGTGCAGCGCGAGCTCGGCTTCGCGATCGTGGACGAGGTCGACTCGATCCTGATCGACGAGTCCCGGACGCCGTTGATCATCTCCGGCGCCGCGGACCAGTCCGGCGACCTCTATCAGAAGTTCGCCTCCCTGATCCCGAAGCTGGATACCAAGACCGATTACACGCTGGATGAGAAGCGGAAGACCGCGATCCTCACCGACGACGGCATCAAGAAGATGGAGGACCTGCTCGGAGTGGGGAACATCTACGAGGCCGGCGGCATCAAGCTGGTCCACCACATGGAGCAGGCGCTGCAGGCGCATACGCTCTACCGCAAGGATAAGGAATACGTCGTGAAGGACGGCGACGTGGTGATCGTCGACGAGTTCACCGGACGACTGATGCCGGGCCGGCGGTTCTCCGAGGGGCTGCACCAGGCGATCGAGGCCAAGGAGGGCGTGAAAGTGCAGCAAGAGACCCGCACGATGGCGACGATCACCTTCCAGAACTACTTCCGGCTCTACGGCAAGCTCTCCGGTATGACCGGCACCGCCGAGACGGAGAAAGAGGAATTCCACAAGATCTACAAGCTCGGCGTGACGGTGATCCCGACGCATAAGGACATGGTCCGCAAGGACCTCAACGACGAGATCTACAAGAGCGAGGCGGCGAAGTTCCAGGCGATCGCCAACGACGTGAAGGAACGCACCGGCAAGGGCCAGCCCGTCCTGCTCGGCACGATCGCCGTGGAGAAGTCGGAGCGGCTTTCCAAGGTCCTGACCCGGACCGGCGTGAAGCACGAGGTCCTGAACGCCAAGAACCACGCGCGGGAGGCGGAGATTATCGCCCGGGCCGGCGAGCCGGGAAGCGTGACCGTCTCGACCAACATGGCCGGACGCGGCACCGACATCAAGCTGGGCAAGGGCGTGGCCGAGCTGGGCGGCCTGCACGTGATCGGCTCGGAGCGCCACGAGGCGCGACGGATCGACAACCAGCTCCGCGGCCGTTCCGGGCGCCAGGGCGACCCGGGTTCCAGCCGGTTCTACGTCTCGCTGGAGGACGACCTGATGCGGATTTTCGGCGGCGACCGGATCAAGAACGTGATGGAGAAGCTGAAAGTGCCCGAGGACCAGCCGATCAAGGCCGGTATCGTCAGCAAGTCGATCGAGTCGGCGCAGAAAAAGGTCGAGGGGCATAACTTCGACGTCCGCAAGCACGTGGTCGAGTACGACGACGTGATGAACGCCCATCGTGAGGTGATCTACAAGCGGCGCCGAAAGATCCTGGAGAAGGAAGCCGTCACCGAGGACATCGAGGGGATGTTCGCGGACGAGATCGCCGCGGTCGTCGCCAGCAATACGCCCGGCGACGATCCGACCGAGTGGGACTACGCGAAGATCGCCGAGCAAATCGGGACGATCCTGCACGTCCCGGCGGGCTTGGCCGACCAGCTGAAGGAAGCCCACGACCGCAAGCAGCTCACCGAAGGGCTGGTAAAGATGATCGGGGACGCGTACGCCGCCAAGGAAGAGGAGCAGGGCGAGGAGAACATGCGCCAACTGGAGCGCTCGGTGATGCTCCGCGCGATCGACACGCTGTGGGTGGACCACCTGGACGCGATGGAGCACCTGCGCGAAGGCATCGGCCTGCGCGGCTACGGCCAGAAGGACCCGCTGACCGAGTACAAGGGCGAGGCGTTCCGGATGTTCGAGGACCTGCTGGCGACGATCCGCTCCGAGGTCACGCACACGATCTTCAAGGTCACGCTGGTCCAGGCCGAACAGGAGGCGCCGACCGACCTCGAGCAGGCCGCACAGCACGTCCCGACCGCCAAGGCCGGCGACAAGGGCCCGGCCAAGCGACCGGTAATCGGCCAGAAGGAGCCGGGAGAAGAACCGATCGAAGAGGAGACAGCGGAGACCCCGGCACGCGGCAAGTCGAAGAAGGCGGTCAAGAAGGCCGAGAAAAAGTCCCGCGCGAAGGCAAAGGACGAAGCCAAGGCCAAGCCGAAGCCGGCTGCCGAGACAAAACCGGCTGAGACCCCGACGGAGTCTCAGGAAGAGCCTGAGCCGGAGCCCGAATCCCCGCCCTCGACCCCAAAGGTGACCATCCGCACGCCGGACGGCGAGACGATCACGCCCGAGCAGGCGGAGGCCGCGGCGGTCGGTCCGCAGGTGACCCAGGACGGCAGCGCGACGATCACCGTGAAGCAGCGGGAGGGGAACGCCGGTAACCCGGCCGCCACCGCGCCGAAGCAGCCGAAGGTCGGCCGGAACGACCCGTGCCCGTGCGGCAGCGGACTCAAGTACAAGAAGTGCGGGCTGATCGGCGCGCCCGAACACAAGGGCTAGTTGTCATCCTGAGGGAGCAACGCGACCGACGGATCTGGTCGCTCGATCAAGGTTCTTCGCTTCGCTCAGAATGACAATGGAAATAACTTGAACACGCGCTACAATACCTGCCATGGCAAATACACTGACCGCACAAGAAATCCGCGAGGAACTCGCGCGATTGCAGGGTTGGAAACGAGCCGACCAGTCGATCCTGAAAGACGTGGAACTCACGGACTTCGACGCAGCGATGCGGTTCGTCGGTAAGGTGGCCGACATCGCCGGCCGCGAGGACCATCACCCGGACATCGACATCCGCTGGAACAAGGTCCGGCTGGTCCTGAGCACGCATTCCGCGGGCGGTCTGACCGCCAAGGACTTCCAGGTCGCCGCCCTGATCGACGACATCGCGACCTGACAGGCTAGAATAGAGCCATGACCGACTGGAAGTACTGTCCGCAATGCAGGAAGCCGCTCGAGCCGAAGCAAGGGCAGACAGGCGAGACGTTTCCGACCTGCCCGGAGGGGCACTTTACGTTCTACGACAGCCCAGACCCCTCGGCCTGCGCGGTCGTCGAACAGGACGGGAAGTACCTGGTCCTGCGGCGGAATATCGAACCCAATAAGGGAAAGTGGGAGATTCCCGGCGGGTTCATCGATTCAGGAGAGGGAGCCGAAGAAGCCTTGCTGCGCGAGGCCAGGGAAGAGACGGGCTTGGAAGTGAAAATCGTGCGCTATATCGGAAGTTTTCCGTGCGCGTATGGTGACACAGACCTTATGACAGTAAGCGTCGCATACCACGCAGCGGTAACGGGCGGTACGTTTAAGCTTTCAAGGGAAGCGAAAGAGTCCCGATGGGTCGATCTGAACGAGTTCCCCGAGATGGCGTTCGCATCCGACCAACGGATAGTGGACGCGTTCGTACGGTCACGTAAGAAGCCATCAACGTCGAACGGCCCCGCAATCCTGTGTAGGTAAGGATGTACGGGGCCGGGGGACCTCCTTGGCGTTAGACGAGCTCGACATCGGGGAACGTCTCTTTGATGCGTCTTCCGGCCTTGTCCGGGCAGATGCCCATGTCGACCGGTTTGCCGCGCTGCAGCCGCCGTCGCTTCTTGGCGCTGAGCCGGCTCGGGTCCCGTTCGATGACCGCCTTGTTCGCCTCGCTTGGCATGATGCGTATGCATCGATGAGCCACGGGTGCTCCTTTCTGTAGAAGGTCCGAAACGAAAAAACCACCGCTGTGCGGTGGCCGGTGAGTGATGGATCTGCGGATCAACTACTCGAAACCACCGCGGAGCGGCTGTCGAGAAGAAGGAGGTTGGTGCAGATGTGGGCCATCAATCCAAAGATACCATACTCGGTTGATACGACGGGTCTCTGGGCACTAGAATATACGGTTATGAGCCTGACCGTAGAACAGCTGGAAGCCGTCGCTGCCGAAGCGGTGCCGGACATGGAACAGGAGCTCGGCAAGGTCCGCGGGTTCACGGAAACCGACCCAGAGCTGCGCCTGCGCATCTACGGCGGCTGCACTATCGCCTCGGAAACGTTCCGGCAGCTCCTGACCGCCGAAGGGGCGGGTGGCGGCCTGATGCGCCGCGACTTGCCCGAACCGCTCCACGGCGAACACGTGCTCCTGACGGTCGACACCGATGACGGGTTGGCGGTACTGGACGGCACGTACGCCCAGTTACTCGAACCGTTCGGACCGTCCTGGCGGGAGGCTACGGAAGGCGTGCCGGTGACGTTCCCGGACGCGCGGGTACTCGCCTTCCGGGACGGGGAACAGGAATCGGTCGCGGAATGGGCGGTGGAGGTCGCGGCGATGCACGATCCGCATGTCGACCGCGCGGCCGCGTACGACTTCTTCCGCGGTATCTGGGACCTTTCACACTACCGGGACTATAAGGCGCCGTATTATACGCGGAAGTTCGCCGGGAGACTGTCGGCGCAGTTAGCCGCAAAACGTCCCGCGCTAGCGGTATAATTAGGGAACTTGGGTCGGTACTGCGTACCGACCTGCGTCACTCGGAAATACCAAAGCGAGCTTTACATTTCACTCGTTCCTTGGGCCGGTAGCTCAGTCGGCAGAGCGCTGCGTTCGCAATGCAGAGGTCGGCGGTTCGAATCCGCCTCGGTCCACAAGAGGGGTATCATACGAGCAGCCATGGCAAATTCTCCGAGAAAGCGTACGGAAGATACCGGCACCGTATACCGACCCCATTTGGCACGTGACGGGGAGTACCTCCGGCAAGTCGCCGACACGATTCCCGACCAGGAGGCCCGGGAGGTCCGCTTTGAGTACCTGACCCAGGCCTTGGCTGACCTCGGCGTGCCCGATGACCCGTACAAGCACGTCACCATCGAGGACCTGGTTTCCAACGAGCTGGAGCAGGCCCTGGCGAAAGCGTTTAAGAAGGCGTGCGACATGAAGCCTGAAGCGGTCCCGGCCAGCGTACTGCGACTCTGGGACTATCTTTCGGAGCCCGACGAGGTCACGGCGAGCGATCTGGTTATCGTATTCGGCGGACCGGGGCTGAGCCGGTTCGAAGTCGCACTAGACCTCTACCGGAAACGTCTCGCTAAGAAGATCCTGTTCACCGGAAAGACGGCTTCGTATCACACCACCAGCCTGGAAGAGGCGAGGTACTTCGCGCAACTCGCGGAAGAGCAGGGGGTGCCACCGGAAGATGTCCTGGTCGAACCGAAGTCGAGAAACACGCCGGAAAACGCGGCATTCAGCGTGGCCTTGCTCAAGGAAACCGGATTCGAGCCCGCTCGCGTGATCCTGGTCACGTTGCCCTACCATATGCGCCGGACCGCGTTGACGTTCGGGGCAGTCGCGGACTGGACCCCGGAAACGATCCGTCAGCCGTGCGAATCGAGCCGGTTCACACGGGATAACTTCTACCAGGAGGAGCAGGGGTGGCAGTACGTGACGCACGAGTTCATCAAGATGTACGGCGCACGGTTGATGAAGCATTTTTAGAAGTAAGACAAAAGTATACACATGTATACTTTGTTATTATCTTTTACAGCTTGCGTGATAACTTTTTTTTTTGGTATCATGAGTAGGTCATGAACAATCACCCATTGAACGTCGCCGACCTAGACAAGCGAATGAAAGGAATTATGGCTCTACTGAGTGAAATTCTTTTTGCTTCGCCTAACTCCGATAGTCGAACACGCGGACGGGTTATTCAGGCTCTGTACAGGGCAGGGTTAAGCCCCAAGGACATCGCTGAGGTTGTAGGCACGACTCCTAACTCCGTCAGCGTGGCTCTGAGTCGCGAACGCTCGAAGGTTAAAGGCAAGTAAGGAGGTGATAAAGCATGCCGACGAAGACCGAACGTGACGCGATACATTGGATGAAAGTCCTTATTGTGGTTCAAATGGCTACGGCTGGATGTACGAAGGCAGAGATCATGAAAGTAGTCTCCATGGATAGCAACGCCGTGAGCGCTATTACTGCACCCGTTAAAAGGGCAAGGGCTGGAAAATGAAAGTAAGTTCTTACGAGAGACTGCTTGCTGATATAGCAAAGCGTCTTGGTAGAACTGAAAAATCAATCCGGGAGGCCATTTCTAGGCGTGCCCGCAAGGAAGCCGTTACAAGGCAAGTAGCGATTGAACTCCTTGCCCGCGAAAACGACGTGGCCTCGGGAGCTCATTTCAGGACCTTGTCAGATCAGCAGCAGTCCCAGGTTCATGCCATCTTAAGGGGGAGTCGCCACACCAACACACCGCCTGCCAGAGCCCCGAAATCACATACGACCCTGCCCACCCCTAAGAGACACGGGTGGCGGTCCTTATCGACCTGGGCCCAGGTAGCCACCATTATCGGAACTGTTATTGGGGTTCTGGGATTTATCGCAACTTTAATTGCTCTAAATGTTTGACAACCACGGCATAAAAAGCTACTCTTACTAACTCGCCGCATCTGCGAAGATCGGCGGGGAACACCAACCGACACCTTATTTGGGTCGGTTTTTCTTTTACACCATGACTCTGAACGCACACTTCGATCGCCTGAAGCTCGCCGGCGTCTTCTACGGAAGCGTCGTGGTGACGCTGGCCGCCACCGGCCAGTTGGGACTGACGCCCGTCCAAGCCGCGCTAGGCGGGGGAGCGCTGGCAGCGAGTGGCGCGTACTATCATCACGTCCGACGCCTGATCTGACCGGCGTCGAAAACTAGGACCGTTCACAGGGGCTGGGCCATCGCCTCTTTTTTCCGCTTGCTCGGTGCCTGCAGGCCTTGACAAATGAGGCTAATAATGCTATGCTAATGAACTTCCAGGACATACGTCCGGGAAAGGAAATAGCATGGCTGACCTAAAAACAATCATCCATATCACGCAGGAACAACTCAAGCGCGAGCTGCCGGTCCACGAGGCGGTCATCGGATCGCTGGAGGTGCTGCCGTCGCGCGAGGCGGACGTCCTGACGCGCCGAGCGGGACTCCGCGCCGGGAAGCCAGACACGCTGGCGAAGATCGGAGACGAACTCGGTGTGACGCGCGAACGCGTGCGGCAGATCGAGAAGCAGGGCCGGACCAAGTTCGCGAAGCAGCTGGAGAAGGCGCCCCTGAGGGACATCCTCAAGCTGACGCTCGAGTTCATCCGCGAACGGGGCGGGGCGGTCGACGTCGAGGCGCTGACGGAGGAGTTCCTGCCGCAGAGCCAGCAGACCGAGGGCGGCGCGGCCGCGCTGGCGCTGGTCCTGCACAGCACCCCGGCCGTGGTCCAGGTCAAGGAGGACAAGGGACACGGCAAGCTGTACGCGCTCAGTAACGCCCATGCGACCACTGCCACCGGCCTGATCCCGGTACTCGAAGGTGCTTTGGCCGAGGCCAAGGAACCGCGCACCGCGGAAGCGCTCGCCGCGGACGCCAAGGTCGCCGAGGCGGCCGCCGGCAACGGACACCTGCTGTCCGACGCGATGGTTGCGTCCGTGTTGTCGTTCGGCTCGCCGTTCGTGCGCACCGACGACGAGCGGTTCGGCCTGGCGATCTGGCGTGACATCAATCCCCGGAACATCCACGACAAGACGCTCTTCGTGATGAAGCAGGCCAAGACGCCGCTGCACTTCGAGGACATCACCGAGCGGATCAAGCGGGCAAAGTTCGACCAGAAGCCGGTGACCGTCCAGGCGGTGCACAACGAGCTGATCAACGGCGACGAGTTCGTCCTGATCGGGCGCGGCATCTACGCGCTCAAGGAGTGGGGCTACGTCCCGGGTACCGTCGCCGACGTGATCCGGAAGATCCTCACCGACGCGGACGGGCCGATGGAGCGCGCGGAGATCGTCGAGGAAGTGCTCAAGCAGCGCCACGTCTCCGAGAACACGGTCGTGATTAACCTGCAGGAGAAGTCGAAGTTCCGGCGGATCGGGGGCAAGTACGCGATCACCGAGGAATCCCCTGAGCCGGGAGGGAAATAAGGCATGGAAGCCCTGATCGGCCTGTTGGTGACGGTCCTCGTCTACACCTGGTGGATCATCGTGCCGATCCTGCTGTTCCTGGCGATCCAAGCGTACCGCCGGCGGGTCTGGACGCAGCACCAGCGCTACGTGCTCCTGAAGGTCTCCGTGCCGAAGGAGAACGAGAAGGCGCCGGTCGCCGCCGAGCAGATGTTCGCGGCCCTGCACGGCCTGCATCGCGACTCCCGGGCACGCTTCTTCGAAGGCAGCGTCCAGGAGCACATCAGCTTCGAGATCATCTCCCAGAAGAACCGGATCTACTTCTACATCTACGCGCCGGCGTCGCAGAAGTCGTTCGTCGAAGGGCAGGTCTACGCGCAGTACCCGAAGGCGGAGATCAGCAAGGCCGAGGACTACGTGAACCCGACGGAGATCGGCCAGCGGCGCGTGGCCGGGGCCGAACTCAAGCTGGTCCGCAAGGACGCGTACCCGATCAAGACCTTCCTCAACTTCGAGGATGTCGACCCGCTCTCCGGCATCACGGCGGTGCTGGGCGACCTCGGCGAGGATGAGGAAGTCTGGATCCAGATCCTGGCCCGGCCGGCCGACGACCGTTGGCGGCACCGGGGCGAGAACGAGCTCAAGCGCCTGTCCGGCGGCGGCGGAGGCCGCGCCAGCGGGTTCTTCGGAGCCATCGGCAGCTTCGCCGGTGACATGTTCTCCGCGGCCACCACGGCGCCGGAGACCGGGTCCGGCGGCAAGCCCGCGGCGAAGCCGAACGAACCGGTCCCCGTGGACGAGGCGATCAGCTCCGGCATCAAGGAGAAGTCCGCTAAGCTGGGCTACGAGACGAAGATCCGGCTGGTGGCGATCTCTCCGGACCAGACCCAGGCCCGGGGTCGCCTGAACGCCGCCATCGGCGCCTTCAAGCAATACAACACCACCAATCTGAACGGGTTCACACCCGGCCGGGTCCAGACCAACACCGACAAGGTGGTCACGCCCTACAAGGCGCGGCTGTTCCCAGGCCACGGGCCGGTCCTGAACATCGAGGAGCTGGCCAGCGTCTTCCACCTCCCGAACATCTCCGTGGAAACGCCGAGTATCTCCTGGACGGCCTCCAGCCAGGGCGAGCCGCCCGAGGACCTGCCGATCGAAGGCAGCGACGAGGGCCTGACGATCTTCGCCGAGACCAAGTTCCGCGACAAGGTCGAGAAGTTCGGGATCAAGCACGACGACCGGCGCCGCCACGTCTACGCCATCGGTAAGACCGGCATGGGTAAGACGCACATGCTGGAGACGATGGTACTCTCCGACATGCAGGCGGGCAGGGGACTGGCCGTGGTCGACCCGCACGGCGACTTCATCGAGAGCGTGCTGGATCACATCCCGCAGAGCCGCGTCGACGACGTGATCGTCTTCAACCCGGCTGACCGCGACCATCCGATCGCGTTCAACATCCTCGAGAAGGTCGACAAGGACGCCAAGCCGCTGGTGGCCTCCGGCGTGGTCGGCGTCTTCGAGAAGATCTACGGGCACTCCTGGGGGCCCCGGCTGGAGCACATCCTCCGGAATACCATCCTGGCGCTGCTGGATTATCCGGACTCGACGCTGCTCGACGTGCCAAAGCTGCTGGCCAACGACAAGTTCCGTCAGGACGTGATCAAGCACATCGAGGACCCGGTGGTGCGCAACTTCTGGGTGGACGAGTTCGGCAACTACGCCGAGCGCCAACGGGTCGAGGCGATCGCGCCGATCCAGAACAAGGTCGGCCAGTTCCTGGCCTCGACCACCATCCGGAACATCGTCGGGCAGAAGCACACCGCGATCAACATGCGCGAGGCGATGGATACCGGCAAGATCATCCTGCTGAAGCTTTCCAAGGGCGAGCTCGGCGAGGACGCCTCGGCGCTGCTTGGAGCGATGCTGATCACCAAGATGCAGCTGGCGGCGATGTCCCGCGCGAACGTCGTGGAGTCCGAGCGCCGCGACTTCTACCTGTACGTAGACGAATTCCAGAACTTCGCCACCCAGAGCTTCGCGACGATCCTCTCCGAGGCCCGGAAGTACCGGCTCAACCTGGCGATCGCGCACCAGTACGTCTCCCAGATGCCCGAAGAGGTCCGGGACGCCGTGTTCGGCAACGTCGGGACGATCATTAGCTTCCGGGTCGGCGCCGCCGACGCGGCCTGGCTGGTGAAGGAGTTCGAGCCGGTGTTCGAGGAGACGGACATCGTGAACCTCGACAAGTACAACGTCTACCTGAAGGTCGCGATCGAGGGCGTGACGGGGAACGCGTTCAGCGCCCGGACGATCCCGCTGCCCAGCCAGACGACGCCGTACCGCGACCAGGTCATCAAGCAGACCCACGAGCACTACTCCCAGCCGCGCGCGGCCGTCGAAGCGGAGATCGTCTCGGACAGCCCGGAGGTCGAGCAGGCGCAAGAGGACGACAAGCAGCGTCGGTTCCAGTCGTACCTGGACAAGGAACGGTCTTTCCATCAGCAAATCGAAGAAAAGGCCTCAACCCAGACGAAAAAGCCGACTCCTGCACCCGTGCCTGCGCCAAAGCCGCGGACCGAGAAACCGAAGGTCAAACCTCGGGCGCAGGCAGGGAAGCGGCCGCAGCCGAAGCACAAGACACCCGCTAAGCCACGTGCGACGGCCTCCCAGCCGAAGCCGGCCCGCACCAGCAAGAGCGACGCCGGCGCCCGGGAGCACTCCGTCAGTCCGCCGCCTCGGAACGAGCGGCCGGTCGAGCCGACGTCCCGACGTCCCGAACAGCCCGTCGTCCCCGAGACTCACGAACCGACACCGCCACCCCTCGGGGACGGTGGCGGCGAGCTGGATGAAGACACGGTAATCAAGTTCTGATCATGCCTACAGTAGAAAAAAAGTACACCCAGGACGTCTACGAAGGCCGGCACGAGTACGGCGGCAACCACGACGTCTACGAGATGCCAGACAAGGCCAAACCGCACGGCAGGGTGCATACCAGCCCGCGGGTGATCATGACGATCCTAATCCTGCTCCTGTTCATCATCGGACTCAGCGTGGTGATCTTCGAGATCATCAAGCAGTCACGAGGATTTGCGTAAGAAAAGCAATAAAGTAGCTTTACAAAGACATTTACGGTTGTTTTAATGGCTGACTATGGTGAATTCAAAGCCCACGGATGCTCGAACAGGGGAAGTAGAGTGGTTTACGGATCCCGACGGCCTGTTCGGGAACGGTTACTACGAGACCCAAGTGGTGGCCCTTTCTCCAGAGCGCACCCGACGGGAAGTGGGCTTCTTGCTCGACCACGCCGGTCTCGCGCCCGGTGACCGGGTCCTGGATATCCCGTGCGGACATGGCCGTCATGCCGTCGAGCTTGCCCAGCGGGGCATCCACGTAACCGGGGTCGATTTGTCCCAACCGGCGTTGGCCCGCGCGGCGGCCGCCTCCTGGGAAGCAGGCGTGGACCTCCGGCTGGAACAGCAAGACACGCGCGAGGCTTCCTTGGAAGCCCGGTTCGACTGGGCGATTACGCTCTTTAACTCACTCGGCTACGGCGAGAAGACCGATGACCGCGCGACGCTACGACGTATCGCCAGCGCCCTTAAGCCGGATGGTGCGTTGATCCTCGAGGAATCGAATCTCGAATATACGGCCCGCCTGATCGAACGCGAAGAACACCTCCGGGACGGCGTCTACGTCACTGATTACGCGTACCGAGGAGTTTGGGATCAACCGGTGTACCACATGCATGTCTGGAATCCGGAAACACGACGAATGCAGGTCCATGTGCTTTGGTGGGGTGAGGATGGGGTAATGAGAGAAACGCTCGCTGACATCCGCGCATACTCATTCGAAGAACTATCCGGCTTGCTGGAGGACGCCGGATTACGAACCGTCGCGACATGGGGAGACTATGACGGATCCGCGCTCGAACCGGAGAGTAAACAGGTGATCATCAAGGCTCAGTTGGCCTGACTGCATAAGTCGCAAAAGTTATGTTGTGCGACGTTAGTATAGGCCACAGCTCGTTATTCCCTGACGAGCCCCAGTTCCACTTGCCGGATCTTTGTCCGGCCGCCTGCCTGGACGCCGTAGAAGGCTGCATACCGCGCGGCCAGGTCTAAGACGCGTTCGGCCAGTTGCTCTTCCCCTATCGTGCGAGCGACGGCTTCCAGGTCGAGTATCGTCCGACACGCCGTTTGGGCGTGTCCACGCAACTCCTCCTGGCTGAGAGGAAATTCCTCCGGCTGCTTGATGGCAAGCCCCATGACGGTATCGCACTCGAATTCCGTCGCGAAGACGTTGCGAAGGTCCGTATCGCCGATCGTCTCCCAGCTCACGACGCTGCTTTCGACAGCCTCACTGACGTACTCATCCGGCCGGCGCAGCCGTCCCGGGCGGTCACGGACGATGTCACCCAGTTCGGTAACCATTTCACTGAACTCAGCCGCAAGCTTCGGATCGTAACGCAGGCTTCCTTCGGTCAGCTCCCTGTCCGGCTTTCCGTCGGGCGGCTGCGTCTCCGGGTCGAGCGTCCCTTCAGTCATTACGATACCCGCTCAGGGACGCTTCCAACGCTCATTGAATTCCTTCACCCGGTCGTACGCGTAAGCCGAGCCGGCGATGGACGGAAGAAGCGCGGACCGGTCCTCGACCACGTTCCAGCTGTGCCAAAGGAGCAGCTTCGTCCGGTCCTTGTTGGTTTCCGCGAACTGCTCCTGCTGATCCAAGACTGCCTCGGTCCGCGGGACCTGTAAACCTCCCCCGACGAAGCCGGGTGCGAGCGTGATCAGGCCGTACTTGATGTTCGGCGGGTTCGAGACCCAGTACTGCCGTCCCGACGGACCGTTGTCGACCCGGATCACGCTGAACCGCGGATCCGCGGCCACTTTCGCGGCCCCGAAGACGTACACCAACGGCTTGCCGTCGAACCGCAGCCAACGGTCCACGGAGTATTCCCGGGCCAATGTCTCGAACGTCCCTTCCCCTGCCCGGCTGCTCGGGACGAAGAACGCGTACCGTAAGCCAGTCTTGCCACGGATACGTTCGACCGTCTTGGACGCCTGCGGCCGGGTGGCCGGAGTCCAGCGGATCGCGGCGAAGTCGAATCCCCCACCCTGGAGTGACGACGGGTCGAGCCTTTCCGTGGGATCGACGGTCACGCCGATCGGGGCGGGTTCCGGCCGGGCCGACTCGCGGTCGCGGGACTCGCGGACGGCGAGAAAGACGTAGGTCACCAGTACCACCAGTACGGCCAGGATCACCCATGGCCGCCTCATCGCACGTACACCCTTCCCGGCACCCGCAGGTCCGCGTATTCGAATGGCCGTTCGCGCGGCACGGCCAGCTTCAGCGCGTCGGCCTGCGACTCGACCGGACGGGTGGCGTCGAAGATGGCGTACCAACCGTCCTTGGTGACCGCTTGCACCTCGAACGTGGTCTCGGGAATCCGGAATCCGGTTACTTCGAACCCGCGGTCCTTAAGCGATTGCCGGATCTCCTCCAGGACGGTGATAAACGTGCCGCCCACGACCTGCTCGCCGACGGTGACGGGCAGGTTCGTCGAGTCTTCCACCGTCAGGAGCTCCTCGTCCATGTCGGCCGCCTCCTCATACGCCACGCCTTGCTGGTCGACGAGGTAAGCCTGTCCGCCGGTCTTCCAGAGCAGTGTGGAACGGCGTTCCGAGACGGCAAGTACCGCCGTATCCGGCAACGTGGTGGTGACTTCGGCGGTGGCCACTTCCGGCACCGCCCGCTTCACGGCATCGGCGATGCTTCCCTTATCCACCAGGAAGATCGACCGGGTGTGCAGCGGCCCGAAGGAACGCTCGCTGGCCTCGAAGACGACTTTGCGGAGCTCTTCCGCGGACAGGGCCCGTACGCCCTCGACCTTCACCTGGTCGACCCAGAACACCGGTGAGAATACGAGCAGATAGCCGATGCCGGCCAAGACCGCGGCCAGCACCAACCCGACCGCCCAGAACTTCCCGTACCCGCGGCGGGAGCGGGTCCATTCGCCGCGGCGGTAGTTGGTGCGTCGATTGGTCGGCATACGTTCCTATTATCCCTTACTCAGCGCTCTCCGAGCCAGACGACTGATTCGGTCAGCTTGATCCCGAGCTGCATCTTCACGCGGGCCTTCATGCGCTGGGCCAGGTTGTAGACGTCGCGGGCAGTGGCGCCGTCGTCGTTGATGATCGCGTTGGGATTCTTCTCGGAAACCATCGCCCCGCCCTCGCGCTCGCCGCCCATACCCACCTTGCCGAGCAGGTCGCGAGCCCGTTGGCGTGGCGGATCGGAGAACACGAAGACAAACGGCTTGCCGGCCGGTTCTCCCCGGAGACGCTCCTGGGTGGCCTCGGCGATCAGCCGGGTCGATTCCGCCGCTTCGCGCCGGACCGTCTCTAGGGTGGCGCTGAGCACCCACTCCTTGCCTTCCCCGAGACGGGCGGAGCCAGCGTCGCCGTACTTGAGGTCGGCGGGCGTGACATCGACGACGCGTCCGCCCGAGAACAGCGATAACCGCTTGACCCGGTCCGCGAACCGCAGCGTCCCCCGGGCCGCTCCTTCGGCAATCGCCCCGCCAATCGAACCAGCGTACCCGGCGAAGATCTCCAGACCTCCCCGTTCCTCCTCGGTCAAGCGGCCGATCAGCTCGTGCACGGGCAGCCCCGCCTCCACGACGACATCCCCGTCCACCAGTTCGTAGCGTCGGGCCCGGCAGCGGACGACCAGGCCGCGATAGCCGTGGTCGCCGCAAACGATCCGACTCCCGCAGCCGACGACCGTCACCGGCAGGTCGTTCTCGGCGGCGTCGGCCAGGAGGTCACGGAGCGTCGCCATGTCATCCGCCTCGGCGTAAAAATCGGCGTTGCCACCGGTCCCGATCTTGGTCTTCTTGCCGACGGGCTCGTTCACCCGGACGCCATACCGCGCCAGGAACCCGGGATCCTTCACATCCGCTCCAGCCGTTCCGCCAGCGCCTGGGCGAACCGGTCGTTGCCGGCCACGGACATCGAGAGCACCACATCGCCCGGCTTGGCGGCCTTCGTCACGGCATCCAGTAGCTTCTCTCGGTCCTCGACATAGGTCAGGTCCGCCTTCGACCGCTTCACGATATCCGCTCCGGAGACCGTGGCAGCGTCTCCCTTCTCCCGGGCGCCTTCTATCTTCGTGATGAAGCCCTGGTCGGCGTCGCCGAAGGCCTCGCCGTATTCGCCCAACAGCTCCTTGGTCCGGGAGTACGTGTGCGGCTGATAGACGGCGACCACCCGGCTTTCCGGGTAGTGCAGCTTGGCCGCCCGGATCGTGGTCTTGGCCTCGGTCGGGTGATGGGCATAGTCGTCGATGACGGTAATCGCGGCATCCGGCCGCGAGACCGGCTCGAAGCGCCGGGACGCGCCCTGGAACGACGCGAATCCCGTGGCGACCGACTCGAACGACAGACCCTCCTCGAGCAGCACCGCGGCGGCGGCCAACGCGTTCAGCACGTTGTGTTCCCCGTACAGCGGGACGGCCAGTTCCCCGAGCGCGTCGTCATGATGCCTCAGGGTGAACCGGATGCCGTCCGGTTCGTAGCGCGGATGTTCCGGGATCCAGTCGGCACCCTCGAAGGCATACGAGTGCCGTTCCCCGGGGAACGCCTGCGCGATCTCCCGGACGGTCTCGCTGCCGGACCAATGCACCAGGCGGCCGTCGGCCGGCAGGTCGGCGATCAGGCTGGCGAAACGGTCCTTGACCGCCGCCAGGTCCCGAAAGAAGTCCGGATGGTCGTGCTCGACGGACGTCAGGATCAGGACGTCGGGCCGGTAGTGCGCGAACTTGGAACTGTCGTCGAGTTGTGAACTGCGGTATTCGTCGCCTTCGATGGCCGCCACCTTTCCGCCGCGCAACCGCACGCTGGTATCGAAGTTCCGCGGCTGGATGCCGACCAGGAAGTCCGGCGCGAGACCGGCGGACTCCAACGTCCAGGCCAGCAGTGAGGTGGTGGTTGTCTTACCGTGCGTCCCGGCGACCACGATCCGGCGCGCCCGCCGGGTGAGGTCGCCGACGAGCTCGGCGAAGGACATGACGGGAATCCCCAACCGCTTCGCCTCGACGATCTCAAGGTGGTCCGGCGGGATACTGCCGGTGACGATCACCGTGTCGACGCCCTTCAGGTGTGCCGCGGTCGGCTTCCGGAACCAGGTGATTCCCTGCTCGTCCAACCAATCGCTGCCCGGCGGGTAGGCGCCTTCGTCGGTACCGGTGACTGCGTAGCCGAGCTCTCGGGCGGCCAGGGCCACGCCCCGGATCGCATGCCCGCTGATTCCCAGGAAGTGTAGGTGTTCCTTGGCCTTACCCATCGCTTCGTGCCGTATCGAGTACGAGTTTCGCGACCGCCGCGGCCGCATCCGGACGCGCCAGCTGCTTCGCGGCCCGCCCCATCCGGGAACGCCGTGTGGGGTCGTGCAGGAGCTTCAGGACAGCGCGGGCCAGCGTAGGCGCGTCGAGATCCGCTTCGGGCAACACTAGCGCGGCCCGGTGTTCCCCGAGCAAGGCCGCGTTGGCCTCCTGGTGGCCGGAAGCGGACGAGGATAACGGTATCAGGATCGCTGGTTTGCCGACCGCGGCGATGTCCGCGATGCCCCCCGCACCGGCTCGGGAAACGATCAGGTCGGCACCCGCATACGCATCGAACAGGTCCTCCGCGAACGAGGCTACGGCATGGTAGCGCTTCCGAAGCTTCGCCGGGACCGTGCGGCCGTACTGTTCGTCCTTCCAGCGCTCCCCTACCTGATGGACGACCTGACACTCCGGCAGGAGTTCGGGTAGCGCAGCGGAGACCAGCCCATTGACGCTGAGCGAGCCCTGGGAGCCGCCTAGGACCAGTACCGTCGGCACGTTCGCTCGCAGGTCGAAGCGCTTGCGGAACCGGCCGGGATTACCCTTTGTCACCCCTGTCGGGATCGGGTTCCCGGTGAGGACCAGGTTCGAGTCCGGCACCCAGGGCATCCGTTCCGGAGGGAACGAGACGGCGACCGCGGCAGCCCACTTCTCGGTCATCCGGTTCGCCAGGCCGGGTACGACGTCCGATTCATGCAGGACGATCGGGACCTTGAGCCGCTTGGCCGCCCGGGCCACCGGCAGCGAGACGAAGCCTCCCTTGGCGAACAGCACGTCCGGCTTGAACCGTTTGACGATGCGGAGACTCTGCCGGTAGCCCCGGAGGACTCGGAACGGCTCGAGCAGCGTACGCATGGCGAAGTACCGGCGCAGCTTGCCCGTATCGACCGCTTCGAACGCGAATCCGGCCTGCTTCACGCGCCGTCGATCGGCCGGATTGGTGCTTCCGACGAACAGGACCTCCGCCCCGCGGCGCTTCAGCTCAGCCGATACTGCGAGCGCCGGCATGACGTGTCCGCCGGTTCCCCCGCCGGCGACCAATACTCGCATGGCTAGCCTCCTTTCCGCCGGCCACCGTATGGCGCGACACGTTCATGACGATTCCCATCGCGGTCAGCAGGACGACCAGTGACGATCCGCCGAGCGAAATGAACGGCAGCGTCACCCCGGTGAGCGGGATCAACGACAACATCGCGGCGACGTTCACGATCGCCTGCAGGGTGACCCAGGTAATGAACCCGGTGACCAACAACCGCCCGAAGTCGTCCGGAGCGTATCGCGCGATCCGAAGGCCCCGCCGGGCCAGGAAGGCGAACGTCGCCAGCAAGGCCACGGAAGCCAGGAAGCCCAGTTCCTCCCCGATCACGGCGAAGATCGAGTCGTTCATTGGCTCCGGCAGATAGAAGTTCTTCTGGAGCGAGTTGTTGAAACCGACCCCGAACAGTCCGCCCGAGCCGATGGCCACCAGCGCCTGCTGGACGTGGTAGCCCGTGCCCTGGGTGTCCTTGGACGGGTCCAGGAACGTCAGGAACCGGTTGATTCGATACGGCGCGGTCGCGATCAGGACGGCCACGACGCCGAACAGGCCGGCGAAGGACATCCCGATGTGCCGGAGCGGCGCCCCGGCCGTGAAGTACATCGTCAGGGCGGTCCCGGCCAACACGGCGGTCGTACCGAGGTCGGGCTGCAGCATGATCAGCCCACCGAGCAGAGCGGTGACCGCGGCAAACGGCAGAAACGTGCCGGTGAAGTCGTCTTTCTTTCGGCGACCGGACAACCAGGCAGCCAGGTAGACGACCAGGGCCAGCTTGGCGACCTCGGAGACCTGCAGCGGCACCACGCCGAGATCGATCCAGCGCCGAGCGCCGCCATGTTCGAACCCGACGCCCGGGATGAACAGGACCAGGAGCAGCGCGACGGCCGCCAGGAGCAGCGGTAGGGCGAGCTTCTTCCAGACCTGATAGTGGACGCGTTGGGCGACGTAGAACGCCAGCAGGCCGACCAAGAGCGAGCCCAGCTGTTGGGTGAAGTAATAGTACCCGTTGCCCTTCAGCTGAAAGGACTGCACCTGGCCGGCGGAGAGGATCATCAGGAGGCCGAACGCCGAGAGGGCCACCACCGTCAGGAAGAACGTGTAGTCCGGCCGGTGGGCCCGTGCCATCAGATGACTCCTTTCCTCAGGCGAGGACCGCCGCCGCGGACCGTCAGACGCGCCTTCAGGTCCGCGGCGGCGGCCTGAGCGACCGCCATCAGGAGCCTCCGCCGACCACGCCGGCCACCAGTCCGACCACCGCGCAGACCGCGCCGATGATCCAGAACCGCATCGTGACCTTGGTCTCCGGCCAGCCGATCGCCTCGAAGTGATGATGGATCGGCGTGGACCTGAAGATCTTCCGGCCCAGGAACTTCTTGCTGAGCAGCTGGACGATCACGGAGAGCGTCTCCGCGGCGAACACGAACCCGATGATCGGCAGAATCAGCAGCGCGTCGTTGAGCGCCGCCACCACCGCCAGCGTCGCCCCGAGCGCCATCGAACCCGTGTCTCCCATGAAGAACCGGGCGGGATGGATATTGAACCACAGGAAGGCCAACAGCGCCCCGACCACCGAACCGCAGAAGGCGGCCAGCAGGTACAGCTCGTTGACGTAGGAGAGCGCCCCGAACGCGGTGAACGAGATCGCCAGGAGTCCGGCGGCCAGGCCGTCCAGGCCGTCGGTGATGTTCACGGCGTTGGTCGTGGCCACCATCGCGATGATGAACAGCGGGATATAGAGCCAGCCGATCGTGAAGTCGCCTACCGCTGGGACGTGCAGCGAGGTATAACCGAGTTTCTCGTAGAACCACCAGGCGCCCACGGCGCCGATACCCAGCTGGGCGACGATCTTGTGCCACACCCGGATGCCGCCGCCGGAAGGACCGATACCGCGGATATTCAGGTAGTCGTCGACGACGCCGATCACCCCGACTGAGACCAACGTGAACAGCGGCAGCCAGGTCTCGCCACGGTCGGAGTTGAAGAGCAGTGTCGCCAGGGCCACGGTCACCCAAATCAGCAGCCCGCCCATCGTGGGAGTGCCGGCCTTGGCGGCATGAAGCTTCCGGAAGACGGGCGCTCCCCCGCCGACGCCGGTCGTCCGCAGTCGCTTGCCGAGCCGATACTTGTAGAGAATCCCGGACCAGAACGGCGTCGCGGCCATGGCGGCCACGAACGAGAAGGTCGAGAGCAGGAAGATGTTGTTTAGATACGCGGTTTCCATGTTTGTTTACCTTATTCTAGCCCCGCTTCCCCCAGTCAGTCACGCCCGCACGCCTGGCGTGCCACGGATTGTTGAGCCGCTGGAGCAGTCGGGCACGATCCCGCGGGTGCTTCAGCTCGGCGGCCACGACTTGCTCCAGGTACATCGACTGCGAACCCTTCACCAGCAGCGAGCCGCCTTTCCCGAGCTGGTCGACGATCTTGGCGGCTTCCAGCGCGTTCGAAGCCAGGTGGATCGACCCGGCGGCCAAGCGGGCCTCCTTGGCCGCGGCCGCGATTATCGCCGCTTCGTCCCCTACCGCTACGAGCTCGTCCACCAGTTTGGCGGCGGCCTTGCCGACCGCACGGTGGCCGGCCGCCGACTCCGAGCCGAGCTCCTTCATATCCCCGAGTACCGCGCGACGTGGCCGCGGGAACGCCTGCAGGGCTTCCAGCGAGGCGATCACCGCCTCGGGCGAGGCGTTGTAGGTGTCGTCGATGACCGTCCGGCCGTCCTTGCCCTCGAAGACCCGCAAGCGACCCGGGGACGGGATCCACTTCGCCGCGGCCTTGAGGGAGTCGACGGGCGGTACCTCTAACACGTCCGCCGTCGCCAAGCCGGCGATGATCGCGGATAGTTGCGGCTTGCCGTGCACGCCGGTCCGGAGCGCTTCTTCCCGCTCCCCAAGCGCGATCGTCGTGCGGTATCCGCCGCGTTCGTGTTCGGCGCCGAGCAAGCGTACGTGTGCCTCGGACGCCTCGCCGTACAACCGGACCTTGGCTGTAGTCAGGGAGCGCATCGCCCGCACCCGCGGGTCATCCGCGTTAAGGACCGCGGTGCCGTCCTTCCGCAGACACCGGACCAACCATCCCTTCTCATCCGCGATCTGGTCGATCGAGTCGTAGAACTCCCGGTGCACGTTCCGGACGTTCGTGACCATGGCCACGTCCGGACGGACCAGAGTAGCCAGATGTTTCATGTCGCCCGGTTTGTCGGCAGCTAGCTCGAGCACCAGTACTTCCGGATACTCGGCGGTCCCGGCCAACAGCCGCAGGGACCGCAGTAGCAGCCAGGGCCATCCCCACGGCCGCGGCAACGGCATGCCCAGTATGGTCAACGGCACGCCGACCTCCGTGTTGTAGTTGCCTTCGGTCTGGCGGACGCGGTAGCGGGTCGCCAGCATCGCGGCCGTGACTTCCTTGGTCGAGGTCTTGCCCACGCTGCCGGTGACCGCCACGACCCGCGGCCGGTAGCGGGCCAGGACGCCGCGGGCGAGGAGCGTCAGCCAAAAGACCAGGATGCGACGAATCAGTGATTTCATGAGGGAGGGGCGTTATAGTACTGCAGCAGGAACTTGGCCACTTCCCCGAACGTCGGTGCGGCGGACTCTTCGGCGAACGTGACGCCCTTCGGCCGGTCGACCTTCACCAGCATCACGAACTTGGGGTCGTTCGCCGGGGCGAACCCGACGAAGTTGCCGATCGTCGCGTTCTCCTCGTAGGCGCCGCCCGACGCGATCTGGGCCGTACCCGTCTTCCCGGCCACCCGGTAGCCCTGCACCGCCGCCGGCCGGCCCGCGCCCGCCTCCACCACCCGGATCATCATGCCGGTGATCTGGGACGCCGCCCGGGGGCTGATCGCCTGCCGGACGACCTTGGGCTTGGTGACCTCCACCGTGCCGTCCTGGTGCTGGATGCGGTCGACGATGTGCGGCTGCACCAGCTTGCCCTGGTTGGCGAAGCTGCCGACCGCGGTCAGGAGTTGGACCGGCGTGACCGAGATACCCTGGCCGAATGACATGGTGGCCAACCGGACCTCGGTCAGCTCCGACAGCGCCGGCAGGTTCGGCGTGACCTCGCCGGCCACCTCGAGCCCGGACGGGGTCCCGAACCCGAACCGCTTCACGTAGTCGTAGAGCGGCCGGCCGCCCATCCGTTGGACGGCCTGGACCATTCCCACGTTGTCGGACCGTTCGATCGCATCGGTCATGGTGCCGTCGCCGTACGGCCGACGCTCGGCGTTGAAGATCTCGCGGTCCGCCACCTTGATGGAGGCGGTGCCCTTGTACGGCGTGTCCGGCGTCACGGCGCCCGCGTCCAGGGCGGAGGCCATCACGATGGTCTTGAACGTCGAACCCGGCTCGTAAGTACCGGTGACGGCCTGGTTGGTGTACGACGCCACGTCGAAAGCACCGAACCGGTTGGGGTCGAAGGTCGGCCGGGAGGCCATCGCCACGATCGCACCGGTCTTCGGGTCCATCACCATGATGCTGCCGCCGTCGGCGCTGAACCGGTCCACCATCGCGTCCAACGCTTCCTCGACCTTGAACTGCACGTTACGGTCGATCGTCAGGACGACGTTGTCGCCGTCCTTGGGCGGCGTGTAGCTGGCCACGCCGAGCGCCAACTCCTGGCCGGTGGCGTTCTTGGCCTGACCGACCGAGCCGACCGAGCCATGCAGGATGTCGTCGAAGTAGGACTCGATCCCGTACTGTCCCTTGCCGTCCGAGTTCACGAACCCAAGGACCTGCGCGGCCAAGCCGTCCTCCGGGTAGAACCGGGTCGGGCTGGGCGTGAGATAGATGCCGGACAGCGCCAACTTCTCGAGCTCCTTGGAGCGGTCGTAGTCGATCGTCCCGAGCGGCGGCAGGTACAGCTTGTCGTTGTTGATGTCCTTCAGGATGATGTCCGGCTCGGTCTCCAGGATCTTGCCGAGCTCCTTGGCCGTCTCCTCCTTGTCGGTCACCTGGCTCGGCACCACGTTGACCGCATACTCGATCTGATTGGTCGCCAGCGGGTAGGTCGCGGTACCGCCGTCCTTCACCAGGATCTGGCCCCGGCGTCCGACCAGTTCCTTCTGCTGGTACTGCTGTTCATGGGCCAGCGTCTTGTAGGTCGGATGCTCGAGCAGTTGCTTCTGGGCCAACCGGAGCCCTAGGAACGAGATCAACAATACGAGCACCAGGCTGATGAACATCAGCCGGCGTCGTTGGAGGTTCTGGGTGGATTGCTCGGTCACGGATAGGGTTTGTTTCTCCCCCATTGTAGCCGTACCGGGCTGCCGAGCCTACGAGGCGTACGCGTCGGCGGCCGTCCGGCCCGGCGTCAGCTTGCCGTCGCCCGACTTCTTGATCTGCTGCAGCGACTGCAGTCGCGCCGCTTCCGTCGAAAGCCGCTCGTTCTGCTCGATGATATCGGCCTTCTGGGCCTCCAGCGCCTTCAGTTGCAGGTTCTGGGTCGAGACCCGGTTGGATTGCACCAGGTAGAACAAGGCCAGCAAGGCCAGGGTGACCACGAAGACGAACCGGACGGTGACCGGTCCGACGCGCACTCCGGCGCGGCTGATCGTCCGTCCTCTCGTGCCCATCCGGGCGGTGTTAGCCGTAAGCGTAACTAAACTCATGTCGCTCCCTCCTCCTCTGTTTTCGTGCCGCCCCTCAGCGGCTGCGTTGAATATTCCCTGCCGGCGTCGCCAGCCGGCAGATACCATCCTCGATGGTGCCTATCGGCTGTCCGCGTCGTTCCGCTCCGCGACACGGAGCTTGGCGCTCCGGGCCCGCGGATTCCCCAGGGTCTCCTCGCGCGTCGCGACGATGACCTTCTTGTTCACCGCCTTGAGGCGTCCCGAGTCCCTGACGAAGCGTTTGACGATCCGGTCTTCCAACGAATGGAAGGTGATGACGAGCAGTCTCCCACCGTTCGGTTCGCCGACCGATGGGTCGGACGTTGCCAGCGCCCCCTCTAGGGCCGGCAACCCCCGTTCGAGTTCACCGAGCTCGTCGTTGACCGCGATCCTGAGGGCCTGGAAGGTCTGGGTGACCGGGTGGATCTTCCCTCGCCGGGGCTTCGCCCTGGCGACCGTTTCCGCCAGTTCCAGCGTCGTGGACGGCGGGTCGGCCTTGAGCGCCTTGGCGATGCGCCGCGAGGCGCGTTCCTCGCCGTAGCGGTAGATCAGGTCGGCCAGGTCCGGCTCCGGGGTCCGGCGGATCAATGCCTCCGCCGGCGTGCCCTGCCCCGGGTCGAACCGGAGGTCGAGCGGCGCGTCCGTCTGGAACGAGAACCCGCGCGCGTCCAGCTGCCAGGACGAGTAGCCCAGGTCGAGCAGTACGACCGTCGGACGGATGTCCGGCGCCAGCGTCGGCAGGTCGGCATAGCTTCCCTGCTGCAGCGTGACCCGGTCCCGGAACGGGGCGAGTCGTTTGCCCGCCAGTTCGAGGCTCTGAGAATCGCGGTCAATCCCGACCAGTCGCGTCTCCGGGAAGCGCTCCAGGATCGCGGCGGCATGGCCACCGAGTCCCAGCGTCCCGTCGACGATGACCTGCCCGGAATCGAGCGTCGAATCGTCGTGCGTAAGGTGCGCGAGCACCGCATCAAGCAATACCGGCTGATGCGATGGCTCGGATGCCGCAGGCATCCGGGAATCGATGTTCCCAAAACGGTGCATAAGTTTTGTTTTTATAGCGTACCGTTTCCCGGATGACTGTGCGTCCTTACGTGTGGTGTTAAGGTTTTCCCTTCGGGCGCCCCATGGGGG
This sequence comes from Candidatus Saccharimonadia bacterium, assembly GCA_025449535.1. Taxonomy (GTDB): domain Bacteria; phylum Patescibacteriota; class SICC01; order SICC01; family SICC01; genus JALYJZ01. Next base: position 87,973 of record JANWJF010000001.1, read on the forward strand.
CGCCCGAAAGAAATGTTTGCTTTTTGTTTTGTCCTCGGCGGACCGAGGCATAAAAGCGTTTTGTTTTTTGCCCATCCCCCGACGAACGAGGGTTTAAAGCCTAAGTTATTAAATGCCGAGCTTCTCCAGCTCCGGCCCGAGCGAATCGAGATCGCTCTCGCCGCGCTGCCGCTCCCAGCGGTCAGTCAGCCAGATCTCGACCCGGTCGTACAGTCCGACGACCACCGCCTCGATCGGCGCGGTCTGGGACTCGTCCGAGACGAGACCCGCGTGCTTCCGGAGTTCGTTCGACAGGAGGATCCTCCCCTGCCTATCCGGAGTCACGGGGGTCGCACCTCCCAACAACTCTCGCTGGACCTTGCGCGCCGCCGGGTTCGAGATCGACGGCAGCTTCGCCAGCTTCTCGGCCAGCGGCTTCCACGCCTCGATCGAATACAGGTACAGGCAGTGTTCGTTACCGCGAGTCACCACCGCGCCTTCCTTCTGGAGCTTCGCCCGGAACTTGGCCGGGAGCGCCAGGCGCCCCTTGGTGTCCATCTTGTGCGTGTACTCGCCTAGGAACAGCGTGTGCGTGGTCGACCAGACGCCACTATCGAGCCCTTGGACGACGCCCGCTTGGACGTCTTTTTTCGTGCCTGATTGTGCGTGTATGTCAGTCATAAGTTATCCACACTCGTCCACCACTTTTCCCCACTTATCTCCACTTCGCAGGCATAATACCCCACCCGTGCACCACTGTCTACCCCTGGCGCCCACCTGTCGTGGTACGCTACTTCGTCATGCAGAACCCTTCCGAGACTCTCAGCGCCGCGGTCTTCGATTCAGACGGTACGGTCGTGGACACCCGTGAGCTGATCATCGAGGGCTATCTGCGCAGTCTGTATCAAGATGATCCTGAACATAGGTTCGACCGCACCGCCATCGAGATGGCGATCGGCCAGCCGGTCCCCGAGACCTACGCACGGTTATTGGGACTGCCCAAGGACGACCCGCGTGTCATCGAGCTGAGCCGGCAGCACGACACGGTCCAGGACGGCTTGGTGCATCTCGTCGAGGAGTACGTCGGCATGATCGAACTGCTAGAGAAGCTGAGGGCCAACCGGAAGAAAGTCGGGATGTTTACCAGCGGGACGATTCCTCACATCGAACGGAACTTCCGAGCCGTCGGGTATTCCGTGCATGACCTCTTCGACGCTACCGTCACGGTCGAGGACGGACCTACGGCAAAACCGGATGGCGAAGGTATCGTGATTTGTTGCCAGCAGCTCGACGTACCGGTCGACGAGACGGCGTTCGTCGGGGACAGTCGGTACGACATTCTCGCCAGCAAGGACGCCGGGGTCGGCATCACCGTGGGGGTTACCCACGGATTCGGCACCGAGCAAGAGCTATATGAAGCCGGAGCCGATTACGTCGTCGGCGATCCGGCGGCGCTGGAAGCGATCTTGCTCGATTCCTAGGAAAGCTTGTCCGCCAGGTAGTCCTTCAGCTCGACGATCTTCACCCGTTCCTGCTTCTGGGAGTCGCGCTCGCGGACGGTGACCGCCTGGTCCTCGAGCGAATCGAAGTCGACCGTACAGCACAGCGGCGTACCGATCTCGTCCTGGCGTCGGTAGCGCTTGCCGATCGAGCCAGTGACATCGTAGTCGAGCATGAAGTCGGTGGCCAGGTCGTCGCGGACCTTCCCGGCCAGCTTGGTGAGTTCCGGCTTCTTCATCAGCGGCAGGATCGCCGCGCTGATCGGCGCGATCGACGGCTTCAGCTTGAGGACGGTCCGTACGTCGCCCTTCTCATCCGGCTCCTCGGTGTAGGCGTCGCAGAGCACGGCGAATACGATCCGGTCCGCGCCGCAGGACGGTTCGATCACGTGCGGCAGGAAGGACTTCCCCGACGCGTCATCGAAGTATTGCAGATCCTTGCCGGACACCTCCTGGTGTTGCTTGAGGTCGAAATCGGTGCGGTTGGCGATGCCCTCCAGCTCGCTGAAGCCGAACGGAAACTCGTAGTCGATGTCGCTGGTGCCGGCCGAGTAGTGCGAAAGCTCATCCTTGGTGTGCGGTCGGAGCTTGAGCTTCTTCTTGTCGATACCGAGTACGTCTACGTACCAGCGCATCCGTTCCTTCTGCCACCACTCGTGCCACTGCTTCGACTCGTCGGGCTTACAGAAGAACTCGATCTCCATCTGCTCGAACTCGCGCAGGCGGAAGATGAACTTGCCCGGTGTGATCTCGTTGCGGAAGGCCTTGCCGATCTGGGCGATGCCGAACGGCAACTTCTTGCGGGTGGTCGCCTGGACCTCCTTGTAGTCGACGAAGATCCCCTGCGCCGTCTCGGGGCGGAGGTAGATGGCGGCGTCGTCATCGGCGATGGGGCCGGCGTGCGTCTTAAACATCAGGTTGAAGCTGCGGACGTCCGTCCAGTCCGCCTGCTTCCCTTCCGGCGTCTTGATCTCGTTCTCTTCGAAGATCTTCGTAAGGTCCTCGTTGCTGAGGCCCTCGACCTTCATGCCGAGCTGCTCCTCGATCAGGTGGTCGGCACGGTACCGCTTCTTACTGATCCGGTCGTCGACCAGGGCGTCCGAGAAGTTGGCGGTGTGGCCCGAGGCCTCCCAGACCTTCGGGTGCATCAGGATGCTGGCGTCCAGCGCCACCATGTTGTCCATCTGCTGGACGTTGGCCTTCAGCCAGGCGTCCTTGATCCGCTGCTTGAGGAGTGCGCCGTAGTGACCGTAGTCGTAGGTCCCCTGCAGACCGCCGTAGATGTCCGAGCCGCCGAACAGGAACCCGCGCCGCTTGGCGAGGTTCGCGACCTTTTCCATGGTGACGGCCGGTGCCGATGTCTTTTTCTTGGCTGTCATACGATACCCAGTCTAGCGGACTTCGCTCGGAATACAGGAGATCGGCGGTTCCCAGTTCTCTGGCACGCCGGCGGGCGGGTTGCACGGATCCTCCTGGATGAAGTTCACGTAGATCAAGTAACCCGCGACCACGAAGATAAGTATCAGAATCACGGTCTTTAGCATCCGAAACATTAGCCCCGCCCTACGAGGTTAAGGAACCGCCGGCTTTTCGGCTCGCGTTCCAGGTGGTGATGGACCAGCCGCTCGAGCAGGTTGCTGGTCTCCTTCTTGATCGGGTCGCGGACCATGATGCCCGATGCCTCGGCGAACGCCCGCTCCGAGAAGGCGCGCAGCAGCTTGACCGCTTCCGGGCTGACCCGAATCGCTTCCGGGTCGGTCACCACGCACTCCTTGCAAAGCACCCCGCCAAGTCCCGGTGAGAACGCGAGGTCGCTCGGAAAGAGCTTGCGGCCGCACTCGATGCAGGCGTAGAGGTCCGGTCGCAGGCCGGCCAGCGTGATCGCCTGCCACTGGTAGTAGTCCGCTACCAAGCGTGGCTCGTAGCCGCCCTCGAGCGCTTGGAACGCCGCCCGGACCAGCGACAGCACCTGCCGCGAGACGTCCTCGTCGGCGTTCAGCTTGCCGACCAGTTCGGAGAGGTAGCTCGCCACGGCGACCCGATCGAGGTCGGTGCGGATGCCCTGGAAGTGGCTGATCGCCTTGGCGCCGGCAATCACCGGCAGATCGCCGCGACCCTTGGCCAGGAGCAGGTCGACGTACGTGAACGGCTCCAGGTGGCCGGCTAGCTTGGAGCGGATCTTGCGGACGCCGCGTGCCACCGCCCGGATTTTCCCGCGGTCGTCGGTGAAGACCTCCAGGATCCGGTCCGCCTCCCCGACGTCGATGGTGCGGAGCACCACGCCTTTTGTCTTGCTCAGGCTCACCCGTTCAGTATACGTCAACGACCGGCGGACCCTGCGGCAAGCGGACGTCCTGAGGTTTCGTCGGAATATCTCTTTCGGGCCATGATCAGCAACGTTCCGCTGTCGCGGGGTTCGCCGGTCCGAATGAATAGAGGGCGCCGGGCGCCCCGGATTACGGCAACTGCCGCAGGTCGAGGTACTCCGGCAGGTCAGCGGCCAGGAGCGACGGCCCCTTGTCCTCCCCAGCCCGCTCGGACGCGTCCTTCAGCGCCGCCGCGCCGACCTTGGCGGCCTCCAGCGGCTCCAGCCCCCGGGCCAGCAGCGCCCCGACGATGCCGGTCAGGACGTCCCCGGTGCCGGCCTTGGCCAGGAACGGCGAGCCGCCCTCTATCTCGACCAGCGTCTTGCCGTCGCTGACGTAGTCCGTCGGTCCCTTGGCGAGGATCGTCGCGCCGTAGCCCTTGGCCAGCTCGCGGATCGTCTTCTTCACGTCGGCCTTAGGGTCGCCTTCCAGCAATCCATACTCCTCGCGGTTCGGCGTCAGGACGACGCGCCTGTCCACGAGCAGCTTCTCCGGCTTGCGTTCCTCTGCCAATAGCCGCAGCGCGTCCGCGTCGATCACCATCGGCCCGCTGAACTCCTTGAGGACGCCCTCCAGGAAACGGCGGGAACTTCCTTCCAAGGTCAGGCCTGAGCCGATCGCCACAGGGTAACCCCGGAACGGCGAGACGTCCTCGAGGTGCCCCTTCTCGAACTCGGTACCCTCGAGCCGGATCGTGACGGTGTCGGGCCGGGCCACCAGGATCGCGTCGGCAGCGCGGGCCGGGGCGGCCGCCACTACCAGGTCGACGCCTGTGCGCAGGGCGCCGGAGGTGACGTGTACCGCCGCGCCGGCGAACCGGGCGCTGCCGGCCAGGACCAGGAGCTTGCCCCAGTCCCCTTTCGCGAGATTCTCCGGCCGTTCGGTGAGCTTCATATCTATCCACAGCCTACCAGACCGCCAGGCGGTTTCCGGCGTATGATGACGCCACGTGCACCCCAACAAGGAGGCCTCGATGGGTACGGTAGTCGCGATCGCGACGCTTCCGTTCCGACTGGTCGGCATGTCATGGGAGCGAGGAGAAGCCAGGATCAAGGGGGTAATCGACTGGCTGGAATACGAGACCTCGTACACGCGACGCCATCCGCATCTCGACCCGCGCCGCAGATGACATCCGACGTCCGCACCGTTCCGGCCTTCGCTCGCTTCCCAGCACCCCCTTGAGCGAAGGCCGGCCCACCCCCAATACCCGCGATGCTGTCGCGGTGTCCTTTATGAAAGTGAGTTCCGGCGGGCGGGGGCGCGTGATGCGCGGTCCCGCCCGCCGGGCGTCAGTCGGATCAGGCCTTGAACTCAGCCAGGAGAAAGTCGGTCGGATCTTTCTCGATGACCGTGCCCTCCGGAGGCTCTTCATCCCGCTGTTCGATGACCTTGTTGAGCTCTTTCAGGTCGATCTGCAGTTCGAACAGGTCGTTGAACTGATCGGGGAAATGCTTCGCGACCAAGGCCAGGAATCGCAGCATCTCCAACGGATCGTCGGTCCCCGTGGGCTTGATGACGCAGCCCTTGAGGACTTTCTTTGCACCATCGCCGCCCTCGAGCAACCAGCTGCAGAGCTCCCGGTTGTCTCCGACTTCGAAGCCGGTGCGCTCGACCAGCATCGTGCGGAACGGCCGTTTCCCGCGATGCGAGACGACGCCGGAGATCCCCTTCTGCCGGAACGGCTTGAGGATCTTTTCCACCAAGCCGCGGTCCTCGGAATTCTGGCTCTCCAGCTCCGTGATCTTGTCCCGCCTGCGGCGGACCCGGCGCCCGATCGCGACGGCGGACCGAAGCTTCAGGCTCTGCCGGACCGTGAGTTTGACCTCCTCGGTTCCCGGCAGCGTGACCGCCGCCCAACCTCGAAGAAGCGGACGGCGCTCGTACTTGATACCGCTTGAAAAACGACGAGCCATGGCCCGCCCCCTTCCTGTCTCGGAATGAACTACTGACCCTCTCAGTCTAGCGCAACCAAGCCGATTTTCATCCAAGCGGCCGTACCGCCGAGCCGCCAGGGAGGTCAGACCGGCGTTTTTTCTGGTAAGCTAATTCCATTGCAGTCATGCGATACGAACGACACATCAAGGACTTCGCTTGGGCCACCGCCATCACAGTGGTCATAGTCCCCGCCAACGCCCACGCCTACATCGACCCGGGCACCGGGAGCGTGATCATCCAGGCGGTCATCGGCGCCGTCGTGGCGGTGGGATTCTTCCTCAAGACGAACTGGCTCCGCGTGAAGACTTTCTTCAAGAAGCTCTTCGGCAAGAACAAGAAGTAAGCCCGCGATGATTGAGCGTCATCCCGCTTCGTTCCGCGACCGCTCGGGCTACATCTACCGGAAGAACGGCGTCCTCCTGCGTTCGGTCGAACAGCCGTACAAAGAGGAATACGACCGCCTGATGGCATCGGGTTTGTATGACGAGCTCGTCGGCGACGGTCTGCTGATCCCCCACCGGGAGGTCGCCGGCAAGGATAAGGTCCGCGGCTCGTACAAGACGATCCGTCCGGAAGAGGTCGGGTTCGTCTCGTACCCGTACGAATGGAGCTTTTCGCAGTACAAGGACGCCGCCCTGGCCACACTGGAGATCCAGCGCCGGGCGCTCGAGCAAGGCATGACCCTGAAGGACGCCAGCGCCTACAACATCCAGTTCCACAACGGCGGGCCGCTCCTGATCGACACGCTCTCGTTCGAGCGATACGAGAAGGGCGCGCCGTGGGTCGCCTACCGACAGTTCTGTCAGCACTTCCTCGCCCCCCTGCTCCTGATGAGCGCGACGGACGTCCGGCTCGGACAGCTGATGCGGATCCACCTCGACGGCATCCCGCTGGACCTGGCGGTCGAGCTGCTGCCGAAGAAGACCAAGCTCCGCCCTGGCGTCTATCTGCACCTGGTGCTCCACGCCAAGGCGCAGCAGAAGCACGAGTCCCGCGCCAAGGCGGCCAAGCCGCGCAAGGTCAACCTGAAGGCCCTGATCTCCAGCCTGGAAAGCCTCGTCAAGAAGCTGGACTGGAAGCCGGCCGGCACCGAATGGGGCAACTACTACACGTTCACCAACTACACGGACAAGGCCTTCCGCGAGAAGGGCAAACTGGTCCGCAGCATGACCCGCAAGGTGAAGCCGCAGAGCGTCTGGGACATCGGCGGCAACAACGGCGAGTTCAGCCGGGTGGCCTCGGACATGGGTATCTTCACGGTGAGCGCGGACGTGGATCCGGCCGCCGTCGAGAAGAACTACCGCAACGTGAAGAAGCTCGACGAGACCAACCTGGTCCCGATCGTCCTCGACCTGACCAATCCCAGCCCGGCGATCGGCTGGGCCAACCGGGAGCGCGACCGCTTCCGAAAGCGCGGTCCCGTGGACCTGGTCTACTTCCTGGCGCTGATCCACCACATCGCGATCGGCAACAACGTGCCGCTGGCCTCGGTGGCCGACTACGTCTCCCGGATGACCAAGAACTTGATCATCGAATGGGTCCCCAAGGGTGACTCGCAGGTGAACATCCTGCTCGCCACCCGCAAGGACATCTTCGACGACTACACGCAGGAAGGCTTCGAGAAGGCCTTCAAGACCCGGTTCTCGATCGTCCGCAAGACCAAGATCAAGGGCACCAAGCGGACGCTCTATCTGATGAAGAAGAAGTAGGATGGCCGGGCGCAAGCAGCCACCTGTTTGGAAAGCGCGCCTCTCAAAGTTCCTTCCGGGTATCGTGGTCGCGGCCTTCGCGATCATGCCGGTCTTCGGCTACCTGAAGACGAACTTCACGGATCTGCAGCCCGGCGGCACCCTGGGACTGCTGCTCTTCGCCGTGCTGGTCGGAGCGGTCCTCTGGGGCATCGGCTGGCTGGCGACGCGCGACTGGCGACGCGGCGCGGTCGTCGGCGTGCTCCTGACCTTCCCCTTCTTCCACTACAAGGAGCTGTTGGACTGGTTCGTCGCCTCGGTAACGCAGTCACGGCCGCGGACAGTGATCCTCGTCGGCGTCCTGATCCTGGCCGCGCTGATCGGCTGGGGGCTCCGGAAGCTCTCCGACAAGACGATCCGCACCGTCCTCAGCTACCTGGGCGTAGTGGCGGTGATCTTCTTCGCCTGGAACGGCGTCGGCATGATCCAGGAATCCTTCAAGAACGCCGGGACCAGCGTCCGGGCGGTCAACGACGACCTCACGGCCTCGCCGCGGACGGCCGCTCCCAAGGACAGCCCGGACATCTACTACCTGGTCTTCGACCGCTACACCGGCTCGATCGGCCTGTCCGAGAGCTACGACTTCGACAACGGGAAGTTCCTGACGCAACTCCAAAGGCGCGGCTTCTACGTCCCGAAGCGGAGCTTCGCCAACTACCCGGTGACGGCCTCTTCCGTCTCCAGCTCGCTGAACGGCGGCCCACTGGCCACCAAGGGACCGGTGGACCGGGCGGAGACGGCGAAGCCGCTCTACAAGCTCCTCCAGCGACCGGCGGTGCCGGCCTACCTCCAGGACCGCGGGTACGAGTTCGTCCAGCTCGGCTCCTGGTGGGGTCCGACGATGCGGTCCCAGCAAGCCGACCGCAATCCCCTGACCGCCTGGATGGTGGAGGTCTTCGGAATCCAGACGCACTTCGGGGACCTTTCCGGCGTGTTCATCAACAAGACCGCCTTCCCCGACCTGTTCACCAAGCTGCCGAGCGCCCGGACCACCCTGTATGACAACCACGGTCCGGCTTTCCAGAGCCAGGTCACCCAGACCGAGGACCTGGCGGCCGAGCGCGGCGGTAAGCCGAAGTTCGTCTTCACCCACTTCCTGATGCCCCACCCGCCGTACATCTACGACCGGGACGGCGATCGGCTGTTCCCGCGGGGTCTCAGCGGCTGGCATAGGTACCTCCGCCAGCTTGAGTACACCAACGACCGGATCCTGGAGATGGTCGACACGATCCGCAAGCGCGACCCGCACGCGATCGTGATCCTGCAGGCGGACGAAGGAGAGTATCCGAAGCGGTTCGCGAAGGACGCCAAACCTAGCGACGCCCAGATCCGCCAGAAGACGAACGTCCTCAACGCCTACTACTTCCCCGGCGAGGACTACGACGCGCTGTACGATTCGATCACGCCGGTGAACACCTTCCGGATCGTCCTCAACCAGTTCTTCGGGACCGACCTCGCCAAACAGCCGGACGTGACGCACACGCTGGGCGGGCGGCGTAACTACCTGGACTTCGTCGACGTGACGGACATCGTCCGTGCCGAGCCGGGCCCGCCGGGATCCGGCAACCCGGCGATCAAGCCGACGCTGCCGGGACCACAGGCTAGGAACTAGGCGTTCGCGTCGTAGTCGCCAGCCGCGTACGACAGCTTGATCAGCTTTTTCAGGGTCGGCTGGTGTACGTCCTCGAGGCGCTTGATGTAGATGCAGGACTTCCCCGCGGAGTGGGCGTTCAATCGCTGCAGCAGGTCCCGGTAGTCCGGCACGTGCGGAATCGCGTATAGGACGAGCGCGGCCTTCCGCGGCGAGAACCCGGCCAGCGGCGCGTCGCCTTCCTGGCCGCTGGCGTACGTGTAGTGGTACGAGCCGAAGCCGACGATCGAGGGGCCCCACATCTTCGGCTTGTCGCCGGTGACTTCTGCCATCAGCTTGCAGAGCGCCTGGGCATCCTTCCGACGTCGCTCGTCCGGCACGGCCGCCAGGAATGCCCGCACACTGGCACCGGTCCACTTCGTCTTGAGCTCGTACTTGGTCACGGGACTATCCTAGCAAAGACGCCATTGCCAGGCCGCGCCGCTTCGTTACAATGGCGCCACGTAACAAAAGGAGGCAGCCATGCATCTCGGTAACATCCTCGAACAGGCAAAGGCGAACGATAACTTCCGGAAGGTCCTGGCGACCGGCGACAACGTCCAGGTCGTGCTGATGTCGATCCCGCCGGAGGGCGAGATCGGCGAGGAGACCCATCCCGACAATGACCAGGTCCTGCTGCTGGTCGATGGCGGCGGCTCCGCGATCCTCGACGGCAAGGAGCAGCCGTTCGAGGAGGGCGACCTGGTGGTGGTCCCGGCCGGGACGCTCCACAACTTCACGGCCGGCAAGGACGGCCTGAAGGTCGTCACGACCTATTCCCCGCCGCACCACCCCGAAGGCACCGTCCACGCCACCAAGGCGGAGGCGGACGCCGCCGAAGCCGGCGACGCGGAATGACTGGTCGCTAAACGCAGATCTTGGTCAGGTCCGCCGCGGTGACTTCCGTCGTCACGTCGCACACTTTCTTGAGATTGTATGAAACGTGCCCGACGGCGACGTATTCGACCTGTTTACCCTTATGCCGTGCGTACTTGATCGCGGGAATCAGGTCGGTATCCGAACTGACCAGTATCGCCGTATCGAAGAGATCGTCGATGGCACCTACGACCAGATCTATCGCGATCTTAACGTCCACGCCCTTTTCCCTCGGTACTGCATCGTCATAGTGCATACGGCCTTTCTTGACGATATATCCATCCCGCCGAGCAAGGTTACCCAGAAACCTGCGCTGACCTTCGACGAGCCGCTCACCCTCGTCAGTACCTTTGTAATTCCGGAGTATCCCAATATAAAAACGCTTAGAACGACAGTCCCTGCCGTCCGACAACAGTTCGGCGAGTTGGACGTAGTCCACGCGCTTCCCCTTCGGTATCAGTGTTGCCGAACGGTGATAAAAGTTGCTTCCGTCTATAAATATGGCTACTTGCTTAAACGACATGCCAATATCATACACGAATGAAAAATATACTGCCCGCGCGTGAGCACGGGCAGTGGGTTAACGTGAGTATCTTAGCGGAATCGTTGACCGCTGTCAACGGATAACTAGTGATTATTGCTTTAGTTAAGCAACTTTTTCTTCAGGGGTGGTTCAGAGGTAAATCAGCCCACCTAGGCCGTGTTTGTCCGCGATCACCGAGAATTCCTCGTTGAGTCCCGTGATCTTCCCCATCTCCTCGTCGCTCAGCTCGAAGTCGAAAATCCCGAAGTTCTCTTTGATGTGTTCCACGCTCCCGGACCGCGGCAGCGGCACCACCCCGAGCTGGAAATCCCAGCGCAGGACCACCTGCCCCGGCGTCTTGCCGTGCGCCTGCGCAATCTTTTGCAGCACCGGATGGTCCAGCTTGTGATACTGCGCCAGCGGACTGTACGCCTGCAGCGCGATCTCCCGGCTCCGCAGATACTCGCGGAATCGCATCGAATGCCCGAACGGACTCCACTCGACCTGGTCCACGGCCGGTACCTCGTCGGTGGCGTCCACCAACACGTCGATCAGCTCGGCGTTATAGTTGCTGACCCCGATGTCCGTCGTCATCCCCTGCTCCCGCGCCCGGATCAGCCCCTGCCAGAGATGGACGCCGGCGCGGTCGTGCGGATCGGCCGGATGCGCCTCGTGCGCCGATCCCATCACCCCCGGCGGCCAGTGGATCAGCGTCAGGTCCACGCGGTCGAGCTTCATCTCCCCGAGCTGCCGCCGGAGCGACTCGACCGGATCCTCGTCCGACTCTACCTTCGTGACGAGGAAGATATCCTCGCGGGCGACGCTGCTGCCGCCGACGGCCGCTCCGACCTCGGCGACGTTGCCGTAGCTGCCGGACGTGTCGATGAGCCGGTAGCCGGCCGTGAGGGCAGCGGTAACCGCGTCGGCCGCCGCCTCATCGTGCAGCTGCCAGGTGCCGAAGCCGAGCGCCGGCATCGTCCGCCCAGTCCGTAGTGTGTGTCTTTCCATGCACCACCATTATGACCCCAAGCGTACGAGCGTGGGGTGAAGTGTGAATGTGGGATGTTCTAAAGGCTATTTCGTTATACCGCTTTGGAATAGTGCATGGATTTAATGAAGCTTTCCATCCATTCCCAATCCGGGGTGCTATGTTTCACAGGAAGTTTAATTACTGACTCCTTCATTCTTTCTGTATGCCATTTTCGACCATAGTTATAGCGGTATTTCTCCTGCTTGATTACGGAAGCAAGGAAGAGCCCTATGTATTTATTTAATTGGAATCCTCTTGGATAAAGAACATTAACATCATCACTGGCCCAAAAGGATCTAGGCTGATAAAAGGCCTCTGCCACGCTGCCGTTATAACAAACAGTTATCGTATTGCCTTCATGAATAGCACTGGAAACTAAAGCTGTCATTCCATTATGGGAGTCAGAGGAACCTATAAAAGGAAACTTTCCCCTGCTCATATTGGCTTTTGTAAGCCGTTTTCCTTTTTTGATTTCAAATAAAGAAGAAAGCTTAAATGGTTGCCAATCCGTAGCATCAAGAGGTACGGATCGATTAATTAATGGTTCTTTCGTCTTAGATAAGTCGGGTAATTTTGTGCTCTTGACCCAGCGAGGCACAGAGCCAGGAATGGGAACCTCTAGTGATTTTAGAGTCCGGTTTGCTTCTCGCCCAAATGCACCATAACGAAAAGCATTGTGCTTAATCGCCAGGCAGTAAAATAGTAGCTCGTTAATAGTCATGTGTTTTTTGGGTTTCAAGACAGCAATATTCTGAGCAGTATAAAAGGGACTCGTTTGTACAAACGAAGAGAGTATTGCACCACCAAGTGCGACTGTTATTTTGAGGGGTTCTATTGGATCAACGCCTTGGTACTTCTGGACTTTAGCAACTACACCATTGTTGCGTGCCGTTCTACCAACAAAATTGACTCCCTTATGACTAATAGACATCTTATTGAGGTCGAATTGCGTTCCATAAGCAACCTCAAAAAGTGAGTTAAGGGGGATCGTCGGTGTTTTAGTCATTCTCTAAGTTAAAAATCGCGTAATCACGAACCGTTTTTTCAAAATCATGCTTGCTTAGCTTTGAATAATCAGTTTCCATGTACGCTTCGGCGCACCATTCATCTAGAGCGCTAACTTTTTGCTTGACACTTTCTCCCGGAACTTCATCCCTATTCCTGTACGAGTGCACCCAATGATCTCTAATCTCTGGCCAGGTGCGGTGAGCATCTATGCGCCCCAAGTGTTTGGTCTTAATAAATCCATCATCTTTCCAGTAGCCAAACCAAGTCTTTCTGTTAGACACATTGTGGGGCTCTTTAGCTGTAAAGACCATTACGCATGTGACTACACCGACAGGGTAAAACAGTTCTGTTGGCATAGACATAACGGCCTCTAAAGTATGCTCATTCAATAATTCTTGTTTCATGGGATGTGGCTGAATAGCACATGACATTGGTACAATCGCAATGCCAATTCCCCCTTTTACGAGGCAGTCAAGCATGTGTTGTACAAATTTAAGCTCATACAGATCTTCGTCAGATTGTGAATACGGGGGGTTCAGAAGACCAACATCGCATCGATGCTTTTTAATTTGCTCAGTAAGGTCAAAACAGCTTCCCTGATACAAATTTGCTTTACCATCGCCGCGTAGAATCATATTAGAAGCAGCCAAGGAAAACATATTTGGTTGGTTTTCAACACCAACAAGTCCCTTGGCTTTTATTTTGTTTTTCTCTGTAGTTGTAATTGCAGTTTTCATCATTTGATGCATGGCAGAAATAAGGAAACCACCAGTCCCAGCGCAAATATCTAACACCTTGCTATGTTTATTAGCATTCGCCAGAAGGGCAAATAGCTCGGTAACGTGTCTGGGTGTCAAAACAATCCCAAGGGCTTTTTGGTCACCTCCTGTGTACTTCAAAAACTCCCCATAAAACTGTCCAACAATATCAAAATCGTGATAGGTGTTGATGAAGGGAGCCACTTTATCACTTAGGAGCGTAATCAATTCGAAGAGAATTCCTTTGGGAAACTTCTTGTTCCCCTTTCCAAGAGCCGGATGAACTGCAATAGAAGAATATGGCTGGGTCATATCTTCCTTTTTTGAATAAGGAATATCAGCTTTCTCCATTTCGTCACGAATTACTCTCAACCATTGTTTCTGTAAGGCCTCGGGTGAGTAGGCTCCAAAACTTTTGGCAAATGCTTTATTCCGCAGGGCAATTAAAGTGCCACTAACTAACAGGGGCTTTTCACTTTCTGTGAGCTTGGCGTGATCTCGCATAAACTCGTGCAGTGTTCTAGAAAATGCCATCAAATCATCATGTCTCTTTTTCACAACATTTGGATCAAACGCAGCTAGTCTAGTGAGTTCAGAAAATTCTATTAATTCTTCTAAATGTTTCCCAGACTCATTAGTTACAATTTTATATTCATCTGCTTGCTTGCTCCAGAGGTATGTAGAAACACGTAACGATTTAGTAGAATCCCCACTAATGCCAATCGCTATAACGTTGTAGCTCTCTTTAAGGTGTTTGGCATAATGCAAAGCACCATCCACGGCAAAGTGAATCGGTTTATTAAGGTTTTTACTTGCATGGAACTTAGTGCTCGGCTTACATTCAGCAACGACCAAAAAATCAGAATCAGCAATAGAGTGGATAATAAACTCGGGTGAACCTCGTCCCCCCTTTCCTGCTTTTCCTGCTTTACTGAGAAGTCGATTAACGGCCAGAATGGAACTTTTTTGCTCCTCAACTAAAACATCATTTTTATTGCTGTAATAACCAAGTTGGCGCAACTTGTCGCGTACGAGATTTTCCGTGATCCGTTCGTTCATGAATGTTTGTTTCTCGTTTATATTACACAGTACTATTCATCCTCGCTTCTGCCGCACCCGCTCCCCATACTCCTTCCGCACCTTGGCCAACTTCGGATTGATCACCACCCGGCAGTACGGATGCTCCGGGTTCTTGCCCTGGAAGTCCTGGTGCTCGTCCTCCGCCGGATAGAATGCCTCCAGCTTCCGGACCTGGGTGACGATCGGATCGTCCCAGTTCGCTTGCGCCCGCTGGATCGCCGCCTTCGCTTCCCGCTCCTGCTCCGGTGAGTCATAGAGGACGATCGAGCGGTACTGCGTGCCGACGTCCGGCCCCTGCCGGTCCTTGGTGGTCGGGTCGTGCATCGCGAAGAAGAAGTCGAGCACGTCCACCAGCGGCAGTACGGCCGGGTCGAACGTCACCTGCACCACCTCGGCGTGGCCGGTCTCGCCGGAGCTGACCTGTTGGTACGTCGGGTCGATCGTCTGCCCGCCGGCGTAACCGGACGTGACCTCGGTGACGCCCTTCAGCATCCGGAACATCGCATCCAGGCACCAGAAGCACCCGCCGCCGAGTGTGATCGTAGCCGTGCTCTGGCGCGGACCGCTCATCGCCCCAACACGTACCAAACGAGCAGCGCCAGGCTTCCCCACCACCCGACCATCGACACGATGGAGGCAGCGGCCATCTTGCGTTGCCAGGAGACCGACAGGAGTTCGCCGGCCCGGTCTTCCTCTTCGCGCGCCAGCAGGAACGGGCTCACGCGGTAAGTCAGGAAGAGACGGTTCAGGATCAGCAGCAGCACGACCGCGGCTTGGACGAGCGGGACGACCGCGCCGTAGTCGTCGCGGTAGAAGATCGCGCCACCGATGATCACCAGCGCGATGCCCAACCAGACCAGCGGCTTGGTCACCTTGTGCACGCGTATGGTCGTCTCGGCCCAGTACCGCGAGCGCCGGCCCAGGAAGATGTGCAGGTCGATCACGTTCACTGCGC
Organism: Candidatus Saccharimonadia bacterium; assembly: GCA_025449535.1. Classification (GTDB taxonomy): domain Bacteria; phylum Patescibacteriota; class SICC01; order SICC01; family SICC01; genus JALYJZ01. The sequence goes on from JANWJF010000001.1 coordinate 103,360, forward strand.
CGAGCCCGATCACGTAGCCGGCCAGCAGCATGAACAGCGCGAGGAAGTCGATCACGGGGCCACCCTCGTCTCGAACGGCAGTTCGTATATCCGCCAGCGGCCCTCGACCTTGCGCATCTTGATCGTGAAGTCACGGCCGTTGTCGGCCACCACGACGACCTGCGCCGTGTCACCCTTCCGGTCGACCGACCGTACCTTCCCGTACGTATCCGTGACCGAGTCGGAATGGATTTGCTGGCGGAACTCGCCGGACTCGACTTGTGTACGGACTTCCCGCTTGATCTCCGCGGCGAGCGCCGGCCGCAACGTCGAGGTGAAGTCGTCGGTAAAGCGCCGGCCCAGCCGGTCGAAGTCATCGTCCGCAGGGATGACGGTCTGGTCGGTCTGCTGTTTCTCGGTCTTGGTGATCTCTTGATCGACGGCGGTGTAGACGACCGCGTCGATGTCCACGTACTTCGTGAACTCGGCGTAATCCCGGTTCTGCAGCGCCTGCCCCGTCAGGTAGAGCGCGTACTGCGGGGTGTCCTTAATGTACAGCCAGACGCCCAACGCGGCGATCGCCGCGATCACAGCGGCCACGGCGACCGCGGCTACGATGCGCCGTACCAGGCGCAACGGCGACCGTCGCGCATCTGCCTTCGTGCTCACCTCTGTCGAACGCATGCCTGCCATGACTGACTAGAGCATACGAACGTCCGGTTGCCGCGTCCAGCGAACCTACGTCTTGGCCGCCCGTTTGCGCTCCAGCATGGTCAGGCCGCGCTTGCGCATCCGGAGCGACTGTGGCGTCACCTCGAGCAGCTCGTCGTTCTCGATGAAGTCCAGCGCCTCCTCCAGCGAGAGCTGCGTGAACGGCGTCAGCTGGGTGGTCATGTCGGTACCGGAGGCGCGCACGTTGGTGAGCTTCTTCTCCTTGCAGGCGTTGATCTCCATGTCGTCGTCGCGCCGGTTAAGCCCGATGATCATCCCCTCGTAGACCTTGGTGCCCGGTCCGACGAACGGCGTGCCGCGCTCCTCGACGACCTTCAGGCTGTAGATGACGGTCTCGCCGGCGGTCGCGGAGATCAGGACGCCGTTCCGGAGCTGGCGGATCGCCGGGCCGACCGGCTCGTACCCCACCAGCAGGCTGTTCATCACAGCGGTGCCCTTGGTGGCCGTCAGCAGGACGTTCCGGACGCCGAGCAGCGCCCGGGTCGGCAGCCGGTACGTCAGTTGGGTGACACCCTTGCTACTCGGGTGCATGTGCTTGAGTTCCGCCTTGCGCTGGCCGAGCTCGCTGGTCACCGCGCCGACGTACTCCTCCGGCACCTCGACGATCAGCTCCTCCACCGGCTCGACGGTCTTGCCGTCTTCTTCCTTAGTGACCACCTGCGGCCGGCCGATCTCCAGCTCGTAGCCTTCGCGGCGCATCGTTTCGACCAGCACAGAGAGGTGCAGCTCGCCGCGGCCGGAGACCAGGAAGGTCGTCCCTTGCTCCTCGACCCGGAGGCTGACGTTCGTCTCGAGCTCCTGGCGAAGCCGGTCGCCGATCTGGCGTGAGGTCGTGTACTTGCCTTCCTTGCCGGCGAACGGCGAGGTGTTCGGCCCGACCGCGATCTGGAGCGTCGGCGATTCGATCTCCATCACCGGCAGCGCGTCCGGCTGCTCCGGCGCGGCGATCGTCTCGCCGATCCGCACGTCCGCCAGGCCCGTCAGCTGGACGATCTCGCCGGCGCCCGCCGCGTCCGTCTCTTCCCGGCCGAGCCCCTTGGAGATGAACACCTTGTCGATCTTGGCGTCGGAGCGCTTACCGTCCCGGTCCAGTCGGGCCACGGGCATCCCCGGCTTAACGCTGCCGCGGACGATCCGCCCGATCGCGTACTTACCCTGGTAGGAATCCCAGTCCAGCGCCGTCACCAGCAGCTGGAGCGGCTCGTTGGCGGAGCCGGTCGGGGCCGGGATCTGTTCGATGATCGCCTGGAAGATCGGGGTCAGGTCGCCATCGGACTCGAGATCCTCCGGCAGTTCCCTCCAAGCCTTCCCTTCCCGACCGATCGCGTAGTAGGTCGGGAACTCCAGCTGCTCGTCCTTCACGGCCAGGTCGAGGAAGAGGTCGCCGGTCTCCCGCTCCGTGTCGGCCGTCCGGGCGTCGCGCTTGTCGATCTTGTTGATCACCACGATCGGCGTCAGGCCCAGCGCCAGCGCCTTGGCCAGCACGAACCGCGTCTGCGGCATCGGACCTTCCTGCGCGTCGACGATCAGGAGTACGCCGTCCGCCATGCCGAGCGTCCGCTCCACCTCGCCGGAGAAGTCGGCGTGGCCGGGCGTGTCGATGATGTTGATCTTGTGGCCCTCGTACTCCACGGCGGCGGTCTTGGCAGAGATCGTGATCCCCCGCTCGCGCTCCAGGTCCCCGGTGTCGAGGATCGTCGTCTGGTCCATCTCGGCCTGGTTGTCGCGGAACGTCTTGGACTGCTTCAAGAGCCCGTCGACGAGCGTGGTCTTGCCGTGGTCGACGTGGGCGATGATCGCCACGTTACGGATTGCGCTTGGTTTACGCATAACCCCCAGTCTACGGCACCTGGGCCGGATGGACTAACGGGTACAGGCCTCTCCGAAGCTCTTGACTTTTTGGGCTTTTTATGTTATGGTTGACTAATTTTCGGGAAGACTACCCATGCCTGGAACATTCCTCAGCACAGTCAGGGATCGAGTGAGCGGCAGGCGCCTGCGGCGACGGTTCGTGGCGCTTCTGGCCACCGGGCTGGTCGTGGCCGGCGGTGCCTACGCGCTCACCGAGCTGCCGAAGCAGTCTCCTGCCCGGACGGCAGGAGTCAGCGCCGTATACATCGATAACCTGGACGTGGCGGCCACCGGCGGCGACAAGGGCGTGGTGCTGAGCTACAACACCAGCCCGGTGAAGCGGAATAACGGCTCGATCGCCGCGGGCACCCGGATGGTGATCACGGTCACCAAGCCGGACGCCAGCGAGATCACGTTCAAGCAGAGCACCGACCAGGACGGCCGGATCCGCGGCCAGGTCTACGGCGCCGAGCTGAACCAGGATGGCATCTACGGCCTGGAATTGCGGGTGGACGGCACGTCCGTCTCGGACTCGGCCAGCTTCACGATCGACGAACGGGCGCGGCTCGGGGCGAACAGCCAGATCTTTACCGGCAACAACCAGATCTTCCGGAATACCGCCGATTCCGCCACCGCCTTCACCGTCCAGAAGGCGGACGGCACCGAGGTGCTCGGCGTGGACACGACCGGTGGCGGGGAGGTGCGGGTCACCGACCTCACGGCCACCGGTACGATCACGGCGGCCGACTTCTCGGGCGACGGGTCGAACCTCACGGGCGTCACCGCCGACACGCTCGACGGCCAGGACGGCAGCTACTACCTCGACCTGGGCAATGCCACCGGCACCCTGGCCGTGGCCCGGGGCGGCACCGGCACGGGGACCGTTCCGACCAACGGCCAGCTCTTGATCGGCAACGGCACCGGCTATACCGTCGCCACCCCGACCGGCACGGGCATCACCGTCGGTACGGGCGCGGGCACTCTCTCCTTCTCTACCGTTTATGGTTCGGGTGTAAACACCGCCGTCCAGGGCGACACCACCCTGACCTGTCCCTCCGGCACCGGCAACCTCACCGGCGGCGGGACCAGTATCACGCTGGGTTCCGGAGGTACCTGCGGCGCCCTGGACACCGTGAACAACCCCACCTTCTCCGGGTTGGTCACCGGCAACGCCGGCGGACTCTTCGTGGCTGCCGACCTGAACGGCACCGCCCTCACCGCCCGAGGGGTCGCCAGCCAGTCCGCCGACCTGATCCGGGCCGAGGACTCAAGCACCACTACGCTCTTCAGCGTCGGGGGCGCGGGCGGGATCCTGAGCCGGCGGGCGGGCACCGGCCAGAGCGTCTTCGCCGGACGCATCACCACCGACTCTGTCAGCCGGTTCAACGTGCTCGCCAGCGGCCAGCTGGAGTGGGGGCCCGGCGGAGCTGGCGCGATCGACACCACTCTCTTCCGGGACACGGGTAACACCTTGAGGACCAACGGTACCTTCTTGGTGGGCTCCAACATCTCGTTCGACACCGACATCAAGGTCGCCCGGGGGGCTGCCACCGACGTGGTCTTCGCCAGCGACACCGCGGCGGACAGCTTCGACCGCTTCCGGATCATGGCAGACGGCAAGCAGGAGTGGGGCCCGGGGAACGGGGCCCGGGACACCACCCTGTACCGGGACGCCGCGGGCAATCTGCTTAAGACGGACGACGCGTTCGTGGCGGCCGTCGGCAGTACCAACCCCGGCGCCTTCGACCGCCTGACCAATGACGGCACGATCGTCTCGCTCCGCCAAGATGGCACCGAGGAGGGCACGATCTCCGTTTCGGGCACCACGGTCAGCTATAACGCTTTCACCGGCTCTCACTACGCCGACGCGCAGGAATCCATCGACGAAGGCATGCTCGTCACCCTGACCGGTACGAACGGACGCTTGGGCGACCGCCCGGACTCCGAAGTGCTCTATGGCGTTAAACGTGCCACTAAGGCCAATGATGCGGGAATCATGGGTGCATACCTGAGCGTACTTAATCCGAAAACGGCCAAGAACGAGAACCGTCCGGAATCGGCCGCCAACCCGAGCCTGGTAATGGCGGTCGGTAACGGCGACGTGTGGGTGGCCGACAACGGGAAGAACCTCAATCCCGGCGACAACCTGATCAGCTCCGACATCGCCGGTCACGCCATGGCAGATACGGGCGAGTATCCGGTGAGCCACGTAGTGGCGAAGGTAGCCGAACCGACCGACTGGGACGCGGTGGACGAGACGGTAGATGCGGACGGCCGGGACGTCAAGCACCGGAAGGTCTCCGTCTTCTTCACTCAGTTCGACAAGCCGAATCGCGGCGGCGTTGAGGACCTGCGGGAAGTCGAGGAACGGGTCGAACGGCTAGAGGCGAAACTGGATGAGCTGGCCGGAGGTGCGGCGCTGCCTTCTCTGCCCGAGGTGACCGCTTCGCCGGCCCCATCGCCCGGGTCGCCGGACGCGCTCTCGCAAAGCATCGCCGAGCTGCGGACCGAGGCGATCGCCGCGGACAAGGAACATGACGCCGAGAACGACGAACGGTTCGAGCGGCTCGAGCGGCAGTTGTCGGCCATAGCGGCGGTCGTGCGAAGCCGCGAAGTGACCGGCTCCGAGGGGACGAACCGGTCGATCCTTGGGGATATGGGACTCTATGCGACAGACCCGCCGGACGGCTCCGGTACCGTGGACGGCGTGACCGGCGACCCGACGAAAGGCGACGGGTTCGATGCGAAACGGACCGCCAAGGGCATCTACGCGATCACGTTCGCGGATGCCCGGCCCCGCGTCCCGAGCCCGACGGTCACTCCGAAGGACCCGAACGGCGTAGTGATCTGCAGTGTCCACGACGTGACCGAGGAAGGATTCGCAGTGAAGTGTCAGGACGTCCAAGGCCGTGGAGTCGACCAGGAATTCGCGTTCCGGGCCTGGTGACCGTTATGGCCGGAGCGTACCGGCGAATACCTGCCAGGCCAGGGCAGATTTCGCGAACAGGCTGAGCAGGACGTACGCCCGCTCCCCGTAGAGGTACTCGCGCCACTTACCCGCCTTCTTGTACTGCAGGACCATGTTGATCGCGAAGCAGTTGAAGAAGACGAAGATGCTCACGAAAATCCAGTAGACGAAGTCCGGGGCCTTGCTGCCGTATGCGGCGCCGGAGGCCAGGTAGAGCGCCACCGCGATCCACGGGCCGATCCCGGCCGCGCAGCCGACCCAGAACGGCAGCCAGTCGGTACGCGCGGCGTCCTGGTCGCGGACCTCCATCACCAGTCCGCAGAGGTTCATCACAGCGACGGCCAGGAAGATCAACGCCAGCGCGGCGGCGTCATAGATGCCGACCAGCATCGCGACCGCCACCATCATCGTACTGGCAGAGAACGCGTACTCCACCCAGCGGAACCGGTTGATGCCTTTCCGCAGGCCCCGCTCGTACCGGCGACGGCCGACCGTCGCGACGACCAAGTGCGCCACGGCGGACATGAACAGGAACGCCACGACCAAGGCGGCCAGCGGGACGTCCGCGATCGCCTTGGCGGCAGGCACGAGCGACTGCGACGTCGGGTCGAACTGCAGGAAGCCGAGGTTCAGCGGCAGCGAGAAGTCCGTCGCCAGTACCCAGATCACGATTCCCTGCAAGGCATGGAGCCCTGCCATCGTCAGGTTGAAGCGCTGTAATTTTTCTAGTTTTCCTGCCATCTGCCGTCCAGTCTAACGTATGCGTACTTTCCTTTGGTTAAGCTATACCCTTCGTGCCTTCAGTGCCGGGAATCGCTCCGTCATGATCAACAAGGAAGAAATCGCCGCGAACACGAAGCCCAGCTTGACCACGGTGGTGTCCGGCATCACGTACGTCAGCAGTACCAGCCCGACCCACCCTAGCGCCTTGACGATACTGCCGACGAACTCCATCACCGCGAAGTACTCGATCCGGCGGTTCGCTATGTCGTCGCCGCGGTCGTACATCCCCTTGCGGTACGGCAGATGGTACGACACGGTCATCGCCTCGTTGGCAAGGTTCACCAGCAGCGCGGTCGGGTAGAGCGTCACGAACGGTCGGAACAAGTGCAGAATCGCGTTCGACGTGGCACCGAACCGCAGTAACAGCCTGCCCCGATGCTTGTCGACCAGCCTGCCGATCGTCAGTGCCGCTACGATCGATGCGACGACCGAGACCGAGGCCAACAGGCCGAGGCCCGCGTAGGCAGCCGCCCCCGTCAGCACGAACACACCGAGATACAGCGGCCAGAGGAAGCCGCACCAGGTCAGTTCCATGCTGTATGGCACGAATGAAATCAGGTCGTGCTTTATCCGCCGCCATGGCAACGACCATGGACGGAACGGCTGGCGGGTCGGGATCGGCTCAGCCGTCCGTAAAAGCGGCCAGGCGCCCACGACCAGCATGAAGATTCCCGCCAGGAAGATGTACTGCCCGCCGAAGAAAGTCGCCACCATGCCCCCGACCAGCGGACCGAGGACTCCGCCGGCCTTCTCCATCACGTTCGCATACCCGAGTTCCTTGCCACCATGGTCCTTATGTTTGATCTTCGAGAAGTCGACGCTGAACGGGATGCAGAACAGGCTGCTGGCCCCGCCCCAGATCCCGCCGAGCAGCCAGATCGGCCAGCCCATCTGGGGCACGGTCAGGAACAAGACGGCTGAAAGGGCCAACATCCAGTAGCTGCAGATGATCGTGTGCTTCGGGCCGACCCGAGCCACCAGCCAGCCGGTGAGTAGGTCGAATATCACCGCCCGGAAGACAAAGTACCAAGTCGCCAGGATCATCACTTCGACTATCGAGAACCCCTGCTTGAGCATATAGAGGGGTACGAAGATGTTCGTCAGGCTCAGCGCGAGGCTCCGGAACATCGTGCTGACGTAGATCTCACTTAGTTCGTCGAAGCCGACGTTTCGCCAGAAGTGACGGCGGCGTAGCAGACGATGAAGGGCTTGTTTTAGCATGACGTTTTTGGTTTCTGGTTCAGTGTAGTGCACCCTTAAGATATACGGCGCGTACCGTGGTCGAAAAGACCACACGTTCCTGAAACGAGCTTGGACATACTACCAACGTGCTGCAGTCCATAGATTGCTGCACTCTTTCATGACAAAGAAAGTAAGTTTTACTGACGCCAAGAAGTATTTTGATTTTGCCTGCCGTCAGGTAGAACCTCAGTAGCCCTTGTTCGGGCGCGCTCAGGCTGCTGGCTTGATCGGTAACGGCTGATTGCACGTCGGGTAGGTCGGTTTGCCGGCGAACCGGTCGCCCAGCCAGTCGGTGACCGCCGGGCCGGTCACGATCGCGGTGTCCTGGTGGCTGACCTTGTCGATCCAAAGCAGCTGGAGGTCCGAGCCGGCCGTGCACCACGACTTCGCCAGGAGCGCCGTCGTGTCCGGCAGGACCACCTTGTCGGAGAGGCTTTGCGCTACCAGGAGCGGCCGGTTCGGCGGCAGCGCCGTCGGCGTCTGCTCCTCGGCGGCGCCGCGCCAGCTCGGATCCGTCATCGGCTCACGGACGAAGAACCGCTCTCCCGCCGTATGGCGCAGCAGCGCGTCGATGCCGGACAGTACCACGCATTCCCGGGCGATCCGGTCGGCGTTCTCGCGGCCCGGCTCCGTCACTAATCCGAGGTTGAGGTCCGGGTACGCCGTCGGCCAGGTCGCCGTCACGTCGGACCCGATCACCCAGGCGGCGGCCGAGTCGAGCTGGGCGGTCTGCTCATCGAACAGGGATACCAGTTCCGCGGCCGGTGCGCCGGCCGCGGTTCCCACCAGCGTCAGTTCCGGCGCGTAGGCACGGGACTCCTGGGCCGACCAGAGCGCGGAGTGGCCGCCCTGCGAGTGGCCCCAGAGCGCGAACCGGCTGCCGGACTGCGGATCCACCTGCCGGGCCGCCCGGACCGAGTTCAGGACGTCGCGGGCCTCGTCCTTGCCGACCAGGTAGCGGCTGATGCCCGCGGTGCCGAGTCCCGAGTAATCCGTGGCCGTGACCACCCAGCCCCGCTTCAGCATCCCGCCGAGCCAGTCCATGTCGGCCAAAGGCTGCTGCGACCGGGACGGCGCGCAGGAATCGCCGAGTCCGATCGTGCCGTGCGCCCAGGCGACCACCGGGCGCCCCGACCGCTCCCCCGCCGGGCGGAAGACCATCCCCGAGGATACGGTCGGCGTGCCGTCGCCACGTTCGCTCCGATAAAGAATCCGTTCCGCGCTGCCGCCCGCCGGCACGGCAACGTCCATTTGTTCCCGTTTGAGTACCGTCCCGGGCTGGCGTCGTTCGTAGTCCGTCGGCGCGTCGTAGAACGGCTGCAGCGCCGCCTGACGCCGCTCATCATCGTCCTGCCGGACGGCCAACCAGGCGGCCAACGCCAAGAGCGCGACGATCACGGCCGCGAGTAAGACCCGGAAGGCCGGGTGCGGATGGTTTGGTTTTGCTGTCATGCCTGGCTCCCCTCTGTCTCGTTGCTTGCAGCATCGGCCTTCCCTGCCTGGCAGTCAAGCCGGTCGGTTGCTGAGCGCATTGAGCAGGGTGTATGCTGGCTTCCATGTGAAGCCGTGCGCCAAGCGCATTCCGCTTCATAGACCCAGCTCATTGAGATCACGGGTCTCGAGAATCCTACCAGACACGACGAGGGGAGTTGGATGTCCCGAGGTAACAGCAAGTCCGGCACGACCAAACAGCGGGGCCGGAAACGGCACAAATTCGAAAAGGCTCCGCATGGTCGCGAGCGCCGGGCGATGGCGAAGAACAGAGGTGGCAAGGTCCAGCCCGCTACCTGACCTTCGGCGGAACGGACGCGAGCGATTCCCTGACGCCTCGCTCGCGTCCGACCGCCCCGCCCCTACCGTGATCTCAATGACTGACCCCTACTTGAATACCCGGAACGGGCTTCCTTCGGGATCCCAGTTCTGGTCCGAGAGCAGCGCGTTCCGCTCCGCCAGGCTGGCGGTGAAGAAGTGCTTCCGGAACCGCGGGCTCCAGAAACGGTACAGCGGTCCCGAGTCCGCCACGGCCGATACCGGGGCGCAGGCCATCGCGCCCTCGAACTTCCAGTTCGGGTCGCCCGTCTGGAGATGGTTCCGCTCCGCCTCGTTCACGGTGTAGAAGTGGCTCTGGAAGCGGCTGCTGTAGAACCGGTAGACCTCCTCGCGGCCGCCAGAGCAGGTCCCGCTAGCCGTCGGCGGGAGGAATCCGGTCACACCTTCGGAGCGCCAACTGCCGCCATGCTGATCGTTGTCGTTCTTGAGCAGCTGGTCCCGTTCCGACTTGCTCAGCGTGTAGAAGTGGGCGTTGCCGCGCTTCGGGCTGTAGAACCGATACAGCGCGGTGGTCCCGGCCGGGGTCCCGGCCGGCGGCGTCTCGTCGATGGATGACTCGACCTCATAGACCGTCCCGCCGAACGTCGCCATGTACAGCGCGCCGTCCGGGCCGCGGCCGAACGTCGAGATGTTCTGGTCGGTGTCGGCGATCCGGTTCACCTGGGCGCCCTTGGCCGTCGATTCCAGCGTCCAGACGTCCCCGCCGCAAAAGTCGCCGAAGAAGTAGTGCCCATACAGGAAGTCGCCCGAGGTCTGGCGCGCCACTTCCCCGCCGGTCACGCTGCAGCGGCCGCTTTCGTGGCCGTACTGGAAGTCCGGGAACCGGTAAGAACCCGCGGACCCGCAGCCGGCGGATTCGAACACGTTCGTGCCCTCGTAACAGTCCCAGCCGAAGTTAGCCGGTCCCGCGGCCGCGCTCCGGGTGTCGATCTCCTCGCGAGCGCCCTGGCCGACGTCCCCGATGTACAATCCGCCGGTCAGCGGATCGAACCCGATCCGCCAGGGATTCCGGAGGCCTGAGTGATAGACGCGCTCGTCCCCGCCGCCGGAATCGTACGGATTGCCGGCCGGGATGGAATAGTACGGCGCGCTATCCTCGGGCGTCACCCTGAGGATCTTGCCACGCGGCTCGTCCGGATCCTGGGCGGTCTCGAACGGGTCGCCGCCCCCGCCGCCGTCCCCGGTGCCGAGGTAGAGGTTCCCGTCCCCGCCGAACCGCAGCGCGCCGCCGTTGTGGTTGCTGTGCGTCGGGTGGGCGATCGTGAACAGTTCCACGCGCGAGCCCGGATCCGCGGCGGTGTCCGTATCGCGCGTGTACCGCGCCAGCACGTTATTACCCGCGGCATTGGTGTGATAGACGTAGAAGAACCCATTGGTCTCGTAATCCGGGTGGAACGCCAGCCCGAGCAGGCCTTGCTCGCCGCCCGTGATCACCAGGCCGCTGATGTCGAGGAACGTCCCGCCGTCACCGCCGTCCGCGTCGAGAATCTGGATCGTCCCGCCCTTCTCGACCACGAACACCCGTTCCGAGTCGTCCGGATCGGCGGTCGCGGCCAGGTCGACCGGCTGCGAGAACCCGCTCGCCACCGTGCGGAACGTCACCTTGGGGCCGTGGGCGGAAGCCGGGGCCGGTACGACCAAGACGGCCACTAGTACGGCGGTTACTGCCGCGGCCAACATATGCATGGATAGGCGTATGTCAGCCTCCTTGGACGGCTTTTTCTAGTTCGGCGACGTCGATCTTCTGCATCTTGAGCATCGCCTGCATCGCTCGCTGCGACGTTCCCGGATCCGGATCGCTGAGCAGTTCGCCAAGCCTCTCCGGGACGATCTGCCAGGAGAGACCGAACCTGTCCTTCAACCAGCCGCACTGGCTTTCCGCACCGCCGTCGGCGATGAGCTTGTCCCAGTAGTAGTCGACTTCCTCCTGGTCCTTGCAGTCCACCACGAACGAGACCGCCTCGCTGAACTTGAACAACGGTCCGCCGTTCAGCGCCAGGAACTGCTGCCCCGCGATCTGAAACTCCACGGTCAGGACCGACCCTGCCGGTCTGCCGGAGACCTTCGCGCTCGCCTCATCGTAGCGGGCCGTCTTGCCGATCTTGGAATCCTTGAAGATCGACACGTAGGAATTCACGGCTTCCTCGGCCTGGTTGTCGAACCAGAGGCACGGGGTGATCTTCTGCTTGCTCATCGGGGTTCCTCCTTCTAGTAACGCGTCGTATCGTGCCCGGAATACGGCTGCCTGTCATCGTGGGAAGTGACAATCACGCGGCTTCGGCGATCTGCTTGAGCTTCTCCAGCGCCTTCGGCCACAGGTCGTCGAACATGTCGGCGTATTTCTCGTCCGAATCCAGGTCTACCGTCAGCTTCGTGCCGTCGCCGTCGTCCTCGAACGTGTAGTTCTCGAACGCGGGTTCGGGATACGGGTGCTCCGTGCCGTCCCTGACCTCCCCGATGTGCTGGATCGAGACGAACTCATGCGGCCGGTTCTCCGCGATCCGCGCGTACATCCCCTCGGGCTTTCCTTGCTTGTTGGGGGCCACGAACCGGATGTCGCTCCCCTGCTCCCAGCTGCCTTCGTAAGACGAGTCCGTGGACGGGTCCGGCGAGAACGGTGCCGTCCACTGGCGGTAGGTCGCGTCATCGAGCATGGTCTTCCAGACCGTCTCTCGCGGCGCGGCTATCGTGATGGTGAAATGGAGTTTCTTCATGGCTTGATCGTACTCAAACCATACTGCGTCGGACTGCCGGCGCCAATAACCCCCTTGTGGGCAAACCGGCGCTTGGACCAATCCCTAGAGACGCCGGGTCACGCCAGGCCTACGGACCGACCCGTCCGCCGCTGATCACGGCCTTGTCGAACCAGAGGTTCAACGGCAGGGTCTGTGATCCGGATCCGATCGCGACGATTCCGTAGCGGAGCCGGGTAGCCGTCGTGCCGTAGCTGTTCGGCGCGGTGGAGCTGCCGATCTTATTGCCGTTGAGGTACACCTCCGTAAGCGCACCGCTGCCGTTCGTCAGCTTCTGATGCACTTCGATGTGGAACCACTGGCCTTCCGGCACGTCGAACGGTCCGACGAGCGTCGTGGCCGTACCGCCGGTCCGCTTCTGGAGCACGAGCCGAGCCTTCTTGTCGACGTTATAGATGACGAATCCCCCTTGGCTGTCGCCCGGGTAGTCATCCCAGCGCATCAGGTCCACCTGGTTCCGCATCGCGCTCTTGAACCCGGACGGCAGATAGAAGGCACCGCTGTACCAGACGTCGGTACCGTTCGACCAGGTCGGCGTGAAGATTCCCCGGGTGTACCCGTTATTGCCGCTGCCGTTGTACGTCGCCTTCGCGGAATAGCTTCCGCTGTACGTCCGATCGGTAGCGACGGTCAGCGTGCCCTCCAGGGCGTTGGTGCTGTTGAATTCATTGAAGTTTCCCGGTTCCAGGCCTGCGGACTTCAGGATGGTTCCCGAAGGGCTGCTGACCGGCGAAGGAACAGGCGTCGCGCTTGGCTTGACGCTTGGCTTTACCGAAGGCGAAGGAGACGGAGACGGCGTAGATTCGTCTGACAGTCGCAGATAATCGACCCGGAGGTCCCGGTTGCAGTAGCTGGTCTTCTTGTTGTTGGTGAAGCTGATCGTGTACGTATGCGCGCCGGCAGATATCGTCTTTGCAGCGCTGTATTCCTTCCAGGCGGTATTCGAAACGGCAGCATTGATGACGGTGCTGCCGTCGACCTTGACCACCATCTGGGGTGCTCCACTACACTGGTCGCCCTTTGCAGCCACGGTGACCCTGGTCACTTTGGGAGTGGTGATTTGATACTTCGCCGTGGCGGTGTTCCAGATATGCAGTCCCTTGCCAGCGGATGCCGTGCTGTCCGTATAGGGACTGCCGTCATTGCTACCGATGCTGAACGTTTCCGCTTCTATCTGCGTGGTCGAGGTAGCTGCGAACGTAGCAAGTGCCGCGACCACGCCAGTGGCGATGATCGAAGCGATCAGAAGCTTTTGCCAATTACGCTTGGCTGACGAAAGAATTGCGGATGTAGGCATTGATGTTTGTTGGTTATGAGTGAAATTACGCCACAGTAGCACGAATTAGCAGACGTGTCAACCCCCCAGCAGGAATGGTATCGGTTTTTCGCCCTTGAAGAGCTTGGGATATAGCGAAGCCCCGGCGAGGCGCAGGAAAGGATCTCCTGGCTCGCCGGGGCGATGGAACGAGAGTGCATCAAGGGTCGGGAGGTCCGACGCAGATGATTTCGAAAGCGTTGCCCTTGTTCAGGACCTTGTGCCGTGCCTTCTGGCCGTGTTGCCGCTTGCAGGCCTGCGTCAGGGAAATCGGACGGGTGGTCGAGTCGTTGTAACAGCGCCAGTCGTTGAACGTGTTGTGACCGACCACTTCGTCTCCCGGGACGATGGCTCCTTTGAAGCCCTCTTCGACGCAGTATTTGTGGAGGTCCAGTCCGCCAAGCGGCTGGGCCTGGCCCGCCATGGCCGGCGCGGCGACAAGCAGTGATGCCACCAGCGCCAAGATCACTGGGATCTTTCGCATGATATTCTCCCCCAGGTTTACCCCATCGGGATGGTCTGGGAACCGTCGATTGCACCTCGATGTTAACTACACATGAACATACTCATATGTGGCTAAAAAATAGCATAGTTAAGGTACTTTTGCAACAGAGACGCTCGGCGGGGCCGTGGGGCCCATCGGACATCCGTTCGTCCGCCTACCCCTGGCCAGGATGCGTTAGAATAGTCGGTTATGCCTCAACGCTCCCATGCATCCCCGGACCACGCCCTGCTGGCCTCGGAATACCTTATGGACGAGACCGACCTGCCGGAAGCCTGGGAGTTGGCGAAAGGCATCCTGGCAGGCAGCGCACATCCCGAGATCCTCAGCAAGGCTCACGAACTCCTGGCTCGGTGTACCGAACTGGAGGACAATCCGGACGGCGCGCTGCCCCACTACCGGGCCGCCGAAGAGGTAGCGGCCGAAGGCCATTACTATGTCCAGGCGGCCCGGACGGCCTGCACGCTGGCGATGCTCCACGCCGAACGGGAAGACTCCGCGGAAGCCGTGGACGCGTTCCTGCGCGGCCTGGAGTACTGGGAGCGGCTCGACCTGGACCACGAGCACCCCGGAATGCATGAAGTCCGCAAGAAGCTGGACAAAGCTTTCAAGACGGCCGTCAAGCGGAAGTTTACGTATCCGGACAAATGGAGCCGGGCAAAGCCCTACGTGGCCTTACGGCAAATGTGGCAGCAGAAGCGCGAGCGCGATCGCAAAGCCACGAAGGAATTCCGCATGGAACCGGATTTCGACCCAAGCCGGTCGCCGTTGGAACGACTGTGTGACTACCATGGACCCCACTGGAGTAGCGACCGGGAAGACCCAGAACAAATAGCCATGCTGATCGACTCGGTCCTCAGCTCGTCGTCAGATCCAACCCTTGAAGGATACGCATGGAGTGCGAAAATCTGGCTGCTCAAAGTCACGCATGCGGACACGGAGGAGCAACTCGAAGCGCTTCGTGCCGCGGAAGCGGCCTGGTCGGAGACCGAGTTCGCCGAGATGGCCCTCGAGAGCATCGCCGGACAGGTCGAACTGCACGCCGAGGCCGGTCAGCGTTCGGAGGCTCTGGACGCATTCGTGCGTGGCGTGGATTACTGGTCTAACCTCGAGCAAGTCCGGCCATGGCCACGCAACGAGGGCTACCGAGATAACAGCGGCAAGAGGTACCTGGAAGAGGCGTTCAAGGCGGTCTCGAATCGGGGCCTGCGGGAACGCACGCGGGACGCTCACCTCGAGCACTGTCGTCAGACCGGCCAGGACCCGGTGCCTCCCCTACCCGAAGCTTGGCAGGTCGAAGTCAATGAAGCGTAAGACGGATCGTCAGAACTTCCGAAGCTCCGACCGCAGGGACTCGTAGGTCGGCAGCGCTTCCCGGACCAAGGCCCAGAACCGCGGCGAGTGATTGAGTTCCCGCAGGTGGCACAACTCATGCACGACCACGTAATCGACGAGCCGTTCCGGCAGGAACAGGAGCTTGTAATTGAAGCTAAGGTTGCCGTTCCGCGAGCAACTGCCCCACCGCGAGACGACCCGGCGCACGAAGAGCCGCCGGTACGTATAACCGAGCTCCCTGCTCCAATGATCCGTGCGGGAGGTAAGCAAGGCGCGGGCATCCTCCCGGTGTGCCAGGTAGTGATCGCGCGACCGCTCCAGCAACGCCGGTGGCCGCTGCCGTTGCCGGGCGCGGGTGCTGGCGATCCAGTCCCGCTTGGCCTCCACGAAACGACGGACCGTCCAGAGCGGGACCCGCCGCGGCTTGGTCACCACGACCTCGCCGCCCGACCGGACGGTGATCCGAACCTGCTTGGCCCGCGGATGGGTCCGCAGCCGGTAGTTCGTGTCCTCGTCCAGGACGATCAGTTTTTCTTTCGTCGTGCCTCTCATGGCTCCCCTTAGCGGATACCCTTCGAACAAAATGTTATCACGATATCCTTATGCTCAATAACGGAAATACAGGGTTGATCCGATAGTTATCAATGTCATTGCTGCCGCTAGGCCATTACTTCCCATAATGAATTTGTCTCGCGTGAAATATCCATGAGTCGAAAATCCTGCTTGGACGAAAAATAAGATTGAAAGAAACGGTAAAGAAAGTCCAGCCGTCTCATGTGTTTGCCAGATCTGAAATAACTGAGGAGCGGTCATTAAGGGATTGACGACACTGATAATCCAGATAATTCTGGTCCAATGTATTTTTTCTGCAATCCTTTCTCGATTCATATAGTTCGATTTTACTGCAGTTCGGTTCCCTGTTGCTCGGAGACAGGGAATCGAACCCTGGGAAGACCGTGCGGCTGCCAATTGCTAGACTAGGCCTTGGCGCGCGCTTTGCGCAGTGACCGCTGCGGCGGATGCTTATAGTCCCACCATTCCTTTATCACTATCTGGACCGCGGCTGCCAGCGGAATCGCCAGCAATGCCCCGATTATCCCGAATAACTGGCTGCCGAAGAGCACGGCGACAATGACCACCAGCGAATTGATACCAACCGAGCGTCGCTGGATCTGCGGCTGGATCAGGTTGTTTTCAAGCTGTTGGTACGCGATCATCCAGATCGCCCAAATAATCGTAACGGTGGGAAAATCCACGAATAGACTGACCAGGCCGACCGCCACGCCGGCAATCAGTGAACCGATCATCGGAATCAAATCGAGCAATGCCACCGTCACCGCCAGCGGCGCCGCAAATGGGATATCAAGCAGCCGCATGACGATGTAGGCAGTGAGGCCGGCGAAGATAGAAATCGCCGCATTGCCTGCTAGGTAGTTTCCAATCGCCCGGTTGCTTTGCGTCACTACCTTACGAATGCGCGCTTGATGCGCTTTCGGCTGTTGCCTAATCAGCCAATCAACCCAGTGGGCTCCTCGCATGAGCATCAGGAAGGCCATTACCAGAATCGTACAGATGGCGGCCAGCGAACTGACCAGACTGCTGCCAAAGCTAGACAGCGCGCCGGCCGCGCTCCCGATCGCCTCAGGAAGCCGATCGGCACGTTCCTGTATTTTTTCACTGATCTGGTACTTTTCCTCAAGCCCGCTTAGCTGAGGACTCTCGGTGACATACTCCTGCAAATCACTGGCATACTCGGGCGCGTGATCGACTAAGCTCACTGCCCCATCGACCACCGGCGGTAAGATGATCGCCGCGATCGCGACTGGGATCAATAGCAGGGCTAAAAACACCAGCGCAATGGCAAATAGTCGCTTCATGAAGCGATTCAAATAATTGACCGGACCGGAGAGTGACGCGGCGACAAAGGCCGCCAGGAAAACCCAGGCCAGCGGTTCCCGAAGCAGCCAGGCCAAAACGAGGGCAAACGCGGATAGGATCACGATCACAACGATGCGTACAATGGTCCGGGTTTCTAGATTTTGCGAAGTTGCCATGGCAGGCTCAAGGTACTCCGATTGAGTACAAGAAATCAAACAACCACGGACGTTATTTAGACTGACGGTGCCCGGCTTGCTTAAGCCAGTCGATGAAGACCCTATGGACGTTTACACTATCGACCAGTTCCCCATCGGTCAGATGACGCTTGGAAATTTTCAGCTGCTCAGGGTGCAGAAGGAGGGCGTCGGTCTGCCAACCGCCGATCCCGCCATGGCTTCCGACCAGTTCCTCGAACGCGTGCACTTCTCCGGTGGATTCGTCGTAGCTCGAAATGACCTGGAGGTCGGGCGCGTTCTTCATTGTAGCCAGCTTCAGTAATTGCGCGGCGGTTACCTTGGCATACGGGGTGAGCGGATTGGCGCCGACTATTTTCCCGCTGCGAAGGCTGATTTCCCCATCAGCTCCGATGCAGACCGGTCCGCCGGCGCCGGAATCCACCAGGACGAGGCCGATGCCTTTGGTAGCCAACAGTGCGTCAATCAGTCTTGGATAGTCCTGGTCGATATCCTTCCGAGTCGGTCTTTCCTGGTAGCTCCGAATCCAGATATTGCCCAGATTCCCGGACCCGGTGACGACCACTTCCGACTCGGCCGTGTCCACCTGCTTACCCTTCTCGTATTTACGCGCGGCGGCGGCCAAAGTATCGGACTTTACCCCCTGGCCGGCCGAACCCTCCGCCAGCAAGGCCCGGGGCGTTCGCTCCATCTCGACCGGATCGGTCAGACCGAGCACCCGGTTAGTGCGCAGCAGCTCGCCAACCACTTGATCGAGTCCCTTCCCGGTGAGCTGTTTGAAAGTTTCGCCCTGGCTTTGGCCATGATCGGAAACGAAAACCACATGATACGGACGCGGGGCATGCCGGGCTGCCTCGGTCAACACGCCGATCACCCGATCGAGACCAGTCACGGCGGCCAGCGATTCAGGCCTGGCGATACCGGCGTGATGGGCGATTTCGTCATAGTCGAGATAGTCCACGTAAATCGAGTTGACCCCTTGCATCATCTGGTCGAGCACTATGGTGGTCTGCAGATCCCTCAGGATCACGTTAGTCGCTGCGCGCAGCACGACGTAACTGCCGTGTCGATCGATCCGGGGACGGATGCCGCGCAAGCGCTGACGCCGGCCTTGATAGAGTTCCTTCAGCATCTCCCCGATCGCGAGGACGAAGACCCGCATAAACCCGTACAAGTTCGAGAAATAGGCAGAATACTCGTGCATTGCCTTCAGCGACTGTCGGTCCCCTTCCAGTCGGCTCAGCACCATGATGTTCGAGGGCGCATCCCCGGAGAAAATATTCCCGACACTCACGCCGCCGTCTACCAGTAACCCCTTTCCGTTGGATAGCCGCGACTCGATCAGACTGGCGTCGGCCGGCTGATTAGCGACGACCAGCCGTTCCGAGGCACGTTCGTACCAGCGGAATGCCGGGATGCCATCATTCGAGCCAAGCAGGATACCGGCCTGGGAGGCCGGCGTGGTTGACGGTATCTGCGTCCGCCATTTCTTTACTACATAGCCTTCCTGTTCCAATAGCCGTTTCACATTCGGTAGATTCCCGGCCTTGATTTGCCAATCCAACAGCTGCCAGGGGATTCCATCGAGCTGGACGAAGAGGAAGCCGGGTACGGTGGTTTTCCGCTTCGGTTTCTTCCTCGCTGCTTTGATAGCGGTGTGCAAGAAATAGCGGTCGGATCGAGCCAGGAAGACCCACTGCAGGCTGGTCATCAGCGCCGCGTAGATCCAGGCAATTACCACGGTTGTGCCAAAGCTGATTTGTTCAAGGCCCGGGACTAATTCGAACGCGCCCCAGAGTACCAACGCGTAGGCGAACAGACTGAGAAAGAGGATTCCAAAAATGCCGAAAAGCTTGGCGATGAGCGAAAACAGCGGCTGGGCCACCGTCTGCAAAACTTGCACGATCAGCACGACCAATACGATCTTGCCCAAACCAACGCTACCCGAGTCGATACAAAGCTCAAGCAGGATCGTCAGGGCGACTGCCGCCACGATGGTTTGGACTATCTGCTCCAGAATCCCAGGAGTGGCGTAGCCGATTCGATCTTTAGCGGTGGATGCATTCATGGTGAGGCGCAGAATCACTCAGACATAGTTAATTGGCTCGGGGGCAGGGAATCGAACCCCGATTTCCAGGACCAAAACCTGGCGTCCTACCGTTAGACGACCCCCGAATAACGGCTGTCCTCAGTCTAGCAAGACCGGAGGCACGAATGCTCCTTGGCGGGAGCATTCGGTACTTTCGACGATGTCAGCCGGCTTAGCTGCGCCGACCGTGGATCGCCAGCGAGTGGATGATCAACACGTCGATCACGATGATGATGATCGACCAGATCGGGTACGCCGGCAGGAACAGCATGTTCGCGGCGGCGCTCAGCGTCGCCAGGGTGATGCCGATCACGCGGCCGAACAGGTGCCCGCTGAACAGCGACCACGCCGCGCAGAGCAGCAGGATGCCGACCGCCAGGTGGACCCAGCCCCAGGTGGTCACGTCCAGGACCAGGAGCTGCTGCTGGCCGAACGTGTAGAATTCCTCCTTCGAGATCGCGGTCAGGCCCGCGACGGCCTGCAGGAAGCCCGCCAGGAGCATGATTACTCCCGCGAACGTCCCCCAACCGGTGATGTAGTGCTCTTTCGTTTGGTCTGCCATGATAATTCCTTTCCTTATGCTAAATTATGCCAATTCCTTACGTGCGCCGAGCGCCATCGCCACCCCTACCGCGCCGGCCAAGATGCCGTACACGCCGAGGACCCAGACGAAAGTGACGCCGCCGGACACCGGATGCGCCAGGACGATCCCGCCGGCCAGGACGGCCAGGACGCCGATGGCGGCCGTCAGGAACTTCACGCCGCCGGAGTAGTGGAACTCGAACGCGGCCACGATCTCCAGGATGCCCCGGACGATCAGGCCGATGCCGATCAACGCGATCAGCACGGCCAGTGCGTCGACGCCGTGCCGGATCAGGTAGACGCCCAGGCCGACTTCCAGCACGCCGAGCAGGGTGGTCAGGAACCAGAGGTTACGCTTCCCTGCCCCACGGACGCCGGAGATCAGGTCGACCACGCCGCTGACCAACAGCAGCAGGGCGAACGCCACGGCCACCAGGGCCAGGGTCAGACCCGGCCAGACGGCCGCGAAGATACCGAAGAACACCAATACGAGACTCCGGACGATCCAAAGCCACCACAAATCGTTGAGGTCTGCTTTTTGTTGTGTGGTAAGCGCGGTCGCCATGGGTTCCTCCTATTGAGTAATGCTCGTCTGATTATACTCCTGGCATGCAAGCTTTTGTGGAAAAGTCCTAGGAATTTGATAAAAAATCGCTAGGATATCAGAAAAATTTTTAGATTTTTTGCTAACGACACTTAATAACCGACCAGCACGTCACGGCGGATCCGACGGCGCGTGATTCCCATCCGGCGCAACAGACCGTAGTAGTGTCCGACCAGGCCGGGCGATCCCGTGATATAG
This sequence comes from Candidatus Saccharimonadia bacterium, assembly GCA_025449535.1. Classification (GTDB taxonomy): domain Bacteria; phylum Patescibacteriota; class SICC01; order SICC01; family SICC01; genus JALYJZ01. The sequence goes on from JANWJF010000001.1 coordinate 124,195, forward strand.
AACAGCGGATCGCGATCGAACTGCGGCGCGGCCTTGAGGTCGTCCGCGCTGACCCGACGCGGCGAGACGACGTAATCTATCCCGAACCCCTCATGGCGCTTGGCGACGGCATCGAGCTCCGGCTTGAAGACGAAGTCCGGCGTCGAGTTCGCGTAGAACAACGTGGCGTCAATCGACAGCCGGCGATGGTCGAGGTCCAGCAGGATCGAATGAATCGGCGTGCTGCCGACGCCGCCGGCGATGAACACGTAGGGCCGCCCCGGGTCCCGCACCGTGAAGATACCGAACGGACCGCGCACGGAGACCGGGTCGCCCGGCCCCAGCGCCAGCAGGGCCTGCTTGAAGGAGCTCCGCGGCTCCGCCGTCCGGGTCGTGACCTGCACCTGCCGCTCGTGCGGCGGCGAGGCGATCGTGAAGAAGCGCCGGGTGCCTTTCTTGTCCGGCCGCTCGTGTGGCAGCGTATAAAGCAGGTGCTGGCCGGCCTGCCACGCCAACGGCCGCTCCGGCTCGAACCGGAAGGTCGTCGTGCCCTTTCCCTCTTCCTGGCGCTCGGCCAGGCGCAACGTATGCGTGCGCAGCCCGCCCACGGATTGGGCCACGATTTCCGGGAACCGGCTCGGCACCAGCAGCGGCCCGACCAGACGCGGAAGGTTACCGAGGAAGTACATCGGCCCTATCTTACTCCTTCAGTGCCTGTCGCACGCCGCGCAGGCCGCGCTTGCGGTACTCGCGGATCGCCTCGCGCGTGGTGTCGAAGATCGCCGGCAGCTCCAGGTAGTCGATGCCGATCGCGATCCAGGCCAGCCACACCGGCAACGTGGTCCCTGCTTCCCCGACGCCGAGGCTCGCCACCACGAACTCGTCGGTGATCCAGTAGATGTGCAGCCACTGCAGGTTGATGCCGACCAGGATCAGGAACCGTTTCCAGGTGAACTGCCGGTGCAGGATCACGAGATAGAGGATGCTGGTCGAGACCAGCGCCGGTATCTCCAGGTAGTCGGCGGCGGAAAGCGCGGCCTGCCAGAACGGCGCCAGCGTCCAGTAGCTCTCCCCCACCAGGCGCTGCGCCACCACGTGCGCGGACAGCCAGTAGAGGTGCACGAGCTGGGTCAGGAACAGCAGCGCCGAGACGGTCACGGCCAGCTGATAGTGGCGTTCGTACCACGCCGCGATGCGATGTCCGGTTCGTTTCAGCATAGTACCCAGTATACGGGTCCTTGCTCATCCAAGAGGCCCCGGGCCGTATGCCCGGCTCGTCAACATCGCCGAAGCCTGTCTGGCTACCGGCCGCTACGCCTTGTAGACGCGGTAGCCTTCGTGGACTTTCTTCTTCACCTTGGTCCCGAAGTCGTCGCCAGCCTTCACCGACTTGACCGACTCATGGTCGACCTGGAGCGAATCGATCTTCTGTTCGTAGTCGAGTTCGCCACCCTCGATCCGGACGCTGTCGCCCACCTTGAGTCCCTTGCTCTTCTCGAGCTTGATCACGGCGACCTTCAGCTGGTCGAAGTAGTGTGTGACCCGCCCAATCGGCTGCTCGACCTTCGGGGCCTTGGCAGCGGCCTTCTTGGCCGGGACCTTGGACGCCTTCTTCACCGGCTTCTTCTTGGCCGGGACCTTCTTGGTAGCTGGTTTCTTCTTCGGAGGCATCGTGCCTCGATTGTGCTACCGGGGGGTCGATATGGCAAGCGGCGGGTTTGGGCAATACGCCATTGACGGGCGTCACGCGTCGGCTAGCATGCCTCCGCGATGCCTGCCAAGAAGCCACAGCGCACCAAGGGACGCAGCGCCTACTCACAGGCGCTGAACGAGGTGTTCGACATCTTCGGCGGCCTGATGGATCCGCCGGAATGGCGTCCGAACTGGAAGTCGAAGCGCCCGGCCAAGACGCGGAAGCAGCGCTGAACCCCTGCGACAAAGCAAAACCGGCGCCCGAGGGCGCCGGTTTCAAAGTCGCGGGGACAGGTTACTTCATCTGTCCGATCTTGAAGATCTTCGTGCCGCAGTCCGGGCAGAGCCCCTGGACAGCCGGCCGGCCGTTCTTCATCGTGATCTGCTTCGCGTCCTTGATCTCAACCTTCTTACGCTCTTTGACACAGTATCCTTCGTTAACTTCGGCCATGTGCTCCTCCTTCTTTTAGAGGTTACTTTTACGACAGCCCAGAGTATGGCACGCCTGCCTGGAGCCTGCAAGTGCGTAGGCGTAAAGTGTTGTGAGTTCTTACAAAGACCACTTCTGTCATTCCGAGCAACGCGAGGAATCTAAGGAACCAGCCGATTTCCCAGATCCCTCGCTCCGCTCGGAACGACAGCAGACGCCGGGACCCTCTAGCGCTTCCGCAGGCGCGGACCCTGCGCGGTGTCCTCGACCGTCCAGCCGGCGCGCTCGATCTGCTTCCGCAAGCGGTCGGCCTCCGCGAAGTCGTCGCGCTGGCGGGTGACCTCGCGCTCTTCCGCCAGCTTGGCGACGTTCGCCGGTGCCGCCGGAGCCTCGAGCGTCAGCACGCCGAGCACGTCGTTCCAACCGCGAAGCGCCTCCAGTACCGCGGGCAGCTGGTCGGCGCCGAGTTCATCGCCGTCGATCAGGGCGTTGCCGTCGCGCACCAGATCGAAGACCGCGGCCACCGCCTCGGCCGTGTTGAGGTCGTCGTCCATCGCCGCCGCGAACCGCTCCTGCGTGTCCGTGATCAGCTTCGTGGCCGCCTCGGCATCCCCGGCCGTGTCCCCGCCGTGTTCGCCCAGCCGGTCATAGAAGCTTTGCAGCCGTTCGTAGCTCTCCTTGGCGCCCGCCAGGCTCTCCCAGGTGAAGTTCAGCTTGCTCCGATAGTGCGCCTGAACGAACAGCATCCGCAGATGCACCGGTTCGAACCCACGCTTCGCCACGTCCGCCAGCGTCAGCATGTTGCCTTCGGACTTCCCCATCCGCTTGCCGTCCACCAGCAGGTGCTCGCCGTGGACCCAGAAACGCGCCAGATCCTCCCCCGTCGCGGCCTTGGTCTGGGCGATCTCGTTCTCGTGGTGCGGAAAGGTCAGGTCCACGCCGCCGAAGTGGAGGTCTATCGGCAGCGCGCCGAGCTCGCCGGCCGCCATTGCCGAGCACTCGATGTGCCAGCCCGGCCGGCCGTGTCCCCACGGCGAGCGCCAGCCGATCGCGTCCTCCGGCTCAGCCTTCCAGAGCGCGAAGTCCTGCACGGACTCCTTGCCGTACTCGTCGTTGTCGATGCGATGCTTGGCCGTATCCTTCCCGAGCTCCAGCTTCTGCAGCGCGCCGTAGCCGTACCGTTCGTTGTACTTCGCCACGTCGAAGTAGACGCTGCCGTCCCGTTCATAGGCGAACCCGTTCTCCTGGATCCGCTCGATCAGCTTGATCATCCCGCCGATGTGCTCGGTGGCGTGCGGTGTCGCGCCCGGCCGTTCGACGCCGAGTCCTTCCAGGTCGGCGAAGAACCGCTCCTCGTGCGGCTTGGTGAACGCCTGGACGCCGCTCAGGTCCTTCGCCTGGCTGTCGCGCAGGATCTTGTCCTCGATGTCCGTGACGTTCATCACCGCCTGGACCTTCCAGCCGTGGCCGTGCTCCAGCCAACGACGCAGGATGTCCGCGGAGACGTACGAGCGGAGGTTGCCGAGCTGGGCCGGGGCGTAGACGGTCGGACCGCAGACGTACATCGAGACCGCCTTCCCGCGCCCGAGCGCGAACGGTTCCTTTCGGCGGTTCAGCGTGTTGTAGAACCGGAGACCCATGGAACCAGCTTATCGCACCTATGCGCATCTTATTTAGCTAGCAAGTATACTAGTGTCATTCTGAGCGAAGCGAAGAACCTTGATGCATCGGTATTTCGTATACATCCTAAGCAACCACTCCCGGACGCTATACGTCGGTATAACCAGCAATCTCGAGCGACGCCTATTTGAGCATAAGCACGGATTAGTCGAAGGCTTCACCAAGCGATACCGCATTAATCGCCTGGTGCGTTACGAAGAAACCCACGACGTCCAGGAAGCAATCCGTCGGGAAAAACAAATCAAGGGATGGGTACGGCGCAAGAAAGTCGCCTTGATCGAGCGAGGTAATCCGCACTGGGAAGATTTGGCTGAGAGTTGGCAGCTGGATCCTTCGGCTGACGCCTCAGGATGACAATGCTTAGAACTCCTGCCGGCCCTCGAGCGCCCGGGAAAGTGTTAGCTCGTCGGCGTATTCGACGTCGCCGCCCATTGGCAGTCCCGAGGCCAACCGCGTCACCTTCGGCACCAGCGGCTTGATCAGCTTCTGGATGTAGAGCGCCGTGGCCTCCCCTTCCAGGTTGGGGTTGGTGGCAATGATCACCTCAGTGATCCCGGCCTTGCCATCCACGTCCTTGAGCCGCTCGATCAGCTCGGCCACCTTGAGCTGCTCCGGCCCCACACCCTCGATGGGCGCGATCGCGCCGTGCAGTACGTGGTAGCGGCCCTTGAACGTGCCGGCTCGTTCGATCGCCACGATGTCCAGCGGATCCTCGACCACGCAGATCTGATGGTCGTCCCGGGAGGCCGAGGCACAGATCGCGCAGGTCTCCGACTCCGAGAAGTTGAAGCAGGTCCGGCAGTGCTGGATACCTTGCTTCAGCTCCAGTAACGAATTCCCGAGCGCGTCGACGTCCTGGTTGTCTGTCTTGATCAAGTAGAACGCCAGGCGCGAGGCCGACTTCGGCCCGATGCCCGGAAGCTTCTCCAGTTCCGTGATCAGGCGCTCGACGCTGGTGGGGATGATTTGCACGTCCGTATCGTACCGAGCCATCGGCGATAGCAAAAACAAGCGACCAAATGCAAAGCGGGCCCCCGATGAAGGTTGGGGGCCCGCACGGACCGAAAGTGAAATGTTTCGATCCGGTGAGAGGGTGGCGACTAAGCCGGAACCAGGAAGTCGCCTTCTTTCTTGAAGCCGGGAGGCGGATCGCCGAGGTTGAATTCAAGTCCCATGACGTCCATGAGGTTGGCATCCGTGACCTGAGTGAACAGCCGGTCGAAGTAGGCCTGAAGCCCCGTCGCGGCGTGGGCGCCTCGGTAGAGGGAGGCCCAAGTCGACCCGTGGTAGATCGTGGCATGGGCGCCACGTTGCGCCAGCGGAATTTCGTGCGTCGACTTTTCGTGCTCCAGCGTCAGGCTGGCCTTGCTGTTGCGAATATGGGGGTAAGGGTGCTTGGAAAAGTCGAGGTCACCGATGGCTCGGTCGACGACGAGCAGGGGGTCGCCTTTCTTGGCGTTGTGCATGAACCGGTATAGCAGCCCATAGCGTTGCCCCGTCCATCCTGCTTTGACCATGAGGTCGAACACGGGAATGGAGCGGTCAAGAGCCTCTTCGACCTGCTCCTTGGTCGGAGAAGGTACCTCAATCGCACTGCACATGGTTCACGCTCCTTTGCGTGTCGGAATCTAGGAATTAAGGTGTTGCGGTACTGCGGATGCTGCGTACGGCAAGTTGTGCTGATTGATAACGAAACGACCGCCATCAATAGCCGCCTAGCATAGCCAAAAAATGCTGATTTGTCAATCAGCAAAGGTAAAAATTGCTCTTCGGGGCTACATCCCCGGCAAGCCCATGCCGCCGGTGATGGCCTGCATCTTCTGGGCCGCGACCTGCTGCGACTGCTTGATCGCCTGGCTGATCGCGTTCTTGAGGTAGTTCTCAAGCTCCTTCTTGTTGCCCGGCTGGAGTAGCGACTCGTCGATGTGGATCTCCTCGAGCTGCTGTTCGCCGGTGAAGACGATCTTCACCTTGCCGTCGGCCTCCGTCACCTCGATCAGGGTGTCGCGGAGTTCCTTTTGGATCTTCTTAGCCTGCTTGGCGAACTCGCCGAGTTCCTTGGCCTGCTTCAACTTATCGAATGCCATGTGTAGTAATTATCCTTAGTGTCATTCTGAACGAAGTGAAGAATCCGGTTTCTCAGATCCCTCGCATGCACTCGGGATGGCGCTGTGCGCCAGTTTTGTCGAATGCCATACCGATATAGCGTACCGGTTCGGTAGCCCGAGGACCAGGCCTCGCACACTGCTGCACCTTTCCGCGAAAATCGGCTACGCGTACAGGTAGCGATACCGTTTGAACACGCGCTGGACGGTCTCCAGATCTTCTTCGTTCGCGGTACCCCCCTCGGCCATCGCGGTTAAGGTCTTGGAAATCGTCTCGGCCAGGTCGCGCGGATCATTGGCTTCGACCTGAAGCGCCTGGAAGGCGATGTCACGGTCGAATCCGGGCGGCACGTCCGTCGGGATGATGCTGCCGTCATACAGGCTGTCGATGCATTCGGCGGTCGTGCGATAACAGGTCCGATCCGCGTCCGTGGCTGGCAGGCCTTGGTCCGCCCGTGCCAGGGCAACCACCATGTCCTCGACGTAGCCGCCGGAACGTTCCCGGGCTACATCGGCCGTCGCACCAGCAGACCCGCTGGCGTCCAGGATTTCTCCTCCAGCGCCGTCGGCGGCGGCCATCCTATCCCCTCCCCGGCAGTGAGGCGTACCGTCCGCGCACCAGGTTCATCCGAATCGCCGCGAGGTCGCGGAGCGTTCGGAAGGCGCTTCGGATCGGCCGCAGTCGTGTGCCCGGCGTGTCGTACCAGTTCACCGGGACTTCCGTCATCTCATAGCCGTAGTGACGGGCGATCGTCAACATCTCGATGTCGAAGCTGAAGCCCTCGCGGGTCATCGTCGGCGCAATCTCACGGGCGGCATCACGGGCCAGTAACTTGAATCCGCATTGGGTATCGATCACGCCCGGCAGGACCGCGTAGCGAATCAACCGGTTGCCCCAGCGAGAGATCCAGACCCGGTACCACGGCTGCTTGATCCGGATATCCGAACCCGGCAGATATCGCGAGCCGACCACGACCTGCGGGGCGCCCTTCTTCGTGGCAATCGCCAGCAGCTTCTCCACCTCGGAAACATGCGTGGAATTGTCCGCGTCCATGAACAGCACGAAGTCGCCGCGGGCGGCCAGGAGGCCCTCCTTCACGGCGGCGCCCTTGCCACGGTTGCCTTCGAACCCGATCACCTTCGGCGGCATCCCCCGTCCCGGGACCTGCTTCGCTACCTTGGCGGTGCCGTCCGTGGAACCGTCGTCGACCACGATCACCTCGGCGTCCAGGTCGGATACCTCGAGGTACTCGGCGATGGACGAGAGGGTCGCCGGCAGGCGGCGCCGCTCGTTGTAGGCCGGGATGACGATGGACAGCTTGGGGGTTCTCTTCGGAGGATTCATCGCGGGAAATAAAAACGCGCAGCCGTTTTCGTTTGCGCATCGTCACGCTACCGGAGTTTCGACCGGCTGTGAAGTCCTAGCTCGGGTCCATCGAATTGGGCGGTCCGCCCGCCTGGGGGCCGTCGCCCGGCGCCGGTCCGGCGTTGGCGTGCTTCTCGAGGTCGGTGAACTTCTGCCGGTCCGCCGAGAAGAACAGCTCGCACTGGCCGGTGGGGCCGTTCCGATGCTTCTTGATCAGGATGTCGGCCACGTTCGGCCGGTCCGAGTCCTTGCGGTAGTAGTCGTCGCGATAGATGAACATCACCACGTCCGCGTCCTGCTCGATGGAACCGGATTCGCGAAGGTCGGCCAGCTGCGGGACGTTGCCCGGACGCTTCTCGACTTCGCGGGAGAGCTGAGAGAGCGCCACTACCGGGATCTTTAGCTCGCGGGCCAGTCCCTTGAGCGACCGGGAGATCTCGGAGATCTCCTGCACCCGGTTGTCGGCGCCGCGGTTCTTGGCCGAGCCTTCCATCAGTTGGAGGTAGTCGACGATCAGCAGGTCGAGTCCCTGCTCCGCCTGGAGTCGCCGCGCCCGGGCGCGCATCTCCATCACGGACAGCTGCGCGTCGTCGTCGACGTAGAGCTTGGCCGAGGCCAGGCTGTCCATGGCCGTCGCCAGCTTCGGGAAGTCGCGCTCGGCCAAGTGGCCGGTGCGGAGCTTCCAGGCATCGACGCCGGCCTCGAGCACCAGGAGGCGGTCGACCAGCTGCTCCTTGGACATTTCCAGGGAGAACATGCCGACGCTGACCCGGGACTGCACCGCGGCGTTCCGGGCGATGTTCAGCGCCAAGGCGGTCTTACCCATCGAGGGCCGGGCCGCCAGGACGACGAGGTCCGAGGATTGGAGCCCGGCCAGCTTCGCATCCAACGATCCGAAGCCGGTCGGGACTCCTCTTAGTTTTCCTTTGTTTTTGTGTAGCTCGTCAATGCGATCGAAGCTCGCGGACAGCACGTCCTTGAGAGGTTCGAACGCCTGGGTGTTGAAGTGTTGGGCGACCGAGAACAGCCGCTTTTCCGCCTGGTCGACCACTGACGTGACGTCGTCGCCCTCCGCCATGGCCAGGTCCGAGATCTGGCGGGAGGCGGCGAGGAGCCGCCGGAGCGTCGCCTTCTTGGAGACGATCTGCGCGTAGTGCTGGAAGTTGGCCGTGGTCGGGACGCTACTGGAAAGCTCGGCCAGGTACGCCGCGCCGCCGACGGACGCCAGGCGCTTCTGGCCCTCGAGCTTGTTGGCGACGGTCAGCGCGTCCACCGGTTCGCCGTCGCTAAAGAGCGCCAGCATCGACTCGTAGATCTGGGCATGGGCCTGGCGATAGAAGTCGCCGGGCGCCAGCTGGTCGACAATCCGTTCGAGCAACGAGTGGTCGAGCAGGATCGCGCCGAGGACCGAGGACTCGGCCTCGAGGTTCTGGGGCGGGACGGTGGCGCCGACGCTCTGCATGGCCTGTTCCTGCGGACTCACTGTTGCACCTCCGCCCCTTCGAACGTCTTCAACGCGTCCTCGAACAGGTCCTCGGACGGCTCGGCCAGCTGCAGCTTGAGCGCCAGGTCCTTGCCGGCGAGCTGCTTGAGTTCCGTCTCCACCGCTTCCCGGGTCGCTTGGGCGTCGAGCTTCTGCAGGAAGAACTCGGACTGCACGGAAAGCGAAAGCTCGCTGCCCTTGAGCCCGACCGGACGGGTCTTCTGGAGGCAGACCGAGAGCGAATAGCGGTCCTTGGTGGCGGTCAGGAGCTTTTCCCACAGTTCCTGCGCGTTCCGAGGAATGCTTTTCGCTTCCTGAGCGTTCTTCGGCGGCGGCCCGGCGGGCTTGGTCCCGGAAAACGCCGCGGGCTTCTGGGCCGGTTTCTCGGGAGCAACGGACGGCTGGACCGGAGCCGGGTCGGCCGTTACGGCCGGCGGCTTCGAGGGCGCGTCCGGCGCCACGGCGCCGGCATCCGACGTCCCGATGAATTCGACCAGGACCAGCTCAAGCGGCAGCTCCGGCAGCGGGCTGTCCTTGGTCCAGTCGCCGGCGGCCAACAGGAGCTTGAGCGCCCGGACCAGATCGTCCGCCTGCCAGACGCCGTCCTGCCCCGCCGCCAGGGCATGCAGCCGTCCACGGAGCCGTTCCACCAGGGCGATCCGGAAGACGTCCGCGGCCACGCCGGCGTGGGCGGCGGCGTCGACGGCGGCCAGGGCCGCGGCGAGGTCGCGGGCCGTGAGGGCCTGCTCCAGGGCGTCCAGGTGTCCACCACCGGCGATGCCGAGCGCCTCGCGCGCGGTGGCCGCGGATATCTTCCCGCCGGTCGCGGCAAGCGTGTCGAGCATCGAGAGGGCGTCGCGGAACGAGCCGCGGGCGGCGCGCGCCACGACCTCGAGCGCTTCCGGCTCGACGGCCAGCTTCTCGACCTTAGCCACGGCCGCCAGCCGGTCGGTCAGGGCCTGCGGCGTGGCGGGCCGGAAGTCGAACCGTTGGCACCGGGAGCTGATCGTCGCCGGCACCTTGCCCGGCTCGGTGGTCGCCAGGATGAACGTCACGAAGCTCGGCGGTTCCTCGAGCGTCTTCAGAAGAGCGCCCCAGGCCTCCTTGGTCAGCATGTGGACCTCGTCGATCAGGTACACCTTCCGCTGGCCGCTCGTCGGGGCGATCGCCACGCCGCCACGGAGTTCCCGGATCTCGTCGATGCCGCGATTGCTGGCCGCATCGATCTCGATCAGATCAAGGAAGCTGCCCCGTTCGATCGCCGTACAGACGTCACAACGCCCGCACGGTTCGCCCTGCTTCCGCTTCGGACAGTTCAGCGCCTTGGCGAGGATCCGGGCGGTCGAGGTCTTACCGGTGCCACGCGGCCCGGTGAAGAGATAGGCGTGTCCGGCCCGGTCCGAGGCGACGGCCTGGCGCAGCGCGCCGACGACGGCATCCTGTCCGGCGACCTCGGCGAAGGTCTGGGGACGGTGCAATCGGTAGAGCGCGCCGCGTGAGGCGGCCTGGTCTTTTTGGGATTGTTTTCCGGTCATGGTTTCTCGGCTTCCTCCCCACTATCCCGGCGGTCGGTGATCGCGGCCAAGCGACCAACCTTTGCTATCGGCTCGAATGCCTGAGCCAAGGGAGTTACACCAGGCGACCACGGTAAAGGTCGCCTGGTTATCAGGACGGTTGTGCACAGCTCATCCACGGAAGCCGTCCACGGTCGCCTGGGGAAAACCGCCGTCTTTGATCCCATAACAAGAAGTAGTATACATTAGTATACTACTTAATCCGAGCGGATTACTCGGCGTCGTCGTCGGTGCCCGCGCCCGACGTGACCATCAGGTTGTCGACCGCCGCCCAGTCGGCTTCCTGGTTCTCCGGCACGATGATCGAGACCTGATCCCCTGGCTGGGCCTTGAAGTACGTCACGCTGGCCAATAGGACGTTGAAGTTCTTGCCCCCGGCGACGACCTGGTACTGGTTCCCTTCCTGGGTGAGCGTGCCCACCATCTTCTTCCGGGGTACCGGACCGATCTGCTTGTAGATGTAGCTGCCGTCGTCGGTGATCGTCAGCTTGAGCACGTCGCCGCCCACCAGCTTCGACTTGGACGCGTAGTTGGCCGGCACCGGGTACTTGCGCTTGTCCGGCCCGACCATGTCCTTACCGTCGAATACGCCCTCGATCACCCGTCCTTCGGAGGATACCGTCAGCTTCTGTGCCTGGTCGGCGAAGTCGGCGGTACGCCGCGGCGCGGCCGGGGGGACCGGCGCCGTCTTGCCGTCGAGCTCGGCCAGGAGTTTCCGGGCGGCGGCGAGCTGCTCCTCGGCGGAGTCGAGTATCTGCCGGAGCGTCTGGAGCTTCTGATTGTCTTCGGTAGCCATTTGGTCGTTCGTTGTATCGATTATTTGTTCGCTTGTTGTCAGGGCTGGTGCTTTATTCTAGACGATTCGGTTAACGACTTACTATAACACTAAAACTTGCCTTAGTCAAGGGGTTTTTCTGATTCTATGAGCGCTTCGTTAGCCTGCCAAACTTCTTCATAAACCTCGGCGGCCGGCTTTTCAGTCATCCCAACTTGCTCCGCATCCGGATCTCGTGGTCGACCAGCTGCTTGTCGCGGCCGTACTTCAGGCGCGAGAGCTTGCGGATCGCCTCGCCGATCTCGTTCTCATCCTGCGTGATCGATTCCGGCGTATAGGTCTTCATGTTGAACGCCCGCGTCGCCAGCCCGTCGACGATCAGCTTCACGTAGCAGTTCGCCTTGTCGAGGTTCAGCAGGTCGTGCGCGTCGAACACCGGCTCGAACTGCTTTTCCAGGTACTCCGCGTCGTCCGCGCCCACCCGGAAGCTGACCGCCGTACCGACGTTCCCGAAGACCGCGTCGCGCACCTTCTCCTCCAGCTGGGCGATGTATTGGTGGGCGATCACCAGGTTGAGCCGGTACTTCCGCGCCTCGGAAAGGATCGACTGGATCGATTCCTCGTTGGTGAGATTCTGGAACTCGTCGACGTACAGGTAGAAGTCCTTGCGCTCATGTTCGGGCAGGTCTACCCGGCTCATCGCTGCCATCTGGATCTTGCTGACCGCGATCATGCCCAGCAGCGCCGAGTTGATCTCGCCGACCCGGCCCTTGCCGAGGTTCATGATCAGGATCTTGCCCTCGTCCATCACCTTGCGGATGTCGAAGGCCGACTTCGGCTGGCCGATGATGTTCCGCATCATCTCATTGGTGATGAACCGGCCGAACTTGGAGATGAAGTAGCCGAGCATCTCCGACTTGTGGAAGTCGCTCGTCTGCGCCATCTCCCGCTGCCAGAAGGACTTCACCACCGGGTCCTTCACCTTGGCGATCTTGGACTGGGCGAACTCGCGCTCGCTGAACAGCCGTGGCAGGTCGAACAGCACCGCTCCGGTCTCCTCGTCGTCCATCAGGGTGAGGATGCCGTTCCGGGTCCAGTGCTCGAACTTCGGCCCGATCAATTCCTCGCCGAACAGCTTGTAGAAGATTCCGACGGTCTCCTGGACCACGAAGTCCTTCTGCTCCGGCGTGGCGTAGTCGAGCATGTTGAAGGCCATCGGCCGCTCGGTGTCCCCCGGGTCGAAGTAGATCACGTCCTCGGCGCGTTCCTTGGGGATCTTCTTGAGGATCTTCTCGGCGGTGTCGCCGTGCGGATCGATGAAGGCGACGCCCTTCCCCGCCCGGATGTCCTGCAGGACCATGTTCTCCAGGAAGACCGACTTACCCATGCCGGTCTTACCGACGGCGTACATGTGCCGTCGCCGGTCGTCCTCCTTGAGCTTGATCTCCGTCGTGTCGCCGCGGTACTGGTTGTAGCCGAGCCGCAGGCCTTCGGGCGGGACGTTGTTCGGCGGCGGCGCGGTCTTGGCCCCGAGCCAGCGGACGTGCGGCGTCTCGATGTCGTCCGACGGCGGGTGCCAGATACTGGCCAGCTCGGCCGGCCCGAGGATCATCTTCTTCCCCGCCCCGGCCAGTTCGCGGAAGACGTACCGGGTCACCAGTTTGGCCTGCGAGGCTACCGGCGAGACGATCTCCTTGAACCCGTTCAGATCGGGTGCGTCGAACTGCTTGAACGCCCGGGTGAGGTGCTGGAGGTTGAGCTCGGCGACGCCCTTGTCGGACGCAGCGGAGACCAGCCGGACCACGACCTCGAAGCCGGGTTGGCCGGCCTTGGTCTCGACCTTCTCGACCAACTGCTCCTGGGCCTGGGTCAGCCGCTTGGCCTCGTCCTGCGGGGCCGCCGGCTTGGCGGCGTCTTCCTTCGGGTTGTTGGTGGCCGCGGTCATCAGGTCCCCGCCGAACTTGAAGATCCCGCCGAAAACGCTGCCGGCGTTCACGCCGGAGCTCCCCTTGCCTTGCGCGTAGTTGCGCGCCCAGGACTGGGCCTGCTTCCGCCAACGGTGGCCCGTCGGGGCGACCATGATCTGGACGGCGGCGCCTTCGTCGGTGCCGAGTTTGCTAAGGGCGCTGACGATGCCGGCCATCGGGTCGGTCTCGAAGTCGCGGAACGTCTTCACCGGATAGCGCACGTTCTTGCGTTGGGCCAGCGAGGTAGCCGCCACGAATCCCTGCCGGGCGAAGACGTTGTAGAGCGGTACCGGGGTGATCTCGGCGTCGGCGTAGTAGGCGTGGATCTGCTTCTCCACCAGGCTCTGGAGATGCAGGGGCACGCCGACGTAGAAGCCGATCTCGCCTTCGGTAGCCGCGACCTCGAAGCTGATCGCATCCTGCTCGAAGAGACCGGCGGTCAGGCCGCCGCGGTAGATCGAGTGCAGGCTGGCGAAGAGCTGCTCGGCGACCGCCAGGCGCTCTTCGGACTTCTCCGGCTGCTCGCCCTCCTTGGGGCGGTGGCGCGGCACCCGGATCTCCAGCAGCACCCGCTCCAGCTTCTTGACGACCTTCTTGTCACCACTGGAGAGCTGGTCGAGCATCTGCTTCACCGGTCCCGGCAGACTCGGGCTCATGACGCTCCCCCGTCGGGCTTGGGGTCGATTCGCTTCCGATCCTGCGACTTGGCCGCGTCCGGGTCGTACAGCGGATGATGCGGCATCGTGCGCTGGACCTGGTTCACGCCGCCGACCTGGCCGCGCGGGTCCTGGGCGCGCATCGCGATCTGCAGCTGGGCGATCGCCTCGTGGAGCGGCCCGGAGTCGATGGTATTGGCCTCGGTCTTGATTGGCACGCGGGCCTCGACCGCTTCCTCCTTGGCACGCTGCTGGTCGGATTGCGGGATCGGGGCGATGTCCCGCTGGGCCGTGGCCTCCCGGGCCTGGAGTTCCTTGAGGATCTCCGCGGACTGCTCGGCGGAGCGCTTCTCCTTCTCGATCAGATCCGGCGGGGGCGGCGCCGATTCCACCTGCGGCGCGGCGTCCATGCCCACCTCGGGTCGTCCCGGCATCCCCGGACGACGGGCCGGCGCGGGAGGCGGCGGGGCCCCGGCGGCTCCCGGAGCGCGGCGCTGGCGGGCCCGGTCGGCCATCTGCCGGAGCAGGCGGTCGAGCTCCTCGGGGCTCGGCGGACGTCGGGTGCCGGCAGGACGCTGTCCGGCAGGGGTCGGGGTCGCCGGCCGCCGGGGCGGCGGGGCGGAAGGAGGTGTCGCCGGTCGCGGCGGTTGAGCAGGCTGTGGCGGGGATGCCGGCGCTTGGCGAGGAGCAGGTGCTTGCGGAGTCTGCTGCAGCTCCGACGGCACTTGTCGGGAAGCCGGCCGCTGCGCTTGCTGGCGGGCGTGCCGCTGCATGTTCGCCAGCGCCTCGGCCGCCATGTCACTGCGTTCGGCGACCTGCTTCAGCGGATGCGGCGCGGCCGGTGCCGGTCGATCGGCAGGAGTTGGCGATCGCGGAGCCTGCTCGGACGCGTCAGGCACGGGTGCTTGGCGCGGTTCGGGCACGTCCTGCGGGGGCGGAGCCGGCGGGGCCTGCTGCGCCCGGGCGCGTGCGTTCCGATGACGCAGTTCGTCCAATTTCCGCTGTTCCTCGTCGGACAGCCGCCGCTGTTTCGACTGGGCCGCCTGGGACAGGTCCTGCCCGCGTTGCTGCGCCTGGGCGCCGGCCGCCTGCGAGGACGGCTTCTGCGCCTGGGCGCCGAACAGCTGCGACTGATGCCGCTGCTGGGCCTGCCTGAGCTTCGCCTTTTTGCTTGGTTCGTTCATGCGTGGGGAATATCGATACGTTTTACTGAAATTCGAAAAATTATAGCACTATTATGCTAAAAAGTCAACACCAAAGGACCTTCCAGCGTAGCAATGGAGGGGCATCGGCTTCAAGCGAGCGGCTTAGGCCTGGGAGTCCCAGTACCCGTCGATCAGCGCCACGTCCGTCTTATCCTTGTCCCGGCCCTTGCGGACCTTCCATTCCCGCACGCGGCGCAGCCCGGCGTATGGGATACCTTCGATCACCTGCTCCCGCTCTTTGAGGGCAGGCAGGTTCGGCCGGAAGTCCGGCTCGTCCCAAGTCAGGAACGCCTCCACCGGGCCGTGCGTCAGCATCGGGATGTCCAGGTCCGGATGGCGTCCCTCCTGCCAATCGCCCATCCCCTGCAGATGCTCGAACAACGCCTCGCTGACGACCAGGTCGATGTCGTTCGCCGGGCGGAGGCCGAGCGCATCCAGGATGCCGCCGGCCACCACGACGTACTCCTCGGGCGGCAGCTCGAGGTCGGTCAACGTGGCGCGGATGTCGATCTTATTGGTAATACCAGACCTTTTTCCCGTCCCGATCGATATAGTAGTACGGATACTTGCCGTTCACCGGCGGCGGGGCCTCCTCCTGCTCGATCGTCCCTTCCGGCACCTGCTGGCCCTGGCTGGCGGTGCCGCGGATGAACCACTCCACCACGCCGCCGCCCAGCGCCCCCACTCCGGCGCCCGACTGGTAGACGTTATCGGGCCGCTTGAAGTCCTCCACCGGCAGGCCCTCGGAGACGTCCTGCAGGAGCGTGTTCCAGATCGGCGCGGCGCCCTGGACGCCGGAGATGCCCGTCATCGGGGTACCGTCCGAGTTACCCACCCAGACGCCGACCACCCGCTGGGGCGTGTAGCCGATCGTCCAGTTGTCCTTGTAGTTGTTGGTGGTCCCGGTCTTCACCGCCGCCGGGCGCGTGAAGTTCAATACCGATCCGGACCCGAAGCCCGGGGTGCGCGCCCGGTTATCGGACAGCCATTCGGTGATGATGAACGCGTGGCCCGGGTCGACTACCTTCTTCTTCTCCGGCTTCCGCTGGTAGAGTACCTCGCCTTTCGGACCCTCGACCTTGGTGACCGTCGCCCGGCCCGGCGTCGACCCGCCGGCCGCCAACACCGAGTACGCGCTGGTCAGATCGAGTAGCTTCACCTCGCCGCCGCCGAGCACCAGGGAGAGGCCATAGCGGCTCGGGTCATTCAAGGTGCTGATGCCCATCTGGTGCGCCAGGTCCAGCGTCGGCTCGATTCCCACTTGTTCCATCAGCTCGACCGCCGGCAGGTTCAACGAGCTGGCCAAGGCGTACCGCATGGTGACGTTGCCGCGGAACCGCCCGTCGTAGTTGCGCGGCGTGAAGTTGCCACCGTAGGTCTTCGGCCGGTCGTGCAGGACATGGTTGGGCGGCTTGCCTTGCCGGAGCGCTTCCAGGTAGACGATCGGCTTGAAGGACGAGCCCGGCTGGCGCGGCGAGGTGGCCACGTTGACCTTGCCTTGGATCGACTCGTCCGCGAAGTCGACGCTGCCGACCATCGCCAGGACCTCCCCGCTCTGCGGGTTCATCACCACCGCCGCCCCGTTGGTGGCGCCGAATCCCCGCACCGCCGCTACCCCGCGGCGGACCTCCTCTTCGGCCTTGCGCTGCGTGTCCAGGTCCAGTGTGGTGTGGACCTTGAGCCCGCCGGAGTCGACCGTGTTCTCACCGTAGTACTGCGCAAGCTGCTGCTTCACGAAGAAGACGAAGTGCGGCGCGTCGAAGACCTCCTCTTCCTGGACGTAGGCTAGTTTCTGGGCATAGGCTTCCTTGGCCTGCCCGGCCGTGACGTACCCGAGCTCCTCCATCCGGTCGAGTACGTACTTCTGGCGCTGCTTAGCCAGGTCCGCGCGGCCACCGAGCGGTGAGTAGACCGACGGCGCGCTTGGCAACCCCGCCAGCATCGCCGCCTCACCCAGCGTCAGCTCCTCCACGTCCTTGCCGAAGTACGTCCGGGCCGCATCCCCGATGCCATAGCTCTGCTGGCCGTAGTAGACCTCGTTGAGGTACCGCTCCAGGATCTCGTCCTTGCTGAACCGGTTCTCCAGGATGATCGCGTAGGTCATCTCCCGGAGCTTCCGGCTCGGGGTCCGCTCCGGCGACAGGTACGTGTTCTTGATCAGCTGCTGGGTGATCGTCGAGCCGCCCTGTGGCTCCTTGGAGACGTAGGTCTTGTAGAGCGCCCGCCCGAGCGAGTTCGGGTCGATGCCGCGGTGCTCGTAGAAGTCCGCGTCCTCGGAGGCCAGCGTCGCCAGCACCACGCTGCGCGACACCTCGGGAAGCTTCAGCGGCACCGGCTGATGCGCCCCGGCGGTCTGGTACAGCTTCTGGCCGTGCCGGTCATAGAAGACGGTCTGGGTCGGATGGAAGTTCTCCTTGCTGGGCAACTTGAACAGCGGTCCCGCCGCGTCCGCGAACGCCGCGAACGTCAGGATCGGCGTCAGGAAGCAAAATGCGACGAAGCCGAGGATCAACTTCCACCGGCCGGCCTGTTTGTGGTACGAGACGACTTTCTGCATGCCCGTCTATCATAACGGGCCGTGACTTCGTTAGTCTCCCTCAAAGAGTTCAGGTCCCTGCTTCGATCGGCACCATTTCGAATTCCCCATTGGCCTGGTTATCCACGACCCACCGAACTTGCTTCTCCACGAACGGCACCATGTTCCGAAGTTCCGGAAGTTCCCGTTCCTGTTCAAGACAATATTCCCTGACTAAGTATAAGAACTCGCTGGCGAAAGCGTTGCTGACGTTCGTCACGCCTTCAAAGTCTATAACTGTGAGCGGCAGTTCGCCGGCTCGTTCATAGTCGGTGAACACCACCCGGGCACGCTCCCGGGTCGAGAAGATCCGGTTCTTCTCCGCAAGCCGGACATGACCGCGCGGCGGCGGCTCCGCTTCCGGATCCCTCTGCAACTCCTGGAGCAGTTCCGTCGTCAGGTCGGAGCAGCCGATCAGTAGCGAGCGTTCTGGGTCGTCGCGACATTCGAATACCAGGGCGACCTGCTGTCCCCGCACCTCCAGGATGGTCAACCGGTCGGCGACTGGCGGCAGAACGATGCCTTGCTCCGCCAGGTCGCGTGAACGGATAACAGGCTCCACTGTACCCATCCGCTCACCGTATCCGAGATAATTCAGGACGGTTTTGAAGAAAATCTCCGTCTCCTCCGACACTTTCGACCGCTCCACGACGCAGACAAGGTTCAAGGTCGGGGCCGCTTCCTTGTCCACCGCCTGGATCTCGCGGACATTCCTGAATTCTCTTTCCCACATAACCAGCCACTATAGCACTTAGGGGAGCGCTCAGACCGTCGCTTCTTCGGTGACCGGCTCGCCGGTCCAGCCGCACTCGACGCAGGTCGGGATCTGGTCACGACCTTTGATCACTACCAGCTTGCCGCATTCCTTGCAGGGTTCCTTGATCGGCTTCTGGCCGACCAGGAACTTGCAATCCGGGTACTTGGTGCAGCCGTAGAACGTCCGGCCCTGCTTGGACTTCCGTTCGGCCAGCTCACCCTTGCCGCACTCCGGGCACTTCACGCCGGTCGACTTCACGAACGGCTTGGTGCCCTTGCAGTCCGGATACTTGGTGCAGCCGAAGAAGACGCCGAACCGGCCGCGCTTCACCGCCATCGGCGAACCGCATTTGTCGCACTGCTCGTCCTTGGCCTGTTCCTCGGCCGCCTTGGTCTCGGCCTGCTCCTCTTCGAGCGGCGCCGTGTGCTTGCACTCCGGGTACCGGCTACAGGCGTAGAACTGTCCGCCGAACCGGGAAAGCTTCTTCATCAGGTGTCCGCCGTGCTCCTTGCCGCACTCCGGGCACAGCTTGTCGGTCTTCTCGTGCGCGACGTCCTCCTTCTTGAGCTCGCCGTCCTTCTTGTCGACCAACGCCTTGAACGGACCCCACCACTGCTTGAGCAGCGGGACGCGCTCTTCCTTCCCTTCCGCGACCTCGTCGAGCTCGTCCTCAAGCTCCGAGGTGAACTGGTAGTCCACGTACTTGGAGAAGTGGTTCGTGAGCAGGTCGCTGACGATCATGCCGACCGCCTCCGGAAAGAACCGGCGCTGCTCGACCCGGGCGTACTTCCGGTCCTGCAGCGTCGAGATGATGCTGGCATAGGTGGACGGTCGGCCGATGCCGTATTCCTCGAGCGTCTTCACGAGCGTCGCCTCGGTGAAGCGCGGCGGCGGCTGAGTCTCGTGCCGTTCCGAGCCCGCCTTCAGCAGTTCCAGCAGATCGCCTTCGGCCAGCTTCGGCAGCAGGTTCTCGGTGTCCTCACCTACGCCGTCGTCGGTACCCTCGAGATAAAGCTTGATGAACCCCGGAAACTTTACCTGCGAGCCGGTCGCCTTGAGGACCGCCTCGCCGTCCTGGCCGGCCTTCATCCGGGCGGACGTCTGCAGGAAGATCGCCTCCTCCATCTGCGAGGCCATCGCCCGTTTGTAGACCAGGCTGTAGAGCTTAAGTTGGTCGGCCGTCAGCTTCTTGGCCATCGAATCCGGCGTCCGCACGAAGCTGGTCGGCCGGACCGCCTCGTGCGCCTCCTGGGCGCCCTTAGACTTCACCTTGTAGCGGCGCGGCTCCGGCGGCAGGTATTCCTTGCCGTAGTTCTTCCCGATGACCTCGCGCGCCTCGGCCAGGGCGCTGTTGGCCATGTTCACGGAGTCGGTACGCATGTAGGTGATCAATCCGGTGCGGTCGCCGCCGCCGGTGTCGATGCCCTCGTAGAGCTGCTGGGCGGTGCGCATCGTGCGCCGGGCCGCGAAGCCGAGCTTCCGCGACGCCTCCTGCTGGAGCGTCGAGGTCGTGAACGGCGGCGCCGGGCGGCGCTTGCGCTCCTTCTCCTCGACCGACTCCACCATGACCGGATGCTTGAGCAGCTCTTCGGCCAGTTCCTTAGCCCGCTCGTCCGTCAGATCGAACTGCTTGAGCTTGTTACCGCGGTCCTCGGCCAGCTGCGCCTTGAACGTCGCGAGCTTCTCGTCCGGTTCCTTGGGCTGCTTGAGTTCGGCGTCCAGCGTCCAGTACGGCTTCGGCTTGAACGCGTCAATCTCCCGCTCGCGCTCGACGATCAGCCGCAGCGCCACGGATTGCACGCGTCCGGCGGAGAGGCCGTAGCGGATCTTCCGCCAGAGTAGCGGCGAAAGCGTGAAGCCGTACAGGTAATCGAGGCTCTGGCGCGCTTCCTGGGCGGAGACCAGCTGGCGGTCGACCTGCTGGGGATCCTTGATCGCGTCCTGGATCGCGCCCTTGGTGATCTCACCGAACGTGATCCGTCCGACCTGCTTGTCACCCAAGTCCTTCCCGATCAACTCGGTGAGATGCCAGGCGATCGACTCCCCTTCGCGGTCAAGGTCGGTGGCGAGCAGAAGCGAGTCCGCGCCCTTGAGCGCCTTCTTGATCGCGGCGATGTGCTTCTTGCTGTCCGGGATCGCCTCGTACTTGGGCTCGAAATCGTTGTCGACATCGACCGAGCCGTCTTTGCGCGGAAGTTGGCGGACGTGTCCGTAACTTGCCAGCACGGTATACCCTGGGCCGAGGTACCGCTCGATGGTCCGGGCCTTGGCCGGCGACTCGACGATGACTAACGTTTTCGCGTTCGGCATACGTTGCCTAGGTATACGCTACCGAAGCAAGGTTTGGCAAGTCATGGAGCCGGCCTTAGTCATTTTGAAATTGCATAAAAATAGCTTTACAAAGGCATTTTTTGTGTTATTATTGACCTCCTTAACATCTCATTCTTCTGGTTTCTCGTTTTCAACCGCAGTTACCTGTCTCCCGACCGAAGGAGTAAAGGATGCGCACGAGTACCATAGTTGCCCTAGTTGCAGCCGTCGTGCTTTTCTTCACTGGCCTTGCGCTGATGAAGAACGGCGACAAGCCGACGGAGCCCAATCAACAACAACCGCAAAGCGGTAAGGAGCACGAACTGAGGCCTCACGCCATTAAGTTCACCCGCTGCCATGCGACCAAGCTCCGTCCGTGCGGTAGTACGTACCCGCTCGAAACCTCCGGATGGCTAGAGGTCTCTACCGAGTACCGCTGTCCGGACCACGCCAAGCCATGCGTCTACGCGATCGGTCCGTACTACACCATGTCGACCGCGGAACGGCACCGGTTCGACCGAAATCCGTGCGCCGTGGTCGCCAACGCAGCCCGGGTCGGCTTCGAACGGAACGGGTTCACGGTCCGGATTCCTAAGTGCGTCAACGCCCGCGGGCATGCGTTCATGAATGCCACGAACGGCCTGACGCGTAGCCAAGAACCAGCACCCACCCCGTGGGCCGTACCCGCACCCCCGCCGCTCCGGATTGAACCGGGCTACCGCTTTGGACCGCTCACCGTGGTTCGACGCTGTAAACCGCACCCTGACAGCAAGCTCTGCTTGGTACTCAGGATTGTTGAGCCAGTGGCTTCAGCCAAAGAGCTCAGCAATTTCGACCGGAATCCGTGCAACGTCGTATTCGAACATGTCGGGGGAGCTTGTCGCTCGTACGAGCGCCTCGCCGTCCTGAACATGTAATCCACCGACCATCCTTTGCTTCACCACCCCACACCTTGCCTGGTCAGCAAGCCCCTCCGAAAGGAGTCGGGAAAAGTGTGGGGTGTTAGTTTTGGAAAACGCTTTAGTTAAGGAAGAATATAGCTAGTTGACAACATGTATACATATGTATACTATCTAACTGCGCTCCCTCCTCCCAGCCCTTTCCAGGCTCGAAAACGAAAATGAGAAAGGGCTGGGCGCGCTCCCTAACCAAAGGACATTATGAGCAACGAAGAACTTTCACCACGTCAACGTCAGACGTTCGACGTGATCCAGAAACATATCAAGGACCACGGCCTGCCGCCCACGATCCGCGAGATCATGGCGGAACTTAAGGTTAACTACCCGCGCGGCGTGCAGCGGCACCTCGAAGCGCTCGAGAAGAAAGGGTATATTACCCGCGACTCGCGCAGCCGCGGCATCACCATCGCGGACAAGTTCCGCCAGGTGGCCGCGGACCTATCGGACGCCATCGTGAAGATTCCCCTGCTCGGCCGGATCCCGGCCGGCGGGCCGATGCTGGCCGAGGAAAACGTCGAGGACTGGGTGACGCTCCCGACCGACCTCACCAAGGGCAAGCGGGACGTCTTCATCCTGCGTGCCCAGGGCGAATCGATGATTGGCGCCGGCATCTTCGACGGCGACCTCCTGATCTGTCAGCCCGTCGACCAAGCTGAGAATGGCGATATCGTGGCTGCGCTGATCGGTGAAGACGCCACGGTCAAACGGTTGGTAAAGCGCCGTGACGCGACGTACCTGAAGCCTGAGAATCCCAAGTACGAGAACATCTACCCCGATCAGGAGTGGAAGGTCCAAGGCAAGGTAATGGCGGTCGTCAGGTCGAACGTGCGCTGAGATGATGCGCTACGCCCCGGTACCGATCGACGAACGCGCGGCCCGGACCGCCCAACGTCGGATGGCCTATCGAGCCCCTGTCCGGAACGTCGACTCCACGCTCTGGGCCGGCATCTTGTTCTGGTTCGGATTCGCCGCGCTGGCGGTCATCGCCGGCCTTTAGCCGAGCACGTAATACCGGTCGCCGAGGTGTCGCACGGCGCCGGCCAGTTCCAGTTTGACCAGTTCCGCCTCGACCTCGTGCGGAGTCTTGCCTGATCGCACGACGAGTTCATCGAAGTGCGTCGCAGCGTCGGACAACAAGGCGGCCAGTCCGCTCCGGGCGGAAGCCGGGCTCCGGATGCCGTACGTCTCCAGGAACCGCTCGATGGAGACTAATGGCGTCGCGCCGTCTTCGAGCAGCCAGTTCGTCCCGAGGCTTTGCGGCGAGTCGATCGGACCGGGTACGGCCCAGATATCCCGGCCCTGCTCGCCGGCATGCCGGGCGGTAATCAGCGTGCCGGACGGACGCGAGGCTTCGACCACCACGACCGCCCGAGCCAGGCCGGAGATCAGGCGGTTCCGGGCCTCGTAGTGATACCGCCGGGATGGCGTTCCCATAGGGTACTCGGACAGCAAAGCGCCTTGCTTCGCGATTCGGTTCGCCAGTCGTACGTTGCTGCGAGGCGAGATGTCCTCGTCGGACAGGCCGGTCGGCAGCACGGCCACGCACCGTCCGCCAGCATCCAAGGCGGCGGTGTGGGCGACCGTGTCCACGCCGAAGGCCAAGCCGGAGATTACCGGTACACCGGCGGAGGCGACCCGCCCAGCCAGCTGGGAAGCGATGCGACGGCCATAGGAGGTCGGCCGGCGACTACCGACGATGGCGATTCCCTCGCCGGGAGGCGGCGTTCCGCGTACCCATAGCCTGCCCGGCGGCACCGGTATATCCCGAAGCACGGTCGGTATCGGCCATTCCTTTGTGGTAGCTTGCATACTTCATAGTATAGCAAGCAACTGCTCGGATTTAGACGGAAGCCTTCTGTACCGACAGTCCGACCACCAGCGCTTCGACAGCCTCGAGCATCTCCGGCACCTCCAGCGCCTTGCTCAAACGGTTACCGGACGCCTGCCACCCGAGCTCGGTGGCCTTGTCCGCCTGCCAATCCCGCGGCTGATGCGCCATCTCCGCGACCACCACTTTGGCGCTGCGGTTGGTACCGGGTAACGACGTGTATCGCAGGGCGATGATTCCCGCCCGCGCACCGTCCAACCGAATCGCTTGGAGCCTGAAAAGGTGATTGACCTCATCAGGCCACTGTCCGCCCAGCTTCTGCTTGAGCCGCGCGGCGAGGTCGTCGAGCTCCTTCTTGTTGGCAGCATTGCTGACTGATTGATAGACCTGGAGTCGCTCGGTCTCTTCTTCCATCACCTCGGTCGGCACGGACGCGACCAGCGGCAGGTCGACCTCCGTCTCCAGGAACCGTTCCCCGCTCTCCAGCTCCTCGACCGCCCGGGACAGCACTTTGGAATACAACGTCAATCCGATCGCCCGGACGTTGCCGGACTGCTCCTTGCCCACCACATTGCCCGCGCCGCGGAGTTCCAGGTCCGCCAAGGCCACCTGGAACCCCGACCCGAGATCCTTGGCTTCCTTGAGACTGCGCAAACGCTCGCGGGCCATCGCGGAGAGCGAGCCGGGTTTGTAAAAGAAGAAGGCCCTGCCTTGGCGGCTGCCCCGACCGATCCGTCCACGCAGCTGGTAGCTCTGGGCCAGCCCCAGCGCCGAGACGTCGTCGACGATCATCGTGTTCGCGTTCGGCAGGTCCAGGCCGTTCTCGACGATCGTCGTGCTGACCAGGATGTCGATGTCGCCGGCCGCGAACCGGGCCATCACGTCGGCCAGGTCCTCTTCCGTCATCTGGCCGTGGCCGACGTCGACGCTCACGCCGGGATGCCGGGCCTGCAGCTCCTTGGCCGCCGCCTTGATCGTGGCCACCCGGTTATGCAGGAAGTAGACCTGTCCGCCGCGTCCCAGCTCCTCCTTGATCACGGTGTCGATCAACTGCGGGTTGTATTCCCCGATGGTCGTCTCTACGGCCCGCCGTCCGGACGGCGGCGTCTGGATCGTCGATATCTCCCGTAGTCCGGACAACGCCAGGTTGAGCGTCCGCGGGATCGGTGTCGCCGAAAGACTCAGGACGTCCACCTGGGAACGCAGCTTCTTGAGCTGCTCCTTGTGCCGGACGCCGAAGCGTTGCTCCTCGTCGACGATCAGCATACCGAGATCGTGGAACTGCACGTCCGGACTGAGTAACCGGTGCGTGCCGATGACGATGTCGACCTTGCTTTCGCTCAGGCCCTTCAAGGTCTGGCCCTGCTCCCGCTGACTCTTGAAGCGGGACAAGCCGCCGAGCCGGAAGCCGAACTCCTTGAGCCGCTTGCCGAACGTCGCCAGATGCTGCTCCGCGAGGATCGTCGTAGGGGCCAGGACCGCGACCTGTTTGCCGGAGGCGGCCGCCTTGGCGGCGGCCCGGACCGCAACCTCGGTCTTCCCAAAGCCCACGTCTCCGGAGACTAGCCGGTCCATCGGCCGGGTGTCCTCCATGTCCGCGTAGACGTGGCTGATCGCCCGCTCCTGGTCTTCCGTCTCGTCGTAGTTGAAGGATGCCTGGAGCCGCCGTTCGACGTCCGGCTGCTTGGGGAACGAGATACCGGTGACGATCTCCCGCCGGGCGGAGACCGTCAGTAGCTCCCGCGCGAGCTTCTCCGCGGACTCCTTGACCTTGTCGCGGACGTGCTCCCAGCTCGCCGAGGACAGCCGGGTCAGCGTCACTTCTTTCGGACCCACGTACAGGTCGACCTTGTCGGCCTCGGCGACCGGCACATACAGCTTGTCTCCCTTGGCGTATTCCAGGAAGAGGTACTCCCGCTCTACGTCACCGACCTTGCGCCGGACCAACCCGCGGAACTTACCGATGCCGTGGTCGCGGTGCGTGATCAGTTGCCCGGACTCCAGCCGGAGGTTGAGCTTGTCGGAATGCCGCTTCTTCGGCTTGGCCTTCTCGTGGATGATCTCCGCCGGCGTGAAGACGATCCACTTCATCTCCGGCACGGAGATGCCTTCGGTGATCGGCAGACGCACGTCCTCTACCCCGTCGGGCAGGTCCGCCGGGGGGCCTTCCCAACGCGCCAGTCCTACGTGCCAGCCCTCTTTCTGATACCGCTCGATCGTCCCGTGCAGCTCGCTCCGGTTGTGCGTCACGTCCGCACGCTTCCATGGCAATTGCACGACCGACTCCTCACGTTTGAATGAGAACGAGACCTGGGGCAGTCCCTGCAGATCCTCCGCCGCGTCCAGCAGGTACTCCTCACCGGCGATGTACGCCCCCGCCAGCTTTACGTAGTCGCGTAGACGGGCGACGCCCTTCGGGTCCGCGACCGACGCCGGGAAGAGCCGGAGGTGCGGCAGGTCGACCGTATGGGATGACTCGATGCGCTTGATGGACTCGATCGAGTCCCCGAACCACTCGACCTGGTGCGGGTACCGATCCCCAACCCCCCAGACCTTCACCGTGCCGCCGACCCGGTGGAACGTGCCGATCCGTTCCAGATCGGGATCGCTGTCATAGCCCGCATCGACCAGGGCCTTCGCCACCTCGTCCGGGCTGGCATCCTGACCCTTGCTGTACGTCTTGGTGAGCGTGTCGTACCGACGGACACCGATCAACGGGACGGACAGCAGGTCCGGCGGCACCAGATGCAGACCGGACTTGTTACCGAGGATCTGGGCGACCCCCGCCGCGACCTCGAGCGAGTCGCCGGAGACCTCGCGCGGCCACGGGACCGCGATGCCGGGAGCGAAGAGGTGCTCGGACGTGATCACTACGAACGGCTTGCCGACCTTGCGTGCCAGGGCCAGGAGCAGGAACTCCCGGACGCCCCGGCTGGTATCCGACACGCGCAACCTGCCCTCGGTCAGGCGCCTGGCGTATTCCTCGATCTCCGGCTGCTCGAGCGCCTTCGCGAAGAAGCTCCCGTTAGACATCGAGCCATTCCTTGGCCTGGTCGGCCGCGTCGGTCACCACCCTGGGCAGGTCGTCCGCCTGGTCGGGGTCGAACGGCGACAGCACGAAGTCCGTGGCATCCCGGCCTTCCGGCGGTCGCCCGATGCCGACCCGCAGGCGAGCGAAGTCCTCCGTCCCCATGGCGGTGATGACGCTATCCATACCTTTGTGGCCGGCCGACCCGCCGCCCGGGCGGAGCTTCACCGTGCCGAACGGCAGGTCCAGCTCGTCCGTGACGACGAGCAGCCGGTCGATCGGGATCTTGTAGTAGTCCATGACCCGGCGGACCTCCGGTCCCGACCCGTTCATGAACGTGGTCGGTTTGACGAACAGGATGTCGTCGCTGCGCCACTGGTCCGAAGGCCTGCGGTCATCAGCCTCGTGCACCTGCTCCGCTCCGAGCGACCGGACCAGGGCGTCGACCACCTGCCAGCCCGCGTTGTGCCTCGTGCGCTCGTACTTCGAACCCGGGTTACCCAGGCCGACGACCAGCGTCCAAGCGGCGCTCATACCCGCTCCTTCGATTCACTCTTGCGGAACTCCAGCTTCGGCGCCACGCCGTACAGCTCGAACTCGTCGCGCAGCACGCCGGCCAGGTGGCGCCGCTGGTCCTCGCCCCATAGCGCAGGTTGGTTCACGAACACGACGAAGGTCGGCGGCAACGTACCTACCTGGGTCAGATAGTAGAGCCGGGCCTTCCGCCGCCCCCCCACGTACTCCTCGAGCTTGGTGCGAATCAGCTTATTGAGCTGCGGCGTACCCACGCGGGTCCCCGCGGCGGCATAGACGTCTTCCACCGCCCGCAGGATCCGGTCGGTCTTCTCGCCGGTCAGGGCGGAGACGAACACGACCGGCGGCGAGGGCAGGAACGGCAGCCTCTTTCGCAGCTTCGCGAAGAAGCGCTCCTGGATATCCGGCGCCTTCTCGACCAGGTCCCATTTATTGACGGCGATCACCAGTCCGGTGCCGGAATCCAGGATGTGCGCCGCGATGTGCGCATCCTGCAGGGTCGGACCTTCCTCCGCGTCCACCAGCAGCACCGCCACCTCCGAGTTGGCGATCGCTCGCAGTGTGCGGAGCAGGCTCCAATAGGGAATGCCCGAACTGCGCGCACCGCGCCGGGCCATCCCGGCGGTATCGATCAGGCGCCAGGCGCGTTGCGGGGTCTTGAGCAAGCGTTCCGTGGTATCGCGGGTCGTATGCGGTTCCGCGCTGGTCACCGCGACGTCGCCGCTCAGCCGGTTCACGAGCGTCGATTTACCTGCGTTCGGTCGACCGACGACCGTGAACGCAGGCGGGCGGGCCGCCTCAGGACGGCCGCCACGACCGATCGTCCCGACGATGCGGTCCAGCAGGTCGCCGGTACCCTTGCCATGCAAGGCGGATATCGCGATCGAATCGAAACCGAGCCGGTCGAACTCGCCGGCCGGAGCCACACCTTGGTCCGCCTTGTTGACCACCAGGAGGACCCGCTTCGAGCGCTTACGGACCGCGGCGGCGACCTCGCGATCCTCGCCGGTCAGGCCGTCCCGGGCGGAGACGGCCAACAGGACCAAGTCGGCCTCCGTGATGGCCGCGTGTACCTGTTCGTTGACGGCGCGTTCCAACCGCCCGTCGTCCGCGGTCAGGCCGCCGGTGTCGATGACCGTGAAAGCGTCGCCCTGCCATTCCGCCTCGCCGTACACCCGGTCGCGGGTGGTGCCGGGCACATCGGCCGTGATCGCCCGCCGCTGGCCCACCAGACGGTTGAACAGCGTCGATTTACCGACGTTAGGTCGGCCGACGATCGCGACGATTGACTGTGACGTGGACATCTGGATACGGGTTGTACGGACAGTACGAGCGGGGCCATGGCGGCCCGCTGGTGCGTACGATCTGAGGCGTCGGTCGGCTTTCAGTACCGTCTGACCCAATCATTCTACGGGCGGATAGTCCCGTAAGCAAGGCTTTTTCTTACCACCGAAAGGATCGTAACGACCAGTCCAGCATCGCCTTGTTCTCCTGGAACCGGTCCGGCGAGTTCAGTACCACCGCGACCAGGCGGCGCCTGCCGTCATCAAGCACGCTGACCAGGGACGGTCCGGCGGCGTCGGAGGTCCCGGTCTTCAGACCGGCGATCGGCAGGTATGAATCCAGCAGCAGGTCGGTCGTGAAGAGCCGGTACTCGGTCCGTTCCGGATCGGGGTTCTCCGGCGAGGGCTTCCGCGCATTCAGCGCCTTGACCGTCCGTTCAGGGTCCTTTGCCAGGCTGCGGATCTCGGGCCGCTGGAGGGCCGCCCGGGTCAAGATCACCAGGTCCCGCGCGGAGCTGACGTTCTCTCCGTTGCCGTACCCGCTGGCGTTCTCGAAACGGGTGTCGCGCATGCCGAGCTCCTCGGCCCGCCGGTTCATGAGCTCTACGAACTTCTTCTCGGAGCCGGCGGCGGCGATGGCCAGGGTCTCGGCGGCGTCGTTGCCAGAGACGATCATCGCCCCGGCCAGGAGGTCGACCGCGTACAGCCGGTCCCCTTCCTGCAGCCCCATCAGCGACTCCTCGGGACCGTTGTCGAGCTTCGGCACGACCACCTCCTGCTCCGGACGCAGCTCTTCCGTAGCCAGCAACGCGGTCATCAGCTTCGTGATGCTGGCGATCGGACGTTTCGCCGCGGCGTCCTTCTCGAATAGCTCCGCACCGCTTTCCAGGTCGGTCACCAACGCGCTCTTAGCCTGGACGACGGGAGAGACCGCCGAATGGCGCTTTTCGGGGAATGGATACGCCGGAGGCGCCTCGATGTCCCGGTCGGGGGCGGCCACCGCCGGAGGACGGTCCGGCACTACACCCGGTACGACGCTGCCTGTGAGAATCAGGGTCGCCAAGGCGGCCTGGGCCAACCAATCCATCATTCCTCCCGGGTGGCGGTCAGACGCGCCTCAAGCTCCTCGGGCACCGGCGGCAAATCCTCCTTGCTACTGACTCCCAGATGCTTGAGCAGCTCGATCGTGGTGTCATAGAGGATCGGACGACCCGGTTCCTGCTTGCGCCCCACCTCTCCGATCAGGCCGCGGACTGCCAGGGTTCGGAGCGGCGCCGACGACTGTACGCCACGGATCGAGTCCACTTCCGGCCGGGTCACCGGGCCTCGATACGCGATGATCGCGAGGGTCTCCAGGGCGCCCTTGGATAACCGGCCACGTAACTCCTGCTTGAGGAACCGTCCCACGAGCGCGTCGGTCTCCGGCGCCGTGACCAGTTGCGCCTCCTGCTCTCCGATGACCAGGCGAATTCCGCGGCCCGCATAGGCGGCGCGTATCTCGACCAGCAGCTTCTTCACCCGGGGACGCGGCAAGTCGACGAGCGTCGCGAGGTCGGAGAACCGCACCGGCTCGCCGGCCGCGAACAGGATGCTTTCGATGGCGTGCTGGGGATTCAGGCCGGACACAGCGTCAGCTCCTTTTCCTGCTTCACGGTCAACGCGCTTTGCTTGATCAGTTCCAGCACGGCCAGGAACGTCACGATCATGCGTACCCGGCTGCGGACGTCGCGGAACAACGACGCGAACCCGACCGGCCCAACGGTCAGTCGGTCCCGCACCTCCGCGATACACTCATCGATGGTGACCTTGTCGTCGAGCGTTTTCTCAGGCAATTGCTGCGACTTCGGAAGCGCCTCGAGTACTTGTCTGAAGGAATCCGTCAAAGCAGCCAACGTGACGCCGTCGGCGATCATCTCTTTGGGCGGGTCGATCGGGAACGGCGGTTTACCAACGCTTGCTCCCCGTTCCGCCATCTGGTCCTTCAGGGATCCGGCCAGCTCTTTGTATAGCTTGTACTCGGCCAACCGCGCGGCGAGATCGTCAGGCTCCTCTTCTTCCACTTCCTCTCCCGGCAGTAAGGCGCGGGACTTGAGCACCACCAGCCGGGCGGCGATCACCAGGTAGTCCGAGATTTCCGAGAGGTTCTCGCCTGTCAGCCCGCGGACCCGGGCCAGGTACTGGTCGGTCACTTCCGCCAGCGAGATGGAGGTTATCTCCAGCTGCCGTTCTTCGATCAGCTGTAGCAACAGGTCAAGCGGTCCCTCGAACTCATGTTGCCTGATAGTGAAGCCGGATATCGGTTTTTGTGTATCTTCAGCCGAATTCATTGCCCTCATGATACCTCAGGCGACCAGGTCCTGGGCGGCCTCCAGGCGCGAGACCGTCTCGGACTTGCCGAGTACCTCGAACACGTCCCAGAGTGGCGGGGTGCGATCCGCGTCGGTGACCACGATCCGGAGCACGGGAAACAGCTGCTTCGGCTCTAGATCGAGTTCGTCACGGACGTCGTTCAGCGTCCGCTCGATCCGGTCCGACTTCCATTCCGCTTCCGGCAGCTTCGTCAGGTCCCGCAGTACCCGCTCCAGCCAGACGCCGACCGTCTCCGGGTTCTCCTTCCCGACCAGGCGATCCACCGCAACCTTCGGTGCCTCGTAGAAGTAGCCTGTCCGGATATCCCGCAGCTCGGCAAGCGTGCGAACGCGATCCGTGGCCAACCCGAGTACGCGCTCGTCGTACGCACGATCGCGGCCCGGCTCCCAGAACCCTCCGGTCGCCGCCCGCTCCAACAGGTCTCCGGGTGCCAACGCCTTGATGTGCTCCCCGTTCAGCCAAGCCAGCTTTTCGGGGTCGAACACGCCAGGTGAACGCTGCACCTTTGACAGATCGAAGGCCTCCCGTAGCTCGTCGAGCGAAGCGAAGAACTCCCGATCGTCTCCGGGATTCCAACCGATCAGGGCGATGAAGTTCGCCAAGGCTTCCGGCAGGTACCCCTCGGCCCGGTAGTCCAGCACGTCCTGGGCGCCGTGGCGCTTGGAAAGCTTCGCCTTGTCCGACCCGAGGATCGGCGGCACGTGGTAGAAGCGCGGTAGCGCATCCGCCCTCCCGAGCGCCTGGTAGATCGCATAGTACTTGTGCAGGCTTGAGGTGAACTCATCCCCCCGGATCACGTCCGTCACGCCGGTTTCCAGATCATCGATGATGTGCGCGAAATTATACGTCGGATAGCCGTCCGACTTGATCAAGACGAACTCTTCGAACGCCGAGGCGACGGTCTGCGGATCGACCATGATCTTCTGCCGCCCCTGGAACGGCTCGATAGCCACAGGCCGGAGTGGCTCCGGCCACTTGAACCGGATGACCGTACCTTCCTTTTCCGCGGATTCCCGGGCGAACCCGGCCTCGACCAGGCGCTTTGCCTGCTTGCGATACTCGTCGATCCGTTCCGACTGGCGCAAGACGGTATCGTGCCAATCCAAACCGAGCCACTCCAGCGACTCTTTGATCTGGTCTTCGGCATCTTCGACCAGCCGCTTGCGGTCGGTGTCCTCGATCCGCAAGCGGAACTCGCCGCCGTCCTTCTTCGCCCACAACCAGGCAAACAGCGCGGTGCGAGCCCCGCCAACGTGGAGGTACCCCGTCGGGGACGGGGCGAACCGTGTGATGACTTTCTCGGCCATGCGTCCAGTATACGGACTCAGGCTGCCGGTCGAATACTATTCATCATCACGGCCAGAGCCTGCTTCCTCTTTTTTTCTTGAAACCCCTCGGTGCGCTTCTATAACGGACTCCTGCAGTGTCACTTCCGGCCTCCGCCTTACGGGCCATTTGGCCGATGCAACATGGAGCTCTAATGACCGGCCCTTAACGACTCGTTCGCTCGCTCGTTCCCGTAGCCGTTTGATTACCCCGTCATCCTCATCGTCGACGTCATCCGGATGGTCGTCGATCCTGACTACAACGAACTCGTCTCCACTAACCCTGACAATATAATCGCTACTACGTCGAAACGTTTCCTGAAGTTCCTCGACTACCGCCAGTATGGCCTCGTCGCCCACCTCATGGTCGTAACGGTCGTTGAACCACTTGAGCCCACGGATGTCGATCGAGTCTATGCGCAAAGGAATGAGACGACCGGAACGATCGAGCATCTCGTTCAATCGATCCGTGTATTCGGCAAATGCACGCAGATTCGGTAATCCAGTCAGGACATCCTCCCTGCTCTCTTCCTTCCATCGCTCAAGAAGTTCCACCCCTTCTTCCCGGGAAATTTCCCCCGACAGGATACCGTCGACAACGTCCTCGGCCGTCGGCCGGGTAACCTCCGCCCTGACTTCCGAGAAGAACTCAGCATAGGGCTCTTCGGCACTTCCATCTGGTAGCTTACTGGCCATAGTAAAATTGGCCTAGTATAGCTAAAAAAGACTACTTTGTCAAGACGCGTTTGGCCTGAATCACCGCCCACACGAACGCAGGCAACGCGGTCATGATCCGCCTCCACCGGGACGGCTGCGTGAGCAAGCGCCAGAGCCATTCGAGGCCGTGTCCGCGCACCGCCTTGGGCGGCGGCTTGGCGGTTTCCCCGCCCCCGGTGAGCGAGCTGCCACCGCCAAGGTAGTCGAGCGTGCCGCCGACCCCCATCGCGACCAATGGCTTCGGCAGCTTGGGCAGGTTCCGCTTGACCCATTCCTCCTGCGTCGGAGCGCCGTACGCCACGAGCAGTACTTGCGGACCGTCCCGCTTGATGCGCCGCCGGATGTCCGCCTCATGTCGTCGGTGCGGATCGGCGTCGTCCGCCGTCACGCGCAACGCGGGAAACCGCTGCTTCAGCTCCGCGGCCGCGGCGGCCGCCACGCCGGGTGCTCCGCCAAGTAGGTACAGGCCGTAGCCGAACTCCTCGCACATGCCGGCCAGGTCGACGGAAAGTTCCGACCCCGGTATGACGTCCGGCAGCGTCCGCTTGACCGACTGCGGCTGCACGAACGCCCACGAGCCGGTCCGCAACGCGCGAAGATAGACACGAATGCCCTTCAAAGGCCCTCGAAAGGACGCTCCCAGGAAGTACGCGCCCCAAGCAACGCCGATGGCGTCCGCGACGCGCCAGTCGGCGCCGTTGATCAATGCCCGATGCCTGGCGCTGCGGCGTGCGCTCATGACCATCTCCGTCGTCACGGTAACGACCTGCTGCCGCTTGCCCGCCTCGATCGCTTCCCGCAACGCGACCAGCAGTTCCGGCTCCGTCATCGGGTCGACTCGGACACCGAGTACGTCGACGGGGTCCTTCATGCCGTCAGTGCCTTGAGGATCTCGCGGGCCGTCTTGTTCCACCCGAACTGCTTGGTTCGCTCCCGGCCGGCAGCGGTCAGCTTCCCGACCAGGGCTTCGTCGACCAGGACGCGTTCCATACCCTGGTGGATACTGGCGACGCTTTCCGGATCCACGAGCACCGCCGCGCCGCCAGCTACCTCCTTGGTGGCGCCGCGGCCCGCGGTCACGACGGGCGTATCCGCCGCGAAGGCCTCGAGGATCGGGATGCCGAACCCTTCGTGCAACGACGGGAACACCAGTGCCCGAGCGCCCTTTAACAGCGCGAAACGCTCTGTGTCATGGACGTACCCGGTATGCACCACATACTCCGGACTGGGCCGCTTGCCGATCATCCGGCGGATGTCCTCGTACCCGACCCCCGGGTTGCCGACCAGCACTAGCTGCCCGCCAAACAAGCCCGAGTCCCGCAGGCGGTAGAACGCTTCGACCAGAGCGACCACGTTCTTCCTTGCCTCCAGCCGTCCGACGAACACCAGGTACGGATCCTTGGTCCGGTACTTCTTCATAACGGCCGCCACGTCGCGCGCGGTGAGCTTCCGATACGGGGAGGGGTCGAACCCGTTCGGGACGACCTGCATCTTGTTGGCGGGGACGTCGTATTCCTTTCCCACCTCCAGTGCAACGGCCCGGCTTGGCGTGACGACCGTGCCGGCCCAGCGGACTGAGAGCTTGGTGCCCAGCGCCAGGCTGAGGTAGTGGTAGAAGCCATAGTTCTTGCGGAACCGCTTGAACCCGATGTCGTGCACCGTCACCACGGTCCGTTTGGGGTGGACCGGCGGCACCGTGTGCGACGGCACAAACAGCGCGTCGACCGGGTTCTTACGCAGTTCCCGGCTGAGCGCCCAGTACGTCCAGAGACGCCTGCCCGGCACGACGACCGACTGGAAGTTGCCGGGCAGCCCCTGTAGGTCCTTCGTCAGCGGTTCGCGCGTATACAACCGGTAATCGTTCTTCCGGTCCAGCCGCGCCAGCTCGCGGATCACGTGGTAGCCGTATTGCTCCACACCGGTGCGTTCGGTGATGTTGGCGCGGGACGCGTCTATGCCGATGACCATACTGATAGCGTAGCTGCCTTGGGGGCTCAGCGCACGGCGACGGCGCGCTTGTAGGAGTCGAGGTTCTCGACAGCCACACCGGTGCCCCGGACCACGCAGAACAGCGGGTCCTCGGCAACGTGGCACGGCACACTGGTCGCGTGCGTGATCACGCGATCGATGTTCCGCAGCAGCGAGCCGCCGCCGGCCATCACCATGCCCCGGTCGATCACGTCGGCGGAGAGCTCCGGTGGGGTCTGCCGCAGCACGCCTTTCACTGAGTTGATCACCTCGGCCAGCTGGCCCTGGATCGCCTGGACGACCTCATTGGTCTTCAGGTTGATCGTCTTCGGCATCTCCGCGACCATGTCCCGGCCACGCACCTCCATGCCGAGCTCCTCGCCTTCCGGCAGCGCCATGGCGGAACCGATCTGGATCTTGATCTGCTCGGCCGTGACGTCCCCGATGGCCAGGTTGTGTCGGCGTCGCACGAAGGCGGAGATAGCCTGGTCGAACTTATCGCCGCCGACGCGGGCGGACTCCACCGCCACGATCCCGCCGAGCGAGATCACCGCGACCTCCGAAGTGCCGCCGCCGATGTCGATGATCATGTTCCCGGACGGCGAACCGATCGGGATATCCGCGCCGATCGCGGCCGCCAAGGGTTCGCGGATGATGTAGGCGTTCTTGGCGCCGGCGGCCGTGGCCGCGTCGATCACCGCGCGCCGCTCGGTCGAGGTAACGCCGGCGGGCACGCAGACCATCACGTCCGGACGGAAGAATCGCACGCTGCCCACCGCCTTGTTGATGAAATAGCGCAACATAGCCTCGGTCACCCGATAATCCGCGATCACGCCGTCCGCCAGGGGACGATGTGCAACGATTTGTTCAGGTGTCCGACCGACCATCTCCTTGGCCTCCTTGCCTACCGCCATCACTCGGTTGTCCCCGGTCGAGACCGCGACTACGGATGGTTCATTGATAACCACGCCCTTATCCTCCACGTACACGAGGACGTTGGAAGTGCCGAGATCAATGCCGATGCGTTTGCTGAACAAGTATTTGGACTAGTAAACCGATAATTTTGCGCACAACTGCAAATTGGAGCGCACCGCTTATGCTACCACGCCGGTTTCGCCCCAGGCTAGCTGCGCACGCGTCTGATCCGGGCGCCGAGCGCCCGCAAGCGCTGGTCGATCCGTTCGTAGGCGCGGTCGATGTGTTCCACGTGGTCGATGACCGTCCGCCCCTGAGCGGCCAGGCCGGCGATGACCATCGTGATGCCGGCTCGGATGTCCGGAGACTCGAGCTCACGACCCATCAGTGGCGTCGGCCCGAAGACGATGATCCGGTGAGGATCCGCCATGGTGATCTCCGCGCCCATGGTCGCCATCTTGTCGGTGTAGAAGAACCGCCCCTCGTACATGTGGTCGTGGATCAGGCTCATGCCCTTGGCCTGTGTCATCAGCACGGTGAACGGAGAGGTGAGGTCAGTCGGGAATCCCGGCCAGGTCTCGGTCTTGATGTCCGTGGCTTTCAGACGGTGCGGTCCCGTGACCGTGATCGCGTCCTCCTCGGCCGTGAACCGCACCCCGGCTTCTTTGAGCTTGATCAAGATCATGCCGAAGTTCCGTGGGTCGGCACCCTCGATCCGCACCTTTCCGCCCGTAATCGCGGCGGCGATTGCCAGCGTGCCCGCCTCGATCTCGTCCGGACGCACCCGGTGGCTGCCACCGCTGAGCGCTTCCACGCCCTCGATCGTGACCAGGTTGGTACCGGCACCGCTGATCCGGGCTCCCATCTCGTTCAGGAAATCAGCCAGGTCCTTCACGTGGAGTTCCGACGCGGCATTATGGATGACGGTCGTACCCTTGGCGAGCGAAGCCGCCATGATCAGGTTCTCGGTGGCAGTCACCGACGCTTCCTCTAGGAAGATCTCCGCCCCGCGGAGCCGCCGAGCGGCCAACCGGTACTGTAAGTCGTCCTTCGTCACCTTCGCCCCGAGCCGTACGAAGCCCTTCAGGTGCACGTCAAGCGGACGCTTGCCGATGATGTCCCCGCCGGGATGGCGCATGCTAACCTTGCCGAATCGCGCCAGCGCTGGTCCGAGCACCACTGCGGCGGAGCGCAGTCGCCGCGCCAGCCGGTCGGGCACGGCCGCCGAGCGAAGTTTGGTGGGATCCAACCGGACGGTCTTCCCGTTGCGCTTAACCCGCATGCCGAACGCCTCGAGGATCTCGATCAAGGACGTCACGTCCGCGATGTCGGGCACGTTGGTCAGCGTGACCGGTTCCCGGGCGAGGAGCGTCGCGGCCAGCAGCTTGGGGGCGGCGTTCTTACTGCCGTTGACCCGTACGGTCCCGTTCAGCTTGGTCGGACCGTCAATGACGAACTTGCTCATCCCGTCATCCCTCGCGAAGCGGTCGGCGCTTCGTCGACAAATTCGGAACGAATTTCGAGAGAGGGCGGGATCACGGGTTACCTCGCCTTGAGCGACGACGGGTGCCAGCCAGTTCCACGGCCCGCAGCCGGGCCAGGTGCTTCTGGAGCTCGGCCTGCGCTTCCGCCAGTTCCTCACGCTCGAGCTTCCCGGCCACCGCCTGTTCGGCGCGCTTGCGGGCCTGCTCGGCGCGTTGTTTGTCGATGTCATCGGCCCGTTCGGCCGTATCGGCCAGCACCGACACGGCATCGCCGGCGACCTTCAGGAATCCGCCCGAGACGGCCAGGTGCCGTTCCTCCTTGTCCGTGCGGAAGGTGATCACGCCGGGCCGGATCACCGAGACCAGCGGCACGTGGTCCGGCAATACCGTGATCTCGCCGTCCGTGGTCGGCACGGTGACCGAGCGCACCGGCCCTTCCGAGACGGTGCCGGTCGCGGTGACGACGCTGAGTTCGGTGGTCTTGGCGTCTGCCATGCCTCTACCTTACGCCTTGGTCTTGGCGCGTGACTGCTTCTTGGCCGGCTCGCCGCCGCCCTTCTTCACCACGTCGTCGATGCTGCCGACGTAGCTGAAGTCGTCCTCGCTGCGGTGGTCGTGCTTGCCGTCCACGATCTCACCGAAGCTGCGCACCGTGTCCTCGCGCGAGCAGTAGAGTCCTGGCGCACCGGTGAACTGCTCGGCCACGAAGAACGGCTGGGACAGGAACTTCTGGATCTTCCGGGCCCGGGCGACGATCAGCTTGTCGTCCTCGGAGAGCTCGTCCATGCCGAGGATCGCGATGATGTCCTGAAGGTCCTTGTAGCGCTGTAGCACCTGCTGGACCTCGCGTGCCACCCGGTAATGCTCCTCCCCGACCACGGTCGGA
The DNA here is from genome assembly GCA_025449535.1 of Candidatus Saccharimonadia bacterium. Taxonomy (GTDB): domain Bacteria; phylum Patescibacteriota; class SICC01; order SICC01; family SICC01; genus JALYJZ01. The sequence continues at coordinate 162,046 of JANWJF010000001.1, forward strand.
TCGAGCATGGTCGAGGTCGAGTCCAGCGGGTCGACCGCCGGGTAGATGCCGAGCTCGGAGATCTGCCGCGAAAGTACGACGGTCGCGTCGAGGTGCGCGAAGGTGGTCGCCGGCGCCGGATCGGTCAGGTCGTCCGCCGGCACATAGACCGCCTGGAACGAGGTGATCGAGCCTTTCTCGGTCGAGGTGATCCGTTCCTGGAGCGCGCCCATCTCGGTAGCCAACGTCGGTTGGTAGCCGACCGCGCTCGGGACGCGGCCCAGCAGGGCCGAGACCTCGGAGCCGGCCTGGGTGAACCGGAAGATGTTGTCGATGAAGAAGAGGACGTCCTGGCCGCCCTGGTCTCGGAAGTACTCCGCCATGGTCAGGCCGGACAGCGCCACCCGGAGGCGGGCTCCCGGCGGCTCGTTCATCTGGCCGAAGACCAGCGCGGTCTTGTCGAGTACGCCGGATTCCGCCATCTCGTGGTACAGGTCGTTCCCTTCCCGGGTCCGCTCCCCGACCCCGGCGAACACCGAATAGCCGCCGTGTTCCGCGGCGATGTTCCGGATCAGCTCCTGGATCAGGACCGTCTTGCCGACCCCGGCACCGCCGAACAATCCGACCTTGCCACCCTTGGCGATCGGGGCGATCAGGTCGATCACCTTGATGCCGGTCTCGAAGATCTCCGTCTCCGTCGACTGCTGGGTGAAGTCCGGACTGTCGCGATGGATCGGCCAGCGCGTCTTCGCCTTGGGATCGGGCTTGCCGTCGATGGCATCGCCGAGGACGTTGAACATCCGGCCCAGCACGGGCTTGCCGACCGGTACCGAAATCGGCGCCTTGGTCCGCTTCACGTCCTGACCGCGTTCCAATCCTTCGGTCGAGCTCATCGCCACCGCCCGGACCACGCCGGAACCGAGGTGCTGCTGCACCTCGAGCGCCAAGCCGCCTTTGGCGATCGTCAGCGCCTCGTGGATGTCCGGCAGGGCGCCGTCAAAGCGAACGTCCACCACCGGCCCGATGATCTGTACTATGCTGCCTGCGTTCTGGGCCATACGGACTCCAGTCTACACATGCAGTATCCTGTAAGCCATGCCCCCCAAACCCCGTAACCGCGACCGGCTTTCGGTCTACTTCCTATCGGCCGGACTGTTCCTTGCCGGGGCCTTGTTGGCGCTCCTGGTGACGCGAGGCTACGCGATCGATATCGATTCGCTCACGCTGCAGAAGCGCGGCGTGATCGTGCTGCATTCCGAACCGGATTCCGCGGAGGTCACGCTGGACGGCAAGCGCCTCGGCAAGCGGACGGACGCCCGGCTGTCCCTGGCCCCGGACACGTACCGGCTGAAGGTGGAGACCCCGGGCCGGATCCCTTGGGAACGGGAAGTCAGGTTGGCTCCCGGCGAGGCGGTCATCGAGGAGATAGTCCTCTTTCCCGACGCGCCAGGGCGCACCGACCTGACCGAGCGGCCGGTCGAACGGTACGCCGTGTCTCCGAACGGCCGCCGGATCGCCGCAGTCACCTCGCGCCGTGGCGACGCCCTGCTCCACCTACTGGACAGTGAGGGTCAGGAACGGTACGCCGCGCGATTGGACGCCGCCCCAGGCTCCGTGGCTGTCGACGACGGCGAGTTCGCGTTGGCGGAGTCGGCCGGCCGAATCGCCGTCTACGACCCGACCGGTAAACGGGTCGGCAACATCCCCGGCGGCAAGGCCGCGTTCGTCGGTGGTAGAGTCGTGTTCCAGCGAGGACCACGGCTGCTATCGACGGACCGGAACGGCGCGGAGGGCCAAGTTTTAGCTACTTCCCCCCGCGGTTGGGCAGCCACGGCCGGGAACGTCTACATCCTGGGTCGCGACGGCGCGCTCGCCGACGTCACGCCGGGAACCGCACGCGAAGCCGTCCCGGACGTCGCACCGGTCCGGACGATCGCTTCCGCCGGCCCGGAAGCAGTCCAGGTGACGCAGACGGGCGGTTCGTTCGGTATCATCCGGAATGGCTCGTACGTGCCGATCGGACAAGGTGCCGCCCGCGTCTTCCTCTCTCCAGACGGTAAGTTCGTCGCCTACCGGACCAGCCGGGAAATCCGCTTGTTCGACCTGGAGACCGGCCGGGACCGCCTGGTGACCAGCCTGACCGATCCGCCGGAGCGGATCACACCGCTGCCCGGCGGATACTACCTGCTTTTCCGCCGGAGCGACGGACTGCACGCCATCGCCCGGGACGGCAGTAACGACCGGGTCGTCGCCAGATTGGTAGGCGGTGAACCGACGGTGCTCGGCCTGGATCGTATCCTGACTACGGACACTCGGACCGGACGCCTGGTGCGGATCGACCTCAAGGACTAGCGGACGCCTGGCAGCCGATCGGGATTGGCGGCCTGGCCGCTGGTCGGGCGGGCATCGGCGGGATCAGGACTGACTTGGCGCGCTTGGACGATCTTGCGTCGGGCGCTAGTCCCGACGGGCACGCAGGTAGACAATGTCACGGTAGCTACCGGCGTGGGCTTGAGGACTCCCGTCTGGGTCGGGTCTACCTCGAAGATGGCATGGACGCGGTAGGAGTATTTCCGACCCCGGGCGTATATGACGATCTCGTCGTTCTGACGGAGCTGGGGCACCAACGCGAAGACGTTCCGATAGTCGGTCTTGACCCACCAGTAGTACGAGCTGTGCCCGGTCAGGAAGACGTTCCCTTGCTCGCCCGGCTCGGCGGTGCCGGGATACTTGATCACACCCTTGAGCAAAGCGTCGTTGATCACCGCCTCGGCCGTGGAGTCGGGACGCACGATCGGTGCGGCTACCCGGATGCGCGGGATGTAGAGATAGTTGTCGCAGATGGCCCGGGGGCGGCCTTGGCCGTCGTACGGTATGTTCCCCTGGCACGGGACGCCGGCCGGACCGCCGTCAGGACTCTCCCCGGACGACCCGGAGGTACGTACCGTCTCGGGCAGCGTCGCGGCGGATCCGGTCTGAGGGTCGCTGAGCAGGAAGGTTAGCCGGGTCCAGAGCGCCGGGAAGTTGAATACCACGTAGACCGCCACGGCGATCAGAAGCACCGGCACGGCGCCCAGGAGCAGCCGCCAGAGCAAGCCGCGCTGGGGCTCTTCTTGATAGGACGGCGTGGCTGGGTACGTGGTCGATGACGGTTCCATATGGCCTCAGTAGGGTTACAGTATCAGGCTTTTCGGTGTGCCGGGGGTGGGATTCGAACCCACAAGCCCTTGCGGGCAGCGGATTTTGAGTCCGCCGCGTATGCCAGTTCCGCCACCCCGGCGTACCCGCATTATCCCACAGACGGAGCGTCCGTTTCCCGGCGCTGGTAGACTGGTCGCGTGACCCTAACGTACGTCTTCGCCGCCGCCTTCCTCCTGACACTGGTCCTGCTGATCCGGTCGCTCTTCCGGCAGGCCGGCATCCAGGACGCCATCAAGCAGACCGCCGAAGAGGCGGCCGACCAGCTGCGTCTCTGGGAGGAGTTCGGCGAGCATCTGGACGAAGGTCTGGCGCTGGTTGGCCCGGACGGAACGATCCGGTACGTCAATCGCGCTTTCTCGGAACTGACCGGCTGGAAAGGGCGCTCGGCTAAGGGCCAGAAGCTCAAGGCGGTCCTCGCGGTGCTGGACGGCGACAAGCCGTTCGCACCGGACGAGAAGAAGCGCAAGGGCATCGTACGGTCTCGCGACGACGCACGGACCGCGGTGTACGTGACGAAGCGGAAACTCCACCAGCCGCAGGGGTTCGAGGTGGTCGTCCTGGTCGACGCTACCGCCGAGGACGCGGAGAAGGCGCTCCGGCGGCGGCTGGTGAACCTTTCTTCATTCGAGTTACGGGCGCCGATCACCGCGATGAAGGGCTACGCCGACATGCTGCTCTCCGGTGACGCCGGCAAGCTGGACAAGGAGGCGAAGACTAAGGTGAAGATCATCCTGGAAAGTTCGGACAAGCTGCTCCGGATCATCGACGACATGTCGCAGGTCCAGGCCTTGTCGGAGGCCAAGCCGGCGGCCGCCAGGAAGCGCACCAAGGCGACCGCTCTGGCCGAGGCATGCACCGGATCCTTGCAGCGGGTGACCGCCGAGTCGGGGCGCAGCTACGAGCTCGAGCCGATCAAGTCGGACAGCGAGGTCGAGGTCGCCCCGGCGGACGTCGAACGGCTGCTCGGCATGGTCGCGAACACGGCGGCCCGGACGGGAAAACCGGGCAGCGTGGTGACGATGCGGCTGGTGGAGAACGACGCTGAAATCGACTTCCGGATAGAGAACGAGGGCGCTCCCCTGGCCCGCGATCAGCAGAAGAACGTGTTCGATTACGTCGGCGCCCAGGGGTTCGACGAGGGCATCGGCTACTACGTCGCACAGCAGATCATCTCGGCCCACGGCGGCCGTTTCTCGGTCAGTCAGATCCCGGCCGGCAACGCGTTCACGCTAAGCCTGCCACGAGCCAAGGAGACCGTTGCCAAGAAACGTCCCAAGAAACTCGACATCTCCGAGTAGACGTTACCCCAATACCGAGACGGGGGGCTTCGGGGCCACACCCTTGGTGGCGACCCGCGTCTGCTTGAGTGGCAAGCGGAAGCCGAAGGTACTTCCCTTTCCGAGCTCGCTCCGTAGGGTGACCGAACCCTGGTGCTCGTCGATGATCCGCTTGGCGACATAGAGTCCGAGCCCCGTGCCCGAGGAAAGGACGTCCCGGGCATTGGCGGCCCGGAAGAACTTGGTGAACATCTTGTCCCGATCGGCCTCGCCGATCCCGATCCCCTGGTCCGTGACCTCGAGGACGGCGTCGTCCTCCTGTTCGCTGAGGCGTACCCGTACGGTGCCGCGCTTGCTGTACTTGATCGCATTGTCCACGAAGTTCACTACCGCTTGACGGATCCGCAGCGCATCGACGTTGAGGATCCCGATCGGGTGGTCCGGCAGCAGTAGCTCGATGTCGAGCCCCTGCTTGCGGGCCAACGACCGGAACTCGCCGACCACGTCCTGGGCGATGTCCTCCAGCCGGGCGATCCCCTTGGTAAGCTCGAACCGTTCCGCGTTGATCCGCGAGACGGAGAGCATGTCGTTCAGGATGTTGATGACTTCGTTGGTGCTCTCCGAGATTTGCTCGACGATCGGACGCTGCCGCTTGGCCAACACCCCGAAGTCCTTGTCGAGCAACATCGCCAGGTAACCGCGGACCGCCGTCAGCGGCCCGCGCAGCTGGTGCGAGGCGATGGAGACGAACTCGTCCTTGCTGCGATCCGCCTTGCGGAGATCCTGGTTGACGTCGCTGAGCCGCCGGTTGGTCAAGTCGAGTTCGTCTAATAGCTCGGCATTGACCATCGCCACGGCCAGGCCGTCCGCCAGGCCCTGTAACGTCTCCCTCTCGTCGTCCGAAAGATGTTCGTACGCCTTCCGAAGGTAGAACGTCACCACGCCGTGGACCTGCTCGTCGGCGATGACGGGATGCGCCACCAGCCCGGCGATACCCAGCTTCTTCTGGAGTCGCTTCGCCTGCTCGGCAGATACCGAATCCTCGAAGTCCTCCAATGCCCCGCCGGATACCACCTGGCGCTGGTTGAGCGCCTGGACGACGCGTGGCATCCCCCGGTTCGACTTCAGCATCTCCAGGGATGTGCTGGTAAGACGCCCTAAGCCCTTGCCGCCGTCACGAAGCGGCTCGGAGACCGCCAGGACGGTCAGGGACCCGTCGGACTTCGCCTGACGGATCGTCCCGCCGAGGACCATCCTTAGGTCGGGGATAACGTCCGCGATCTCCTGGGCGATATACCCGATCGAAAGATTGGCCAAGAGCATCCGATTGATCTGCCGACTGCGTGCCAGGCTGCGGTCCGCCAGCTCGCGGTTAGCCGCCACGCGGCGATGCACCAGTCGCAGACGGAACGACTGCCCGACCAGCGCGAGCAGTGCCAGGGCGAGAGCCGAACTGAATACGATGATAAGCATTTGAAAATTGCTTAACCATAACACTTTTTGTTCAGATTGTCAATGCGCAGGCAACCATGGGACAATGCGGATAATGGCAAAGATAAACATTATCCTGGTAGAAGACGACTCCGTATTGGCGGAGATGTACGTCCAGAAGTTCACGCGCGAAGGGTTCGACGTCAGGCATGCGCTGGACGGTGACGAAGGTATCCGACTGGTTAAGGAGAAGCGGCCGGACCTGGTCCTCTTGGACATCATGATGCCCAAGAAGAGCGGCATCGAGGTACTCGAGGAACTCCGGAGTTCTTCGGAGACCAAGGGCGTGGCCGTGGTATTGCTTTCCAACGTCGGCGACCAGGAATACATCGACAAGGGCATGGCGCTCGGTGCCGTGGGATACCTCCTCAAGTCGAACTACACGCCCAGCGAGGTCGTCAGTAAGGTCCGCGAGATCCTGGCCGAGCGAGCTTAGCGTTTCAGGCGCAGTTCCGCTTCCACGAAGTCGTCCAGATCGCCGTCCAGCACGGCGTCCGGGTCCTTGCGTTCGATGCCGGTCCGGAGGTCCTTCACCTGCTTGTACGGGTGCAGGACGTACGAACGGATCTGGTTGCCCCACGCGGCGGTATCCCCTTTCTCGAGTTTCCGGAGGTCCGCCTTCTGCCGGGTCTCCGCCAGGGCGAGCAGCTTGCCATAGAGGATCTTCTTCGCGATCACCTTGTTCTGCATCTGGGATCGCTCGTTTTGCGATTGGGCGGTCAAGCCCGTCGGTACATGCGTCACCCGGACCGCGGAATCCGTCTTATTGACATGCTGTCCGCCGGCCCCTGACGCCCGGTACGTATCTATCCGCAGGTCCTTGTCGTCGAGTTCCACGTCCGTCTCCGGGAGGTCCGGTAGGACCTCGACCCGCGCGAACGAGGTCTGGCGCAAGCTTTTTGCGTTGAACGGGGATTGGCGCACCAACCGGTGCACCCCGGATTCGCCCCGAAGGTAACCGTAGGCGTACGGGCCGTCGACCCGGATCGTCACGCTCTTGATGCCGGCTTCCTCGCCCGTCGAACGTTCTTCGATCTCTGTGTGCCAGCCGCGCTGCTCGGCATACCGCAGGAACATCCGCTCCAGCTTCTCCGCCCAATCCTGGGCATCCGTGCCGCCGACGCCGGCCTGGATCGTGAGGTGGGCCGATTTCGGATCGTGTTCGCCGGCAAGCAGCGCTTTCGACTCGTGTTCGGTAAACGTTTCCTCGGCCTGCTCGAGACTGTCCGTGAGCTCTTGCTGGATGGATTCGTCCTGCTCCGCGAGCTGGAACAGCTCCGACAGGTCCTGGAGCTCGTGCTCGAAACGCTGCCAGAAAGCCACTTCTTCTTCCAAGGCGTTCAGGCGCTGCATTACCGCGCGCGCCTCTTCCTGGTCCTTCCAGATGTCTTCCCGTTCGGACTGCTTCCTTAGGGTCGCAAGCTCGGCTTCTTTCTCCTCGAGGTCAAAGAAACTCCTTCACCTGCGCGAAGCGCTTCGCCAGGCCGTCGATTCGTCCCTGTGACTCGTGCCAGTTTTCCACCATGGCCGCATTATACGCCAGCGGCACGCGCCTTTCGCGATGCGGATCGCGTCCCCATTTGAAAAAGGCCCCCTTTCGGGGACCTTTTTCGTTTACCGGCAAGCGGGTGGCCTTAGCCCTCTACCGATTGGCGACGGACCGCCTTCTTGAGCGCGTTCCGTTCCCGACGATACAGGTAGGTGCTGCCCGCGACGGCGGCCAGCGCCAGCGCCGCGGCGGCCGGAGTACCGGTCATCGGCAGCGCGCCCTTCACTTGGGCCTGCGGCGGGATCGGCTTCGGCGGAACCTTCTTCTGGATCCGCTGGTTACCGAACTTCAGCACGGCGGTACCGTTTTCCACCACTTCGGTCTGTTGGACCGTCTGGGTGGTCGGGTTGAATCCGCCCGGGACCTGTTCCTCGGCACGGTACGTGCCGGGTTGGAGGTCGCTCATCAGGATCTCGCCGTTGCCGTCGGTCGAGTGCTGCGTGGCAGCTCCTGCGCCGTCCTGGTCGTCATCGGCGGATGCCGTGGCGATCGGGCTCGGTTCCGGGCTGTCGCTCGACTCCGGCGCCGGGGTGTCTTCGGTGAATTCCACGCCGACCGGGCCGACGAAGAACGTCACGTTACCCAGTCGCGGCTCGCCCGGATCTTCCGTACCGTTCCCGTTCAAGTCCTCGAACTTGACGATGAGGAGCTGGCCCTTCTTCGGCTTTACCGGAGGGGTGGGCGTTGGGGTCGGCGTCGGAGTCGGGGTCAGGGTCGGAGTCGGGGTGGGCGTAGGGGTCGGACTGGGGGTGGGCAGGCACGACTCGACCGTATCCCATAGCGGGTGGGTCTGGTCCGAGTCGATGGAAGCCACGTTCTTCAGACACCCGACGCTGGCCGGCGTGTCGTCCTTGACCTTCACCTTGATCAGGATGTAGCCGACGCCGTTCGGCGCGACGTTCCCGAACTTGAGGCCGCCGTTGACGACGTTGTCATCGCACGGCTTCGGAGCCGTGTCCGCGCCAAGCAGCATCTTACAGCTGCCGGCGACGTACTGGGCTACCGGGGGCAGTGAGTCTCGCACCACCGCGTTCGTCATCGGGGCCTTGCCCTCGTTGGCGAAACGGATTTGGTACTCAAGCTCCTGTCCGGCGACGACCTGGTTCTTCTCGACCCAGGTGGTCTCCCCTACCTTCCGGACCTGCTTGTTGATCCGGGCGTGGGGTGCCTGGTTGACGTCGGCCATGAAGATGATCCGCTTGGCATCCTGGAAGGAGGCTGGCAGTTCACCGTTCTGGGTCGGCTGGACGGTGAACACGAACGCGTCCGCCGTGTGGGCCGTGGTAATCCGACTGTCCGGGATGTTCACGAGCGGCCCCCAGTTGAAGTTGGGCTGGTTCGTGGGGTTCACCTTGTTGTCCTGGTATTGGACGTTCCGGACGTTGTTAATGTTGAACACGTTGCCGTTGGCCGAGACCAACGTCGTTGGATCGGTGGTCTTGTACGGGGCCCGGGACACGCCGTTGGCGGCGGTCACTTTGGCCGTGGCGGTCACGCTGGTGGCCGCTTTCTTAGGAATGGTGAACGTGATTTTGAAGTTCCGGGCCTTGTCTCCGGTCCGGTAGTCCTCGGTGTTATGCACCAGGGCCGCGAACTGGACCACGTTACCGTGCTGCACGTTGGTCGTGCCAGCGAAGTCGGTCGGGCTGCCGGGGCCGGTCACCAGACGCGAGCCATAGGCTACGTCCAGGGCCACGCCCGCTCCCGAGACCGCTTGGATCAGCGGCGTCAGCAGCAGCGCTGCGAGCATGAACGCGCCCGCGAAGAGTCGTTTCCTGCGCATGCGCAGGTTGAAAAGGTTCTGCATAAGCTTCTCCTCTTAATTATTCGATTGATTGATACATCTAATGGTGAAAATCCGTCGTATCGTGTTGTTAAGCTTCGCAACCCGACCAATCAACCAGCATCAAGGGATGGGGCGGAGAGGAAGAACTGCTGTCGAGTGCGTGTGCACAAGGCATCTTCCTCTCCGCGTGACCATCATTCCCATTCCCTATTCCCTACCGATCGACTCGTTGCCCGGAGGCGCGGAAGTGTATCGGGGGAGTACGGCAGCGACCTTCGGAGGAAGGGTTCTTAGAACCCGCCTGAGTCGCCTTCTCCTACGTCACCGCTTTCGGTGGGCGGTTGTGAGGGAGGTGCCGCTTCGCCGCAGCCGCCGGTGCATGAGCCTGCCGGTGGTACTGCGCCTTCAGTGCCGCCTCCGCCGGTTCCCGGCTCGGGGGTGGCTTCGCCGGCAGGTGGGGGGTTGCCTCCTCCGCCCTCGATCTGGCGATGCGTGTTGCCGTGTTCGGAACCTTCCTGTTCCGGATGCGGGTCATCCTTGCCGATGTCGTCGTCGGTGACGACCGGATGGCGTTCTTCGGTTGGCGGGCCTTCGCGAGGCGGACCTTCGGACGGCGGGCCTTCGCGAGGCGGACCTTCGGACGGCGGTGAACCGACCGGGACCAGAACGGTGTTGGGATTTCCGCAACCGCCGCGAGTACTTGCCTCCTCCTTGACTTTCCGCTTGGTCTGTTCCTGCCCGTTCGGCATGGTGACTTTCCGCTCGCTCACGAACATGAACGAGATGTCGCCGGCGTCGACCTTGCGGCCTTCGTCGGTAAACGTCACCTGCCCGTTGGGCGCGGTATAGGAGGTGCCGAGCTGTTCCGCCGGGACCTTCATCTGGACCCGGACGAACCCTTCGCCGCGTTTGATGCGGTTCAGGTCGTGCTTGGAAACGTGTTCACCTACTGCGGCGAGATACGCCTGGGCGTCTTTCTCGCCGGACTGCAGCCAGGTCCGCAGCTCACCGACGGAGCGGATCGCTTCGTCGCTGACCGCGTTGCTGCCGGCCGTGAGGTTGGGCTTGATGCAGAGTCGGAAGCAATACTCCTTCCGCTGCCAACCCTGTTTCTTGAGCCAGGTCTGGGTGACCTTGCGCTCGGCCTTGCTGCTCCCGTCGTGGCCCTTGGGCACATCGGCGAGGCTCGTGGTTGCTTGGGTCTGTTCTGCCTTGGTGTCGTCGTCGGAGCCGCCTGCCTGCGTGAATGCCAGGACGGCGAGTGCCGCGACGGCAGCCAAGGCCAGAAGCGCCAAAAGGCGGTTCCGGTTGCGTGCCATCTTGATCGTCTCCTTAGTCGCTCCCTACGGGACTATCCCGTGCGGGACCTCGGCCGTGAACTCTTCACGGACGCGATCCCGCACTGGATAAATAAAAAACCAACCGTGCACACGAGTGCGTTTTTGGTTGGTTTGTTTTATGCGATCGGAGTCACCGGGTTACCGGGATGGGTAATGATGGTTGATTGACCGGGTTGTTAACGTACCGCTTCGAATCTCTCCAAAGCCTGCCACCATATAGCACAATCTTCGCTTTGTCAAGCGTTTTTTGCCACTTCTTGCCTGCTCCGGGATGGGCAGGCAAGGGTTCATACTACCAAGCGTGCGTGCGTGCACAACAGCCAACGTCCCAAATGCGAACCGGGCCGCCATGAGAGTGATCTCAATAGCGGCCCGGCGTGGGCGTTCCTTGGATTTAACGTGAGCGGATGCCCGTGGCTCACGGCCGTCAACAGCCTCGCGATCCCCTGCGGGTGAACGTTCGGATGATGTCCCCATAGAGGACCTGCACGTACACGGCGCGGAAGAATCCGCAGCGATACTGACTGGTCCGGACGACCCGCACGAAGCGGCGGGCGGGGGTCCATGCGGTCCAGCGTGACGTCCGGAACGCTTCCTGCGTCCCTGCCCGGCGGTCGAAGACCGCAATCCGGGCCTGCCTGGTCCCGCATTCGCGCTCCACGAAGCCGAGTACCCCGATGATCCGGAAGCGCGTCAGCGAACCGGGCGGTTCGGAGCGGAAGCCGCTGCCGAGCACGTTGAACGCCTGACGTTCGCACTCGGGCGAGGTCGGCACTGGTTCCGGAAAGGGCTCGGAAGCCGATCGGTGGGCGGAAGCCGTCGCGGCCAAGGCCAGGACGGAGACTGCGGTGATGAGCATCGTGATCCCAATCCGGCGCATGGCGCGCCTCCCTTCGGGTCGTGTAACGGGTTGAAAAGGTCTGGAAACGTTGACGGTCTACAACCGTAACGCAGTCGGGCGGTGATAAAAAGGGTACTTTGCCGCAAACCGGCTTTCCAACGGTGGTGGGGTGCGGAGACGAACGATGTGTCAGCCAGAGGCTATCGTCGTCCGTCTCCGCGTATCCACCACTATCTGCTCAATCTCCTCAGAAAGGCGAGGGGTCGGGTTCTTGCAGTTGTTCTCGGAATGCCGGATCCCGCAGAGTCGAGTTGAGCCGTGCGACTGCACCGTGGTTCGAGCAGCCGGGGTATTCGAGAACCGGCTCGGAAGCCGAAGGCTGCGTCGGCACTGATTCGATCATGTCCAGCATGCGGTCGAAGATCTTCCGCAATTCGCGGCACGGATGCTCGTCGACTCCCCGGATGGTGATCGGGTAGTAGCACGAGGTCCGCACGTCGACGCACTGCCTCAGCTTAACCCGCAGGCGCGGGTCGGTCGCTCCTTCCATGAGGAAGTCGTTGACTTCCGGAAGGATCGCGAACATCGGTACGCGGATCCGGCTGCAAAACGGGTCGAACGTGTCGTCCCGGAACGTGAAGCAGCGGGACTTCTGACGGGGCGTCAGGTCCGAGTAGTCGATGCAATCGGGGCCGAAGCCCTCGCAGTTTCCCGTGATGATGGTCCCCGATTTGTATTCGGAAAGCACCTGGGGAGTCGGGTACTTCTTCTCGTCTTTCTCCAGGACGACAGAGGCCCCCAAGGCCGCGATGAGGAGCAAAGCGAGTACTACTAGGGTCTTGTCCATTCGGGACATGCCATTCCCTTCGTTCGGATTTCAGAAACGGACCGCGGTACCGCGGACAGATAGTGGTGGTTGGAAAACCGGGTTGTCAAAGAGCTCGCCATCATAACACGAAAAACCCCTTGAAAAGGGGTTTTTCGCTTAGTAACGGCTATACGTTATTTCAGTTCGACGGTCGCGCCGGCGGCTTCGAGCTTCTTCTTGGCCTCTTCGGCGTCGTCCTTCGGCACGTCGGCCTTGACGTCCTTCGGGGCGCTTTCGACCAGCTCCTTGGCCTCGCCGAGGCCCAGGTCGGTCACCTCACGGACGGCCTTGATCACGTCGATCTTCTTGTCGCCCGTGGAAACCAGGTGGATCGTGTACGCGGACTTCTCGTCATCCCCGCCGCCGTCACCACCGTCGCCGGCGGCCGGAGCGGCTCCCGCCACGGCGACCGGAGCCGCCGAGACGCCGAACTTGTCCTCGATCGCGGAGACCAGGTCGGCCACTTCCAACACGGTCATCTTCTCGACTTGCTCGACGATCGCGTTGACCTCCTTGGAGTATTCCTTAGACGGCTTGTCGTCGGCCTTTGCTTCGGGTTTGTCGCCCTCGGCCGGCTTGTTATCGTCCTTCTTCTCTTCCGCAGCGTCTCCCTGCTGCTGATCGTCCTTCTTGGCATCTTCGTCCGCCATGTGAACCTCCGTGGTTAGTTCGTTAGTAATTCCTCACGCGGCCCCACCAGAGGCCTCCTGAGCAAGTACTTACGCCTTCTGCTCCTTTACCGCGGTCAGCGCGTATACCAGGTTGCGGGATACGCCGGACAGGCCGCTCGCCAGGTTCCGGACCGGCGCGCTGATGCTGCCCATGAGCTTGGCCAGGAGTTCGTCGCGGCTCGGCAGGCTGGCCAGCTTGTCGATCACGCTGACTTCCACCGCTTCCCCGTCCACGAACCCGCCGGTGACCTCGAGCGCCTCGTGGTCCTTGGCGAACGTGTGCACGGCCTTGGCGACCGCCACCGGGTCCTCGAACCCGAACGCCACCGCCACCGGTCCGGTCGGTCGTTCCAGCTTCAGTCCGGCATCCTTCGCAGCCAGGGTGAACAACGTGTTCTTGACGACCTCGAACCGCATGCCGTTCTCCCGCAGGTTGCCCTGCAGTTCCTGTTGTTCACGCACGCCCAGGCCTTGGTAGTCGGCGAAGACGACCGCCTTCGCGTCCTTCAGCGCCTCGGTGAGGGCCTTGAGTACGACTTCCTTCTGATCGCGTGTCTTGGGCATATAAAAATCCTTCGGTCGTCACCGAAGGTATACGTGAACACGAAGTGTCTCAGTATCTCCTGCGCAGCGGATTAAAGCGGTGCAAGCCTCCGGCTCGACTGACGCTGGCTGCGGTCTTCGGCGACAGATTTAAGTCTACGGAGCAAGTGGCAGTGTGGTCAAGTCCTAATTAATGGACGTACCGAGAATATGGTCCCGCGCCTGATTATCGACCTAACCCTTCTGGCTGAATGGTTCAGCCCGCAGAACTTCAAGTCCGCGATGCTCGATTAACATCCCCGCCACGATGTGGCGCGACATGCTGTCACCCGCCAGAATGCGAACCTCGTACGTTCCATCTGGCTCTTGGACGGGTATTCCATCCGGAGCCACAAATACCGCACCCACAGTTTGTACCAGTTGGTCTGCGTGCCGCATCGCTTGAGGGGTATTTCGAATCGGCTCTGGCGATCGTACATAGAACGAGTAGCCGAGTAAATCATCCGGCAAAGATTTAATTTGGTCCAAGGTTAGGGGCGATCCTGGTTCACGTTCTTGGTCTTCACCATCAACTGAATGCATATTTACTCTCCGAGATTAGTAACCTGATAAATTAGCCTCAACTGAAAGCAAAGTCAAAAAAATATATTCTCTACGATCGCTCGTAATCCACGAATCGGACGGTTTTACCGTCAGCGTCGAGCGTTTCCGAGCGAACCTCATGGAAACTCTCCGCAAACGTAGGAAAGAAGGTGTCGGCCTCGAATTTGCCGGACACGTGAGTGAGATATATTCGTTCGGTCTGCGGCAGCGCCAAGGCGTAAATTTCCGCACCACCGATTATGAATATTTCGTCGGCACCGGGCGCATCGGCGGCTGCGACGATGGCACCGTCCAGCGAATGCGTCACGACGCACCCCTCCGCCGTAAACTTCGAATCGCGCGTTATCACGATGTTCGTCCGCTCCGGCAGCGGCCTCCCGATCGATTCCCAGGTCTTCCGGCCCATCACGATCGGGTGACCCGTCGTCAACGCCTTGAAGCGCTTGAGGTCGGCCGGGATATGCCAAGGGATCGCGCCGTCCTTGCCGATGCCGCGGTCATCGTCCATGGCCACGATCAAGCTGATCCTCGGATTGTTTGGCTGCCCGATCACCGTTTCATGAAGGCGCGGCGGTCCTTCTCTTGGAAACCGCCGGCGACGGTCAGTTCGCCCTTGATCATCGGATGCGGGTCGTATCCCTCGATGGTGAAGTGTTCGGCTTTGACGTCATCGAGTTCCTTCAGCTTCGGGTCTATCTTGAGCTGCGGGAATGCCCGGGGCTTCCGGGATAGCTGTTCCTTCACTTGGCCTACGTGGTTCAGGTAGATGTGCGCATCCCCGAACGTATGCACGAACTCCCCCGGCTGCAGCCCGGCCAAGTGGGCCATTACCTGCGTGAGCATCGCGTAACTGGCGATATTGAACGGCACCCCCAGGAACATGTCCGCGCTCCGCTGGTAGAGCTGGCAGGAAAGCTTGCCGTCGATGACCTGGAAGTGGAAGAAAATGTGGCACAGTGGGAAACTGAGCGCCTCGCCGGGCAGCGCCATCGAGTACAGGTGTTCCGGGTTCCAGACGGTGACTACGGAATGCTTGCGCTGCGGGTAGTTCCGGATGTTATCGAGCGCCCAGGCGATCTGGTCGATCGAACCGCCCTTCGTTCGCGGCCAGCTACGCCATTGGGAACCGTAGATGTGCGGCAACTCACCGAATCGCTTGGCGAACTTCGCGTCGTCCGCGATCCGCTGTATGAATTCTTCCTTGCTGAGTTTCGGCACCTTCCCCGCTTCGGCAAGCTTCACATAGTCCTTATAGGGATAGTCGTCCCAAATGTGGACGTTGTTATCGACCAGGTACTTGATGTTGGACTGGCCCGTCAGGAACCAGACCAACTCGTGAAGCACGCCGTTCCAGTAGACCTTCTTGGTGGTCAACAAGGGGAAGCCCTGGCCGAGGTCGAACCGAATCTGCCGGCCGAATACGCTCGTCAACCCGTTGCCGGTATTGTGATCCTTCTTTTCGGACCCGTTCTCCAGGATGTCCTGCAGCAGGTCGAGGTACTGGTACTCGGTATGACGGAGGTTTTCTTTCGGCATGATTACTCAATCGTGAACGTCTTCTCAGTTCGATAATATTCCGGCCAGTGCTCGTTGTAATGCTTAAACATCCGGCCGACGCGTTCCTGCGAGAGCTCCTCGAACCCGAGGGACACCAGTTCCGCGAGGATGTCCCTCCGGGCCGTTTCCGCCTCCTTGGAACTCGGCACGACCTTCTCGATCTCGGCGACGTATCCGTATCCCGCGTTCCGGTCGACGCATACGGTGTAGTCCTTGTAGGCGTACTCGACACGTTCGCGCGACCATTTGGACAGGAAATCGTAGCCGGCGGAACGGATCGCTTCGTCCAGCGTATCGATGTCCGGCGCGGTGGCCCCATACTCCCCTTCCAGCCGCTCGAGGGCATGCTGGTCGTCGCCGTCACCTTTCGCCGCTTTGATTACCAGCAGGATTCGTCCGTCGGCGTCACGGGTCCGGAGCGCGTACGATTTCGCTTGGTCGAGTACCTGCTTGAATGCGGCCAAGTCGCCGTCGCTCAGGAACCCGCTCACGGCCCTGGCGACCTTGTCCTTGTCGCCGTTCGAATCGAAGTAATGGTTGAGCTGGTTCGACCGGGCCGCTTCCTTGAGGCCAGCGTCCGCTTGCTTTAGCTTGGCGACGAAATCATCCGCCGCACCCTTACTACCGAGCAGCGTCTTCACTTCGACTTCGTATTGGTTTGCGGTGGACATCAGCGGACGGTGATTTTCTTAGGAGGCTTGGCCGGACTGAGCCTCTTCAGCTTTTCCTTTACGGCTTTCTTTTGCTTAGCGGACTTTGCCGTTTCCTCGAAGATCTTGCTGGCACCGGGCGCGGTGGTGCCGGCGTACTTGTTGGTCTTCTTCTTGAAATACGGGATCTCGGCCGGCGTGGTGAGCTGCTCGAAGCTGAGCTGGCAGAATCGCATCGTCGGGTACAGCAGTACCGGAATCATCCCGATGTTCGTGATCTCCAAGGTGATGTTGCCCTTGTAGCCCGCGTCGATGTGCCCGGCCGTGGAGTGAATCACGATGCCGAGCCGGCCCAGCGAGGACTTTCCCTCGATCCGGGCACAGATGTCGTCCGGCAACTCGACGTACTCGTGCGTCAGGCCCAGGGCGAACTCGCCGGGGTGCAGGACGAAGGCCCTCGGCCCCTTCGGCAGGTGCGGCAGGAGCGGCTGTTCCTCGGCGGCCGCGGCGATGTCGGTCGGCTCGGTGATGCCGTCGAACGTGTTCGGATCGCGCGGGTCGATGTACGGCGTCGAGGCCTGCTTGAAGACACGGAACTTGGAGGACAGCCGCAGGTCGATGCTGCAGGAACCGAGGGCCTCGGCGTAGTCCGCCGCGGGTTCGATCTTTATCCGTCCGGCCGCGATCTGCTTCTTGATGTCTCGGTCGGAGAGAATCATTTCGCCGCCGCGGTTATCGTGTCAGGATTCACCCGGACGCCCGGCCCCATCGTCGAGGCCAGCGTGACGCTCCGGATATACGTCCCCTTGGCGTCGGACGGCTTGGCGGACCGGACGGCCTGGAAGTACGTCGCCACGTTCTTGGCGAGATCCTCCGGCTTGAACGAGGCCTTCCCGACCCCGGCGTGGATGGTCGCGTCCTTGGCGACCCGGAACTCGATGGTACCGGCCTTCACCTTCTTGATCGCGTCCTCCACGTCCTCGGCGACGGTGCCGCTCTTCGGGTTCGGCATCAGGCCCTTCGGCCCCAGGATTTGGCCGAGCTTGCCGACCTCGGCCATCTGGTCCGGCGTGGCCACGGCCACGTCGAAACCGGCCCAGCCGTCCTTGAGCTTCTTAAGCGTCGCCTCGTCCGAGACGAAGTCCGCGCCGGCCTTCTTGGCGGCGGCGGCTTTGCCGGACGATACGAACGCCATCACCTTCACCGCCTTGCCGGTACCGGCCGGCAGCTGCACGGTCCCGCGGACGCTCTGCTCCGCCTCACGGGCGTCGATGCCGAGCCGGATGTGCATCTCGACGGTCCCGTCGAACGCGGTCGTGCTGGTCTTCTGAACGAGCGCCACCGCCTCGTCGAGACCGTACTGCTTGCCGCTCTCGACCTGTTCCGCCGCGGCTCGGTAGCGCTTGCCGCGGAATTGTTCGCCGGGCTTATGCTGCGGCGCGCTCGCGGCCTTGCCGGAAGCCTTCACGGCCTTCTTGGGCGCGGGCTTGGCGACAGCTTTGGTCGCTGGCTGAGCTTTTTCCGAAGCCGCAAGCGGCTTCTTGTCTTCGGTTGTCTTGGCTTCTGTCATGATCGGTTACGGTCCCAGCGCCCCTGGCGGAGCTCCCGCGGTTACTTCTAACAGTCTACCCGAATGCGCTCGTCGGGTTCTCCCCAGGTGGGGATGTTATTTCTCGACGGTAACGCCCATCGACCGGGCCGTCCCGGCGATGATCTTCTTGGCCGCCTCGAGGTCGTTCGCCGAGAGGTCTTCCATCTTCTCCTTGGCGATCTCCTCGAGCTGCGATTCCTTAATCTTGGCGACCTTGTTCTTGAGCGCGTTGTCGCTGCCCTTGCCGAGCCCGATCGCCTTCTTGATCAGGATCGCGGCCGGCGGCGTCTTGGTGATGAACGTGAACGTCCGGTCCTCGAAGATCGTCATCTCCACCGGGACGATCGTGTCGCCCATCTGCTTGGTCTGGTCGTTGAACGCCTTGCAGAAGTCCATGATCTGGATGCCGTGCGGCCCCAGGGCGGTACCCACCGGCGGGGCAGGATTCGCCTTCCCGGCCGGGATCTGCAGTTTCACAACGGTCAGTACTTTCTTAGCCATGGTTCCTCATTCCCTTATGCATACGGACCTCCCGGAGCGTAGTCGATGCCCGCGACCGTACTCAAGCCGTCGGGTTCATCGTAGTCATCTGACGATCCTTCGACCTCGTCGACCTCGGTCCCGACGGCTTCCGCGCCTTCCACCGGATCGGCACCCGGTTCCACGGACTTCAACGGCGGTTGGCCGCCTTCGACCCGACGGCTGAGCGGTCCAAGTGTGCTACTAAGCAAGCCGTTCTCGACTTGATGGGCCAACCCCTTGCTCAACCCTTCCCCGCCGTCGCTCATATCTTCCTCACTTGCAGGAAGTCGAGCTCGACCGGTGTCTCCCGGCCGAACATGTTCACCAGCACCTTGATCTTGCCCTTGGACTTGTCGACGTCGTCCACCTGGCCGTCGAAGTCCTTGAACGGCCCGTCGACGATGTTGACCGTCTCGCCCTTCTCCAGGTCGACTTCGTAGGTCGGCTCCTCGACGCCCATGCGCTGCTTGATCGTCTTCACCTCTTCCTCGCTCATCGGGGTCGGCGTGGTGCCGCTGCCGATGAACCCGGTCACGTTGGGCGTGTTCCGCACCACGAACCAGGAATCGTCGGTGACGATCATGTTCACGAGGACGTAGCCCGGGAAGATCTTCTTGTCGACCGTCTTGCGCTTGCCGTGCTTGATCTCGATCTGCTTCTCGGTCGGCACGATCACGTCGAAGATCTTATCGGCCATGTCCATGGACTCAATCCGCTGGCGGAGGTTCTCCGCCACCCGGTCCTCGTACCCGGAGTAGGTATGGATCGCGTACCATTGGCGTTCGGTGGATGCGGTTTGTCGTGGCATATCGTTGGTTGATGGTTTACTTGGTCGGTTGCGGGACCTGCACCGGCGCGGCCTGTTCGCCGCCGGTCGGGGCCTGGATCGGCTGGGCGTCCTTGACGCCGCCGCCGTCGGTGGCGTCCAGCACGGCCTGGAGTCCTTCGTTGAGGCCGTAGTCGACGACGCCCATGAACGCCCCGAACAGGATCGTCACGATCACGACGATCGTGGTGAGCCGGAGCGTCCGGCTACGCGAAGGCCAGGTGACCTTGCTGAGCTCGGCCCGGACTTCTTTAAGAAACGAAAAAATCTTTCGCACGGGGTAATCATACCCCGCGAAACGCCGCCGCGCCAAGCCTAGAATTCCCCGACGAAGCTGATCTCCGGCTGGAGCTCGTACCCCGTCTTCTCCTTCACCGTCCGCTGGATATGCTCGATCAGCTTCCGGACATCCTCGGCGGTGGCATTCTCGACGTTCAGGATGTAGTTGGCGTGATGGTCCGAGACCTCCGCCCCGCCGACGCGATATCCCTTCAGGCCGCACTGGTCGATCAGGCGACCGGCGCCCACGTCCTTGACCTTCTGGAAGATACTGCCGGCGCTCATCTGGACCGCGTTCGGCGGGTGTACGCGTTTGCGCCAAGCCAGGTTGCCTTCGGAGATCTCCTCGATATCCTCCGGCGTCGACTCCTCGAGTGCGAACGTCACGTCCAGCACGACGTCGTCGTTCCGGTGCAGGACGCTGGTGTCGTACCCGAACTTGAAGTAGTCCTTCGTGACCTGCTTGGGTTCGCCGTCGACCAGGATCGTCGCCCCGTCCACGACCTCCTCGATGAACCGTGTCTTCTCGTGCGGATACGATAGGAAGTGCAGGTTCTGCCACATCGCCCCGCCGACGGTGCTCGGGATTCCCTTGTAGTGCTCAAGCCCGGACAGGCCGCGCTCGGTAGCGGCGTCGATCAGCTCGGCGATCGTGGCGCCGGACTCGGCCTTCAGGAGCCGGTCCTTGAACTCGAACCGCTTCGCCTCGTTCTTGATCACTAACCCGCGGAACCCCCCGTCGCCGAACAGGACGTTGGCACCGCTACCGAGCACGAACCAGTCGTACTCCTCGTCGTCGGCCCAGGCCACCGCCCGGGCCAGCTCGTCCGCCGACTGCGGCGCCGTGAAGTAATCAGCCGCCCCGCCGATCCCGAAAGTCGTGAAGCGAGCCAGGTGTACGTCGCGTTGGATCTTAGGTGTTTCTTCCATGGTCGTTCCGCCCGAGGACGTATCTCGATGGTACCGGACTATACCTTCTCCAGCAGGAACGCGAACAGGAAACCGGTAGCCGTCGCGAAGGCGACCCAGGGGCCGCCCTCCTTGTACGCCATGGGTAGCAACGTATTCACCACCATGCCGATGACGGCCCCGGCGGCGAACGACTGCACCGGCGCCAGAATCCGGGCCGGGACCTCCCCGAGTGCCGCGCCGAGCAGGACGAACCCGGCCAAGGTCGCCGCGATCAGCGACCAGGCCGTTAGGCTGAACCAGGCCGGCTTGCCCGCGGATCGCAGGCGTCCCGCGCTGGCAAAGGACTCCGGGAAGTTCGAGACCATCACCGCGGCCAGCAGAGCCGGCGAACCGCCGATCGTCGCCAGCGCGCTACCGAGCACTAGGCTTTCCGGGACGCCATCGATAAAGTCGCCGATCATCGGCGCGATACCGCCGGCCTCGCTGCGCCGGACCCGCTTCAGGACCAGCTGGCTGAGCAGGATGTAGACGACCACGC
Source organism: Candidatus Saccharimonadia bacterium (assembly GCA_025449535.1). Lineage (GTDB taxonomy): Bacteria > Patescibacteriota > SICC01 > SICC01 > SICC01 > JALYJZ01. The sequence continues at coordinate 183,070 of JANWJF010000001.1, forward strand.
CGGCCAGCAGTCCCCCGCCGGCACTGCCCGCGCCTCCCGCTTCGAACGAGACGACGAACAGATCGTACGACAACGCGGAGATGAACGATCCCGCGCCGAACGCGAACAGGATCGCGAGCGTGTGCCTGGAGAGATTGATTCGCGAACCGGCGACGGCGCCGATGATCAATGGCAGGACGCTGAGTATCGCGTAAAGCAGTACGTCTGACATACGCCCATGGTAGCCCGCTCAAAAATGATTCGCACAGCGGAACGGGATTATGCCGCCTGCAGCAAGGCTTCCTTGGCACCTTGAAGCTGCGCGCGCCTGCCATCCGGCATCGACGGCGCATGACGCTCCAGCGTCTCGTGGACCGCGGTCAACCGGTCGCGTTCTTCCTCGGACAGCCGGGCGAGCTCGACGCGGTCGATTGCGTCGAGCGCCTCCTCTTGCTCCGTATAGGCTTCCGAGCGGAACATCCGTTCCGCCCGTATCACGCAGCCTTCGGCCAGCGCCAGATATGCCTGTGTCTCGAGCGTCGCCAGCTGCTCCTCTTCCTCGACGGTCAACGGCGTGTCGAAGCCGCTCGCCGACCATCGCCGTACGAACGCGACCGCCTCGAGGGCCCGCCCGGCGAAACGCTTGGGAGTATCCTTGCCGCGATTCCAGTCGAGATTCCTCACGTCGGGGCCCCGTAGCCGTTCTACTTCCTCAAGATGGAATCGGGCGGCTTCGGCGGTCTCGAGTTCTATCCGCGCCTGGAATACCGCGATCGGCACCATCTCCCGGTAGAGTTCGGCGCGGCGCTCCCCTGGCAGTCCCGTGTAGTCGTCCAAATGCTTACCGCCTTCCGGACGCTCCGCCGTCGCGTAGTTCGCGAACGCACCCGCATAGTCGCCGGCTGCATAGCCAAGCTGACGGACCCGGGCTTCCAGATGACCGAGATACCGGTCGTTTTGATACCTGGTAAAGGTGCGTGCAAGCCGCTCCTGCAATTCTTTGGGATACCGTTTCCTCACGTCCGCCGGTATCTCCGGCAGATCCATGGCCCGGTCGTTCGGAGCCAGTTCCCCGTACACGGAGGCAAGCTCCCGGTGCAACGCGCCGGACAACGCCCTAAGGCCGGCCCAGTCCCGGGCCTCGTCATATCCCGGCCTGCCTTCACGATCCTTCAGGTTATGGAGCAACCCTGCGAACGTCTTGATCGCGCCTTCGTAATCACCGGTAGCTGAAAGCTCCCGACCCGATTCAAGGGCCGATCCGACATCATGCCAATTGGCTTCCGAATCCCAGTCCCCCTTCGGACTGTCTACTGATTTCGCCATACGGACCTCTTGCTCAAACTATACCAGCGTTGCCGTCCCTTCGGACCCCTTTGTATGTTCGTACGAAGCTACGGCATCAGTCGGGCGTATGATGAAGAACGATTAAGCCGAAGGAGGCACATGTTCAAAGACTCACACGCGTTCAGCAGTTTCTCGACCGATGACATCAAGCAGGCCGAGGAATTCTACGGTAAGACGCTTGGCCTGGATGCCAGCATGAATAAGGAGATGGGCATCCTGCAGGTGAAGCTCGCCGGCGGCGGCCAGGTGATGATCTACCCCAAGGACGACCACGCGCCAGCCACGTTCACCGTGCTCAACTTCCCCGTCGACGACATCGAGCAGGCAGTCGACGCGCTCAGCGGGAAAGGCGTCACGTTCGAGCAGTACGGCAAGGAGTACATCAAGACGGACGAGAAAGGCATTGCCGGCGAACCGGGCAAAGGGCCGCGGATGGCCTGGTTCAAGGACCCGGCGGGCAACATCCTGTCCGTGCTGAGCGAGAAGTAACTAGCCTACCTGTACGGTCTCGCCCTCGCGGAGTTCCCCTTGGGCGACAGGCCGTTCGTCGCCACGGCCTTCCAGCAACTCGCGCCCTTCCTCGACGATCTCGGAGATGTGGCCTTCGTGGATGCTGGTGCCTTCCAGCTCCGCCAGATGGGCGATGGAGTTGAACAGGCGTAAGTGACGGTCCCGCAGGTTCCGGTCCACCGTCTTGACGTCCGCTTCGAGCCGGGCACGGGCCCGTTCGAGTTCTGACGGCTCCGCGACCAGGCTCATGAAGTCGTCGAGTGGCTGTTGCTCTGCTTCGTCACCGCCGATCGTTTCTTTGTATCCCTTCACGCGCGCCCGGATTTCGTTTGTCGCCATCATGGTCTTCTCATGCCTCAAGTAGCAGGTCGTCAGCCGGATGAGCTCGGTCCGATGGAGATCCACGGCGTCTTCCGGCTTGCCGGCCTTCAGCCCAGCCCATTCCTTGACGGTCGCCGACGCCCGTCCGATCTCCACGGCGACACTGAATGGCAGGATGCGCTCCTCGCTCAGCTGACGGATCTCACGGGGTAGCTCGACGTAGTGGAGAGCGTCACTAAGCGTCTTCATACTGACCCGGTGTCCTTTGGCGAATTCCTTTTTGGTCACCCGGTCGGCGCCCTCGGCTTCCCGTCGTTTCTGAAGTAGCCAGGATTCGGCGATCGCCTTGGCGACGTTCTGGGGCGGCGAGGCCGAGTGGATGTTCTCCCGGACCTGGCAGGCGACGATCTCATCCACCGTCCGGAGATCCTTGACCCGGACATAGGTGGGATACTGCTCCGGCTCGACGCCCAGGTGTGCTGCATGGACCTCGCAACCCGTGAGCCGGGAATGGCCGGCGACTAGCAACACGAACGTACCCTGCGCTTCGTCGTACGGCACACAGTCATCTATGTCGACTTCCCCGCCCCAGGTGTCGTTCGTGAATTCGATGTACTCCTCAAGTAGCCGCCGGTCCGCGATGGTGGTGAGAATGGGGCTGTCCACACCATGTTCGGCTATGGATGAATTCAACTCCTGTTGGATGGGGTTCGAACCATCCCGGTGCTGGGCGCAGACGTTGAGCCGGTCGATCGGCATGAGCTCCAAACGATACTCCGGCGGTTGATACGCGAATTCCGGCGTATCGACCCCGGGACGGATCGTCACACCTACGCCAACGGCGTCAACGACACCCTCTGAACGATCGATGGAGGGTGCTTTTGATGGGCTCATGTTTGCTCTTGGTGTTACGCGGCTGGTCTGTCCTTATGATACACCCGGCCGCAACCCGGACGGCAGTCCATCATCACCCTTTCGACCTGAACTTCCCAGGTCTCATCAGACGCTATGCGTAAGGGCGGGGCGGCACGGAATGAGATGGGTATCTCGTCTCCATGCCGGAATCCCCTGACATCTGTTTTCCAGGCCACCCGTAGGGTTAGATTATGAGGCCGTTAGCGACGTTTGCGCTTCCGCTTCTTCCGTTGCGATTTCGCCTTCGCGCGATCGCGGCGTTTCCGCTTGACCTCCTCCCGGCGTTCTTCCTCTTCTTCCTTGATGCCAGTCGACATGGCCCAGTGCATGAGCGCTATCGGCACGATGGCGAAGCAGAATCCGACGACGTAGAAGACGTAGTCGAGCGGGTCGCCCCATGCCAACTTGTCGCCCGGTTTGACTTCCGAGAGGTCGATGTTGGCGTTGAATAGGAGCAACTGGACGGTCTCCGCCGCGAACGCGAGCAGCAGCACCCCCACGCAGCACTTCATCATCACGCTCATGGCGTGCTTGAGCGCCGCGTTCGTGTAACGCACGGTGCCATCTGCAAAGAAATGCCAGATGTACTGGAAACACAGCGTGGCTCCGAACGGCACGAATCCCAGGTCCCCGCCCCAAAAGCGGATGACCTCGGGTCCGAATTCTCCCATCTGGAGAACCTTGGCGTACGGGTACAGCAGTGCCAGTGTCGCGGTCGGGGCGATCAAGAACCTGAACAAGGGATTCCTCCACGTATTCAGGAACGCGAACGTCACGAAGACCGCGATTATCGATGCGGCTATCAACGGTACGTTCACTACGCACCCCTCCTTGTGAAGGTAGCTTGGGTCAGGGACCGCCTGCACGGGCTACTGCGAATGCAGAGCCATGAAAAATAACATGATTAAGTTACTTTCTCAACAAGCGCGTCACTATCGTTTGCATAGATACGAGTCGGCCGCCGCAGGCACCGCCGCCTCGAACCCTTCGGGTAGATCCAACTCAGACAAGGGCGGGTATCCGTCGTGTATCAGCGATTCGACCATCACCTCGCGGCCGCGGATCTCCAGGGCCTCTAGATAAGCCGGTCCGTCCCCGAACCGGTTGAAACGAAGTCGGACGTCCTCGCCGATCTCCATCCTGATCTTCAGACACTCACCTTCGTCTACGACGGTAATCGGGGGTAATCCTTCGGGACCCTCTACTTCGACACGCTCACCGAGTTCTACGGCTTCTTCAGCCATCGCCTTTCCTTACGATGAAGTTCATCCATACCTTTCCGTCCTCTTCGCCGTCTGGATCCTCAGAGTAACCGACTACATCCAGGCCGTTCTTCTCAAGCGCGTCCTGCAGTTCAGTTTGCGTGAAGCGACGCCGGAAGCGTTCGGACGGCCCTTGGAAGTTCCGTTTGCGCTCGAACCCCTCGCTCGACTTCTCGTGTTTGGTCGTAGAGATGAACGCCGCTCCGTCGTTAGTCAGCAGGTCCCGCACCTTCCGCAATACGCCGGGTAGTTCGATGCTGGGAAACAGATGCACGAACGCGACTGCCAAGATACCGTCGTACTGTTCACTGAACGCATGTTTACCAAAGTCATCGACGACCATCTCGGCTTCGGGACATCGCTCACTGGTAACCCGCGCCATTTCCGGCGAGATCTCGATCGCCGTCACCTCGCAGCCTCGGTCCACTAGGATCCGGGACATGTTCCCGTTACCAGGACCTATGTCCAACACGCGCGGACTGTCGACCTCGGGCATCGTGGCCAGCAGTTTACCGATGATTCGTTCGTCGTTCGGGAACCGGCTCTCCTGCTTCGCCTTGAACTCTTCAGCCAAACCGTCATAGGTCCTGCGATGCAGCTCCTGGATGTCAGTGAGAGGAGATATAGCTCAAGTGTAATTTGCCCAGCAGGTTTCACCTATTGATAGCCCAAGGCAGGACCTTGGACTGGGTAGCGTACGCGCAAGCCCTCTTCCCGCAACGCCGCTTCCACGGACCGCCGCAGCTGCGTGAGTTTGCGGTACGCCGAACTGGCCTTATCTTCATAACGGTCGGCCGTAGAGTGCAGGAACGACTCGATTTCTTGCACGGCATTGGTAATGCCGATCGGATTCTCCTCAAGCTTCTCTGCTTCTTCTTTCTCCTTGGCCCACTCGACCAGTCCTTCGAGATACGGCAGGGCTGCGGATAAATCGTGCCTTGCCACATGTCGGAGTAGGTATTCGTAGTCCATTTCGTCGGTGACCTCCAGTAACGCCAACGCCGTTTCGTCGGGAGGCCACGGTTTGTCGCCTCCATACAGGCGCTCGAAGATTTCCTTAGTTTTCACACCGTCCGATTCCAGTAGGTCAAAAAACGCCTCTTGAACAGCCCAGGCATCGAGTTCACCGCCACCTGGAAGCGGTACCTTGCCATCCGGAGTCTCTTCCTTGGCGTAATAAATGAGACCAACGATTTCCACCGCCGGGGCTTGGGCAAGATAGTCAGCGGCTACCTGTCGGGCAGCTTCATTTTCACGAAACATTGCTTCGCGTTCAGCGGCCTCTTCGGGGGTTTCTTTATGAGCCATGGAAACGCCTCATAATAAACCAATTTGCAGGGGCGGAGGGATTCGAACCCCCGACACCGGGTTTTGGAGACCCGTGCTCTGCCAGGCTGAGCTACGCCCCTAGGGTTTAAGAAAGATCCGTAACCAGATAATACAGGGTCAGGCCGATGGCCGCGGCGAACAGGATGTCCACGACCCGGAAGGTGTTCGGCGAGGCCTTGGCGTACCGCCCAGGCAGCGTCTTCGCGAACACGAACTCCCACACGAAGAAAAGCAGCGCCAAGGACCATACCGCGATCAGGATCGAGCGCAGCATCTACTTCCCTTGCGAGCGGAGCACGGCCATCGCCAGGAATCCGACGCCGAGGCCGACCAGCACGCCGACGTTGGAATGGCCGAACGCCACGCCGATACCAAGACCGACGAACATACAGCCGACGAACGCGACGCCGGACACGTCACCCTTGTTCTTTCCCTTCGCCATGCCTGGATTATAACGCTACTTGGTTTCCTTATGCAGCGTGTGCTGACGGCACTTCCGCCGACAGAACTTCTTCAACTCCAAGCGATCCTGCGTGTTCCGCCGGTTCTTGGTGGTGTGATAGTTGTGCTCCTTGCAGACGGTGCACTCCATCGTGATGATCGGTCTAACGTCCTTTGCCATACCGGACTACGATATCATGAAATCGCGCATTCCAGCCGCCTTAGCTCAGTTGGCCAGAGCAACTGTTTTGTAAACAGTAGGTCCTCGGTTCGAATCCGAGAGGCGGCTCACAGTTTTATGAATCATATTACATTCCCGAAACTCGTTGATCAGATACAAAGACTGCTTGCCGAGAAACCCAAGGTGGTACTGGCGATTTCAGGCTTTGGCGGTGCAGGCAAATCGATGCTGGCCGACAAGGTTGCCCGTGCATTATCTGACTCTCACGTGCTCAGGCTCGACGACTTCATCATCGACCGGCTCCAAGGTCCTGGATGGAGCGGGGGCTATGATTGGCGACGCTTCGAATCGGTACTCCGAGATATTCGAGCCGGCAAAGATCTTCGCTACCAACGGTATGACTGGGAAAAGGACGCCCTGGCCGAATGGACTGACGAAGCACTGCCGCCACTAGTCATTGTCGAGGGTATCCGTTTACTCCAGACCAAACTGATGCGGTATTTCGATTTGACTATCTGGATCGATCGTCCGATCGAGGAAGCTGCAGAACGAGGAATTGCCCGGGATAGAAAGGCAGGCGCTGATCAACAGCACCTTGGTGAATGGACCAAAACATGGATTCCTCAAGATGTCGAATACGCCAAGCTATTTAAACCACAGTCAATCGCCGACATCCTCTATAGGGACTAAGGTTGTGCTGGGAGAGGGATTCGAACCCCCGAAGGTATAGAACCAGCAGATTTACAGTCTGCCCCGTTTGGCCGCTTCGGTATCCCAGCAAGTTGTTAAGTCTTCCCTGAGCCGAGACCGGGATTCGAACCCGGGACCTCATCCTTACCATGGATGCGCTCTACCGACTGAGCTATCTCGGCGTACCGTACCATTCTACACACGGAAGCCGGACCGGCGTGCCGGTCGGAACGCTCCGGCGGCGCCACGGCACGTCCCGCTACATCATCGTTTGCCGGCTGCGTTCCGAGGGTACGCCGGACCGGCGACTACTACTTCTTCAGCACCTTGTTGAGCTGGGTCCGGCCCTTCTTGTCGGACATCAGCCGCTCGACCTCGGACAGCCGGTTGAGGACGAAGAAGTTCCGCGGGTCCAGCTTCTTGGCCGCCTCGAACGCCTCCTTGGCGTCGTCGAGCTGGCCGAGCTGCTGGTAGACCTGGCCGATCCGGGTCATGTACTTGATGTTCTTCGGCTGCTGGACGAGGATCTTCAGGCAGGCTTCCTCGCATCGTTCGTACTCGCGGTCGCGCCAGGCCTGGTCGGCCTCCGCCGAGAGCTGCTCGAAGCTGTCCGGCTGGTGCCGGGTCGCATCCACGTAGGCAGGCTCGCTCGGACGAGCCGGGACGCTGGTCACCCGCTCGCCGGGCGCGTGCGCACCGGAGGCATTCGGGCGGGCCGAGTCCTCGTCCGGCGTCTCTTCGGTCGGGGTATCGGCAGTGTCCGGTCCGAGGTCGCTGGCAGTCGTGGTATCGTCGAGTTCGTCGCCGGTGGCGGCCTTGCTGGAAAAGACCTCGTCCTTCTTGTCCTTGCCCTTGGCCGTCTCCTCGACGGTCGGCTCCTTGGAGATCGCCTTCTTCTTGAAGAGTCCGCCGGCCGCCTCGGTGACGCGATGTACGGTCCGGTCTGCCGCTCGGCCGGCGTTCCGCGCGTGTTCCTTCACGCTCTCGGCGGCACCGGCATCATGCGGCTTGGCCGCCGGTTCGGCCGTCTCGGACTTCGGTACGTCGACCTTGTCCACGCCGAAGAACCGCGCCTCCACGTCCGGCCATCGCCGCGCGGCATACACGATGCCGGCTACGAGGACGATCAGGATGAGGGCGGTGAACATCAGGTTCCTATATTGAGGAATAACTGCTCCAAAAGAAGCTGAGTGTTGGGATTGTAGCGCAGCTTCCTGCGAGCAGCAAATAACCGTATCAGACCGTCGATGCGTTTGGCTAGGGGCACCGTCTCGGCCAGTCGTTCCGCGGCGGGGCCGCCGGAGTTCCGGAGCGAGGCCCGGTAGATGCCGATCCACGCGTCGAGCCGTCCCGGCAACGCCTCCGGGTCGTCAGCCAGCCGCTTGGCCAGCGCCAGCCGCTCCGGCACCGAGCGCCGGACGACGTCCAGCAGCGCGGACTCGCTTTCCCGGACCGCGGCGTCCGCGTCCGGATCGTCGGCCAGCCGGATCGCCGTACCGGGTCGTTCCCCCGCCCGGGACGCGACGGCGTTCGCATCCTGCACGCCGCGGTCCTTGAGCGCGGCGACGAGCTCATCGGCCGGGACCGGACCGAGGGGGACGCGCTGGCAACGTGAGACGGTGGTCGGCAGCAGGCTGGCCGGGGACGGCGCGGTGAGCACGAGGACCGCGTGCCGCGGCGGCTCCTCGAGCAGCTTGAGCAGCGCGTTCTGGGCGGGTACCCCGAGCCGCTCCGCGTCCGGGACCAGGCCGACCTGGTGCCGCCCGGAGTGCGGACTCAGGCCCAGCGCGCGGGACAGCTCCCGGACCTGGGCAATCGTCAGGTTCCCTTCCGCAGGCAGACGGTGATAGTCGGGGTGGTTCCCCGCCTCCCGCAGTTTACAGGACGGGCACGGTTCCATCGCCTCCTCCGAGGTTCCGGCGACTCTACAGGGTCCGTCGGCCCGTTCGCACAGCAGCGCCGCCGCGAACCGGTCGGCCAGCGTGCGCTTGCCGATGCCGTCCGGTCCGGTCAACAGGTACGCGTGTCCCCTCGCCCGCCCGGTCAACCGGGCGGCCGCGGCCGCGTTCCCGATGAATGCCTGCGTACCCATTCGGTCCCATTGTAGACCAGTCATGCTTTTTAGCGTGGTTATGCAGTAAACCATTGATTACCCGCCGGATCCGTGCTAGAATGCCGTTCGATGATAGAAGTGAAGGACCACCAGCTGGAATGCGCCAAGTGCGGCAACCCGTTCGTCTTCACGGCGAAGGAAGCCGCCCGCTTCAACGACAAGGGACTCACGAACATCCCTAAGAAGTGCCCGGACTGCCGGGCCAAGGACCGCGCCAAGCAGGAGCAGAAAGTGCGCGAGCCCGTGCAGTGCGCCGAATGCGGCGCCAGCTTCGAGGTGCCGTTCGAGCCGGCCCGGAACGCCGACGGATCGCTGGCCCGGCCGCTCTACTGCGTCGAGCACTTCGAGAAGTCTAGCTCCGCTTCCTGAACGCGGCGAGGATCCGGTCCGAGACCTCCTCGGCCGGGACGGACGTGGTGTCGACCACCAGGTCATGCACGCCGAGGTCGGATAACGATACGGAATAGAGCGTCTCGTAACGCTCCCGTTCCAACCGTTCGCGTTTGCGGATGTCCTCGTCGGTACCGGGTTCCCGCTCGCGGACCCGGCGCAGGCGTTCTGCCTCGTCGCACGTCAACCAGACCCGGCAAGCCGGGATGGCGTCCGGGAGGATCCAGGCCAGCACCCGGCTCTCGATCACGACCCGCCCTTGGCGGGCGCGCTCGATCAGACCGTCGTCGATCTTCCGTTCGAGTTCCGGGTGGTCCTTGAGCGTCTCATTGTATCGCTCGATCGTCTCTCCTGCCGCCTTGGCGTGCTCGCGGAAGATGCCTCCTCCGTAGACATGCTCCAGGCCAAGCCGCTTGGCGGCCAACCGACTGGCGGTAGTCGAGCCAGTACCGGAGAGACCGCCGACGATCAGGACCGGGTCAGCCACCGCGGACCTCCCGCAGGAACGATTCCAGGTCCTCCGGCAACGGCGCGCTGACCGTCACGGACTTTCCCGTCCGCGGATGCTTGAACGTGAGCTTCGCGGCATGGAGGAACTGCCGGCCGGGTCCCCGTTCCGTCGACCCGTAGGTCGCATCCCCGACGATCGGGTTACCCAGCGCCGCCAGATGGACGCGGATCTGGTGCGTCCGGCCGGTCTTCGGACGGACCTCCAGGAGCGCGTAGCCCGGCGGCGTCTCGGCTACCTCGTAAGCGGTCAGCGATTCCTTGCCATCGGGTCGGACCGCGAACTTCTTCCGGTCGGCATGGTGCCGGGCGATCGGCGCATCCAGCTCGGCGGCGGGCTCGGCTGGGACGCCGCGCACCAAGGCCAGGTAGGTCTTCTGGACGGACCGGTCCTTGAACTGCTTGGACAGCGCGGCGGCGGCCTCCGGGGTCTTCGCCACGAGCAGGGCGCCCGAGGTGTCCTTGTCCAGCCGGTGCACCAGGCCGTGGCGCTCCAGCGAACCGGTCTCGGGAACGTTCGCCGCGAGCCAGTCGAGCAGCGTCCCGTCGGGACGGCCGGCGCCGGGATGGACGGACAGGCCGGCCGGCTTGTCCACCACCGCGAAGTCCGGTTCGTCGATCAGGACGGACGGCTCAGGCATCGCGGTCCTGCCGCCACAACGTGAAGATCAGCACGGCCGATCCGGCCAGGATCGAGAGGTCCGCCAGGTTGAAGTGCGCCGTGGGGCCGATCGCAACGATATCCAATACCCCGTCGTACTGGACCCGGTCCAGCGTGTTTGACGCGGACCCGGCCAGGAGCAGCCAGAGGCCGGCCCGGATCTCCGGACGGACACTGCGGGTCAGGAGATAGCCGAAGAAGACCACGATCGCCACGCCGGCCAGCAGGAGCAGGGCGTTGTCCACCGGCAGTCCGAGGACCCCCTCGCGGTTGTAGACCGGTCCGATCCGCAGTGGGCCGAAGTCCGCCACGGTACCGGTATCGGCCACCAGTCGTTTGGCCAGCTGGTCGGCCACGAGGATCCCGGCGGCGACCATGCCGAATCCGCGGGGCGGGTTGAGCCCGGGCACCGTCACTTCGAAAGCCCCACCTGGTACCGGCGGACCAACGTGTACGTGCTGACGGCGATCAGGACCAGGCCGGTGAGTACCGCCGCCCGGACGCCGCCGACCCGGAGCGCATCCTCGGGAACATGCCAGGCCTCGAGCACTACTTGGACGACACCGAGCAGGAACGCCGTCGACCAGAAGACCAGGCCGGGCTTGGCCTTCCCTGCCCCGAGCTTCCAGAGCCGGTATCCGTACGCGGCGATGGCGGCATAGAGGATCGTCGCGTAGACCGCCAGCGGGTGGGCCTGCTCCCCGGCGGCCGCCAAGGCCAGCCGGTCGTCATACGTCGCGCCCCAGGGCAGCGACGTGGCTCCGCCGAGGAAGTCGCCGTTCAGGAAGCTGCCGACCCGTCCGACGGCGAGGCCGACCATCGCCGCGATCGCCGCGATGTCGAGCCATTGCCAGACGGAGAGATGCCCGGAACCCTGGTGGCGCCTCAGTACGTACAGCAGTCCGGCCAGGCCGCCGACGATCCCGCCGGCCAGCGCCAGCCGTCCGCCGCCGACCGCGAACCAGTTCCAGAAGGAGCCGGCCTCCTCCGGCCGGAGCAGCAGGTACCAGACCCGGGCGCCGAGCAGTCCGCCGAAGGCCGTCGCCAGGACGCAGTCGACGATCCGCTGGCGCGGCAGCTTCGCCTGCCCCGCCAAGACCCATGCCGTCATGGCCGCCGCCGCGAAACCAAGCACCACGAAGACGCCGTAACTGTAGACGGTCAGGGGTCCGAGAGTGAAGAGGATCGGCTGCATGACTTTTATTGTAAGACGTTGCGGTCAAATGTTTGAACGGTCGTATATGGATGCTCCGCAAGGCACGACCGGATTTGAGATTGTCGCACGCGACGCCGGACAAGACGTCGGCGAGGAGCGAATCGAACCGTACTCTGGTACGGCGAGGGAGCACCGGAGCCGACAACGCAGTCCGGTGTCGTGAGTAGCGGCGGGCAGTCGACTGTGCCGATTGGCAGGCCGCTACGATGCGGCAGTCTCAAATGAAAAAGGCGCCGTACTAAGGCCACCCGTTAGGAATAAACTTGGTGCTTGCCGGCGCCAATTTCCGATGGTTGCATCCGGCCGAGGCCGAAGGACCAGGTTTCGAAAAAAGGTTTGGGGCTCCCCGAGCGATCCGGGAGCCCCGGCCCGTGCCAGTCTTGGCGTGCCGGGCAGCAGGCTTGGCGTCACCGGTCTGAGTCTAGACCATATCGAGCATTTGTTTTGATTTTAATCTCGCAGGAAGACTCAGACCGGTGAAGCAAAGGGTTGCTGCCCGGCACGGAAGGGACAAACGTGAATGGTTTTCGAAACGTTGGATTTTCGTTTTGGGAGGGTTGGGGACACACCGTGATGTGTTCCCCTTTTGTTTTTGTTTGTCCGTTCGTCCGCTGATGGTGGGTGGGATCGGCACCCGCTCGAACAGCAGGGCGGCGAGCACCTTCTGGCTAGCGATATTCGGTAGTTGAAGGTGTTGTATTCGTTTTTTGTTTTCCTTCGCAGTGGACGCTGCGTCTTCGGAGAAAGTGCTCGCTTCCCTGCCGTTCGGCATGGGTTTGCACGGACCTGGTTTGAAATGTGCTAGGGGACAAAAAACCCCGACGTCGCGGGCCTTTTGCGGCCACCGCTCAATCGGGATTAAGTCAACTTAGCATTCTGAACAAAGCTTGTCAACACCTGTACCAGTATTATGTTCAAACAGGCGTGAGAACGATCTTCTCCTCGTCTTGGTGCATGTAAAGGAAGTGGTACAGGCGCTCGCGCACGCCTGGCTGGGCGAGCCAAAACCGCATGAAAGCTTCGCACCACTCCTCGATCCAGCCGCCCCGCCCTTCCTGGAGCTGCAGGCGGACCAGCGCCATCTGGTCGTCCGTGGTTTCGTCCGGCAGGAAGGTATGCGCCACCTCGTGACCGACGTCCTCGGTGTGTGCCATCGGTGACTTTCGTTCCGGCAGCAGTATGCCGTACCCGTCGAGCAGGTCATGGCTCCCGAAGACGGTTTCTTCGCCCTCGTATACTCCGCAGATCATGGCTGTGCGATAATCGCCCTTTCTGATGAAGAGGATCCGGCGCGCACTCAGCTGAGCTTCGATTGAAGTATCCGCCGCCGTCTCGACAAACCGCATCGCGCCGCCGTGCCGCCTGGGATCGGGTGGGCATTCCGCGAACCAGTCGTCGAGGTGCAGTTCCCGCATGTTGATCCCGTCCACGTCTAGGTACCCCTGGCGCGGATCGCCGGAGACGATGGATTCGAAGAGGCCGCCCGGCAAGTAGCGTCTGTTCGGCAGCCTGACCAGTTCGGCGGGTGAAAAGTCACGCGCGCCACCGGCCGCGGCGAGCAGCTCGGGAATATCGAACCGGTAATAATCCTCAGGTTTCTTCATGTCCTGGTGACCACGGACGGACCACCCATGGTATCACCCGGCGGCTCAGGATTTCTTCGCCGGCTCGACTTCCGAGACCGGTTCCTCGGGCAGTTCCGTGAACCGTTCCAACTTCTCCGCCACCTTGGCCTGCTTGCCGCTCAGCGAGCCGGCCTTGTCGATCTTCCCTTTCATCCGGTCGTAGTCCTTCTCGATGGACGGGATCGTCTTCTGGGCGTTGCCGAGGTGCTTGAACAGCAATCCCAGGTTCGCGCCCAGCTTGCCGGAGTCCTGCTGGATCGCTCGCAGCTCGTTGAGGACCTCCTTGGCCCGCGCCTCGATCTGCTCGCCCTCGAAGCTCTTCAGGACTAGCTGCAGGAACAGGTAGAAGTTGTTGGGCGAGACCAGGATCACGTGCTTCTCGGACGCGAAGTCGAAGAGGTCGGTATTGTTGTAGATCTCCTGGAACACCGCCTCGCCAGGCACGTACATGAACGCGTAATCGACGGTCTGCTCGCCCGGCAGGATGTACTTCTTGGCGATGTCCGTGACGTGCTTCTTCACCTGCTGGCGGAACTCCCGCAGCAACGGCTCGCGGCCCTCGCCCTTCACCTTCTGGGCCGCCAGCCACTTCTCCAGCGGGAACTTCGAGTCGATCGGAATCATGCCGCTCGAGGTCAGCACCACCGCGTCCACCTTCTCCCCACTCTTGAACGTATGTTGCAGCTTGAACTTCGTCTTCGGCAGGCATTCGGAGAGGATGTCCTTCATCAACGACTCGCCGACATTGCCGCGCAGCTTCGGCGAGCGGAACACGTCGCGCATCTCCTCGATCGACTGGCCCATCTTCTGGATCCGGCCGACCTCCTTGTTGAGCTCGGCGATCACGCCGGCCGCCTTGTCCAGCCGCTGGCTGATCTCCTTGCTGGCCTCCTGCGATCCCCGGCTGGCGTGACGTTGGTCCTCCTTGAAGTCCTTCAACCACTGCATCAGGGCGGAATCACCATCGTCGGACTCACGCGCCTTCCGCTGCTTGAGCAACTCATAATAGACGGCGCCGATCATCACGATCAGCACGGCGGCAGCGATGACGAGGATAGTAGTCATATGTATACGGTACTCCGTTTTTTCTACTGCTTCCAGCGTATACCAAACGGAAGAGAGCGAGCGCCTATGATGGTGGGCGCTCGCCCGTTGCTTCCGTCACTGCTGGTCAGTCTGCCTTCTGGTCGGCGGTCCAGGACCTCACCGGCTCCATTTTCCCTTCCCGCAGCAAGTTGAAGTACTCGCGGACACGGATGAACGTCGGTCCTTCGACCCGGATGAACCACTGGGTGGTCTTGGTTTTCTTGTCGTAGCTGACCTCGACCGTGGCGTAGCAAGCCAGTTGTGGGTCATTTTCGTAAATGCCCTCGGTGGGCGGATTCGCGACCCCAGTGGCCTGGATCACGATTTTTGAGAACTCGACGTCCTTCAGGCCTCCCGGCAACCTGCGGGGCAGATGATTCAGCGTCAGGTGCTGGCCCTCCTCGCCCTCGAAGACGCGGAAGCCACCGACCGTCGACCGCTCCGTCTTGCGGCCGACGACTCGCGCCGCGACGGGCTTTTTCAGAAACAGGTGGACGAACATGTCCACTCCTTCCTTCTGCTGATGTGTAGTGGTAGTGATGCCTCGTCCGCAGCAGTAACGGAGAGCCGGTCGCAAGCGAAGTATCGCTTGCGATCGGCTCTCCGCTGCGGTATGTAAAAGGACAAAAGCCCTTTAGTGTAGGACTTTTTGACCAGTCATACAATCACAGCACGTCGTCCGGCGAACCGACGATCCGCGGCTCAGAGAGGTCGTAGACCACGTCCTTACGCTCGACCAATACTCGCCAACCAGCCCGCTTCGCTTTATCCAGGAGCTTTCGGTTCGGGTTGAAGGCGATCGGATTCTCGACCATCTCCAGGAAACCGATGTCCGTCTCCGTGTCGCCGACGCCGACGGAGCCGTCCAGCGTCACCTCGGCGTGCTCGGAGAGAAAGTACTTCACAACCTTCTCCTTGCCGTCCATCGGGTGCTGGCCGACGGACTTCCCGGTGAACTTCCCGCCTTGGACCTCCTGCTGCCAGCCGTAGATGTAGTCGAACTTCAGGGACCGGTTGTACGTCTTGAGCGCGCCTTGCAGCATGCCGGAGACGGCCATCAGTACGTAGCCCTTGGCCCGGAGCCGTTCCAGCAGGTTGTGCGTGAACTGATACTGGCGGTCCTTGAGCTCGTCGATCACCGCGGCGGCGAACCGGTTGAACTCACGTTCATCCAGGCCGATGAAATGCTTCTCGATGAAACTGACCAACTGTTGGTTGTATTCCTCGAAGCTTCCCTGCCGGTCCTTCCAGGCGTTCTTGGCTGCCACCAGTTCCTGGTAGACGGATTCGGGGATCCGGTCGGTCGCGATCATCCGATCGACGATCTCGATCATCACCGCGCTGCGGAACAGCGTGCCGTCGATGTCGAAGACGGCCAAAGGACGCTGTTCGTGCGTGTGTTTCGGTGTCACGGACCTAGTGTAACGCGGGTTGGCATTGCCGGGGTCGCGTCCCCGTGACGCTACTGCGTCCGGTGTTTCGGCCGATCGCCCGGGCAGTCCGCGAACGGGCTGCACTCATGCGGCGACGGATTCGGGGCGAAGTTGCCGGCCTTGATCTCCTTCGCCGTCTCGACGATCCGTTCCCGCATCGTCGTGAGCTGCCGCGCCGTCGGCGACGCTGCCGCGGACACGCCGGTCTCCACGAAGTTCAGGACGATCCGCTCGGGCGCCTTCCCCGTCTCCTCCTCGTACGCCAACGCGTAGATCTGCAGCTGCTTGGACTGGTCGCTGGCCTTGATCTTCTTCTCCGCCTCCGCGGCGGTCGTCACCGACTCGCTGGTCTTGTAGTCGACGATCGTACTCTTGCCGTGGTGTGTGTCGATCCGGTCGAGCCGTCCGATCACCAGGCAGCCGTCGAGCGCCATCTTAAACTGGTGCTCGACCTTGGTCGGCGCCGGGCGCTGGGCTTCCTCCGCGAGGAACCGCTTGATCACGGCCGGCCCCCGGTCGCGAGCGGCGGCGACCTGGCCGGGGCGCTCTTCCGGCAGCGTCCGGAGGCCGCGCTCGAACCAATCCAGCGCCTCCTTCAGCTTCGGTTCGCGGCCTTCCAGCTTGTCTCGGTTGATCCGTTCAATCACGCGGTGCATCAGGCTGCCGTACTCGGTCACGAACCGCCGTTCCTCCGGGAACCGGGCCACGTGCTTCCAGTAGTACTTGAGCGGGCAGGTCCAGTAGTCGTTGAGTCGTGAATAGGACAGCCGGATGATCTCGTCCTGTGGGCGGGCCGCGACCGCCGCGGTGACCGGCATCGACTGCTTGAGCAGGCGCCAGGCGTCCTTCGGCGCGTCCGGCAGCGTCGTCGCGACGTCGGAGCCCAGCGCTTCTGCCACGAACTGGCTCGGCCGCCAGACCTTCTTGGATTGGTAGTCGCTAGAGGCGGACAGGTAGCAGAACCGCTTCGCCCGGGTCAGGGCCACGTAGCAAAGCCGCCGCTCCTCGCGGACGTGCGCCGCCCGGTCGGATTCCACGCCCACCACCGGATCCACCGAGAGCTGGCTGCTCCGGCGGTTGGCCGGGAACTTCTCGTTGACCATCCCGGCGACCACGACCACGTCGAACTCCAGCCCCTTGGCACCGTGCGCCGTCATGATCCGGACCGCGTCATGCTCCGCGTCGAACTCGGTCGCCACCTTCTCGTCCGAGAGCGCCACGATGTCCCGGTAATGCCGGGCCCACCCGGCGACGCTCGGATCCTCCGCGGTCGCGGCGTACTGCCGCAGCCGCGCAAAGAGCCGACCCAGGTTCTCTACGGGCTGTTCGTCACCGCCCTGGCGGAGCCGGTCGGCGTAGCCGGCCTCGGCCAGCCATTCGTAGAGCAGTTCGTCCACCGGCTGCTGCCTGGCACGCCGCGCGTAATCCCGGACGTCGTCCTGGAGTCGCGCGATCCGCTCGTCGCTGTCCGCGCGCTTGGTGATGCCGGGCAGTTCCGCGGACTTGTCCGCCTTGGTCCAAGAAAGCACTTCCCACAGCGGCTTGTGATAGCGCTTCATCTTGGCCGCCGCGTCGAACAACGAGTCCAGCGGAACGTCGTAATGCTCGCTGGCCGCCAGGTGCTTGAGCGACGGCGAATCGTGCGGATCGGCCACGGCCAGCAGGAAGCTCACGCAGAGCTTCACCTCGGGCTGGTCGTAGAGCCGGCCGCTCCCTTCCGCCAGGAACGGGATGCCGGCGCCAGACAGCGCCCGCATGAAGTGCTCGCCGAGTTTCCGCTGCCGGACCAGGACCGCCATGTCCTGCCAGGGGATGCCGTGTTCCTCGTGATGGTGCTTCAGCTTGGTCGCGATCCCCTCCGCCTCGTCGGCGACCGTCGCGAACGTCAGGAACTGCGGCGGCGACTTCTCCGTCACCGCCTCCGCGGTCAAGCGCTTGTCGAACTTGTCCTTGGCCTCGAGCCGGTCGGGGTTGTTGCCGATCAGCCGGTGCGCGGCGTCGAGGATCGGCTGCGAGCTCCGATAGTTCTTGGTCAGCACCACCCGGGTCGGGTTCTTGTACGTCTCCTCGAACGTCCGGATGTTCTCGATCGAGGCGCCTTGGAACGCGTAGATACTCTGGTCGTCGTCGCCGACCACGGTGAGGTTGCCCGCCACGCCGGCGACTTCCTTCACCAGCGCGGCCTGGGCAGCGTTGGTGTCCTGGTACTCGTCGACGAGGACCCACTTGAAGGTCTTCCGCAGCCGCGCTGCGACGTCCGGCTTGTCCCGGAGCAGGCGCAGCGCCTTCTGAATCTGGTCGCCGTGGTCGATAAAGTACCGCTCGTCCTTGAGCCGCTCGTAGACCGCGTACGCGGCGGCGACTTCCTCATGGCGCTTCAGTTGGCGCGCCGCTTCGGCCTTCTCATCCGGATCGGCGACGGCCTTCACACGGACGGTCTCGGCCTTGCACCACTTCGCGTAGTCCTCTGGGCGAAGGTCGAACGCCTTGGCCGCGCCGATGGCGTCGCGGATCTCGGAAAGGAACCGGGCCGGGGCGCCCTTCGGCTTCAGGACGTCCAACGGCAGCTCGTCGAGATGGTCTTCCAGGAAGATCACCTGCTCCGCGTCGGCCAGTAGCTGGTAGGTCGGCGGCAGGCCGACCTCGAACGAATATTCACGGAGCAGCTCGTCGCCGAAGGCATGGAAGGTCTGGATGTGCTCCGGCAGCTGGGACAGTCCCATGCCGATCAGTCGGTCGAGCATCTCGCCGGCCGCCTTCTCAGTGAAGGTGATCGCCAGGATCTCGGATGCCGGGACGCCCTTTTGCTCAATCAGGTGGGCGATCCGCCGCGTAATCACGCCAGTCTTGCCCGTCCCGGCCCCGGCCACGATCAGGAGCGGCCCCTCGCCGTGCAGGACCGCGGCGGCCTGCTCATCGTTCAAGTCGGCAAGGTATTTCGATCGTGGTTTTTTCTCAGCGGTCTTCGGCACGGGTCCATTGTACCGTGCCGGCCTTGCAATAAGGTAAGGCCATGGAGCGGGAACACAGCGAGGAAGAGCGCCAGAACAAGTTCCGCAAGGCGTTGGCCAGCGCCATCGAGATCGACGACCAGGAGTTCGCCACGCAGCTACTGGAAGGCCGCGACGTGGATCCCTCGAAGATGGTCGGCTGGCTCGAACGGCAGGCCCAGGCCGCGGAACCCGAGGTGGCGATTCACTGGTACCGGACGATCCAGAGCTACGCCCAGCGCCACATCAACGAGCGGCACATGTACGGCGACACGACGGTGCTCGAAGCGGCCCGCGACCGGGCCTTGTGGAAGGCCTTCTAGCTACTCGAACAACCCGCCGCCCTTGTCCTTGCGCAATCGACCAGACACCCGTCTGCGGGAGGGCTTTCGCGGCGCGGGCGTGGACCCCTGGGTCACGTAGGTCACGCCCTGCCGCGTCGTCCGCTGGAGCACGGCGTAGGCCGCCGCCGCGGCCGCGGTCAGCGTGGCTAGGACGATCAGGCTGAAGAGCACCAGGCCACGGATCCGTTCGAACTCGGTCCCGAGCAGTGCGTCGAAGTAGTCAGACGCCAACGGCAGCAACGCGCCCAGCCCGATGATCGTGCAAATCACGACGAACGCCGCCAACCCCGCCCGGAGGTCCTGCATGCTTGGGGCCATCGCCGCGGTGACACTCGAGGCCAGGTACGCGAACGCCAGGAACTGCCAGCTCGAGATCTCCAGTTCCCCGAGTCCGACGAATCCTGGCACTAGCAGCACCGCCAGGAGGTAGACCGCGATCGCCGCACCGAGTATGGGCGCGACGCTGATCAGTCCTTCCCCGAACGGCAGCCGGGCCGGCTCGTGTACGACCTCCCCGCCCGTCTCCTTGAACACCCGGACCTTCCGGATCCGGGCGCCGGTAAGGATGCAGGCCAGCGCGTGCGAGTATTCGTGGACGATCACGCCCGGCGCGATCAGGTAGCGGTACGTCTTGCCGACGAACACCCGCGCCAGGAACCAGTTGGCGGCATAGGACAGGACGAGCGTGGCGCAGAGCAACGCCAGTAGTTGGAGACCCGGGTTGGCCGCGACCTCGCCCAACGCTTCCATGGTTCAGATCCAGCTCTTCAGCCACATCCGGCGGTTGTAGTCCTGGACGTCCAGACCGAGCCCGGTCCAGACCGGATAGAAGTAAACGAACGCCAGTACCGTCAGCCAAAGGAACGCCACGGCCTGCTTCTTGCCCCAACGCCAGCCGAGGTGGCGGGTGGCGGCCAGCCAGAAGACCGGGATGACCGCAGCCAGGGCGCCAAGCGTCACGGAGACGCCCGCCGGCACCGGGACGAGCCCGCCGAACGACTGCCCGAGCAGCGTACCCATCACCCCGGTGGCGCCGATCAGTAGGAACCAGCCGACGGCCTGTGGCCAGGGGTCGGCCGGACGCCACTCCCAGCTCCGGCCCAGTGCGTACGCCAGCGCCAAGATCACGAACGGCAGCGCCCCCGCGTAGTGGTAGATGAAGAGGACGCGGTCGATCAGCGCCCACGGTCCGAAGTGTGCCAGGATCGCGACGAGAAGCAGACCGAGCACCAGGCTCCGCCGCTGCGCGAACCGCCAGGCCGCGAAGCCCACGGCCGCCAGGCCGCTCCACCAGACGATCGGATTGCCCATCGCGATGATCCCCTGCCACTGGTTGTTGGCCGACTCGAAGAAGTACGCCACCGGCCGGATCATCAGCGGCCAGGTGTACCAGGCCGATCCGTAGGGGTGTGTCGCCTCGAGGTTGTGGTGGTAATTGAAGATCTGGCGGTGGATGCCGAGCGCGTCCTCACCCGTCGAGTCGAACGGCACGTGGACCGCGAACAGGCCGAGATAGGTCAGCACGGGCACCAGCCCCAGCCAGGCCAGGTAGTGGCCGACCGAGAACAGGTTCTCCTTCTTGGCGCCGATCGCATCGAGTAGCGCCGTGCCGGACCGTACCTTGAACAGTTGCTTGACCCACCGCCGATCGCGGAGCGCCAGGACGAGCAGGAGCGCGGCGGCCGGCGCGACGAACGCCAGCGTGATCCACTTCAGGGATAGCCCCAGCCCGAGTGTCACGCCGGTCGCCGCCAGCCACCGGAAGGCCGTCTTATGGTCGGCGGCCTGGAGCGATTGGACGAAGAAAAGGTACGTCGCCAGGTTGAAGACGATCACGAAGCCATCCAACACCGCCGTCCGCGACTCCACCAACAGGAAGCCGTCCAAGAGCGCCAGGGCTCCCGCGAAGAGCGGGACCACCGTCCCGCCGAACAGCCGCTTGGCGAGCAGGTACATCAGCGGGACCACCGCGGTCCCGAACAGGGCGGGTACGGAGCGCCAACCGAAAGAGTCGTTCCCGAACAGCCATTCCCCGCCGGCGACCAGGAACTTGCCGAGCGGCGGCTCGGCGTCGAAGAACTCCGTCCCGGTCAGGTAGTTCTGGGCGAAGACCGCGAAGTACGTCTCGTCGAAGATGATCTTCGGCGGATGGTCGAGGTTGATGAACCGCAGCAGCAACGCCAGGAACGTCAATCCCCCGATCAGATACCAGTCACGCCTGGTCAGCTTTCGTATCCGTTCGACCGCTTTCACCATTCAAGCGTAGCAGAGTAGGGCGCAGGGACACGTCGTAGCCGGAACGCTGCTGATTACGTTCATGCAGCCTGGTGCCAAGAGCTGGCCTCAGGGCGTTCCGGACAACGAGTACCCTGCGCCCTGCCTCCCTTTCCAAGACACCGTGCGCTGGCAAGCGGAACGTTCTGACCACTGCAAGTATCGTTTGCCACGTCACCGCTTGTCAGCCCACGTTCCACTGCTAGCGGCACGGCGTCAGACTTTTCTACTTAAAGCCAGGCACTTGTCATGCAAGACGTCCTGGCGTAGCCACGCGCATTTACGGCACATCACCGCCTGCCAGCAACGTCTTGCTGACAACGGTGCCTGGCGGTCGCTATACTGTAGTCCGTTATGCCCGAAAACGATGACCTGGCGTTCGGCGATGAACATCCGCTGAACGTCCAATACACGACCAAGGACGCGCGACTCCTCAATCAGACCGAGACCGGGATCGCCCGGGCGGTCGCGGAGGAGTCCGAGAACTTCCTGGAGCGCCAATACGGACGCGTCTTCATCGTCGCCGACACCCCCTTCACCGACGACGCGTACGACGTCGGCGAGGTAATCGCCGATACCTTCCAGCGCGAGTTCTTCGGCGACCTCAACCGGACCGTCGGCGAGGCGTTCGAGAACGCGCTGACAACCCTCAACCAGACGCTGGCGGACCTGGCCGCCGAAGGCGACTCCGACTGGGTCGGCAAGCTGGACGCCGTGGTCGGCGTAATCCACGAGAACGAGGTCTTCGTGACCCAGGTCGGCCAGGCCAAGGCGTACCTGGTGCGCGGCCACTCCTCCACCGACATCACCGAGGGCCTGTCCGAACCGGGCGCCCAGACCTCTAAGACGTTCCAAAACGTGGCCGAGGGCAAGCTCGAGGTCGGCGACAAGGTGCTCTTCACCACCAAGGAGCTGCTCGGACACTTCCCGATCCGCGACTTGCGCCGGACGGTCTTCCTGCACCAGCCGATCCGGGCGATCCAGAAGCTGGCCGAGGACCTGGAGGGCAAGCGGCCGGAGCGGTTCGCCGCGGTGATCGTGGAGCTCACCACCGTAGACCTGATCTCCTCGGAGACGCTGTCGGACGAGCCCAACGAGATCATCCTGTCAGCGCCGCGCGGCCACTTCGAGTCGCTCCAGAAATTCCAGCCGTTCACCAAGGACACGCCCGCGGCCGAGGCTTACGACAAGGCCAAGCGGCGCTGGGAGCGCGAGTTCAAGCCCCGGATCAAGCGGTCCGCGGCCGGAGCGGCCCACCGCGTCCGTAGCTGGAACGCGTCCCGTAAGGGTGAGGCCCCGCCGCCCTCCCCGTCCGAAGGCGAGCGGCAGACGGGGCCGCGCCACGCGCCGGGCACCCCGGAGACCGCGCCGGTCCGCCGACAGCCGAAGCCGGAATCCGGCGCTGCCGCGGCCGGGAACGCCGTCGCGCAGATCGGCCGACAGGCCGCCGACGCCGTCCGTCCTTTGGCCCGCAAGACCGGCGAGCAGTGGCGGAAAAGCGGTCTCGCCGACTCGTCCGCTTGGAAGCGCGTCGCCCGCACGGCCGCGCCACTGACCGACCGGCTCAAGACACTGCCCTGGCGCAAGCAGTTCGCCGGCGAGAAGCGGGTCCTCTACCGGAACCTGATCATCGCGGCGGCGCTGGTCTTCGTGATCAGCGTGGCGCTGTCCTTGAACGCCACCCAGCAACGCAAGGCCGAGGAGAAGGTGCGTGCCCAGATCGGTCAGGTCGAGGAACTGCAGGCCAAGGCCGAGCAGAGCTTCATCATCAAGGACGTCGACGGCGCCCGGAAGCAACTGGCCCAGGCCGACCACAAGGCGGACGAGCTGGCCGAACAGGGCATCCTGTCGGACGAGGTCGCGGGCCTGCAGCAAAGCCTCCAGAAATCGTACGACCGGATCAATGACGTCGTCCGGGTCCAGGACCCGGTCGCCGACCTCGGCGAGGAGACGGACGGGCTGACCCGCCTGGTGCAGTCCGGCACCAGTTTCTACGCGCTCGGACCGAAGACCAAGGTGGTCAGCTTCAACCTCAACGGCAACAAGCTGAGTTCCGGCGAGAACCCCCCGACCTCGAGCGGCGTGGCCGGCACCGCCACTACCTCGAACGGCGACGTACTGCTGCTGACCGACAAGCCGTCGATCGTCCAGCTCGACACGTCGTCCGGCGTGGCCGCGGAGGTCGACCTCGGTACCGGCGGCGTCTGGCAGAAGGGCGTCGCCCTCGATACTGTCCAGCAGAACGCCTACGTGCTTTCGCCGCAGGACGACCAGGTCTGGAGCTACACCCGAACGTTGTCCGCGTTCAACAAGGCGGAGCCGTACTTCGACAAGAAAATCGAACTGAAGGACGCCGTCGATATCGTCACCGGTGCGTCCGTGCACATCCTCAAGTCGGACGGTTCGGTGGTCCGGGCGGTCGGCGGACAGCGGGAACGGTTCGACGTCTCCAAGGCCCCCGCCCCGGATAGCGCGCTTACCGGAGCCAACGCCCTGGCGATCAACTTCGCCAACGACCACATCTTCGTGAGCGATCCCCGACACGGCCGAATCGTCGAGTTCAACGCGGACGGCAAGTACGCCCGCCAGTTCCGGGCCGAGGGCTTCGGGGAGCTGACGGACATCGTCGTCGACGACAAGACCGAGATGCTCTACGCCCTGGCCGGCGACCGGCTCTGGGAAATCAAGCTGTAGCGATCACGCCTCGAGCGCCGCGATCTCTTGCTGGATCCGGCGGATCATCTTTTCGTCCTCGAACGCCTGGACTTTCTTGAGTGCCCGCTCGAACAGTACGCGGGCTTCCGCCGGCTCGCCTTCCGCGGCCAGGACCTTCGCTTCGTAGTACTCGGTCTGCATCACGAAGTAGTCGTTGCGCTGGGCGATCGGCTTCGCGGTCTCAATCGCCTCGCGGGCTTCCGTCACGTCGCCGGCATCGAGCAGGGCTCCCGCCAACCGAACGTACTTCACCTGAAGATGCTCATCGTAAAAACCACGGTCATCGACTTCGTCGATATGCTCCTTCAGCGAGGCGATACTCCCCTTGATCCCCTGCACCGCGTCTGCCGTGCGACCTTGCTTCAGTAACAGCAGCGCCTCGTTCAGCATCGTCGAAGAAACGTGGACCGGATCGCCGCCCGAAGCATATCCTTCCCGCCCCTTGGCATAGAACGAGTGAGCGATATCGAACTCCCGGATCGCCGCGTCCGCCTTCCCTTGTTCCCGCAGTTGTTCGCCGCGGCGCATATGTACCAGACCGAGGTGCTCGTTGCCGTATCCCACGGCCATCGGTTGCCCCAGCGCCACTATCTCTTCGTA
This sequence comes from Candidatus Saccharimonadia bacterium, assembly GCA_025449535.1. Classification (GTDB taxonomy): domain Bacteria; phylum Patescibacteriota; class SICC01; order SICC01; family SICC01; genus JALYJZ01. Next base: position 207,999 of record JANWJF010000001.1, read on the forward strand.
CAGCTTCTCAGCCTCTTCCAACCTGCCCGCCAGACGATACTGGGCGGCTTCTTCCGCCTTGTCGCGGAAGTCGGGTTCATTAATCGTCGTTGTCGGCTGGGTCATGGCGCTTCACAGCTTACTGTAAGCCGTTAGAGAATCAAGCAAGGCCCTCACATCTTCTCCGGCAGCTCGATGCCGAGCGTCGCGCCGACCTGCTCGAGCGTCAGCTTCGTCGCCTCGACCAGCTTAAGACGGGCCGCGGTCAGGTCCTTGTCGTCGCTGACCACCTTGCACTGCTCGTAGAACTTGTGGAACGCGTCGGCCACCGCCAGCGCGTAGTGCGGGACCCGCTGGACCTGATAGTCGTCCGCCGTCTCGGCGACGGTCTGCGGCCATTCCGCCAGCAGCTGGATCAGGGCCGTCTCGGTCGGCTCGCCCAGCTTCGACAGGTCCGCCCTGCCCGCCTTGCCGCCCTTCTTGATGATTCCGGCGATCCGTGCGTACGCGTATTTCAGATAGTAGACCGGGTTCTTCTGGGAATGCTCCTTGGCCAGCTCGAGATCGAAGTCCATGTGGGTACCGACGCTCTTCATCACGAAGAAGAAGCGCACCACGTCGGGCTCCACGGACTCGAGCAACTCTTCAGGACGCACCGCGGTACCGGCCCGCTTGGACATCTTCTTGGCCTCGCCACCCTCTACCAGCCGCACGAACTGGGCCAGGATGATCTCCAGCTTGCCGTCGAAGTGATCCGCCTTACGGAGGAATTCCACGCCGGCCTTGAGCCGGGCCACGTCGCCGTGGTGGTCGGCACCCCAGACGTTGATCACCCGATCGAACTTCCTAGTCACGAACTTGTGATAGTGATAGGCCAAATCCGCAGCGATGTAGGTCGGTTCGCCGTCCGACTTCAGGAGCGGTCGGTCCTTCTCGTCATCATAGTGTGTGGACTTCAGCCAGAGCGCCCCGTCCTTCTCGTAGGTCGCGTCCACCTTGGCCAGATCGCCCAGCGTCCGGCTCACCTCGCCCTTGTCACGCAGCTCCTTCTGCTCCGAGAACCAGGTATCGAAAGCGATACCCATCCGCTTAATGGTCTCCTTGGTACCCTTGATGATCCGTTCCGCCGCTTCCGCGCCGACCTCGCGGGCGGGCTTCTTGAGGTCGATCTCCTTCCGGAGCGCCTCGATGTAGCCGCCGCCGTAGGCGTCGTCCTCGCCTTTCACGGCCTTGCCAAGCACCTCGATCTGGCCGCCGGCGTCGTTGATGTAGTACTCCCGCTCTACTTCATGGCCAGCGCGCTGGAGCACGTTGGCCAGGACGTCGCCGACGTAGCCGCCGCGGGCGTTGCCCAAGTGTAGCGGTCCCGTCGGATTGGCTGAGATAAACTCGACCTGGATCTTCTGGCCGGTCTTGTCCCGGCGGCCGAACTTGTCTCCGGCATCGAGGATGTCCTGGAGCGCCCCCTGCCAGGCGGTGGGACTCAGCGTGAAGTTGAGGAACCCGGGGCCGGCGACCTCGACCTTCGCGAACCGCTCCTCCTCGGCGAGCTTCCCCTGCAGCTCCTCGGCCAGGCTCCGCGGGTTCACGCCGCGCTTCTTGGCCAGCACCAGCGCTACGTTCGAGGCGTAGTCGCCATGCTCGGCCTGCTTCGGCTGCTCGACGCTGAACTCAGCGTCACCGGCGTCCGCCGTTTCCGCGATCAGTGTTCGTATTTGTTCGACCAGCATGTTCCCAGTATGCATGACTCACCTTCCTTTCGACATTGATTGATAGATTGGTTACAGACACGAAAAAAACCGCCTGGCGGCGGTTGGACGTGGATCGATCGCACTGCCTCAAGCGCCGCGGGGACTCCGGGTTCGACGCCGCACGCTGAGGATGTGCCGGGCAGTACTCATGCCTTGTTTCTAACAAACCGTCATGGTTAGGTCAATTTCCCCGCCCCATCCGCGTACAATGGGACCATGAAGCTCATCGCCAAGAACCGGCGCGCCCGGCACGACTACGTCCTCGAGCGGACGTACGAGGCGGGCATCGCGCTCACGGGCGGCGAGGTGAAGTCGGTCAAGGACGGCGGCATCTCGATCCAGGAAGCCTACGTCAGCATCCGCGGCGGCGAGGCCTGGTTGTTGAACGCGCACGTGAAGCCGTGGCACGGCGCGGACGGCGAACCGGATCCCACGCGGGAACGGAAGCTCCTGCTTCACCGGGAGGAGCTGAGCAAGCTGGTCGGCGAGACGCGTGAGAAGGGCCGGACGATCGTGCCGACGGCCGTCGGGCTCAGCAAGGGTCTGGTCAAGCTGGAGATCGCCCTCGCTCGCGGCAAGCAATCCCGGGACAAGCGGCAGACGCTCAAGCAGCGCCAGGCCGAGCGGGAGGCCGCCCAGGCGATGAAGCGCTCCGTCCAACGAGACGCTTAACCAAGGTATTTTGACAGAATCCTGGATTCGTGTAGGATTTGTCTCATGCCAGCCGAAGGACACCGCTCCCCCGACTCCGACGACCCCAGCTCTGGCGAGAGAGTTACCTTAGCAGTGGAGGCCGGTCCGGACGGCGAGATGCCCGAGGAACCCGTCGCTTCGATATTCGACCGGAACATAGTCCGGCGCCTGACCATCGCTCCCCAAGACGGACCGCTGATCAGCGCACTGCGCCTGGCGGGCCGGGCCCGGCGGCGACCCGAGCCGCTTCCGGATCCCCGCATGATCGACCTGATGGACCGTCCGATCCCCACGATCGAAGAAGGGGCCGCGGAAGCAGCGGACGAGGCACCGGCGGACGGCGATGCCATCGCCCCGCCCGAGGACGGCGAGGAAATCGTGGTCAGTATCGAGCGGTCTGAGCCACGGCGCACACCTCCGCCAACGCCCGACGAAGTGCCCGGTGCTCTTCCGGCTTGACCCGGGCTGAGAGCTGCTCGGCGGTATCGCCGTCCTGCACCTCGACCACCCCGCGGCTGAGCACCGGTCCGATCGCGCCGGCCGGCGTGTAGGCGAAGATGCTCGAACCGGCATACTTCTGTCCGGAAGCCAGGATCGCCTGGAGCGCGTTCCGTAGCGACAGCCCGAGGCACGGATCGGCGAACTCGCCGTCCGGCGTCTTGTACTTGTGATACCCGGGGTCCGGCAGCAGGCCCGGGTGGATCGAGAGTGTCCGCCACGGGAAGTACCCGAGGAACGTCCCCGAGAGCTCGTACGTCCAACCCGCCAGGACGATCAGGTCCGGCGAGTAGGTCTGGAGCTTCCGGGCCAGCGCCTCCTCGTACATCTGGCGCGGCTTCCCCTGTGCCGCGAACTCGGCATGGTCCAGCGTGAAGGACGGCACGTCCGCTTCCACGGCCCGGACCAACCCGTAGGCGTCCTCCTTGTCCGACGCCACGCAGACGACCTGGCCGTCGAACTTGTCCGCCTGCCCGTCGAGCATGGCCTGGAGGTTCGAGCCGCCGCTCTTGTTCGAGATGAGTACCGCGATGCGTTTCATGTGTGTCTTGTGACCATTCTAGCACGCACGGATGAATCATAAATTAGCTTGGTTGACTAACTTTATTGCCTCGCTTATAGTCAGAAGTTGCTCAGTATCCGATCGCACCCCTACAACCAGGAAGGAGGGATGTCCGTTGAGGACAATCCTCACCCACGACACCGACGGGACCTTCAGTACCGACGGGCCCGAGCTCACCATCCGAGCCATGAACAAGGGACGCTGGATCAAACTGGGAGACGGTTACTCGCTCCAGTTCACCAGCGGAAAATCCTTGGGTAGGACCGTCTACACGGCGCACGTATACGACCCGAGCAGGGTCGAGCTCTACTCGGTCAAGATCGAACGCCCGGGTTCCTACATCCTCGAGAAGGACGGGTACACCTACGTCGAGATCGGCGCCCCGATCCCCGAGCCCGCTACCGCCTGACCGAAAAGTCAGATCAATCCTACGAAAGGAGCGCCATTGCTCTACTGTTTGTATGTCGACGATAAAGGAACGGTCGTCTGGGGCAAGGAAAGCCTCGAGGAGCTGTTCTCAAACCCACGCGACAGCACGTACATGATGAACTCAGACGCCACCGTCGTGCCGACCCAGATCATCCTGGGCGAAGGGTGTCACACCTGGGAACTGGTCCGCTCGGCGGAACAGCCGAACGGCACCGTCGTCATCAAAAGCGGCAAGGACGAGCAGGTGGACACCGCCAAGCTCGTGCCGAACTCGCTCCACGACCTCCGGCCGGAGGGCATCGGCACCCTGCTCGGGGTGCGGCGCGGCAAGAAAGGTTTCGAGTCGATCGAGACCGGCAAGCCCATCTGCGTGACCCGACTCACCGCATCTGCAAACCCCTGACGGAAGGAACCCGTGGAAGACAGACACTACGCTTACGCGGCAAAGGACGACTCCCTGAACTTCGGAGACCGGCTGGGTCACGTGGGCGAACAAGGCAACGAGAATGCCAAGGCGGCCCACCCCAAAGTGCCCTATCCCCTCGGGAAAGAGCATCACTGGAAGGTGCTGGCAGACGAAATCGTCGTCTTCGCCCAGGACGGTGAGCAGCGGATCGCCGCACGGATCCGGCCGTACACGGTCTACGAAATCACCCCGAACGGCATCACCATCGTCATGGAGAACGTCCAGCCCGGGGCGAAGCAGTTCGAGCAGCTCGCGGCCACCCCCGACTGAAGCATTACCTGATTGGCAGTACCGCCGCCACTTGATGACGGCGATCAGAAAACCAACGGAAGGAGCGCAATGCAAAACCATTTCATCTTCGTGGGGCCAAGCGGGCCAGCAAGTTGGTGCCGGAACCCGATGAAGCTCTATCGGAGCGAAGGTAACTTGTGCGTCGAGGGCAAGATCGTCGAGCTCGGAGACAGCACTTGGAAGGTGACACGGGCAGGAGGCGCGCTGAAGCTCGAGGTGTTCGACCGCCACGGGCAGCGCAAAGTCGAGAAGCTCCTGAAGCGCCCCACCCTGTACAAGGTCCAGCCCAAAGGTGTCACGACTCTCGTATCGAATGCAGTTCGCGGCAAGAAAGGGTTCGAACCCGCCAGCAGGCTGGCACCCGTCACTGCCTGACCTCCCTTAGCCGATCCAGCCGGCACAGCACCTACCACCCGGAAACAGTTGGAAGACCGAGTTTCCGGATCCCCAGGCCTTCGCGAGCACAGCACCCCTCATCGCTCGCGGAGGCCTTTTAGCATTGACTTTTACGCCTGATTGACCTATAATCCGGCCACGGGGATGTACCGGATTCGACGGTGAAGTACCTTGACAGACCGCCGGCTGAGGACGAACGCTCACCTCATTAATCATGCGTTCAACGCCAGTATAATTGGCAACTTTACAGAGAAAGTCGCTGCGTTCCGTGATTCGGTAAAGGAAACTTTCCGGACCGCGTTCGCGCAGATGGACGCTCTACCTATCCGGGCTTAATCCCCGGATCGTGCGCCTACCAGTGCCCGGCTGGAAGAATCGCACGTCATACTCCGGGCTTATCCCGATTCCCTAGTCTCAGGAAATTGGGAAAAAACTTTGAGACTGGGTTCGCTGGGTTTCGTCCGTTTTCGACCAGCGAGCTGACAGCAAAAAGCGGACTACGCCGGTAGAACGTCTATCACAGGTCTTTATCGGACGGGGGTTCGACTCCCCCCATCTCCACCAAGAGACAGTCAGCGCGAGCTGGCTGTTTTTCGTACTAGTCCTTCGGATTACATGACCCCGTCCGGAACCTTCCTTAGTAGGAACCGGACCGAGTCAGCACAATTCATGATGTGCGCTCAACTCAGTTCCAAAATCAGGCAAGGGCCGCCAGGTGCCATTTTACAGCTCTAACGCCGTTTCGAAGAAGCTAGACCAACAGCCTCCGCTGTCGCACGCCCCAAGTGGCTCATATCCTTAATGAAACCACGGGCAATCCTGAATACTGACATCGCGATAGCCACGCCTTTTCGTATCGGGCCACGTGCTTTGGCGATCTTGCGGTTGGCATTGGCCCAGCTGTGAACGACTTCAAGATTTGAACGTTCTGCCGCCAAGACGCTCAAGCGAGCAAGCGGGTTCAGGGTCGCCAGCTCTCGATCACGCGCGGAGCGCCTTGAGCCCTTCATCTTGAGTTCGAGTTCCCGCTCGGCGGTTTCTGCAGTCAGGTCCGAGGTACCGTCACGGCCTTCGTGCTCATTAAGCACTTCTCGCAGTGCCTTGAGCTCTGCAAGTTCATGCCGGGCTTGGGCCTCATGGAGGGTTTCACCACCGTGAGTATGTTCAGCGCTCAGTACTTCTCCCTCGTCCGTACGCTTCCTGACTTCGGCAACGTACCCCTCGAGAAGAGGTTCTACCCCATCCGGGACCTTCTTACCTTCCGAGTAGTCCTGGAATAAGCCAGCATCGCGGCGAGCTTCGGCAGCGCCTTCCAACATGTCTTTTTCTATGCCAGGACTTTGGGAGGCCGAGCGGGCTGCGATTAACTCACGATATCCGGCGCTCTGCCGCGCCGCCTCTGCCTCCTTGGCAGCAAATGCAGGGCCAACACCCTCGGTAACCGCAACTTTACTCGCTTCGTGTGCAGTTTCCCTTAGTCGCTGCCGTTGTGTTTCGATCAGTTGACCCCAGGCTTCGTCAGGAACATCCCGCCCCTCGGCAAGGTCCGTATACCACTCCGCGAACTGCTTCGCTTCATGAATCTCCTGTTCCGGACGGTTCTTGCCGCCCGCACCCAGCACGTCACGAGCTTCATGATCCCAGGCACGTGCCTGCTCGGTGGCAAAGGAGGTAATAAAATCCTTACCTGCTTCAGTCAGCCCAAAGCCCTTCAGACGATCAAGGAGGCTTTCCTTTTCAGGTGTTTCCGTAGAATTCCCGCTGGTCTTTTCGGGCGTGGACTCCCGTTCCGGGCCGTCTTTTTGGTCATGGGTTGGCATGTAGCTCGTATCAAATTACTTGACGTAATTGGGCTACGTTAACACAAAAACGAACAAATGTCAATGAGCTACTTCCCCTCATTCTCTTCAATTCGTGCCTTCAAGATCCTCTGCCCTAACGTGGCAGGAGCTGATAGATTTGTTTAGGCGATTCTTGTACTCTTATTCGTTAGTTACCAAGGAGGTGCATGGCTAGACGTTTCAGGAATTCTAAGGCTGTCGGATGGACCACGATCGGTATCACTACTGCAGCCGCGTTTATCGCCGCTGAGCAATTCAACGGCTCCGATCCGGGTCTTCCGGCTCGTGCACCCGTCCCAGGTGGATACCTTCAACCCGACGGACACTTGCCCGATCCAATGGAAGGCCGTGAAACCGATTGCACGGTCGACGCGGATAACTACTTCGACCAACCACTCGACGCTCCGTACCGACTTTCAGATGCTCCAATAGTGCCTCGGGCACACCGCGCCAGCGGCAGTGCGAGTCAAGCCGAATTCGTAGCCACTACTCCGTATGAGACCAGGCCGATAGAGATGTCGGAGGCCTTATGGGCGGTTGAAGATGCCGCTACCGAACGGATGTTCGAAGTTTTCCAGGAATACTGCGACCAACACAACGGAACTTTCGAGGGAAGCACGGAAGACATTCTCGCATTGCAGGCAAAACTGACCGTGGAGACCCTTCGGATGATCGATGAACAGATCGAAGTCGTCAGGACCTTGGGTAAACACCTGCCCGATTCAGCTTTTGGCGAGGCTAGGCAATGGATAGTCGATGGGAACATTGAGTTGCTCCAAAGTGATCGCCGCGATTACGAACGATTACTATACGAACTTAATGAATACGGGTTCGAAACTTCTGAAGGCACGCAGTCAGAAGCTGCACAATTAGTGTAGGGTCTTCCCGATTACCCCTCATTCTCCTCAATCCGCACCTTCACGATCTTCCGCACCAGCGCAGTTGGTAGCGTACTCATGATGTCGCCACCAGAATAGCGCCGAGTGACATCATCAAGATCGAAAGGAATTTGCGTACAAAGATTTTCAGGCTCAGCTCTTCCTTGAGCAAATGTGGCGCGACCAGGGTGAGTAAGACACTCATCGCCAACACGAAGAACGGTTGCACTTGGGTCATGGCGTTCACCAACGTCACATAGCCGGTCGAGGCTGCAATGATGATACACAGAATCGCCAGGATATTCAGTGACTCGCTAGTGGAAAGCATCGCCAATGCCTTGCGCTTACCCTTTCGTAACAGCTGCGCGACGTCTCGCCGGTAATGCCAGGCGATCGGCGTGACCACAATCAGAGAGCCGAGCCGCGTGTACGCGAACACGCTCCAGAAATTGTAGAAGCTGAGCAGGTACTTCGAGATAACTTCGCCCATTGCCAAGCTGAACGTCGTGATAATCATGAACCAGAACGCCTTATTGACGCTGAAAGTCTGTAACCGCTGGACCGACAACGTCACTGAACCGACGAGGATCAGTACGATGCCGATGTACGTGTCGAACGAGAAAATCTCGCCCAACGTGACAGCAGCGACGACCGCGATGAACAGCGGCCCCAACGCGAACAGCGGGATAATCTTCGAGATCTCATCGGCAGCGACCGCTTTGAAGTAGAACAGGACCATCAAGGCGTGGAACGTACCGCCAAGCATGGCAAGCGCGAAATGCCGAGATGAGAACGATTCGAACGCGCCGCCCAGCACGACCAGGCCGACCGCCACGATCGACAACACGCCGTATACCGCCAACGGAACCATTGGGTTCTTGACCAGCCGCGACAAGGCGACCTTATCGATAACGTTGCTCAGTGCCCAGAGAAATGCGGCCAGCAACGAAAAGAGCACCCAGGACATACAGTCATGGTATCGCCTAACGCTTGGCTGTACGACCTACTTACGGCTGAGGAGGCCCGAGTTCCTGCTCGGGACCGATCCGCCCTTCGAACGCGGCTTCGACGATATCCCGAGCGGTGGGCTGCCCGTCGTCAGGAGCAAGCTCGCGACGCAGATCCGCAGCGGCTTGGTCCATCTCTTCGGGACTGCGCGTGCTGCGATGCTCGCACGCCCGGGAAATCAGGATGTCGGTTAGCATACGCTGCGCCATGACGTCTTCCACGTCAGAGAAATGCAGCTTGCGGACGAGCCTTCGGTACATGCCTGGGAATTTCTCGGAAATCCGGTCCGCGCGCCCGGCAATGTCCTGCAGACGGCCGATGCCGTCAGCTTGGTCGGGATATTCTGTCTTCGCTTTATCCCACGGATCTTCACCATTGGTCATCGGCTTCCCGGATTCTACGACAAGGACATGGTGCATGTAGGCGTTTTCTACGCCTTGGGCAGGTTCAATCGGCTTAGGCTCGTCTTCGACTCCTTCTGGGCCGTCTGGATTTCTATCGCTCATGTGTTTGAAAATTGATAATTGCGAAATAATATCACAGTTAAGGTATTTTTGCAAGTATCAGGACTACGGTACCATTGGTATATGTTCGTATTCGACGGTCACAACGACGTGCTTTCCAAGTTGCACCGCCCGAAGCCAGGCAAGGATCAGCCGTTTTTCGAGGAAAACGCCGTCGGACATGTGGACCTGCCCCGGGCAATCAAGGGCGACTTGCGGGGAGGGTTCTTCGCGGTCTTCGTGTCGAACCCGGACCAGGGCAAGAAAGAAGCAGCGGACCTGACTAGAACCAAGGACGGCTATACCCTTCCCTTGGCAGCGCCGGTTAAGCAGAAGCATGCCTACGCGACGGCTAACGAAATGATCGACGTGTTCGACGAGCTGAAGCGTACTGATGATTCGTTCCACCACATTGTCAGTCGGGGCGACCTTGAGGCAGTCAGTGAAACCGGCTCCATGCACGCGCTCTTGCACCTCGAAGGCGCGGAGCCGATTGATGAAGAGCTTGCCGCGATCGACCACTTCTACCGGCGCGGAGTGCGCTCGATCGGGATCGTGTGGAGCCGTCCGAACGCGTTCGGTACGGGTGTGCCGTTCCGGTTCCCTGCCAGCCCGGATATCGGGCCGGGACTGACCGAGGCGGGCAAACGGCTTGTCTGGACCTGTAACGAGCGAGGAATCTTGGTGGACTTGGCTCACCTGAACGAGCAAGGCTTTTGGGATGTCGCGAAACTCACTGATCGGCCGCTAGTGGTCTCGCACTCGAATGCTCATGCTGTTACGCCCTTTACGCGCAACCTGACCGACAAGCAGTTGGACGCGGTCGGACGGTCCGGCGGAATCGTCGGGGTCAACTTCGACGTGTGCAGCCTGCGTCCGGACGGCAAGAAGCGAACCGATACGCCGATCGCCGATATCGTCCGCCACTTTACGTACATCGTGGAACGGATCGGCATCGACCACGTCGGTTTCGGTACCGACTTCGACGGCGCGGACGTGCCGGATGAGGTTGGGGATGCAACCGGACTACCGAAAGTCACCGCCGCATTGCGCGATGCCGGTTTCGACGACCGTGACTTGGCCAAGCTTTGTCACGACAATTGGCTGCGCGTGCTTAAGAAGACGCTCTAGGCTACTTCACTGCTACGAACCATCTGATCGCAGTTTCCTTGGGATTGTACCAATGCTTGTCGAACTCGCCTTTTTCGATTCGGAATAATCCAAAGGCGCTGTCCCGGCAATAAAACCCTCCGTCATCGTGCTGGGTAATGACCGTGTAATGACCATTACCGCTGAAGGCGTTCTTGTAGCAGACGATGACGGATGCGCCGTGGTCCACGTTCCGCTCAATATCCTTGAGGGACGCACCATTTTTCTCTTCGACGATCTCCAGCTCAACCTGTTCGATAGCTTTGACGAGATCTTTGTTTGACGTGCCAGCTCCGAGTTTTGCCTTGCACAGTTTAATCAAATCTTTTTCGGTATGCGACGTATCGCCTTTTAGCTGTAAAGCATTGAGAATCGCGACCGGGCCACAGCTAAACGGTTCCTTTTGGATGCTGACGTTGTGCTGAGCATATATGTCCTTAATGTTCATGTTTCCTCTTGCAGTTATTTATGATGATTCACCATGAGGTGGCGCGGCATCCGGCCCACTTCGGCCAAGTAGAGTCCCAGGAACACCAGCACCGCCCCGACGATGAATTCTTCAGTCGGCCGCTCGCCGAGTATGAACCATGCGGCGATGATCAGGATGACAGTCTCGAGATACGAGAAAATTCCTACTTGATGCGCCGGTTTGTACTTCAGTCCGTAGGTATGGAAAAAGTTGGCAAGCGTAATCGCGAAAATCCCATAGAAAAGCGCGACGTATCCGCTGACGGCGATATCCCGAAGATCCAGTTGCGGTAATTCCGTGAGGGAGAAAGCCGCTATTGGCAGGATCCCCACGGACAGAATGATGAACGTGGCTTGATACGAGCTCGTTTTCTTAAGTACTGGCTTGGCGATAAGTGTTCCGACCACGGAGCCGAGTACTGCCAACAGGAAGAGCGTGTTTCCGAGCAATGTCGCCTGTCCGGTCAGCGAGACCTCCCATGGTTTTCCGACGATGATCATAGCTCCGACGAAGGCTAGCAGGATGCCGATGAACGTTTTCGCGTTCATATGTTCCTTGAGGAACTTGACCGAGAGTATACCCAGGAGCAGCGGCCCTAGCAGGGTGATGACGCCAGAGTTGATGCTCGGGGCGTAGGTCAAACCGACGTTAAGCGCCAACGTCGCGAACGTGATGTAAATGAGCGAACTCAAGGCCAAAAGCCCGAACTCTTTCCTCTTCAACGGTTTCCAAGTCCGGATAGCGAATGGCAACAGAATCAAGGAAGCCGCCAAGAACTTTGTTGCCATGAAAAGCGTGAGTGGAAACGTCTCCAGGCCCAGCTTCACCATCGGGACGTTCACGCCCCAAAGCAGGCTTGCCGCTACGAGAGCAAGAATGGGCAACGTACTGTTTTTGGGTTTTTGCATCTCTTACCGCATCCATGAGACTAAGAGAATTACCGGGGCTGCGATCACCAGTCCGACCACTTCCGGCTTCCGCGCCGCGACTTCCACGTCGAAGCGCCGCAGCACGTCCCCGACCTTGTCGGCGGAGATGTCTGCGTTATACACCTCGAACTTCCCTGGCTCTTCGTTATCGAAGTAGAGGCGCAGCCGGGTCGGCCAACCGCCATGCTCAAAGTCCCAGGCTCCCCAGGTAATGCTGTCGCCGAAGATGCAGACACGTGCCATGGGTCTATCTTAACGGCTTCATCACCCCCGCCCCACCTCGTGCGAGATGAGCCAAGGGTGATGCCTGTTTCAATCCGGTCGCTTGCGCGGGGATTGCTGACGCACCGCTTGCGCGGCACAGGCATCGTCGGGCCGTCAGGCCCCGATCTTCTCGAAGTGCTCCTCCAGGGTGTTTCGCTCCCGATGAAGGAACTTGCGGTCGTGCTCGGGGGTCCGCTGGGACGGTAGCCTGAAGGTCTTCCAGTTCCACGGCCAGAACGGCTGACTGAAGATCCACCCCCTGCCTTCACAGCGCCCGCAGGTGCTGCGCTCCTGGCTCTCGAAGCTGTAGAGGTTCAGGAATCCGCGCCCTTTGCAGGGCGGGCACCGCCACTTCTTGACCGGCTTGCCGGAAGTCCGCATCGACTTTTCGCCTCCTTGGTAAGATTCGCCACCGGGGGTCTGCATGCGATCCGGGTTCCGGATCGACTATGCATGGTACCCCGATTCGACGTATAAAGGTAAGTCATGGACGAAAGCGCGGCATCAGCAGAGCATCTCAGGCAGTCCGAAGGCGAAGGCCAGGCGGACTGGTTGATACGGGTCACCGAAGCATTCAAGGACGACCCGCGCATAGAGCCCGCCGAGGCGCTGGTGGAATGCCTCAGGCGATCCGGCGACATCAACACCGGTGCCAGGATCACCCATGCGGTCGAGGTGACCGCCCTCCTGCTGCGAGCGCCGGGAACCGCCCGGGAAGAAAGCCGGTACCGAGAACTTGCCCAGGAAGCGGCGGACCTGTGCCCCGACGATACGACGAAGGCCATCCTTTGGACGCACATCGCCGAATACCTGCCGCCGGCCCAGCGGGCTTCCGCCATGCAAAAGGCACGAGATTCCCTTACGGGTGAAGGCAAGGAGTTGCCGAACGCTTTCGAACTGTTCGGGGACAAGGCGTTCGGACGCGGCGAGGCGTACGTCTAGGGTCGACCGACGTATACTTCCAACCAACCCTGGTCGTCCTTTCCCTCCGGAGTCAGGAACTCCGGGCGACCCAGCTGCCGGCGCGTCCTACGTATCAGGATCCGAATATGCTCGGTCCGGTGCTCGTTCATCCGCCAGTATTCTTCCTTCGTGAAGACATCCCACGGCCGGCCGAACCGCTTCCGTTCCTGGCGCAGTTGGGCGGTGTCGCGCAGGACCTCGCAGACGGTCGACTCGTCTTCCAGGACCTGTATCCGGTACTCTTCCAGCGTCACCGGTTCGTCCAGCATGGGGTCGAACACCCAGCCGTTCTCCGCGCAGACTACGTGACAGTTCCAGGAGAACCGCCCTTCGGTGGTGAGGAGCGCCACCTTCGGGAACCGTCCTATCGCGTGATCGAGCGGTTCGTAGTCCGAAGCGTGGAACAGCGTCAGCTGCGGGTCCGGTGACGGCGGCCGGAACGCGAGCAGCTCGGGTTCGCCACCTTCTTCAAGCCGGCGCCAGGCCAGCGCGCAAGCCACGTCCAGGCAGTTCCGGTCTCCTGGGTACGGGTCGCCCTGCTCCACGAAGGCCGCTTGCCTCCGGGCGAAGTACGCTTCTGATGATTCGATCGGCATAACGACCCATGATACCGAATTGATCGGCGTCCTGCCCTTAATCTACCGTTCCATGGATCTCATAACCCCGCCGTAGAGGTACTTATATAGTTGGTGGCTTGTCATTATCCCTGACAAGCGCATGCTGCAGGCAAGATTCAATAAGCTGAGCAGCGTTGACGCCTGCTTAAGGGGAACAAAAATGAAAAGGTTCAAATATACGACAGTATCCGCACTAGTCGCTGCTTTGGCGATCGGTTTTCCGGCGCAGGCCCTGGCCGAGCCCACGGTCGACCTGGGCACCGCCGATGACTTCGCGGTCCTGGCCGGTACGGCCGTCACGAACGTGCCTACTTCCGCCATCACCGGCGACGTAGGCCTCAGCCCGGCCGCCGGCAGCAACTACGCCGGCCTGACGGACGCGGAAGTGGACGGCACGATCTACGCGGTAGACGGCACCGGCCCGGCCGGCTCGGTCAACAATCCCGGCCTGCTGACGACGGCCAAGGGCGACCTGGTCACGGCGTATAACGACGCGGCGGGGCGGACGGTCACGTCCACCATCGGCTCGGGACTCGGCGGGGTGACCCTGACGGAAGGCGTCTACGACTCCGCCGCGGGCACGTTCGCCCTGGGCGTAGGAACGACCCTGACGCTCAACGGACAAGGCAACGCCGACGCGGTGTGGATCTTCCAGATGGCGACCACGCTGACCACGGGTTCCGGCAGCACGATCCTCCTCACCAACGGCGCCCAGGCCTGCAACGTCTTCTGGCAGGTCGGCAGCTCGGCGACGCTCGGCACGAACTCCACGTTCGTGGGCAACATCCTGGCCCTGACCTCCATCACGCTTACCACCGGCGCCGAAGTGGAAGGCAGCATGCTGGCCCGGAACGGCGCGGTGGCGATGGACTCGAACACCATCACCGACACGGCCTGTGCCGCGGTGATTCCGCCGGATGATGACGACGGTTCCGGCGATGACGGATCGGACGACGGCTCGGACTCCGATGCCATAGGCTCGACCACCGGCTCGCTGGCTGTGGGCGACATCGTCCCGAAGCTTCCGAACGCAGGAGCCGGTCCCCGAAACTAAGGCCGCGCCTCACGCACTATGTCTGCCGATACGCGATCCAGACGAACGGTATCGGCAGTCCTCATGGCGGGACTGGTGCTGTCCCTGGCGTTGGCCGTCGATTCCTGGGGCAACCCGACCCCGCTTCCCTCGGGCAGTGCCGCGGTCCGTGGGTCCGAACGGACGGGACTGCCGACGCGGCTCAGGATTCCGCGCATCAAGGTCCACGCGCCCATCGAGCATGTCGGCCTGACGCCGGACGGAGCGATGGACGTACCGAAGGAAAGCCCGATGAACGCCGCTTGGTACGACCTCGGGCCGCGTCCCGGGGATGCGGGGAGTTCCGTCATTGACGGACACTTCGGCACGACGGATGGCAGCCCGGCGGTGTTCGACGACCTGCGCCAGCTGCGTACCGGGGACCGGATCCAGGTCGAGGATGCGAGCGGGGCGAAGGTCACGTTCATGGTGCGCGGGTTCCGGACATACCAGCCGGAAGAGGACGCAACGTCCGTGTTCAGTTCGAGTGACGGCCGGGCGCACCTTAATCTCATCACGTGCACGGGGGTGTGGAACCGGACCGAGCAAAGGTATTCCAACCGGCTCGTGGTCTTCACCGACCGCGACCTGCGTTTCGGACTGACCCGGCTGAGCGTCGTGCGCAACGACGACGCGCCCGGTTATGACGTCGCGTGGATCGGCTACTGACGGCCGATCAGCTGCCCATCCCGCCGGTACCGATATTAAACAGCCAGTAGATCCCGTACTTGTCTATCAGCATCCCGAAGGTGTCGCCCCACGGCGCTGGCTTCAACGGCTCCAGGACCTTCCCGTCCTTGCTGAGCGATTCGAAATACTTGGTCAGGCGATCGGTGTCATCCCCTGACAACGACAGGGCGACATTCGTGCCGGCGACGACGTCCTCGTCTTTCATGCCGTCGCTGGCCATCAGGGTGATCGCGTCGCTCTCCAGCACCCCATGCATCACCAGGTCCTTGTTATGTGGTTTCGCCCCCGGCATGTCCCCGAACTTCATGATTTCCACCGTGCCGCCGAAGATACCTTTGTAGTACTCCAGCGCTTCGGCAGTGATGCTGGGGAAATTGAGATACGGGTTCAGTTTGACGTCGGGCATGGGCCTCCTTGGTTCAGGTGGTAGTGCGGAGCCATTGTACGCTCACTGCGCGGGTTGTCATCCGGGATTTCGACGAAGGTCCACCCCCGGAGGAAATACTAGCCCTGGGGAGAGCAGGCCTTTCCGCGCCAGGACAGCGTGGACTTGCTCAAAGTTCCGGACCTCGGCTTTGAACCGGCTTTGGGAACGGTTCGGGTCCTCGCTGTAGCGCTGCAGATATCCGGCGGCCCGGTGGAAGTCTCCCGGCGCCGAGATACCCTTGAACTCCTGCAGCGAGCAGACCGCCTGACCGAGCGCGGCATTGGTCGCGATATCGAATCGTTCGATCTCGACGGCTACCGCTTCCAGGCGCCGTAGGGTCGCCATGGCTTCCACGAATTGCTTAGTTTCGTTCTGGGTGTCTGCGGTAACGAGCAACAGCGTGGCTTCCTCCTCCTTGAACGCCGGTTTCTCCAGAAGCCGTTCGCAGTAGTCAGTGACCCGCTCCTGATCGCCTTCCCGGTAGAGGCCCAGTAGCGAAACTCGTTGCACTTCAGCATAGCCGTTCCGCACCTCGGGCAGGACCGCTTCCGCGGCTCCCCGTTCGTCCGAACCTTCGGCTAGCTCGGCGACGTCCGCGAGATAATCCAGCACAAGCTCAAGCTCACGAAGCGCGTCACTGTAATCTCCCTGGCCGTTCCACGCTTCCACACGCTGCACTACCCCGCGGGCTGCTCGTGCGGGATCGCCAAGCTTCTTGTGCAGTGCTTCAGCACGGGTCGCGTGCCTCTCGACAGCAGGCCAGTCCTTTTGGGCGTGGCAGATCATGACCAGGAATTGCAAGTACTCGCCTTGGTGCGCTTCCTCCACGTCTTCCAGCGCGATCTCAAAGCGTGCGCGGACTCGCGGGAGGTCGTCCAGTCGCTCGTTGACCCAGTTCAGGGTTTGCTCACTGTCCGTAATCTCGCCGGTCTCCGGGTCGGTGAAGGCGGACATATCCAACTGCCGCACGATCAGTTCGCATTCCACCGGATTCAGTTTGTCCTGGTCTCCCATAACCAAGAAGCGTAGCCGTTCTCTCCGGACGATTCAATCGTCACCCTTACCCCACCTCGCACGAGATGAGCCAAGGGTGATGCCTGTTCCAATCCGGTCGCTTGCGCGGGAATCGGTAACGCACCGCTTGCGCGGCACAGGCATCGTCATTGGCGTTCAGGCAGTACCGATTCCGGCACCGGCTTGCTCCAGTTGCCGCTCCAGGGCGTCGCGCTCCGGGTGGAGGAACTCACGGTAACGAGGCTCGGTCCGCTCATGCGGCAACCGGAACTCGACGCGGTTCCAGAACCAGAACGGACGCTTGAAGGTCCAACCCTTCCCGTCGCAATGCACGCATGTGCATGGCAGGACGGTCACCTGTCGCAGCGGGCCATTCTGGAAACTCTCGATCAGCACCGTCGTTTCGTGATGACAGCCCCGGCCCTGACAGCCCGGGCAACGCCATTTGGTCCCCGGCTTGGCGGAGGTCCACATACTCTCACGCTCCTTGCTGGTAAGCTTCGTTGCAGGCCTTGGTGCGATCCGAAGGTTCCGGACCGACCATACCGTCAGGCGGTCGCGGCGGCGGCCTCCTTGGCCTCGGAATCTCGTACATCGTCTGGCAGGGCTTCCTTGGCCGTGTCGAATTGGTCCTTGCGGATCATCAGTTTGACCTGGATCGAGGGGCCTCCGGCGAAACGCGGACGCGTCAGCCAGCCTTCCGACTCTGGGAAGCTGAGTAGGATGCGCATGTCGAACCCGTTGGCGACCCAGACGTGTACTTCACGGACAAACCGCTCCACCTCCGCGATCGGAATCTGTTCGTCCATCAACGGGAAGTGCACGTACTCCGGATCGGTGCTTTCGGGTCTTTGAGGTGGCTGCTGCCTTCGTCCTGCTCGTCCCCTGCGCCCTCGGGCCTTGGTCCGCACTCGGCGTGCCATGACTCTCCTTTCGTTTCCGGTCGGGCGTCAGCGGGATTGCCGATGCCGGTTCCGGAAACGAAAAGTCTGTAAAGGTGCATCCCCTAGCGACTCATCAGTGTACGCTTTGGGTAATACAGTCGTCCAATTCACCCAGCGGTACGCGTTAGAGCACGGCTAGCTTCGGTAAACCTTTAGAAACCTATGAGCCTCAAGTAGGCGTGAACAGACGCTGCGGCGTGGCGGTTTCCGGATCGAGCTGACCGCATTCATCGAAGATCTCGACTCCACCCTTCCAAAGGGTCCGGATGTGCGGAGCGACCGGGCATCCGACGATTTCCGACGGGTCAGGAGTACGGAGGCCGTCCGCGTGTACGCAGACGGATTTAGTGTAGCCGACGTACCTCCCCTGCTCGTTGCACTTGACCATCAGGTAGTCCTGTCGATGCAGCGCGAGAACGGTAACGCGTTCCAAGGATTGGTCCAATAGGGTCTCGGAAGCGAATCTCGTGGCTATGTCATCGCTACGTTCGACGGCCGGTCGGACCGGGTCGTCGGGATCATCCTCGATCAGCGTATCCCGAACGGCGCACATCAGGCGGAACACGTCACCTGACGCATGTCGAAGATAATGCTCGATGCGATTACGAACGAACGCCACCGTATCCGAAGTCACTTCCTCCGCGGAACCTGCAGCAACCAGTTGTCGCCTCTTCAGGTCGACCCCCGCTAAGGCCATCCCATGCAGTTCAGTATCGCCGCTGAAGATATCCAGCATCAGTTTCCGACCGCGTGCCTCGCGCGCACTCCACTGAAGCTCGAGAGACGCGTCTAGTTCCGGATCGAAGCCTGCCCAGTCTGACTGGGTGCGGTTGGCCGCTCGGAACAGATGCGCGTAGAAGTCTTGTTCATGTTGATAGAACCGTTCCTTAGCCTCTCGCGCGGCCTCATCAAATACGGGTTCTTCCCGTGGCACATCCGATTGACTGACTTTTCCCATGACTATGCATAATACTGTAACCTAGCGTATAAAGAGAAGTCGTCCCTTTACATGCGCTTGGCTTCCAGGAGGGCCGCCGCGAGCCGTACCCAATCGTGGCTTTTTTCTGGAAACCAACCCATCAATCCCCGAGGAAAGGATGTACCGATGCGCCTTCTGGGTATCGTATTGCTCGTCCTCTTGGCTCTCTGCTTTAGCAAAGGCCAATTCGCATCCGCCGGAAGCAGCACCCCGTCGGTCGTCGGTATCGAGGACATCGAAGACCAAACCGGCAAGTGGATCTGCCTATCCAACATGGACGACCTGGGAGAACTCTGGTTCCAGGGCGTGGACCACCCCGTCCTGAAAGTCGACTATTTCGCCGAAGAAGGCCAGTGCAAGCGACTCAACCCACAGCGGGCCAGCGTCGTGAAGGTAACGAACTACTACTTCGGCGTAGCCTGGGGCATCGGCCTCTACTACAACGGACAGCTGACCTGGCAGGACGTCCAAGGCGTGGCTGGAGACGTTGGCGCCCTGAACAATGCCTGGTTCGGCTATGAAGTCGTGCACCGCCAGACATTCGACAAATACGGCTACCCAAGGAAAACCTGGACCGTCGAGGTCCCCGAATAGGAAGGAGTGCCGTCATGGCGCTAACTTTTAATGACGACGTGGTTATCGTCGTGAGTCCGCAGACCGGGCAGCACTTCGTCGTCTCGTTCAGTAAAACCTCGGTTCATCGAGAGACCGCCAAGGCCGAACAGCTCCCGATCGACCGGGTGCGCGAGTACTTGGGGCAAATCGTCGACATCGCGATGCACAAGGACGCGCCGTACGCGTACCGGACGGTCAAAGGGCTCGCCAAGGAGCTGGACCTGCCCGCCGCCATCGTCAAACACTGTCTCGAACAATCCGACAAGGTACGCGTCTCGCCACTGCAGAACAAGCAGGGCGAAACACTCTACTGCCGGGCCGACCGTCCGCTCGACTTCAAGGAGCGGCTCGAGCGATTCCGGATAGCCCTGGGACGCAACTGAAAAGGAGGTCGCCTATGCGCGACATGCGGAAAGAGGACCCGGTCCTCAGGTCCGGAAACCGTTGGCGCAGGCTGCCAACCGTCCAAGTACCCGGCGACCCCGAGGCGTTGCCCTGGGATCTGGGGAAACGCTCGGAGCAGGACATCCGGGACTCATGGCGGAAAGTCGCCGTCTTCCACGTCAGCCGGGTCGGTGGCCGAGGCGATGATCCGGTCAGATTCACGATCGGATTCCGGAATAGCTCCGGTGAGATCCACCGGCTCGGCTTTCTGATCATGGACCGGGAGTTCGGCATGGAAGTGGGTCACGAGGACGTCGAATTCGTCATCTTCGCTGGCAACCCCCTGGACGAGCTCAACCTCGTCCTCGTCGACGTCGTCGATAAGGACAATCCGGCCTGGAAACACCTACCGCTCTATTGAGCAAGGGGCAGGACCGCGACTTCGTGCATACCAGCACGCAAGAAGCACCTGTCCCGCCCCCTGAGACCGTCTCGAACGAGGCGTCCTGAGGAGGCATTACTGACTACGGTGAACAAAAAACCGATGTTATGGTATTTTTTATGGTCACCATGGTACAGAAGACCACACATCGAGATACGCCCGGATCCGGAGAGCCTGGTCCGGAACGCACGGTCGAAGCGGGTCCAGATACGGAGCCCGGGGACGTCCTCGAACGGGTCGCGTGGTACTTCTCCGCCCCGATGGACCGGTTGCTCAGCCCCGAGAAGAGTCCCCGCCTGTCGGAAATCCGCGGATTGACGGCCGTGCTGCTGTACGACCACACGCCGCTCGAGCGCGGCGACATCGCGGAGTTCCTGGATCGCGCCGAGAACTACCTCTCCGAACTGATCGCCCGCACCCGGCGACAGTTGGGCGGGAGCGCGGAGTGGCGCGGCTTCTACGCCGACCTAACCGCCGAGACTCCGCCCGAGCTGTCCCTGTTGGACCAGTACCTGGCCGGATTCTGCCACGCATACGACGTGCCGCCGGACGTCATCACTCAGCTAAATCCGAAGGACTTTATCAAGGAAGCACGCCAGGGATTGATCTACCGCCTGCAAGAGGAGACTCCCATCCCCCTGCAAGCATTGGCCGAGCGCTTCGGTTTCGGTGTTGAGAGGACCACGCTCGTCGAAACCCGTTACAGCGCGGAAGAGATATTCGCCCAGGACCCGGAAGCCTTGAGACGGATCATGGCGATCGAACGGAGCGCCCGTTTACCCGCGGAGTCGCGTCCAGCCCGGAAAGTGGTAGACGGCATCCTGCAGGAAGCGGGCGCCGCCTGGGCGGATCTCCAAAGCCCCCGCCGCGGCCGGGAGTTGCTCCAGGCCCGCCGCCGGATCGTCAGACAGCTGTACTTCCGGAGTCCGATGGCGCCGCAGGAGATCGCGGAGATCTTGCATCGTACGCCAGAACACGTCAGTCAGATCGCGAAGGAGATGGAGGCCTCCGAGGGCGACGATCCCGTGGTCGTCAAACCGGAACGCGTCTACGAGCGCGAATCGGAGCGGGTCTCACTGTTCTTCGGCATGCCGGTCGCCGGATATGAGAAGGACAGCGGCCCGCACCTGGCCCTGTTGCAGGTGCTGACTGACCGGGGATTGACCGTGACGGAAATCGCAAGATGTGGCGGCGCCAACCGGACCCGGGTCCCCCAGTTCCTCGCAAGGTCGGCACGCCGCCGGAGCGAGGATCCGTTCTTTCGGCAGCTGGTCGAGGCCGTGGACGCCGGCGTGGAGCCGCCCGGCGGGAACGGCCTGATCGAAGCAGTGCTGGAAGCCAGCGCCAATCTGGCGGGGACAACCGTGGAAACGCTGCACCGGCATCCCAAGCAGGCGGAAGGAAGCGTTGCCCGAGACTGGGCCGCTTACCTGCTTCGGAAACGCGTCGGACTCAAGACACGTCACGTCCAAGAGCACGCCGGCCTGCCCTCCCCGAACCGGATACGGAAAGGAGTCGAGCGAGTATCGGAAGAAATTGCCCGTTCGGAAGAGGCGGCCGCCTTGGAACGGTTCGTTTGGCGGTGCCTGCTGGGGAACCACCTGGCTCCCGAGCAAGGCGACGCCGTGTTGTACTTCGCCCACGGATTGAACAGGCAGGTCCGGGTCGGCAGGGTCAAGGAAGTCCACGAAGAGGCAGAGGGGCGGCTGCTCATCATCAACGGGCACCGGCACCACGCGAAACATACGGCGTTCGCAGGCGATCCGAGCGTCCTGGATGCCGAAGCGGCGGCCGTGGTCATGCGGGAGCCGAACGCGCTCGATCTCTGGCTGACCAGCCATCGGGTCGGACCGTCGTTGGGGGAGCAGATGCGACAGGCGTTGCGGCGTGAACCCGTGCCTGGCAACGGTAATGCCTTGACCTCTGGCTGAAAAACCCCCATACTAAGGGAAGTTCTGTTGGATAGGATCTTGTAACTACGATTTCGCTGTTCACCCGAACGGCGATTTATTTTCTTAACCCAAGGATCCAACATGGCAAATCCCAACGCACGGGCCGCGCGAGGGCGCGGCGGACAATTCAACAAAGGCAACGGCCAACGGCGCAAGGCCGGCGGCAATGCCCGTAACTTCGGCAGCCAGGCGTATGGCAACAAGAGCCTCGGCGGACGCGGCGGCGGCACCCAGCGGCAGCGCAGCCGTGGACCGGCCAAGTCGACGATCGACCCCTCCCGGTTCGTGAACCGCGCCACTTCCCCGCGCGATATCCTGCCCTACACCCCGCGCCGGCAGTTCAAGAACTTCGCGTTCGACCCACGCATGCACCGGGCGATCACTTCCAAGGGCTATACCGCCCCGACCGCGATCCAGGACCAAGCGATCCCGCACATCCTGGCCGGCCACGACGTAGTCGGCATCGCCAATACCGGCACCGGCAAGACGGCGGGCTTCGTGCTCCCGATCATCAACCGGCTGATTCCCCGCCGGGACGGCATGGCCCTGGTCGTCGCGCCGACCCGCGAGCTGGCCCAGCAGATCGATGAGGAGTTCCGCAGCTTCGCGGACCGGCTCGACCTGCTCTCCACCGTCTGCGTCGGCGGCATGAACGAGCGGCCCCAGATCAAGTCGCTGAAGCGCAATCCGCAGATGGTCATCGGTACGCCGGGCCGGCTGAAGGACTTCGTGACCAACAAGCACCTCGACCTGAAGCGCTGCCACACCTTCGTGCTCGACGAGGCCGACCGGATGCTCGACATGGGCTTCATCAACGACATGAAGTTCCTGATGCGGTACCTGCCGGAAGAGCGGCAGTCGCTCTGCTTCTCCGCGACGATCACGCCCGAGGTGAAGAAGATCATCGACGCCCTGCTCGACGAGCCGGTGACGGTCTCCGTCCGCACCACCGAGACCCAGGAGCACATCGAACAGGACGTGATCCGGGCGGACACCGCGGCCGAGAAGCTGGCGCACCTGGAGAAGCTGCTGGTGAAGCCGGAGTTCTCCAAGGTGGTGATCTTCGGGCAGACTAAGCACGGCGTGCAGCGGTTGTCCGACAAGCTGTCCAAGCGGAACATCTCCGTGACGACGATCCACGGCAACAAGAACCAGAACCAGCGCCGCCGGGCGTTGTCCGCGTTCAAGAGCGGTCCGGTGAAGGTCCTGGTGGCGACCGACGTGGCCGCGCGCGGGCTGGACATCCGGAACGTCAGCCACGTGATCAACTACGATCCCCCGCAGGCCTACGACGACTACATCCATCGCATCGGCCGGACCGGCCGTGCCGGCAAGACCGGCTCCGCGATCACCTTCGTACCGACGAAGGCGTAGTCACGCTAGCCTCGTTGTCCGAACCTTTGCGTATCTTGCGCCTAAGGTTCGTCGATGGTAGTGTAAAAAACTCAGAACTAAGCGATATTTATCGATTCTTTCTGAGTGTCCATTGTTCCGTTCTTTCAAACGACAGAGAGGGTGAGGTGTATGCCGGGAATCGTGGTCATCGGAATTGGTGGCCCACCGGGGCTGGGAATCGACCTGACGGGTCTGCTGAGTCCTGAGGGACTCATCGAGCACGCTCGGGAGCACGTGCAGGAATGCCGCGACGGCAACTACAGCGAAGCAGCGTGCCTCGTCGGCACGGTGCGCGGGGAGCTGCTCTCCCTGGAGGAACTCGGGATTACCGAGGAGGAGCTGGAAGAGTTCCGCCAGAAAGGCGTCGTCGAACCGGCCAAGCGATACGTCGAGGAGTGCCGGGACGGCGACTACGAGCACCTCGGGTCACTCATCGACTGGCTGTCAATCAAGACGGTCACCGAGGAGGAGCTCGGGATTACCGAGGAGGAGCTGAACGGGTTCATCAAGCAGGAGAACCTGCGGACCGCCAAGGACATCATCGCGGAATGCCGTGAGGATGACTACAGGCAGCTAGGTCCGATACTCGCGGCGATCTCCAACGGCATGTTCACGGTCGAGGAGCTCGAGACGAGCAAGCAAGAGCTCGGGGAATTCATGATCAAGCGGAGGCTTGGGTCGACGCAATCGAGCAACGGCTCGGGCACGCATGAGCGGACCAGTCAAAGCTCCTGAACAGCATCACCTCGTAGGAACCAAACTCATCCTCCTGACCGGAGAAACGAACGGATTGCCCCTGGTAGTGTTACCACATTGCCGGGGGCGTTCGTTTTTACGTCTAGCCTATTCGGACCGGCGGGTCCGACCGAGGTAGATCGTAGCCAGCGCGGCCAGTAGCGTGAAGATCGAGAGATAGCGGAAGGTGGCTGCGGAGGACTTAGAGAGCCCTTGGTCGATCCCCTTGGTCAGGGCCTCCTGCTGCTTAACTTGCTGCTTCCGCAGTTCCTTCTGCCGTTCCCGGACCTGCTTCTGCCGCTTCTCGAGTTCCTCCTTCGTCGGCACGTTACCGGGCTTGAACGGCAAGGCCTGGGCCACGGTACCGAGGACCGGCGCCTGTTCGGCTGCGCGTGTCTGCGGCGGGAACGGCCTCAGCGGCAACGGCAGTCCTGGCGATAACCCGGGGCGGGCGCCCCTGGTACCGGTCAGGCCGGCACCGTCCTCGTCCAGCTTCAGCAGATCGACCCCGTTCTGCTTGATAGAGGTCTTCAGTTGCTCAGAAGTCCCCTGTTGGACTCCGTCGGCAACGGCCTTGGGGACCTGCGTGCCGACTTGGCAGACGAATACCGCTCCGGCGACCGCGATGCCGACCAGGGCTCCCATATTCCGAGCTCCGCCGAACACGCCGGAAGCGGCGCCATATTCGGCCGGTGCCGTACGGTCCAACGCGACGTTAGTGACCGCCGGCAAGGCCAGGGCGGCGCCGAGACCGAGGACGACCAACGGAATCGCCAGGTCCCCGCGGCCGGTGGACGCCTCGACCGTGGAGAGTCCCCACAGTCCGCCCGACGCCAGCAGGAGACCGACGGCGGTCAGGAGCCGTTCGTCGAAGCGGTCCGCCAGCTTGCCGGCAAACGGCGCGACCACCGTCAGGGCGATCGCGAACGGCAGCACGGCGATGGCGGTGTCGCCCGCGGAGTAGTCGAAGACCTGCTCGAATTGCAGAGCGGTCACGAAGAGGCCGCCGAGGATACCGGCGGAAGCCAGGAAGACTATCAGGCTGCCGACACCGAAGTCCCGGCTACAGAGCCGGCCGATGTCTATGAGCGGAGCGGGCTGATGACGCTCGACCAGGACGAAGGCCACCGACTGGCTGACCGTCAGCCCGAACAGCGCGATGATCAGCGGCGAATCCCAACCGGCCTGCTGGCCTTGCAGCACCGCGAACCCGAGGGCCGCCAGTGCGCCGGTGCCCGTCAGCGCCCCCGCAAAGTCGAAACGGCCTGCCCGGCCGGAATCCTTGGCGACGAATCGGAATGCAAAGAGCGCGGCCACTGCGGCCAGCACGGCACCGCCGTAGAAGAGCCAGCGCCAACCGAGATCGTCGATGACCGTCCCGCTGAGCGCGATGCCCCCGGCGTACGCCACGGCCAGCACCGCGGTCCAGAACCCGAACGCCGCGCCGCGGCCGCGCCGCGGGAACGCGTCGAGGATCAGGCTGAGCGTGACCGGTAGGACTAGCGCCGCGCCAGCGCCCTGCAGGACCCGGAATCCGATCAGCCATCCGGCGTCGGACGACGCTCCGGCCGCGACGGAACCGACGACGAACGTCGCCAGGCCGACCAGCAGCGCCTTGCGTCGGCCGAACATATCGCCCAGCTTCCCGCCCACGAAGAGCAGTGCGGCGAAGGACAATGCGTACGCCTTAAAGATCCACTCCGCGTTCGCGGATTCGATCCTCAAGGCATTGGCGATCGTCTCGGTCCCGTCGGTGACGGCCGTGACGCCGAGGAATGTGACCAGCAACGCCAACAGCGCGGTCCCCAACGAGGTCCACCTGTTTCCGACGCTACTGTTTGTTTGCTCCATTTCATGCAAAGACTACTAGTTGGTCGCCGAAGTGGCAACCTGGGTTTCAGGAACCTTTCTTCGGCGCCTTGTCACTGAAGCGGTGCGCCTTGGAAGGGCCAATCGCCATGTACACAAACCTAGTCGTCCTTCAGTTCCGCGAGCCGTCGCCTGATCCAGTATTCCAGCGAGTCGGGCCGAGCCCGGCCGGATCCGATCCGGCGCAGCAGCATGTCGCCGTTCTTCACCGAGTACTTCCGCATCACTACTTCCTGTCCCTTCGCACTCAGGAAGGACATCGGGTCCTTCGGGTCCGGGAACTCCAGGTCCGGGAATCGTTCTTTGAGCAGCTGCCACGCGCGGCTCCGGTACTTCTCCGCCTGACGGTCCAGTTCGGCCCGGCGCAGCCGCTTCCGGGCACGCGGCGTTTTCACGGACTGCAGCCAGCTTTCCGTCCAGGTCCCGTCGCTGCCGTACTTCTTAGGAGCACATTCCGCATCAACCACGTCTCCGGTCTGCACCGGGTCGTCGAACCGAGCGGGCTTTCCGTTAATCCAGACCCGTTTGGTCCGCAGAGCCCGGTCGCTGTCTGCAGCGAACGACACGTCGAGCACGGTGGCGCCTTCCGGCACGTGGTGGACGTTGCCGTCCGGGCTGAACACCAGGAGTTCAGGAGGTCGCAGCGAGGCTAACTCGACGTTAGGGTCCTCGCGCAGCCGCATCGCCGCCCGCGTCCGCCAGCGGTACATCCGCGTCTGCCCGACTCCCTTGCCGCGGAATTTCCCCGGCGTCAGCTTGGAAGCCGCCTCGTAGGCCAGGTGCGAGACGTCCGGGTCGCCGGAAGCACGCTCGTGCATCTTGCTGGTTCGGATCTGGACCTCCATCGGCACGCCGTCGGGGCCGTACAGGGTGAGGTGGATGCTTTGGTAGCCGTTCGCCTTCGGCAACTGGATGTAGTCCTTGTACCGATCATAGTCCGGGTCGAACTTCTCGTTGAGCACGCTGACCACCTCGTAACACTTGGCGATCGCCCCCTCCTCGCCCTGTTCGGAATCGATGTCGATGACGACGCGCGCGCCGAAGAAGTCCGGCAGTTCGTAATCCGTCCGTCCGCGTTGGCGACACTTCCGCCAGACGCTGTAGTAACTCTTCCGCCGGGCGTTGACCCCCACCCGACCCTCGAGGTCCGGGATCTTTTCCTTGATCTCATTACCGATCAGGCGATCGTACCGCTCCGTGGCCGTCGCCAGCGCCTTCTCGCGGGCTTCCTCGTCCTCGCCGCCGAACATCTCCACGTAGGTCTCGCGGATGCGCGACACCTCGCCCGGCATCAGCGTCTTGAAGGCCGTCTTCTCGAGACGCTCCTTCAGGCCATGCCAGCCCATGATTTCCGCAGCCGGCGCCCACAGCAGGAACGCCTGCTCCGCCAGAACCTTCCCTTGCTCCCCCGATTCCTCAATCCTCCCGCGCGCGAACTCCAGGAAGGTCCGGAGGTTGTCCTGATGACCGGCCGCCTCGAACAGCAGCTTCAGGTAGTTCTCGAGCGTGACATTGTGGTTCTCCTTCTGGTTCTCGATGTTGTCCGGCGGCAACAGGGCCTTCACATACCCCATGACTTCCAGTCGCGCGGCCAGTTCGTCCGTCGGCGGCAGTTCCTGCCAGTCGACCTCGTAGGCAGGACGGTCGCTTTCGAGCGCCCCGGCGATATCCGCCCAGCGCTCGGGGCCGATCGCGCGTAGCTGCGCGAGGGCATCCGGCCGGAGCTCGTCCTCACCCCACGGGTGCTCAGCGGACTCGAAGCGGTCCGCCGGCAGGCCGGGAATCTTCTGGTGCGGTTTGGGCATAAGGATTTGCCGTAGTTATGCGGCTAATCATTCTATCCCAAGCAGTCGAGTTTCCCCAATACCGACTCCAGGCCGACGCTTTGCCCAGCACGGGCTTCCAGGGCAAGGATACTTAGGGGTAGCTGACAAGAAAACCGTCAGAAGTCTAGCAGGCTCCTCGTCGGCAACCCGACGCCATCCGGCAGAGCCCGGAGGACCCGCCGCACCGACTGACGCACCGCCGGCTGCTTCGAACTCCGCAGCGCGGCCTGCAGGGTCTGGCGATGTTCCTGGTAGCGGTCGGCCGTCTCCGGATCGGAGGCGCCGGACAGCTCCGCCGCGGCATGCCGCTCGGTGGTCACCGCCCGCTCCGCGGTCTCGGCCACCTTCTCCTTGGAAGCCCCCTGTTCGGTGAGCAGGTTAAGTTCCGCGATGTTCAGGTCCACTTCGTCAAGATACCGGTCGCTCCGGTCTTCCCCGCCCGAAGCCAAGGCCGTCCGTAGCTCCGTGACGGCCTCCTTGACGCCGTATGTCCGGTCGCCCGGCATGCTACCGGCGACGCTCACAACGAAGGCCGCCAGGAGGAACGAACCCGCGGTCACGACGGCGACCAGCTTGGTGACCGATGGGACCCTCATGCCGGCACTTTCGCCGGCTTCCTGGTCCGGCTGACGCTCCGGGCGAACCGCAGCCGGACGGTCGTGCCGGCGTCCGGACGTGAGTCTATCTCGAGCTTCCCGCCTTGCCGCTCCACCAGGTCCTTGGCGATCGGCAGGCCCAGCCCGGCGCCGCCGGCCGCGATGGAAAGCTTGTTCTCTTCGCGATAGAACTTGTCGAAGACCTTGTGCAGGTTCCGCTGCCTGATGCCGACGCCGGTATCGCTCACCATGGTGACGACGTCCCGGCCGGCCGTCTCGACGGATACGGTCACGTACCCGCCGGATGGCGTGTACTTGAGCGCGTTATCGAGCAGGTTGACGACCACTTGGACGTATTTGTCCTTGTCCGCCCGGATACGGTCCTCGGGATCGAGCCGGTCCTCAAACGCCAATGTGATCTCCTTGCGGTCGAACATGGTCTGCAATGTCTCGACCTCGCCCCAGAGCGCCGCGCTCGGGTTGAACCGGGTCAACGTGACCGGCAGCTTGTCATGGTCGATTTTGGTCGCGTACAGGAGATCTTCCACCAACCGACCCAACCGCTGTGCCGCTTTGAACGCCCGCTCCGTGAACCGCGGTGCGGACTCGGGTTGCTGCTCGGCCATCGAGAGGTATCCCATCAAGGCGGTCAGCGGCGTGCGCAGTTCGTGCGAAGCCATCGATATGAACTGCTGCTGGCGACGCTGGAGCGCCCGCCGGTCATCGATATTCCGGAAGATCGCCACCGCGCCGGCGGGCTTTCCCTGCCAGACGATCGGCGCGGCGCTGGTCTCATAGCAGAACCGGGTACCGTCACGTCGGCGAAGGAAGTACCGGCCGGACTGGACAGCCCGTCGGCCGCTAAGCGCCCGGATCACCGGCCGCTGCGAACGGGGCAGCCTGCGGCCCTGCTCGTTCTCGGTATGACATACCTCGGTCAGCTGTTTACCTATCGCTTCCTCGCGACTCCAGCCGAGCAGCTGCTCGAACTTCCGGTTGACCATGACTATCTTGCCCTCGGTGTCGACGACCAGCAGCGCATCGCCGACCGCCTGCAGGAACGCCTCGGCCCGGGCCTTGGCCCGCTCCGCGCGCCGTTTCTGTTTCCGGAGCTCCTCCACGTTCCGCGAAAGCAGCCTGGTCTGCGCCTTCACTTTCTGGCTGAGGTCGCGGTCGGACCGCTCCAGGCGTCCGGCCATCTGGTTGAACGCTTCCGCCAACTCGCCGACCTCGTCCCGCGAGCGGACCTCGGCGCGCCGTCGTAGCTTTCCCTGCCGGAACGACCGGGCGATCGCCGTGAGCTCCCGGATCGGGCGGGTCATCCAACGGCCCAGCGCCGCGGAGAGGGCGGCCACCAGCAGCGTAATCACGGCTCCCAGGATCAGGAAGGTATTCCGGATCACCCGGACCGGCGTCAGGGCCTCCGCCCGGTCGATCTTCACGACCAGCGCCCAGCCCGGCGCGAACTGTCGCGTCACCGCGAGGACTTCCCTACCCCGATAGTCGGTCGCGTTGCCGTCGGTCGACTCCGGCTGCGCCAACGCCCGTATCCCGATCGGACTCGTGTCGCCGTCGACCGCGAAGCGGCGTGGGGTCACCAACGTCGCTACGCCGTCCTGCTCCCTGATCACGTAGGCCTCGCCGGTGGCGCCGAACTCCGGAAGCGGCACGTCCTTGAGCGCTCCCGGTCCGCTGGTCCGCAGTTCCGCGGCGTACCGGTTGGCCTCGACGTCGGCGATGGTATAGAGGTTCTCCAGCGTCTGGGTCTGCAGGGAGTGCCGGGTCACGGCATACAACAGCGCGCCCGCGATCGCCAGCGGCACCAACGCCACCAACAGGGAGAGACCGATAGTTTTCTGAGTTATGCCCAAGGGACTTCGGGATTCGAAGCCAGCATTGTACCGCATCACCGGGAAAATGCAGTAGCGGAATTCACTAGCCAGGAAGCTCAGGCCCTGGCGGCGATACTCGCCTCGATCTTCTCGCCCTTGCGATGCTTCACGAAGACCAGCGCGAACAGCGCGCCCAGCACCGCCAGCGCGGCCCCGACGTAGAACGCGGCGTGGAATCCGTCGACCAGCGCGGCGGTCTGGAGATCCGGCGCCGCGGCCGGGTTCGGGAAGCCCGCGTGGGTCGCGCCGGCGCCGGACGCAGGCAGGGCCGCCAGCTTCTCGCTCAGGTAGTCCTTGGCCGCGGAGGCCGAGACCGCGGAGAGGATCGCCAGTCCGAGCGCGCCGCCGACCTGCTGGGTCGTGTTGAGCAGACCCGAGGCCAACCCGGAATCCTTGGCCGGCACGCCGTTGGTAGCTCCGATGGTCACGCTCACGAACGAGAGGCCCATGCCGGCAGCCACCAGCACCAGCGGCGGCAGCACGTCGGTCAGGTACTCGCCCTGCACCGGCAGGTGCCCGAGCCAGAAGAGTCCGCCGGCGATGAACAAGGGTCCGGCGACCATCGGCCACTTGAACCCGATCTTGCTGATCAAACCCGAGGCGATGCCGGCGACGATGCCGATCGTGATCGCCACGGGGAAGAAGGCGAGGCCAGTCTTCACCGGACTGTACCCGAGGACGTTCTGGATATAGAGCGTCAGGAAGAAGAACATCGCGAACATCGAGGCCACCACCGGGAACATCACCAGGTTGGACTTACCGACGTTCTTGGTAGTGAAGATCGACAGCGGCATTAGCGGGTGCTTGCTGCGACGTTCGTTCAGCAGGAACACGGCCAGGGTCGCCAACGCCCCGCCGAGCATCGCCAGGGTGCGCTCGTCTCCCCAGCCGTATTCCGGCGCCTTGGTCAGGCCGTATACCAGCAGCATCAGCCCGCCGGTCACGGTGGCCGCGCCGAAGAGGTCGAACTGCTTATGACCGAGGTCCGCCCGGCTTTCCGGCACGATCCGCCAGGCCGCCAGCGCCACCAGTAGGCCGATCGGCACGTTCACGAAGAAGTTATACCGCCAGCTGAAATACTCAGTCAAGACGCCGCCAAGCAACAATCCTACCGCGGCACCGCTCGAGGTTATAGCCCCCCAGACGCTGAGCGCCCGGTTGCGATCCTTCCCCTCATTGAACGTGTTCAGGATGATCGACAACGCCGCCGGCGACATGAACGCCGCGGCCAACCCCTGGACGCCGCGTGCCAGGATCACTAGTGATTCGTTCTCCGCGATACCGACCAGCAGTGAGGCGATCGAGAACGCGGCAACGCCCGCCATGAACGTCCGCTTGCGGCCGAGGATGTCCGCCGCCCGGCCGCCGAGCAGCAGGAAGCCGCCGAACGCCAGGGTGTACGCGGTGATAATCCATTGTAGGTTGATGGCGGAGATACCGAGGTCCCGTTGCATCGACGGTAGCGCGACGTTCACGATCGTCACGTCCAGCACTACGATGAACTGCGCCATCCCGACCAGCGCCATCACCCACCAGCGGTTCACCGCCTTGGCCACCGGTCAGAATTCCCCGGAAAGGATCGTCTTCTCCGGCGTGCCGTCGTCCTTGCTCTCCTGGGTCACTGCGACCTTGCTGTACGCCGACGCGTCACGGGCCTGGTCGAGCGTCATCACCCACCGGTCGTCGATCTTCAGCAGCCGGCCGGCCGAGAACTCGGACCGGGTATCGGGATTGATCAGGAAGGCCTCGTAGAAGGTGCCGGCCGGGGGATCCGGCAGCTCCGCGGATACCGCCAGGACAAACCGTCCGGCGGCGGTGGACCGGGCGGCCTCGCCGCTGGCATCAGGGTCGACGTCGCCGTCAGGCTTGAGCGTCGCTACCTGCTGACCGGGGTCGAGTCCGACGGAGGCGGACGGCGACGGGGTCGCTTCCGCCGGCGGCGTGAACTCAGGAGCTTCCGGCGTGGTGTTGCCGCCGAGACCGACCAGGGCGTATGCCGCCACCGCGGCCGCGGCCAGGAGTACCAGCCCGACGACCGACATCACGATCAGCTTGAGGTTCCTGCCGCCGCCGGCCGGTTCGGGGTCGATCGGATGGGGAGGAGGCGGAGGCGGGGTGGACGCTCCGGAGGCGCCGGAAGGGTCCGGGCCCTGGTCGGGTCCGGGCATGTCCGGTCGCTGGCTTGGCTGTTGGTTTGGAACCCCTTCCTGCATGGCCCCAATGTACTACACGCCTGGTTGGAAGACTACGGGTTTCGCTGAGCAGCCAGCCGGGGCAATCTGCACTACCATGAGGCCATGCGCGGCTTGATCGCATTCCGGCGCCAGTGGCTGGCCCTCAGCACGGCGGTCCTCGGACTCACCGCCTCGGTGACGGTACTCGCCTTCTACCTGCCGTTGATCCTCTCTGACCTGACCGATTCCCAGGCCGCGATCGGCTTCGGGGTCGGTGTGGAGGGATTGGTCGCCCTGACCGTGCCGCTGTTCGTGGGCCGGGCCTCGGACCAACGCGGCCGGCGCATCCCCTACATGCTGGCCGCCACGCCGCTGGTCGTCGGCGGGCTGCTTGGCGTCACGTTGTTCGACTCGTACTGGGCCCTGGTCGGGGCGGTCGTGGCCTACTTCATCGGCTATTATGCCTACTACACCGCGTACCAGTCGCTCTACCCGGACCTGGTCAGCCAGGACGAGTACGGTCGGGCCTGGTCGCTGCTCAACATCTTCCAAGGCGTCGGGGTCGGACTGGCCTTGCTCGGCGGTGGCGTGTTGATCGGCATAAACCTCTCCGCGCCGTTCCTGGCCGCCGCCGGGCTGTTCCTGCTCACCACATTGGTAACGACGTTGCTGATCCGCGAGACCGGTGGCCGCGGCAAGCGCCCGGAGTTCGGCCGGATCGGCCTGTTGGTCCGCCGGCTCCGCAGCGACCGTAACCTCCGGCTCTTCCTGCCGGCGCACTTCGGCTGGGAGTTCGCGCTGGCGGCGATCCGGGCGTTCGTGCTGCTCTACCTGGTCGACGGCCTGGGTCTGGACGGGGCAGCGGTGGCCGGCATCCTGATGGTCGTGATCGCAGCCTACATGGTGGCGGCCATCGTCTCGGGCAACATCGTCGACCGGTTCGATCCCCGCGATTACACCGCAGGAGCAATCGTGATCTTCGCGGCGTCGATGCTGGCCCTCGGCCTGACCGTCAATGACATCACGCTCCTGCTTGTCCTGCCGTTCGGGGTGTTCGCGGCGGCGGCCGTCCTAATGCTGGCCTACCCGATTCTGCTGCGGATCACCCCGGATGACCGGCATGGCGAGTACACCGGCTACTACCAGGCCAACCGCGGACTGGCCTTGATCCTCGGCACCGTCGGGACCGGCTGGCTGATCGACCGGTTCGGCCAGTACTTCCCGACCGCCGACGGCTACCAGACGTTCTGGCTGACCGGCGGCGTCATGGTGGCGCTGACCTTGCCGTTCTTCCTGCGGCTTACTCGAAAGCAGGCCTGATGGCAGCCGCGGTCTCGCTCGGCCCGCTGGCCGTCCACTGGTACTCCGTCTTCATCCTGGCCGGCGCGATCGCCGGCTACTTCCTGGCCAAGCCGGAGGCGCGGCGCTTCCGGATCGAACCGCGTGCCCTCCAGGAGTCGATCTTCTTCGGGGTGATCCCCGGCATTATCGGGGCCCGGCTCTATCACGTACTCGACGAGTTCGGATACTATGCCGCGGATCCGGGACGGGTCCTCGCGATCTGGAACGGCGGGCTCGGGATCCTCGGCGGCTTGGCCGGCGGACTCCTCGGGCTCTGGTACTTCGCGCGGCGATGCCGGATCTCCCTGCTCCGGCTGCTGGACGTCTGGGCCCCTTCGGTGCTGTTGGCGCAAGGCATCGGCCGGTTCGGTAACTGGACCAACCAGGAGGCGTTCGGGCCGCCGACCGACCTGCCCTGGGGCGTACCGATCGACCCCCCGCACCGTCCGGCGGAACATGCGACGAGCACCCACTTCCACCCCACGTTCTTCTACGAGGCCGCCTGGGACTTCCTCGGTCTGGTGGCCCTGCTGCTGCTCCGCCCCAAGCTGCGCGCCACGCCCGGCCGGGTCCTCGGGGCGTACTTGGTCGTCTACGCTACGGGCCGGTTCGTCGTCGAGTTCTGGCGGTTCGACACGGCGCACGTGGCGGGCCTGCCGCTGGCCCAACTAGTGGCGGTCGCGATCGCCGGCACCGGCATCTGGCTGCTGGCCCGGGGGCGCGGACGGACGGTTACGGCCTCGTGACTCCGTAACCGCCGTAGCCCGGTTCCTCGAGCTCGACTTCGACTGTATCGGATCCATGCTCCGCTTCCTCGGCATGGCCATGCGGCAGATAGACCGTCAGAAGGACGATCGCGACGACCCCAGCCAGGAACGGCAGGCCGTAGATGAAGCGTCCCTTCACCCGCTGGTGATGGAGTTCCGGGATCAGGTTGGCGGCGGCGATGTAGATGAACATCCCGGCCACCGCCGCGATGAACCAGGCCAGATGCACCTCCACGAAGTCCCCGGCCGCGAAGACCGCGACCGCGCCAAGTACCGCCGTCAGTCCAGACAGAAAGTTATACATGAGCGCCCGGGTCCGGCTATACCCGGAGCGCACCAGGATCGCGTAATCGCCGACCTCGTGCGGCAGTTCGTGGGCGGCGACCGCCAAGGTGGTCAGGATGCCCAGGTCCGGCGAGATGAGGAACGCCGCCGCGATCGCCACGCCGTCGACGAAGTTGTGGATACCGTCGCCGACCAGGATGAAGTAGCGTGAGGCGACATGGTGTCCCGTATGCGATTCCTCGCCATGATGCTTATGGGACCCGTGGATCACCCGTTCCAGGTAGTAGAACGCGACCATCGCCGCCAGCGTCGCGCCGAGAACGGAGGAATCACCGTGCTCCAACGCTTCCGGCAGCAGGTCGAGGAACGTCGTCGCCAGGAGCACCCCCGCCGCGAAGGCGATCGCCCGCAGCTCCGCACGTTCCTTCCAGTTCCGGACGACGAACAGGAGTCCAACGAAGGATAGTAGACTGACGCCGAAGGTCGCGAGAAGTGAGCTGGCCAATGCGGACATGACCTGAGCCTAGCTTGCTTTGAGCGGTTTGAGCAATGCGCGGACCGGCGCGCCGTCGCCGTCCGCGATCCGGAGCGGCAAGCAGGTCAGATCGTACTCCCCCGCCGGGACGTCGGTCAGCACCAGACCCTCGACGATGGCGATGCCCGCCCCGAGAAGCGCCGTGTGCGGGGTCGAGTCCGGGCCGCGACGCTGGATCGAGAGGTAGTCGATGCCGACAAGCTTGAGAACGCCACGCGCGGCTAACGATTCGGCAGCGTCCGCCGACAAGCCGACGTAGTCCTCGGTGAACGGTTTCTCCAGCAGCCGCTGCGTGGAGTTGCGTGTCTTGAGCAGCAGCCGTTCGGTCCCCTCCGGGAGCGCGGCCAGCTGCGCGGGACTGATTTCGTTCGCGGCGTCTTCCGAATCTCCCACGCCGCCGGCTTCCGTCAGGTCGAGCACGAACGCCCGCCCGATGAACTGCGCCGGGTCATACGAGTCGATGCCGCCGCCATCGGCCAGGTTATGCTTCGGCGCGTCCACGTGAGTACCGAAGTGCGTCCCGGTGCGGAGCTCGGTCACGTTAGAGCCTTTTTCCTCAAGCGTCTTGAACGGCTTGAGTGAGACGTCCGGGTCCGACGGCCAGGAGAGCATCCCGTCCCGGATCGGCATGGAGATGTCGATGTAATCGCTCACTTCTTTTCTTCGATGGCGTGGCCGCCGAACTTGTTCCGGAGGATCGCCAGGACCTTGTTGGAGAACTCGTCGCGCTGCTTGGTGTTCCAGCGCTGGAAGACGGCGTGCGCGTTGACCGTGTACGGCAGCTGCTTGTCCAGCGCCGCCTCGGCCGACCAGCGACCCTCGCCGTTCTCGTCCACCTCGCCGCCGATCTTCTTCAGCTGCGGGTCCTCGTCCAGCGCCTCGGCCAGCAGCTCGGAAAGGAGCGAGCGCACGATCGAGCCGGCGTCCCAGACGTGCGCCACCTTGGCCAAGTCCACGTCCGGATAGTGCCCGTTGGCAAGCAGGTTCATCCCCTCGCCGAAGGCCTGCATCATCCCGTACTCGATCGAGTTGTGGACCATCTTCACGTAATGTCCCGCCCCGGCCGGCCCGAAGTACCCGCCGCCTCCCTCGGGCGTCATCGAGTCCACCAGCGGGCCGATGTGCTTCCAGGCAGATTCGTCGCCGCCGGCCATCATCGCGTAACCGATCCGCGGGCCGAGCACGCCGCCGGAGGTACCGATGTCGAGGAAGCGGACGCCCTGCTCCTGGCAGAGCCGGTCGTGTTCCTGCGACTTGGTCCAGCGCGAGTTGCCGCCGTCGATCAGGATGTCATCCTTGTCCAGCAGTCCGACGAGCTTCCCGACCATCTCGTCGGTGACGGTCGGCGCGTCCGGGTCCTCCTTGTTCACGGACGGCAGCATCACCCAGACGACCCGGGGCTTCGCCAGCTTCTCCGCGACTTCCTCGACCGTCTCGGCCGGGATGGCGCCGTCCTTGGCCACCTCCGTGACGGCATCCGGGGTCCGGTTCCAGGCGACCACCTCGTGACCGTCCTTGAGGAGTCGGGCCGCCAGGCCCTTCCCCATCCGTCCCATGCCGAGGATGCCGATTTGCATGCTCATAGTGTATCGCACGTATGATGAAGCGGATGAAACCGACCGTATACCTCGGAGCTGACCACGGCGGATACCGTCTCAAGGAGCGGCTCCGCGAGAAACTCGCAGACTGGGGCTACGAGACGGCGGACCTCGGGGACGTCCGGCTGGATTCGCACGACGACTACCCGCTGTACGCGCTGATGGTCGCCTCCCGGGTGGCCGCGGAACGCGCCCGGGCCAAGGCGGCCGTGGGGATCCTGGCCTGCCGCTCCGCCGGCGGAATGGCGATCGCCGCCAACAAGGTGCCGGGCATCCGGGCCGTAGCCGCCCCGGACCGCCGGTCGGCGATCCACGCCCGGACCGACAACGACGCCAACGTCCTGGCGTTGGCCGGGGATTACCTCAACCACCGGCAGGTGGCCGCGGTCGCCAAGGCCTGGCTGGACGCCAAGCCGCCGAAGGCTGGCAAGCACCTGCGCCGGATCGGCCAGGTGGAACGGTTCGAGACGGACGGGATCGACGTGGTACCCGGCGTGCTGGAACGGGACACCCGCGCCGCGAACGCGGCGGCGAAGCCGCTGGCCGCGGTCTCCGATTGGGTGCACGTGGACGTCGCGGACGGGGCGTTGGTGCCGGAGTCGGCGCTGGCGGAACCCTCGGACGCCACCGGTATCCGGATCAACGTGAAGCTCGAGGTCCACCTGATGGTCGAGGAGCCGGCGCGGTTCGTCACGCCGTGGGTCCGGACCGGCGCCAAGCGGCTGATCGCCCACGTGGAGGCCGACGGCATCCGGGAGTTCCTGCGGTCCGTGAACAAGCGGGTCGGCGTCGAAGCCTGGGTCGCCGTCGACGCGGCGACGCCGGTCGCGAGGCTCAAGCCGTTGCTCGGCCGCATCGACGGCGTGACCGTCATGGCAGTGACGGCCGGACGCTCCGGGCAGGAATTTCAGACCGCCACCCTGACCAAGGTCGCCAAGCTGAAGGAACTGAAACCGAACCTGCCGGTCGAGGTCGACGGCGGGATAAATCAATGGACGGCCCCTGCCGTCCGGGCCGCCGGCGCCGACCGGGTGGTGGCGACCTCCTTCCTGAAGCGCCGCAAGGACGTGGCCGGCGGCATCGGCATCCTGAAGGGGGCCGGATGACGGACCGGCCGGACACCCGGATCTTCGTGGACGGCGGCGACCCGACCGAGTCGCAGCGGGTGAAGGACGCCCTTGGTTACCTCGACGGCCAGACGACGAACCCCTCGCTGGTCTCGAAGAACCCGCACATCCGGGAGCGGATCGCGCAGGGCAAGCTCACCTCCGAGGAGTTGCTGGAAGAGTACAAGAAGATCGTCCAGGACGTCTCACGACTGACGCCGGACGGCTCGGTCTCCATCGAAGTCTATGCAGACGCGGACACCACCGCCGAGGCGATGCTGGCCCAGGGGCGGGAGATGTTCGGCTGGATCCCCAACGCGCACATCAAGTTCCCGATCACCGCGGCCGGGTTGGAAGCCGCGGAACGCGCGGTGGCGGACGGGATGCGGGTGAACCTCACTCTCTGCTTCTCGCAGGCCCAGGCCGCCGCCGTGTACGCCGCCACCCGGGAGGCAAAGAAGGGTCAGGTGTTCGTCTCGCCGTTCGTCGGACGACTGGACGACCGCGGCGAGCGCGGCATGGACGTGGCCGCCGACATCATCCGGATGTACGGAGCCGGAGACGGCCACGTGGAAGTGCTCACCGCCAGCGTCCGCGGCGTGCCGCACTTCCGGCAAGCGCTCGACCTCGGCACTGACATCATCACCGCGCCCGCCCAGGTGATTCTCGACTGGCATGCTGGGAAGTCCGAACCGGCGGACGACGGGAAGCTCAAGCCGATCTCTTATCGGGAGCTCGACCTGGACGCGGACTGGCGGAGCTTCGACCTGCACCACGACCTCACGGACGCGGGCATCGAGAAGTTCGCCGCCGATTGGAACGCGCTGCTCAAGCAGTGATCACCCGTCCGAGTGCGCCGTGGCCTGGCCCGCGCCGGGGACCGGGCAGACGTCGAGGCGGTCGCTCCACCAGCGCCGGCCGTCGCGCTTGAGCAGCTTGTCCGCCACGGCCGGACCCCAGGTGCCGCCGGCGTACGGCCGTGGCCGGACGGCCTGCCGCTCCCAGTGACGGAGGATCGGATCGACGAACCGCCAGGACGCCTCGATTTCGTCCGCCCGGGTGAAGAGTCCTTGGTTCCCGGCCAGCGCGTCGAGCAGGAGCCGGTCATAGGCGGACGGAAGCTTACCCGCGAACGCGTCACGGTAACAGAAGCTCATGTCTACCTCCTCCAGTGACTCCTGCGGCTCGCCGGGGCGCTTGAGGTAGAGCCGAAGGGCGATCCCTTCGTTCGGCTGGACGCGCAGGGTCAGCAAGTTGGCGCCGCCGTCATGGGCACGGACGCGATGGCTCGACGGCTTGAACTGGACCGTGATCTCGGCCACCCGCTTCGGCAACCGCTTGCCGGTCCGAAGGTAGAACGGCACGCCCTTCCAGCGCCGGTTCGGCAGCTCGGCCCGAAGCGCCACGAACGTCTCGGTCCGCGACCGAGCCGCCACGTGCGGCTCCTCGCGATAGGCGGCCGTCCGCTTGCCGAGCAGGTCCTGTCCGGCGGCGTACTGCCCGGAGACCGTCCGCTCCGCGACCTGACGAGGCGTCGGCGGCTTGAGGCCGCGTAAGGCGGCGACCCGACGGGCCCTGACGTCCTTCGCCGACCAGGACGCCGGCGGTTCCATCGCGACCTGGGCCAGCAACTGCAGCGCGTGGCTTTGGATGACGTCCCGGAGCGCGCCGGCTTCCTCGTAATACCGCCCGCGCGAGCCGACGGCTTCGTCCTCCGCCACCGTGATCTGCACGTGGTCGATATGGTCGCGGTTCCAGACCGGCTCGAACAGGCCGTTCTCGAATCGGAAGGCCAGGATGTTCTGGACCGTGTCCTTGCCGAGATAATGGTCCATCCGGAAGATCTGCGATTCGTCGAAGTGGCGGGCGAGGTGCCGGTTGAGGCGCCGTGCCGAGGCCAGGTCCCGGCCGAACGGCTTCTCCAGGACGATCGCCGGCGTACCCTCGCCGACCCGCCGGTTGAGGCGCGCCTTGGCTAGCCCCTCGGCCACCGGCTCGAACAGGCTCGGCGGCGTCGCCAGGTAGTAGACCACGCGGCACGGCCGCTTGCCGATCTTCTTCGCGAGCGCCGGACCCCAGTCGTCGTTAGCGAGATCCGCGGTCACGTGCGCGAACTTCGCCGTCCGCGGCAGATCCGGTCCGGACGCCCCGGCGGCCCACTTCCCGAACGTCGCGTCCGTGTGCGGGTGCTGCGAGACGCCGACCAGCCGGAACGAGGGGCCGAGCAGGCCGTTCCGGGCCAGATGGCTGAGCGCCGGCAAGAGGTATTTGGCGGACAGGCCGCCGGTAGCGCCGAACAGGACGAGGACGGTCGGTCCCGTGATTTCGGTATGGGTGTCGGCGGCCGTCTTGGTCACGAATGCAGCATAGCATTGTGATATAGTCGACCCGCCATGGCCGGTCCGAAGAAAATCCTGCTGATCGAAGACGACTTCCTCCTGTTGGAGATGTACGCGATCACGCTTTCCGGCGAAGGATACGAGGTCTACAAGGCGTCGGACGGCCGCCAGGGACTCGACCTGATCCAGAAGGAACGGCCCGACCTGATCCTGCTCGACCTCTCGATGCCGAGCATCTCGGGATTCCAGGTGTTGGACGACCTTAAGGAATCCGGCGACGACACCCCGGTGATCGTGATCTCGAACACCGACGAGCGCGCCGCGATGGACAAGTGCAAGGAGCTCGGCGTGAAGGAGTACGTCGTGAAGGCGCGGACGAACCTCGACCAGATCAAGGACATCGTGAAGCGCTATCTCTGACCCGCGGAAGTCCCGAATGAACCCAACAACCAGCAAAACCGAAAAGAAAAGATGAAGATCCTGCTCGCGACCGAATCCTACTGGCCCAACCTCGACGGCGGGGCCATCTTCGAGCGCAACCTCGTCCTGGGACTCGGCGACCTCGGCCACGAAGTCCGGGTGGTGGCTCCGTCCCCCGACGGCAAGCCGCGGGTACAACAGGACGGCCGTTCGGAGGTGCACCGGACTCGGTCGCTCGGCCTCCCCGAACGGTTCGGGACACACGGCGCCAAGGGATCGCTCTTTCCCGGCAAGATCGTCCGCGACCTGGTGGACGGCTTCCGGCCAGACGTGATCCACGGCCACAACCACTTCTTCATCTGCCTGGCCGCACAGAAGGCGGCCCGGAAGCATGACATCCCCTATGTCGCGACGTACCACAACATGCCGGAGAACGCCGTCGACAACCTGGGGCCGCTCAAGTACGTGGTCCCGGATCTGGTCGGGAAGATCTGGAAGTGGGACATGAAGTTCCTGAACCGCGCCAGCTACGTGACCTCCCCGACCAAGACCGCGATCGAGTACCTGGAGGCGCACGGGCTGGCCGCGCCGCACCGGCCGGTCTCGAACGGGATCAGCATCGAGAAGCACACCCCCGGACCGAAGCCGAAGGCGCTGGCCCGGAAGTACCGGCTGCCGGACAAGCCGATCGTGCTCTACATGGGCCGGCTGGACGGCGAGAAGCAGATGGACGTCTGGCTGGACGCCGCTGCCAAGATCCGCGAGGAGATCGACGCCCACTTCCTGATCGGCGGACGCGGCAGCAAGGCCGGAGCGCTGAAGCGGCAGGCCGCCTCGCTCGGGATCGCCCAGCACGTCACCTTCACCGGGATCGTGCCGGACAAGGACATGGGCGAATTCTACCGGCTCGGCGACGTCTTCGCGATCAGTTCCCCGGCGGAACTGCAGAGCCTGGTGACGCTCGAGGCGATGGCCTCGGGTCTCCCGGTGGTGGCAGCCGACGCGATGGCCCTGCCCGAGCTTTGTCACAGCGGCCGGAACGGCTACCTTTTCCTCACGGGCAGCGCCGACGGGATGACCAAGAGCGTCGTCCGGATCCTCCAGAACCCGGCGATGGCCCGGCAGATGGGCGCGGAGTCGCGGAAGATCATCGAGAAGCACCACGACGTCCGCGAGATGCCGAAGCATTACGCGGCGGTGTACCAGGAAGCGATCGGGTAGCGGCATGAACATCGGCTTCTTCTCCGAGACGTACAAGCCGGACATCAACGGGGTGATCACCTCGATCGAGAGTTTCCGCCAGGAACTCGAGGCGGACGGTCACACGGTCTACGTCTTCGCGCCGGACCAGCGCTTCTTCCAGATGCCCTGGCAGAAGTCGAAGCGCGAGCGCCGGGTGTTTCGGTTCGGTTCGTTCCAATACCCCGCCTACAAGTCGATCCGGGTGGCGATGCCGCTCAACATCCCGGTGGCACGGAAGATCCCGTCACTGAAGCTGGACGTGGTGCATTCGCACACGCCGTTCTCGCTCGGGCTGTTCGCCAGCTGGGTAGCCCGGAAGTACGACATCCCCCACGTGCACACGTACCACACGCTGTATCCCGAGTACGCGAAATTCTACTTCCCCGGCTTCAAGAAGTGGAACCAGAAGGGCGCCGAGAAGCTTTCCGCCCTCTTCTGCAACCAGGCCACGGAGATCATCGCGCCATCCGACGACATCCGGCGGAAGCTCCGGAGCTACGGGATCCGCCGTCCGGTGACTACGCTGCCGACCGGCGTCGACAAGGAATTCTTCACCGTGAAGGATCCGGACCACGGCATCCGGAAGCGGTTCGGCATCCCGCAGGCCGCGCCGCTCCTGATCACGGTCGCCCGGCTCGGGCGCGAGAAGAGCATCGACTTCATCCTCCGTTCGTTCGTGAAGGTCCGGAAACAGCGGCCGGACGCGTATTACCTGATCGTCGGGGACGGCCCCGCCCGGCTCGAGTTGGAGACACTGAGCAAGGAACTCGGCGTCGCCGACCGCGTGGTCTTCACCGGGTTCCTGGGCAGCCGGACGGACGTCGTGCGGGCGTACGCGAACGCCGACCTCTTCGTCTTTGCCAGCCGCACGGACACCCAATGCCTGACCATCCTGGAGGCGGCGGCGACCGGCCTGCCGGTGGTGGCGGTCAAGGACAAGCCGCTGGAACTGGCGCTACATCACGGGCGGAACGGGTATGCCGTGCCGCCGCGAGAGGTCGCGTTCGCGGACAAGGCCGTGGCGCTGCTGGCGGACAAGGCGCGGATGCGACGGTTCGGGGCGGAGAGCCGGAAGATCGCCCGGGGCCTGTCCGCCAAGCAGCAGGCGAAGAAACTCGTGACGATCTATGAGCGCGCCCGGGCGGAGGAGTTCTCACCCCAGGACCCCAAGCGGCTCAGCGAGGCGTTCCGGCGCGTCCGGAAAGGCTTCGACCTCCGGTCGCGGATCCGGCGCTGACCGGTTGGTGTGGACTCAGTAGGATTCGAACCTACGACCTCCTCAACGTCAATGAGGCGCTCTAGCCAACTGAGCTATGAGTCCGAATGGCAGTAATCATAGTACCTTCTCGTTCGAACACTCGCGAGGAGCCTACCGGTCCTCGAACCCGACGTCGAACATCTCCTCGAACCGCTCCACGGTGGCATTATCCGGGGGGTCGACAAGGTCGCCGTCTTCATGATGGCGAGAATCGTACATGATCGAGTCCGGATCGGACGAGTGACCCAATCCACGGTTATGCCCTTCCTCGTGAGTGTTCGTCCGCTGCATCTCTTCCGGCGTCAGCCTCGAGTTGAGCCACTTTTGACAAGTCTTGGTGGAGAATGCCCCGGCAGGCTCGGTATCGGGATCGAAGTCCTGCTGATCCTCGAAGTGGTCGGTGAAGACCACCGTTTCTCCATCGCAACCCGGTTCGGGAGCACCTACCCGCTCCCAGAAAATCTCCGCTGCCTCCTCAGCTTCCCGATACGCGGCGATCAAGTCCGGACGGACATCGCCCCGAAATTCCACCTCCGGAGGATCGACTGCTCCCGGCGGAAGGTCCGATAGCTGCCAGTCCGACGCCGTCAACGGTGCCGCTTCCCGTTCGGGCGACGGCGGTTGTTGGGCCGGTTCCCCGCCCATGGCGAAGACTGACCAGACGGTCGCGACGGCAGCTCCTATTCGCTCGGCTTTCATAGCCGGACATTATGCTTGTTGACCATTAACAAGTCAACCAAGCTTCATTTACGTTTCTCAAGATCAAGCGCCGCGGAGTTTACGCAGTATCTTCGCTTGCCAACGTGGCCAGGAAGGTCGTCAAAGACGTGGCCGAGGTGGCCGCCGCAGCGGCGACAGATGACCTCGGTGCGGACCATGCCGTGCGAGGTGTCGGGACGCAGCTCGACCGCTTCCCTCACCGCCGGCTCGGTGAAGCTCGGCCAGCCGGTCCCCGAATCGACCTTGGCGTCGGAAGAGAACAACGCGGCGGCGCACGCCACG
The DNA here is from genome assembly GCA_025449535.1 of Candidatus Saccharimonadia bacterium. GTDB lineage: Bacteria > Patescibacteriota > SICC01 > SICC01 > SICC01 > JALYJZ01. The sequence continues at coordinate 252,584 of JANWJF010000001.1, forward strand.
CAGCGGTACATGCCGTCCGCCTTTTCGCGTACGTAATCCCCAGTGAACGGCCGTTCGGTCCCGCGTTCGCGCAGGACCCGGTACTGCTCAGGCGTCAGGCGTTTCCGCCAGCCGGCGTCGTCCTGCGGCAGTTCGGAGGAATCGGTCATTCGCAACAAGGGTCATGGTACCCGCAGTTCTGGCAGTCTCCCGTCCAGGCGCCGGACCTGGCGTCCATCTCCTCTCCGCACTGCGGGCATTCCTGCGTCTGTTCGGTGTAGCTCACGCCGCCATTCTACGCCGGCGGCGGCGGGAGCGCTCGGGCTTCCGAGCACGGACGGGTATACTGGGAACCGTGGCAAAAAAGAACGCACCGAAGCAGGAACCGGCCGACCTGGCGGCGATGCGCCATTCGCTGTCGCACGTGCTGGCAATGGCGGTACTCGACATGTTCCCCGAGGCCAAGCTAGGGATCGGGCCGGCCACGGACGACGGCTTCTATTACGACTTCGACCTCCCCCGAACGCTGATTCCGGAGGACCTGCCGATCCTCGAACAGAAGATGCGGAAGATCGCGAAGCGCGGATTGACGTTCGACGGCAAGGAGGTCGCACCGAAGGAAGCGGTCGATACCCTCAAGGGAGCCGGCCAGCCGTACAAGGTCGAACTGGCCGAGGAGTTCGCACAGGCGAAGGAGCCGATCACGTTCTACCGTTCCGGCGACTTCACCGACCTCTGCAAGGGCGGCCACGTGAAGTCCACCAAGGATACCGGTGCGTTCAAGCTGACGCGGATCGCCGGGGCGTACTGGCGCGGCGACGAGACGCGGCCGCAGCTCCAGCGCGTCTACGGCGTGGCGTTCGCGACGCAGGCCGAGCTCGACGCGTACCTGGAGCGCCAGGAGAAGGCCAAGCAGCGCGACCACCGGAAGCTCGGCAAGGAACTCGACCTGTTCACCTTCTCCGAACTGGTCGGGTCGGGGCTGCCCTTGTTCACGCCGCGCGGCACGGTCCTCCGGACGGCCCTCCAGGACTCGCTGCTCGAGATCAGCAAGAAGTACGGCATGCAGCCGGTGACGATCCCCCACATCGCCAAGCTCGACCTGTACGAGAAGTCGGGACATGCCGAGAAGTTCAGCGCCGAGCTGCTGAAGGTGCAAAGCAAGTACGGTGAGTTCGTGATGAAGCCGGTCAACTGCCCCCATCACACCCAGATTTACGCCAGCCGGCCACGCTCTTACCGCGACCTGCCGCTGCGCTACATGGAGTCGACGATGCAGTACCGCGACGAGAAGCCCGGTGAGATCGGCGGCCTGACCCGGGTCCGGGCGATCACCGTCGACGACGGCCATGTCTTCTGTCGGGTCGACCAGATCAAGGCCGAGGCAACGAATATCGCCAAGGTCATCGAGGAGTTCTACGGCAACCTCGGCATGTTCGGTGACCACTGGGTCTCGCTGTCGGTCCGCGACCCGGGGACGCCGGACGCCTACATCGGCGACGCCAAGGACTGGGATGCCGCCGAGGTCATGCTTCAGGAGCTGTCCGAAGAGCTGAAGCTGGACGCCAAGCGCATGGAGGGCGAGGCCGCGTTGTACGGGCCAAAGCTCGACTACATGTTCAAGGACGCGCTGGGCAACGAGCGCCAGCTGGCGACGATCCAAATCGACTTCGCGATGCCGCCGCGGTTCGGCTTGACGTACGTCGGCCAGGACGGCCTGGAGAAGCCGCCGGTGATCATCCACCGGGCGATCCTCGGCTCATACGAACGCTTCCTGGCGATCCTGATCGAACATTTCGCGGGCGCGTTCCCGCTCTGGCTGGCCCCGGAACAGGTCCGGGTACTCCCGATCAGCGGGAAGCAGGCCGCGTACGCACACTCGGTGGCCGAGGAGCTGCGCGCCGCCGGACTCCGCGTGGAGGTCGACGACGAGGCGGAGACCATCGGCAAGAAGATCAGGAACGCCGAGACCATGAAGATCCCGTACATGCTCGTGGTCGGCGACAAGGAGAAGCAGGCCGGTACGGCCGCGGTCCGCAGCTATCACCGCGGCGATCTTGGCGCGAAGAAGGCGGCGACCGTCGCCAAGGCGTTGGCCAAGGAAGCCGTCGACCGGTCGCTTCCGGAAAAACCGAAACGGGCGTGACGGACCACCCCCGCCACCGGAAGCCGCCGCTGGTCGTGATCGTCGGCCCGACCGCTTCCGGCAAGACGGCGTTGGCGATCGAATTGGCCGAGGAGTTCCATGGGGAGATCGTCTCCGCGGACTCGCGGCAGGTGTATCGCGGCATGGACATCGGCACCGCCAAGGCGATGCCGGAGGAACTGACCCGGGCGCCGCACCATCTGATCGACATCGCCAAGCCGACCGACCGCCTGACTCTCGCCGAATACAAGGAGCACGCCGACCGGGCGATCCTGCATATCCAGGACCGGGGACTGCTACCCTTTCTGGTCGGGGGGACGGGGCTGTACGTCCAAGCCGTGGTCGATAACCTCGACATACCCGCAGTGCCGCCGCAGCCGGAGCTCCGCGCGAAGCTGGAGAAGCTCAGCCTGGAGGCGCTGGGCAAGCGGCTCAAGCAGATCGACCCGACGTCGTACGCCGCGGTCGACCGGAAGAATCCCCGACGGCTGATCCGGGCGATCGAGGTCGGCGAGACCGAGGGCGTGTCCATCCAACGGCTGAAGCGGTCACGGAAGCCTTTGTTCGACATCCTCATGCTGGGACTCAGGACCGATCCGAAGACGTTGGAGAAACGCGTCCGCGGCCGCATCGACGACTGGCTGGATCGCGGGCTGCTCGACGAGATCAGCCGTCTCCACGACGACTTCGGCGTGTCGTGGGACCAGCTCGAGGACTTCGGCCTCCACTACCGTACCTTCGCCGAACATCTCCAGGGGAACCTAGAGTTCGACCGGGCCAAGGAGCTGGCGGTGACGGAGAATCTCAAGTACGCCAAGCGCCAGCTGACCTGGTTCAAGCGGGACAAGCGGATCCGTTGGATCAACGACGAGGATCATGCCGGCGTATTGGTGTCCGACTGGCTGATCGAACGCGCGCAAGGAGTGGGGCGATGAGACACGCGCTGGCGCTGGCAACGGCACGCGTCCTGGCCGCCGCCGCGCGGCGGCGCGGCGGCGGCGCGACCAGCCTGCCCGGCCTGGCAGCACTCAAGCTGGATCCCGGCTTCATCCGCCGCCGGTCGCGGCGGCTGGCAGGCAGCGTGGTCGTCACCGGCACCAACGGGAAGACCACGACCGCCCGGTTCCTCGGCGCCGCCTTCGGCGCGGCGGGACGGTCCGTCGTGCACAATCAGTCCGGATCGAACCTGCTCCGCGGCATCGCCTCCACCCTGGCGGCTGCGCGACTTCCCAGCTCCGGCCGGAAACCCTGGGGGGTCCTCGAGGTCGACGAAGCGACGGTACCCGGCGCCTGCCGGGAGCTCCGGCCCCGGGTCGTGGTGGTGACCAACCTGTTCCGGGACCAGCTCGACCGCTACGGCGAGCTGAAGCGGACCGCCGAATACCTCCGTACCGGCCTGGCGTCCCTGCCGAAGTCGAGTACGGTCGTCCTTAACGCGGACGACCCGCTAGTGGCCTCGCTCGGCAAGGGTCTGAAGTGCCGGGTCCGGTACTACGGCATCGAGGACGTGTCCCGGTCTCGGCCGAGCCTGCCGCACGCCGCCGACGCCGTCTCGGACCCCAAGAGCGGCGCCCTGCTTCGTTACGAGGCGGTCTTCGTCGGCCACCTCGGCCACTACCGTGGCACCTCGCTGCGCCGGCCGAAGCCCCAGGTCCGGCTGACCGCCTTCCGGACCGGCGGTGCCGTGGAGGTCCGCTCCGGCCGCCAGACCGTCGGGCTGACGCTCAAGCTGCCGGGAACCTACAACGCGTACAACGCCCTGGCGGCCCTGGCGGCGGCCGAGGCGGCGGGCATCGACGTCGCGAAGGCCGCCGAGGCAGTCTCCGCGACGACGGCCGCCTTCGGACGCCAGGAATCGGTCGAGGTCGGCGGGCGGGCAGTACGCATCGGCCTGATCAAGAACCCGACCGGCGCCGACGAGGTCATCCGCACGCTGGCGGAAGCGCCCGGGAAGAAGCGGATACTGGTCCTGATCAACGACAACTTCGCGGACGGCCGGGACGTCTCCTGGCTCTGGGACACGGACTTCGAGACGCTCCGGGGGCGGACTGAACGGATCGCGGTCGGTGGCCTCCGCGGCCGGGACATGGCGCTCCGGCTGAAGTACGCCGGTTTCCCGACCGGCGACCTGCCGAGGTACGGGTCCGTCGAGGAGGCGTTGCGAGAGGAACTCCGGCAGGTCCCGGAAGGCGGGACGCTGGACGTCCTACCGACGTACACGGCGATGCTGGAGCTCCGCCGGACGCTGGCACAGGCCGGCCACGTGAAGCACTTTTTGGATTAGACTGGGCCACGTCATGCATCTTCGAATCGCACACCTCTACCCCCGCCGGATGAGCATCTACGGCGATCGCGGCAACGTGACGACACTGGTTCGCCGCGCCCGCTGGCGGGACATCGCCGTCAGTGTCGACGAGGTCGAGCGGGAGGATGCGCTCGAAGCCAAGCGGTACGACCTGTTCTTCTTCGGCGGCGGCCAGGACCAGGAGCAGGACACGGTCGCCCGGGACCTTGCCAAGAAGGGTCCTGGTATCCGGGAGGCGATCCGCGGTGGAGCGGCGGCGCTGGCCGTCTGCGGTGGCTACCAACTGTTCGGTCGATACTATCAGCCCGCCGAAGCCGACCGGCTCGCAGGTATCGGGATATTCGACGCGCACACCGAGGCCGGCCCGCGGCGGTTTATCGGCAACGTCACGGCAACGCCGGAAGCGGACGGGCTCGGCGGCATCCCGCTGGTCGGGTTCGAGAACCATTCCGGCCTGACCTTCCTCGGGGGGACGGCCCGGCCGCTGGCCGTCGTGCGGACCGGACACGGCAACAATGGCCATGATAAGACTGAGGGCTGCGTCGCCGGTTCCGCCGTCGGCACCTATCTGCACGGCTCCCTGCTCCCGAAGAATCCCCACCTCGCCGACTGGCTGCTGCTCCGGGCGCTCCGGCGACGGCACACCGACCTTCCGGGGCTCCGCCCACTGGACGACGCCTTGGAGCAGGACGTGAACGAATCATTGGCCGGGAGGGCAGCGTGAACGCGTCTGGAGAGCGGGCGATTGCCAAGCTCTTGCTGGAAACGGATGCGATCTCCCTGAACCCGGAAGATCCCTACCGAGGAGTATCCGGTGTGTACACTCCGATCTATACCGACGCCCGAACGCTCCTCAGTCATCAACCGGAACGCAAGCGGGTCGGCGCTGCGATGGAGGCTCTGGTCCGGCGGCATTTCCCGAGGATAGAAGTGATTGCAGGCGTCGCCACGTCCGGCATTCCGTGGGCATCATGGATCGCCGCGGCGATGAACCTTCCGCTGATATACGTGCGCGGACAATCGAAACGGTACGGCAAGCAGTCACAAGTGGAAGGAGTCTTGCCACCCGGCAGCTCGACAGTGATCATTGACGACGTCATCAATACCGGCAAGAGCACGCTCGATGCGATCAAGGCGGTGCGCAAGGCCGGCGGGCAAGTGGCAGGAGTGGCGGCTATCTCGACCTATTCCCTTGCTCCCGCCTCCGAAGCGTTCCGCCGCGAAAGCATCGCGCTCTTCACATTAACGAACCGGAAAGCGATCCTGGACCAAGCCGTGCAAACGGGCATGATGTCGGAAGAGGGTATCGCGGTCGTAAACGAGTGGGCGGCAGACCCCTTCAAATGGAAAGCTAAACGAGGTGCCTCGCATGTCTGACCGGCTGCACCAGACATTCGCCGAACGGGCCGAGCTGGCGGCCAGCGCCGTCGCACAACGGCTCTTCAAGTTGATGACGAAGAAGGAGTCGAACCTATGCCTGGCGCTAGACGAGACCGATCCCGACCGTTTCCTGACCGTCGCCGAGTCCCTCGGACCGCATCTGGCCGTCTTGAAGACCCACATCGACACGCTTTCGTCCTTTACGTCCAAGCTCACGATCGAACTGGCAAACCTCGCTCGGGAGCATGACTTCCTGATCTTCGAGGACCGGAAGTTCGCGGATACCGGCACGACCGTCAAGAACCAATACACCAAAGGACTCTACTCGATCATGGAATGGGCGGATATCGTAAACGCCCATGCCCTGCCTGGCCCAAGTATTGTCGAAGGGTTGCGTGAGGAAGTGGAGAACCGGGATCTATTGGAGCGACGCGCTATCCTGCTACTTGCTCAGATGAGTCCCAAGGGCAACATGCTTGATGCCGCGTACACGAAGAAGGTCGTCGCCATGGCAAAGGAGTACCCCGATTTCGTGATGGGGTTCGTAGGCACGGGGCCGAAAGCATTACCCGCCCTGGCCAGGGAGGCGGATCCGGGCCAAGTCATCTTCGCCCCCGGGGCAAAGATCGGCGAGAAGGACAAGCTCGGACCGCGGTACTCGCCGCCGGAGGATTTGGTCGAGGCTGGCGCGGACGTCCTGATCGTCGGCCGCGGCATCTGGGAGGACCCCAAGCCGCTTCGCATGGCAAAGGATTACCGCGAACGGTGCTGGGGAGCCTACCAGCAACGGATCGCCGCGCCGAAGGTCGGCAAGAAGAAGTAGCCTACGCCGGCTGTCCCGCCAGTCGTTCCCGATACTGCAGCGCTTCCGCTACGTGCGTCTCCGAGACGCCGACCTCGCCGGCCAGGTCGGCGATCGTCCGCGCCACCCGCAGGACCCGGTGGCATCCTCGTACCGAAAGGTGCCAGCGGTCGACCGCCCGCTCCAGAAGCGACCCGGTCTCGCTAGAGACCGCGGCATGGCGTTCCAGTTCCGCCAAGGTCATGCCGGCGTTGACACGGTCCGGGCCGAGTCGGTCCGCCTGCCGCTGCCGGGCGGCGGCCACGCGCTCCCGGACACGGGCCGTTGATTCGCCCTCCGGTAACGACAGTTCACCGTAGGCCAGCCGGGGCACGACCGCCAGGATGTCGAACCGGTCCCGGATCGGGCCCGACAGTCGCTGCTGGTACCGGGACACCGTCAACGGACTGCAGCTGCAGGGGCGGGCCGGGTCTCCCGCGAAACCACAGGGACACGGGTTCTGGCTGCCGACCAACATGCATCCGGTCGGAAACTCCAACGTCTCGCGGACCCGGCTGATCCGGACGTACCCGTCCTCGAGCGGAGCCCGGAGTCCCTCTAATACGGATGGCGGGAACTGCGGCAGTTCGTCGAGGAACAGTACGCCGCGATGCGCCAAGGTCACCTCGCCCGGCCGCGGGTGGCTGCCGCCGCCGATCAGTCCGGCCAGCGAGACGGAGTGGTGCGGGCTGCGGAACGGCCGGCTGCGCACCAGCGGCTGGTCCGGCGGCAGGATGCCCGCCACGCTGTGGGCCGCCGTGATCTCCAGTAGCTCCTCGCGCGAGGGAGGAGGCAAGAGCCCCGGCAGCGCCTTGGCCAATAGGCTCTTGCCGGTGCCCGGCGGTCCGGTCAGGAGCAGGTTGTGGCCGCCCGCTGCCGCTACCTCCAACGCCCGCTTGGCGTGCGCCTGGCCGCGGATCTCCGAGAGGTCCGTGGCCGGGGTCGGCGAGCCTTCCAACTTCACGGGCAGTTCCGGTCGGCGGAATCGCTCCCCGCGGAGATGTGCCGCCAGCTCGGTGACGGACGTCATGCCGAACACCGTGAGCCCTGCCGCCATCGCGGCCTCGGCCGCGTTCCCCCGCGGGACCACCAGGGCCCGTACCCCGTGCGCCGCCGCGCCGAGGGCCACCGGCAGCGTCCCGTGTACCGGCTGGAGCGTGCCGTCCAACGAGAGTTCCCCGAGGAAGAGCGTCGCCTCGTCGGGCGGCGGGACCTGTTCCGTGGCCGCCAGGATCCCCACAGCGATCGGCAGGTCAAGTCCGGAGCCGGCTTTCCGCGTGGCGGCAGGCGCCAGGTTGACCGTGATCCGCCGGGCCGGCAGTTCCCCGCCCGCCTGACGGATCGCCGCCCGGACCCGCTCGCGGCTCTCGTCCACCGCCTTGTCCGGCAGGCCGACGATGGAGAGTCCCGGCAGGCCGGAGGATACCTCGACCTCCACGGTCACCGGTTGCATCGCCAGGCCCGACAGCGTCGCCGTCCGTACCCGTGCCACCATGTCACTATGGTAGCTTGTTTAAAAGCAATAGTCGACACGAGGCCTCCCGCGGGCCGACTACCGACCACGGACCATGGGCTGTTAAACTGAAGCCGTGAGCAAACGAAAGCGCAAGCGGAAGCCGTCACGGCGCCAGCGCCAGGCCGGGATCGACCGGCCGGCCAAGCGTCCGGCGGACCCGGCGGCGGTCACTCCGGAGCCGGCCACGGATCCGGAGGTTCCGGAGACCGTCGCGGAAACACCGACTCCCGGCACGCCCGATCCCGCTCCCACGGTCACCGCGGTTTTCCGCCCGTCGACCAAGTCGGAAGCGGTCGTCTCGCTCGAGCAGGAGTACATCGGCCACGATCTGCGGCGCCTCGGCGTCCTGATAGCGGCCTTGGCGACGGCGCTGACCGGAGTCGCCGTGCTCCAAGCCCAGACGAATCTGATCGGCGAACTCGGCGCTTGGCTGTTCACGTGGTGGAATTAATCTTGTCCGTGCGTAAGAATCCCGCTATCCTGGGCACGAATGACCGAAACGACCGTCCCAGCGTGATTCGAAAGGTGCGACCATAGCTTCCAAAAAGTATCGGCTCGGCGAGGCCATCCGCGCGCCTAAGCTTCGGGTAGTCGACGGTGAGAATAACCAGCTCGGCCTCCTCTCGCGAGAGGAGGCGCTCGAGAAGGCCCGGGCCGCCAACCTGGACCTGGTCGAGGTCGCGCCGCAGGCCGAACCGCCCGTCGCCCGGATCATGGACTTCGGGAAGTTCCAGTACGAGCAGAAGAAGCAGGCCAAGCAGCAGAAAAAGCAACGGGCCGGGCTGGTGAAGGAGATCCGGCTCTCGATGAAGATCGGCGCCCACGACCTGGAGTACCGGCTGAAGAAGGCCAGGGGATTCCTCGAGGAAGGCCAGAAGGTGAAGTTCAACCTGATGATGAAGGGCCGCGAGAACGCGAACCCCAAGGCGGCCATGCAGCGCGTGAAGGATATCGTCGCCGAGCACATTCCGGAAGCGGAGGCCGAAGCGGACCCCGTCCGGGCCGGCCGCAGCATCTCGATGGTGGTCGCGCCTCCGAAGGGCGGCTTCAAGGACCCTGTACCGGAAACGGACGAATCCGGCGCGGATTCGAAGGACGTCCCCACGGACGAATAGACCCATAGCCCGCAGATGTGCCTACGGGCTATGGATTGCTGGCTTCGGACTACTTGCTCTTCAGTTCGTCGATCTTCTTCACGACCTCGGCGTCATCCTGCATGTTCTCCCAAAACAGGACTGACGTCTTGGCAATGGTCATCTTCTGTTCGGGCCGGGTCAGGTCGTTCTGGTCGATCCGGGCCAGCGTCAGTCGGGACTGGGCGTCCGGCGCCGGACTTGGGTTGGCCACGTTGCCCTGCGACTGCACCTGGTAAGCGTCCGTGAGCGTGACGTAGTCACCGCCCAAGCCGGACAGCTTGCCGAAGTACACCTGGCCGTTGGTCAGGAACACCGCCTGGTACTTGCCGTAATCGGGCTGTTCCTGGACCTGCTCGATTACCATCTTGCCAATGAACAGCACGACGACCACCACGGCGAGGCCGATCAGCCATTGCCGCGCGTTGATTACTTTGAGTCGTTGAAACATATGGATTCCTTTTTTGTTTTATGCCTGCTTCTGCCTTGTATGGTACCCCAAAGTCAGGCTGTTTCCAGCCTGACTGGTCTTCCTGGTGATCTCCGCTGAAGTGGCCCGGCCTTGCGCCAAGGCACGGTCGGCAAGACCGGGCCGCTTCAGGGTTGATCGGATACGTTCGGGATCGCCACACCGTTGATCGACGGCGCGATGTTCCGGGAGCTGCGCAGGACGGCGGCCGTCCCGCCGAACGGCGAGAGGTACCGCCACTTGATCCCTACCGCTGAGTTGGCAGGGACCGTGAACGTACAGTTGGAGTAGAGCGGCGTGTAGGTCCGCGCGTAGCTCAGCGCCTCGCCGCCGTTACAGTCCTTGCCGTTGACGCTCAGCGTCACGGACATGCCGGTGCCTTCCGTGTTCCGGCCGGTTAGCTTGCCGCTCAGGACCAGCGTCTCCTTGGTCGGGCCGGTCCGGTGGGTACATTCGGTACCCGGCACGTCCGCGAACGAACGTGACGTGGTGGTGGCGTCCGGGCCGGTCTCCGCCAGGCAGCTCACCGAGCGCGCTTGGCCGGTGTCGCCACCGGACGGGGCCGGGTAGTCGGTCTCCTCGACCGACGTCGGCCCTGCGGACGGGACGGCCTTCGGCTTGCCGTCCTCCTGGCCGAGCAGTCCTTTGCCCAGGAAGTACGCCCCCGTGACCACAGCCAGGATCAGGATGGCGATGACGCCCCACTTGATCGTCCGCAACGTGCCGTGGAGCGAGTCCGACGGATCCGGCGCGGGAGCCGCCGCCTGCGGGCGCGGGTCGGGCGGAGGGGGCGGCGGAGGCGCGGATTCGTGCTGCGGCACGGGCGCGGGATGCGGAGCGGTATGCTCCGGCGCGGGCTTACGCACCCGGTGCGGTTCCGGCTTGGGCTCCGGATTCGGGTCGGGCACGTGGTCGTAGACCGGCTGCCCGTCCGGACCCAGCGGCGCGGCCAGCGCCTCGCCGGGCTTCGAGACACGGCGGTCCTTATCCGGACGTTCCCCGTTCTGGTGGCGGACGTCGTTCACGCCACTCTCCCTTCGACGGAAATCCGCGCAGCCCGAACCAGCCGTGCTCCTTGTGTGCCTTGCGAACTCATGGCGTCTCCCTTACCTCGCGCTGGCGAACCCGTTAACGTATGGCGTCGTCGTGGCCGACTTCCGGTAGACGAAGGCCGTGCCTCCCTCGTCCGTCCGGATCTGCCACTTGATGGTCACTTCCTTGTCTGCCGGCAGCTCGACGCTGCACGGCACCGAGATGGTACTCCAGTCTACGCTCGACTCGAACGATTCGCCGCAGACCTGCTCCTCGCCGTCCACTTCGACGACGATTCGCACGTTCACCGGCGCTTCCGGATCCGTGGTCTTGGCCATCAGGCGGGCGTTCAGCAGCAGCACCTCGGCCGACTTGCCGGAACGGTAGCGATAGCCCTCCCCGATGTCGCTGAACTCGCGCTTGTCGACTTCCAGGTCGTCGCCCTGCTCCAGCTTGTAGTCGACCCGGCCCGGCTTGAACTTGGCCGAGGTCACGGCGCCATCCGCCAGCTCGGCGGTCTTCACGCTGCCGGCCTGCAGGGTGACCCCGCCTTCGCCCAGGCTCACGGATTGGGCCGAGGTGCCCTGCACCGCCGCGGCCACGCCGGTGGCGGAGGCCTGGTTCACGGCCGGGATCGCCAGGTCGGGCGTCGGGTACGGGCCGGCATCCTGGGAGATCCGCCGCACGGTGCCTTCGTCGGCGCCGACGGAAGCCCGCGACTGCTTCAGCTGGTCAATCTCACCTTGCAGACCCTTGAGCCGTTCGTCCACCTGGGTAGCGCGCTCCTTGTCCGCAGCGATCGCGTCGTCGCGTAGGTCATCGATCCGGGTGTTCACCTTGTCGATCTCGCCGGCATCGGCACCCGGCTGCACGGCCTCGCCCGAGGACGCCGGGCGTCCTTCCAGGTCCTCGACCTTGCTCTCCAGGTCGGCCACGCGGCCACCGGCCTCACCGGCCTTCTTGGACGCTTCATCCGCAGACCGTTTGGCTTCGCCGGCAGCGGTCTCCGCGCCGGAAATCCGGCCGGCCAGCTCCTCGACCTGCTTGCCCAAGTCGCTGACGGACTTCTTCAGGTTCTCGACCTGCTCGGCGACGGTCTTGTCCACGTCCTCGACCAGTTTGTCGACGTCCTCGGTCAGCCGCGAGATCGCGTCGGTGTTGGCCTTGCCCTTCTTGGCGGCTTCTTCCTCGACGCGTTTGATGCCCTTCCGAACCTCGTCTACTGCCGGTTCGACGTTGGTCTTGTCGAACGCGCCGAAGAAGACGGACACCTTCTTATGCTTGACCTTCTTGCCGTCCTGGTCGACGGTCTCTTCGACCTTGCCCCAGTCGACCGGTTCGGCGACCTTGGCAATGACGTGGCTGACCGGATACGTGCCCGGATCCATCTGGGCATGACCGGCCACGCCGGAGCTGATCAGGTTATCGCCCGGTCCAAGGTCCTTGCCGGTATCAGTGATCCAGACCTCGCCGTTACCGACGGCCATCACCAGGCTCGGGTTCGAGTTAGATTCCGGCCGGTTCTTCTTGCCACCCTTTTCCTTCGGGTTCAGGACGGACAGGTACGAACCCATGACCTTCGGGTCGTTGGCCTGCGTGCTCCGCTTGATGCCATAGACGACTTCGGCACCCGGCTTGTCGTTCTGGGTATCGTTCGCGCCGGTCTGAGTGACCAGCATGCCGCGGTCGATCGATTCCTTGGCGTCGGCGTAGTGGGAACCGGTGAAGGCATTATAGCTGACGGTCGTGCCGGAAACGGAGATGGTCCCCTCTTCGGCGCCGTCCTGCTGCAACGAGACGATGGTGCCGTCGGTGCTCTTGCGATCGAACGTCCCCGCCGTACCGGCGACCGAAGCCACGAAGGCATCGTCGGTCTTGAGCGTGTCGGTCGTCGAGCGGTAGAGGTTGGTGTCACCGGCGGAACCGAAGGTCAGACCGTCGGTACCTGCAGAGATGCTAACCCGGGTGGCTAGGGTTTGCGCGACCCCCCCTGAAGCTCCCGGTGTCCCGGTCTGGAAGTTGATCTTTCCGCCAGCAGCGTTGTTACCAGTGTTCTTACCACCGGCCAGGTTCAATGCAGCTCCGGCACCATTACTAATGGAGGTCGATGATCCAGTTGCGTTCAGGGTGACGGCGGCCGCCGAGTTGTTGGTGACACCGTTACCAATGTAGGCGTCTTGGATGCTCGTGCTGTTACTTCCGATTACCAACTGGTTCGTAGCCGTAGCAGTGGCTGAGCGACCGATGACGATGCTGTTACTGAGGTTGCTGAGAGCGGCGTTCGCACCGATGGCGATGGAGTTGTTTGGTCCACTGCCCGACTGGGTGGCTGAGTCACCAATGATGACACTGCTGTTTCCGGTGGCGGTGGCGCTGCGACCAATGGCCACGCTATTTTGGCCGGTGCTTGCATTGGCCGCGGCCCCACTACCGACTGCAACACTAGCGCTGTTACCGCTAGTGTTGTTGGCTACTGCTGAGTCTCCAATGGCAACTGATAATGCGCCAGAGATCGCCGAAGCACCTAGGGCTGTACCGTTGTTGGCGGTGATCGTGGCGCTTTTACCGACCGCCAAGGCGCTCGTAAACGTACTGGTAGTGGAGCTCGCTCCGAAGTGTTCGCTGTTGCTGCCGCTGCCCGGGCTGGAGATGGTGCCCTGAATCGTCAAGCTGTCATCAGACTTCAAGGTGTCGGCCGCACTGCGATACAGGTTGGTGTCTCCCCCGATGGTCAGGCCAACATCAGCGGTGGTATTGCTGAGAGCTAGGGTAGTCTTGCCACCATTGTTGTTGATAGTCTGGGAATTCGTGAATACATTGGCCGCACCCAAGAGCGCAACATTAGCGCTCAATCGAGCGTCGGGGACGAAACCGCTGGTCAGCTGGGTGGCGTTGAGGTTAGTAAGGTTGCTGCCATTCAGAGCGCCCAGCGTTCCCGTCAGGTTAGCGGCATCGAGGTTGGTTAGGGCACTTCCGTTCAAGGCTGGGAGGTTCCCTGACCCGTCTAGCTGTACCAGCTTATTCGCTGCGTTGAAGGTGTTACCCTGGACCGTGACGTTGCTAGAGAGTCGAGCATCAGCCAAGGTGCCAGTGCTAATGTTCGAGGCGTTCAGGTAGTAACTAGCCGCTTGGCTGTTCAGCTGAGAAGCATTTACATTCGACAATTGAGATCCGTCACCAACGAACCCCGATGCCGTGACGTTGTTATCGAAGTAGTAGCCACTACCGCCGGTCCCGTCATAGTAGAGACTTCCGCCGACATCTCCGAAGTAAATCACGGCGTCGGACGGGGCCCCGTTCAATGAAAGCGAGAGACTGCCCGGATCAGCGGCGGCATAGCCGCTCGTACCGACGGCAACTGAGTCATCCGTCCGTAATTCGTCCGCTGCGCTCCGGTAGAGGTTCGCGTCCCCGCCGATGGTCAGTCCGACGTTTGCAGTGGTATTCGAAAGTTGGAACGTGGTCTTGCCGCCGTTATTGGTGACGCTCTGCGAAGTCGAGAAGGCGTTGTTGATGTTCTTGAGGGCGACGTTCGAGCTCAGGCGTCCATCAGCCAGCGTACCCGAGCTGATGTTGCTGGCGTTCAGGTTGGTAAGGCTTGCACCAGAGCCTGCCAGGCCACTGATCGTGACCGCGCCGGTCGAAGTGTTCACATTGATCAGGTCAGTGCTGTCTGACTTCTGCACTCGGAAAGCGTTGGCCGCGTCAACGCTGTTCTTAAAAAGGGCATTGCCGCCACTGCCGCTTAGGCTGAAGACGGTGGCTAGGCTATTCACGCTCGTACCGCTGGATCCCGGTTTGGCAATCTGGAAGTTCAGGTCACCGCCAACTCCGCTGCCAGTACCCTTACCGCCAGCAAAGGTAAGCGAGGCTCCGGCGGTGTTAGTTGCTCCGGCAGGCACCCCGGTGGCGTTCAGGGTGAAGCTGACCGGCGCGACGTTAGTAACACCATTGCCGATGTAGGCAGATTGGATGTTGTCGAACGAACTCCCGCCGCCAATCACCAGCTGGTTACCTGCGGTGGTAGTGGCTTCTCGTCCAATAGCAACGCTTCCGGCAAAAGACGCGTTTGCCTGATACCCGAGAGCGGCCGTGTTATTCGCAGAGACAGACTGTCCGCCAATTGCTATGCTGCTTCCTGACGAGCTCGCAGAGTTTCCGGCGGCTATACTGTTACCAGAACTAGTAGCAGACACGCCAATGGCGACACCGCCGTTTGCGTCGGTACTAGTCTGGTTTCCGATGGAAGTACCAGCAGAGCTGGTGTTGTAACCGAGCGCAACCGCTGAGTTTCCGGTAACCGTGGCTCCGTAGCCGACCGCGGTACCTCGCAGGAATGTGCTAGTAGTCGAACCGGCCCCGAAGCGTTCACTGTTGGCACCACTGCCCGGACTGGAGAGAGTCCCGGCCACGGTCAGGCTGTCATCGGTCTTGAGCGTATCCGCCGCACTCCGATAGAGGTTGGAATCCCCACCGATCGTCAGGCCGGTGTCAGTGCCTGTGTTGGTGAGTGCCAGGGTGGTCTTGCCGCCGGCGTTAGTGATGCTCTGGCTGGTCGAGAAGGCGTTGTTGATGTTCTTGAGGGCGACGTTCGAAGACAGACGGGCATCGGCCAAGCTGCCGCTCGAGATGCTCGAGGCATTCAGGTTGGTCAATGCGCTGCCGTTTAACGCCGGCAGGTTCCCCGAACCATCCAGCTGGACCAGCTTGCTGGCGGCATTGAAGGTGTTGCCTTGCAAGGTGACGTTACTTGAGAGCCGCGCGTCATCCAATGTCCCGCTTGAGATGTTGCTGGCGTTCAGGTTGGTCAGACTGGCTCCGGAGCCGGCCAAGCCAGTGATGGTAACCGCACCGGTCGAGGTATTCACGTTGATCAGGTCGGTACTATCGGACTTCTGGACCCGGAAGGCGTTGGCCGCATCGGCACTGTTCTTGAAGAGGGCAGCCCCGCCGGTGCCGTTCAGGCTGAAGACGGTGGCGAGTGCATTAGCGGCAGATCCGCTGCCATCAGGCTTAGCAATTTGGAAGTTAAGGTCTCCACCAGCTGCGGAGCCAGTACCCTTACCGCCGGCAATCGCGACCGATGCTCCAGCGATATTCGTGCCCGAACCACCGGTACCGTTCAGGGTGAAGCCGACGGGCGTGGCGTTGGTGACGCCGTTGCCGATGTAGGCAGATTGGATGTGATCCGCCGCGCTGCCGCTGGAGGTGCTACCGCCGATTACCAACTGGTTGGCCGCAGTGGTAACAGCTTCCGCGCCCAAAGCGATGCTGCCGCCGAAGTTTCCGACGTTACTGTTGTAACCGATGGCGATGGCGCGGGTCGAGCTTCCGCCACTGCCGCTCTGGGTCGCACCATACCCGATGGCGATCGTCTGGGTGGCGCTGACGCTGGCGTTGCGGCCAAGGGCAATACTATTGTCGGCTGCCGCGCTGGCGCTCGCGGAGTTACCAATCGCCACGGCGTGACTGCCGGCAGCGTTTGCCGAAGGGCCAAGTACCGTGACAGAAGCGGCGCTGGCCGATGCACTGCGCCCAACCACCACGGCGTCAACTGAGGAACCGGAACTGCCGCCACCTGCATTTGCGCCGATGATCACAGCATTACTCGAACGAGCGCCAGTTTGATATCCAATTGCCGTGGCGCCAGTAGCCTCAGCCAGAGCACCGTTACCGACCGCCAAAGAGTTTCCAAAGCTGCTGGTGCTCGCTCCTGACCCAAAGCGCTCACTGCCGCTGGCGCTGCCTGGGCTGGTAATCCCATTCTGGAATGTATTCAGAGCAGTGAACGTGTTAGCCGCATTCTTGAGCGCTACGTTCGAGCTCAGCCGGGCGTCCCCCAACGTGCCGGAGCTGATGTTGCTGGCGTTCAGATCGGTCAGCCCCGATCCGATTCCGGAGATCACGCCCGACGCGCTGAGGTTAGTTACGTTCACCGCCGTTGACCCCGTCGTATCGACGCTCAGCGGAGCAATGGTTCCGTCCGTGTTCTTGACCGTCAGGGCCACGCTGGAATCCTCGGTTGCCCGGAATTGGATCGGCTGGTTGAGTTCGAACTGTTTGAGCGTGGCGTTCCAGTGAAGCACCGCGTTGTGAGATACGGTGCCGAGATAGAAGATCAGGTCGGCACTTTCGGCATCGGGAGAGACGTTATCGGCATTGACGGTAAAGCTCGAAGCGTCAGTGCCGGCAATCCCGGTCGAGATAGCCTCGATGTTGTTGGCCGAGATCGTATCGGCATGGACGTTCTGGATGTAGCCGTCCTGGAAGAAGGTGCCAGCCGATCCAAGCGCTTTGGTCTGGTCGGTCGGCACGATGTCGGTATCAACCTTCGCGTTGAAGCTAACCGTGTCGGCGTCATTGGCCCCGAGGGTGACGTTGCCGCCAAAGACGTTGTCGTTCGTAAAGGTGTTCGCGGCGTCTTTGAACGGGACGTTCGAAGAAAGCCGGACGTCGGCCAGGATTCCGGAAGCGACGTTCGAGGCGTCGAGGTTCGTGACCTGCGATCCGTCAGCGACCAGGCCGTTGACGTTGACCGCTCCAGTCAGGGTATTCACGTTGATCAGATCGGTGCCTACGGCGTCTTTCACTTGGAAGGCACTGAATCCGTCGAAAGTATTCTGGAAGACCGGTGACCCGGTGAACGTCTGGGAGGCGTTGAGCAACGCGACGTTGCCGGTCAGCGCCGAATCGGACACCTTGCCGGCGCTGGAAATGGTGTCGAGCTTGTCGTCGGAGATGCCCCCGAGCAGCTCGGCGTTCTCGATCGTCTGGCCGAGCTTGGAGACGGCGTCCGACAGCCGGCCGTCGGCCAGCGTCCCGCTGGCGATGTTGCCGGCGTCGAGGTTCGTGACCTGGGAACCGTCGGCGGCCAGGCCGCTCACACTGACGGCGCCGGTCAGGGTGTCGACGTTAATCAGGTCGGTGCCGTTCGACTGCTGGACGCGGAACGCGCCGTCGCCGTCGACGGCCGGCCGGAAGACGGGGGTGCCGCTAAAGGTCTGGGAGGCGTTGAGCAGCGCGACGTTGCCGGTCAGCCGGCTCTCGGCCAGCGTCCCGCTGGCGATGTTGCCGGCGTCGAGACCGGTCAGGCCGGACCCTTCACCGGAAACGCTGGAGCCGCGGATGCTTCCGGTCACGTAGAGGTTGCCCTCCTCCGGGGTCCCGTCCGACTCCTGCAGGCTGACGCAGCTGCCATGGGGACAGACCGGCACGTCCGCCGTCTGTCCTCGAGCTCCCTGGGTCCCGGGCTGGCCCGGTTGCCCGGCCGGCCCGTCGGTGACGCTGATTGACCGTCCGGCCGTGCCAGCCTTCTGGGTCACGCTGATGGCGAACGTGGTCTTGCCTTCGACCCGGGCACCTTCGGACAACCGGCCGACCAGTTGGTATTTCCCATTCTTGGCAAGCTGGTCGCCGATGAGTACGCCGACCACCCTGCCCTCGCTGTTCGTGTTCATCGTGAACTGGCTGGTCTTGCCGTCGGGACGGACCAGCGCGAAGTCCACCGGCGTGTCCTTGGCCGGGGTACCATCGTCCTTCTGGATCGGGTTGGTGACGAACGGCAGGTTCTGCGCCAGGGAGCCGCTGGAGATGTAGATCTCGATCGACTTGGAGGCCACGCCGGGCTGCGGGTACGGGGTCGGTGAACCGTCCGGGGCAGGATAGGCGATGCCGGTCTGCGGCAGTTCGTCAGGGATCTCCGAAGGATTCACGAGCTCGGCGATCTGCTGGCTTCCCGCCACCGCGCCGGTGGTCACCATCGCGGAGGCCGCGAGGATCGTCGCTACCCGGAGCTTGGGATCGTCCGGAAGGTGGCGCACTATCGCCCGGACTCCGGCTGTGATTTTCGTTTTGATTGTTTCGAGCATTATGCTGCGGTTTTTCTTCTCGCTCGCTTTCCGAAAATTAACCAATAGTACCAAAAATTTGCGCAAATGTCAAGGTCGAAAGGGACGATTGAATAATCCATGTGTTCCCTTTGGGGGAATTACTCCGAGCACTATTTCCGAGCCAGTAGCGCCCGATCGAAATTCCGGCTTCGTTCGAACAAGAATCACGGACCCTCGACTATCGACTACCGACCCGCAAGCCTGTAATCTGGTTCTCGTATGCCGAAAATGAAGACCCATTCCGGTACCGCGAAGCGGATCAAGACGACCGGCGGCGGCAAGCTGAAACGGCGCCGCGCCTACGTCTCGCACCTGCTCGAGCACAAGTCCGTCGCCCGGAAGCGCGCCAAGCATGGCGTCGACGACCTGGCCAAGGCGGATGTCCGCCGCGCCCGTAAGCTGCTGGGAGAAGGCTAACCATGACCCGCGTGAAACGGGGTGTGACCGCCCACCGCCGCCACAAGCGTGTCCTGCGCCAGACCAAGGGGTACCGGGGCCTGCGGCGCCATTCGATCAAGAAGGCCCGCGAGGCGCTGCTCAAGGCCTGGAGCCATGCCTACCGCGACCGCCGCACGCGTAAGCGCGACTTCCGTCGCCTCTGGATCCAGCGGATCAACGCCGGCGCACGCCAGCACGGCCTCAGCTACTCACGGTTCATGGCCGGCGCCAAGGCGGCCGGCATCGAGCTGAATCGGAAGATGCTCGCCGACATCGCGTACAACGACCCGCAGGCGTTCGCGGCGATCGCCAAGCAGGCCAAGGAAGGCCTCAAGAAGGCCCCCGCCAAGGACGCGGACAAAAAGACCGCGGCTAAGTAGCTTCCGCGCCCACCGAGGCTTCGCCTGGGCATGAAAACGCGGTACATTAGGATTTGTTGACTAGGCCCCATCGTCTAGCGGCTAGGACGCCAGGTTCTCATCCTGGAAACCGGAGTTCGATTCTCCGTGGGGTCACACTGTGAAGCGGCTCGGCCTTGTGCCGGGACGGTTCACATTGGTTCCATGATCGAGAGGCGGGTCCGAAGATCCGATCATATTGATTTTGGTTGAAAAATATCCTTTACTATGGTACTTTTACTTAATTTCTTTAAAGCAAAAAGTATGACCCTCTTTAAAGCAAAAAGTATGACCCACCCCGAACGAGGAATACATCCTGAACACTTATCCCCGGAAGAGATGCGACAAGCACTCGTCGAACACGGCTGGGAACAAGTTGCCGAAGACGGCGTTCCGTTCTTCAAGCGTGAATATCCTCGAGTCAACGAGACGCTAGGTGGCCAGGAGTGGCGCAAGATAGTCATGGGTTTTAGTCATGTAAAGGAGGGTTCCGAACTGCCTCCCGGGCAGATGATTAGCATGGCCGGGAACGATACCGAGGCGACCGTTCAAATCGCTGGAGATTCAGAAAACAGGTCCGACCTCACTAAAGCGTTCTTGCTTGATAGGTACCTACGCAGTCAGGGTTTCGAGGAAATGGATGAGTCATTGCTGACTGACTGGTTAACGCTCAAGGGCGAGCTCGGTGCGCCAGAACGGGAAAGCCGGGAGTTCTACGAGCAGGACCCTCGGGCAGCCGAATTGCGGGAACTATGCCTCGAAGCGATCGAGGAGTATCAAAAAGTCATCATTTCTGAAGGTACCGAAGGTCCGGCAATTGAGGCCCTGCTCGACCTCAACCAACGGATGGAAGAACTAGGCATTAAGCCTGACATGCACGCTGGCAGGAAGGCGGTAGAGCTCGTTGATCCGGTCAGTGTGGCCGAGTGGGCGGCAGGCCAGCTTCGAAACCTCCTGACCAAAGGCTATGGCTTCTCTGACCGGGTCAGGGCCCTACTGCAGGAACACGACCTACTGGGTGGCGAGGGCGACGGTACGATGGCCATAGATACGAAAGCTTCGCCGGAAGCCGGTGACGCTGCTAACTTGGTTCAGATACTTGACCGGCTGGCTCAGAAGCTCGGCCGAGACGATTAAGCGGGCAACTCAAGAGCCGGCCGCTTTCGCGGCCGACTTTTCAGCGTCTTACTGAAGCCCTAGCAGACGACCCAGGGCTGCGAGCCGTGCTTGGCGTACAGTTCCTGCGCGAACTTGTCCTGTACGCTCGCAGGAGCGTCTCCGGCGCGCTGGTAGCCACCATAGCCGCCCCAGGTGCCGTTCAGCACCTGATACGCGCCTGAGGCAGTGCTACTGGGGTTCTGGGCGCGATAATCGCCGCCCGACTCGCGCTGCTTGATCACGTCCAGGCCGCAACCGCCTCCGCCACCGCCGGATGACTGTTGGACGGCCGGCTGCGCGACCGCTTCCGGTTCGGGCTGGACCTTCACGACCTTGCGGACGACGATCGGATCGACCTTCGACGCTTCCACTGCCGCCGGGTTGAGGTCCGGCACGTTGGCGACGAACCCTTGGCTCGCGGCCGCGTCGGCACCGGTGGACCCGAGACTCAGGACGGCAGCGGCAAGTACCGCTCCGCCGCGGCCTAATTTCGAAATCGTTTTGCTGTGTAGTGTTTTCATGGAGGGACCTCCTTGAAATACGGTTACTGACTAAAAAACGTGTGCTCAAAGCGCACACGAGTGCCAACTTTAGCACAAGGTCCCAGCCTGTCAAGAAATACGTGTTTTTTGCTTGGTTTAGATGTTTTTTAATCATTTTACGTATGCCTGGAATAATTTTTCGCTTAAATCGTGCGTGCGGCCTTAAAACACGCCCAATCCGACCCCGCCGGACCCTCCCGGACTGTGGAGAACTCGCCATACGCAAAAACCAAAAAAGACTTGGATAAGCCAAATATGATGTTTGTTGACAATGCCGGATAATCCCCGATTCCGACGGTCGCACGCCGGAGTTGGAGTATGAAAAACCCCGCTCAGCGGGGTTTTTCACGTATATACGGGACCTAGGCGCGGGAACGGCGCGTTTCGGGCGCGAATCCCACGTACAGCGACGCCAGCGCGATCGCGAGGTGGAGATAGTTGTCCGCCGGGTTCACCGTGATGAAGCCGAGGATCTCCGTGCTGCCGCCGAGGAAGCCAAGGATGGCGATGATGCCAAAGACGACGCCGAAGACCTGGGCGTACGAGCGGGCGTGGCCCTTCCCGGCCACGGCGGCCACGATGCCGACCAGACCAGCCAGCAGAAGGACGACGCTGTGGCCCGCGCTCACCGCGAATACGCCCAGCAGCTGCTCATCAGGCGTCAGCGCCGGGATGAAGCCCAGTACGCCGATGACTGCCAGGACGATGCCGAGCGCCAAGACGAATTGCTTAGCCATGCGTATCACCTCCTCCCTGTGTGTCTGTGTTCACGTTCAATCTAATCCGGTTTGAGTATAGGCCAGGCAGGCCCTTGCCGGTAGTCGACGGGTTCCCTACCACCCTCGCTTCGGGTCGGGGATGGTGCCGTCGAACGTCATCCGGTCGTAGACCTGCCGCGTCAGCTCGACGTCCTTCTTGCAGTACGTGACGATCTCGTCGAGTTTGCCGGCCGCGAAGTAGTCCGCCACCTGCGAGCCGTCGATGTCGTCCTTAGAGGTCGGCAGGCCCAAGGCCACGGACAGCGCGTGCAAGCTGACGTTGGTACGCCCCCAGCCGGTCCACTCGTGCATGGTGTCGTAGGCGGAGTTGCTGCGATACCGGGCAAGGTTCGGCATCACGCTCGGTCGTACGCCGAGAATCCGCGAGCGCTTGATCACGAATGGCAGGTCGAAGTCGAAGACGTTGTGTCCGATAAATAGGGTGTCCGGCGTCGCCTGGGCCCAGAAGCCTTCCAGGATCGACCGCTCGTCGCCGGCCAGCGCCTGGACCTCCTGGTCATCGATGGCGTACGCCAAGCAGCAGATCCGGCCGAAGCTGCCGTCCAGGCTGGTCATGCGCAGGTAGGCCGAGAAGCTCTGCGGCGTTTGCGTGCTGCCTCGGGTGGCCTTCTTGGCCTTCTTCAACTCGTAGAGCTCTTTCAGGCGCGGCTCCAGCTGTTTGGGCGCGGGGATGGTCTCGATGTCGAAGAACAGTTTGCGGGGCATGTCTCAAGTATACGGGCTTGAAACAAAACCGGCGCCCCTCGCGGAGCGCCGGCTCAAAAGTCTTACGTGCCCGAGCTTACTTCTTTTCTTCCTTGTTCTGCTCGTTGATCGCCTTGGTGACCGGGCTATCCTCGCTCAACTCCTCCCAGACCGCGATCTGCTCAGAATGGATCTTCATCGCGCCGACCGGCTGGTACAGCGCCTTGTCCCGGGCTACCAGCGACAGCTGCGGGGTCGCCTGCTTGCCATCCTG
Organism: Candidatus Saccharimonadia bacterium; assembly: GCA_025449535.1. Taxonomy (GTDB): domain Bacteria; phylum Patescibacteriota; class SICC01; order SICC01; family SICC01; genus JALYJZ01. The sequence continues at coordinate 275,547 of JANWJF010000001.1, forward strand.
GCCCTGTCCGGCCGCGTTCTGGATCGTATAGGCGTTGTCCAGCGTCACGTACTTGTTGCCAAGGCCGCTGAGCTGGCCGTAGAAGGTCGCGCCGTTGTTCAGCGTCACCGCCTGATAACGGTCATTGTCAGGGGTACCGCCACCGTAATCGCCGAATACGCCAAACGTGGTCACGCCCGCCAGTACGATCAACGAGACCGCGATCGCCATAATCGCCCCCCGGGTGCTGATGTCCTTTATGTCTTCCGCCATGAGCCCTCCTCTTTTCGTGTGAGTTTTGGTAATTCCGCTATTGTTTGTACCAGCTTAGCCAGGCAGGCGCAAGTCGGTCAGTCCCGGTGTTTACGCAGGCGGCGGAGCAGCAGGAGCGGGAGGGCCAGGATCACCCAGAACAGGCCCGCTTTCGCGACGGTGCCCTTGTTCTCTTCCTTTTCCGTGACGAGTCGGCCCATATGCCCCTATCTTAGACGCGGCTCGCGGTCTTAACCACCTGCGACAGCAGCACGTCCTCGATGATGATGCCCTTCTCCTTGAAGCTCTTGCCGAGCTCGTGCTTGATCTCGCTCTCGATCTTGTCGCGGTCCTTGCCGGCGATGTCCAGCGACTCGTGCCGGCTGGCTACCACGCGGATCCGCGAACGCGTGATCGGGCGGATGATCTTCTCCACGTAGTCCTCGCCGATCTCTTGCCAGACCCGCGGCACCTCGTTCTCGTCCAGGCGGAAGAGGATCGTGCCCTGGAGCTCGACGTTATCGCCGTCGGCTTCCTTGGCATGGATCGCCTCGTCGCCCATCTGGGTGGGGTCGGCCAGGTCGAAACCTTTCTTGATCTGATACTCGAGCGTCTGGACGTTGAACAGCTTCGCCTTCTGCCAGAACGGGACCTTCAGATGGAGGCCCGGCTTCCAGACCTTCTTGAGCACACCGCGACCTCGATCGTAGACGCAGGCCACGTGTCCGGGCGGGACCGAGATGAAGAGTCCCAGGAGGACGTCATCAAGCAGGAATGATACGACTAACTTGTTCATGCGGAGTCTCGCAAGGACTTAGTATACGCCCTTCGCGGCGTATGGCAAGTTTTTGCCTTTGTTATGGGATTACTCAGGATCCGCGCCCAGGCTCGGCTCCACCCGGAAGACGTACTTCCCCACCAGGAAGAACCCGACCGAGAACAATATCGAGACCAGCAAGAACAGCGACTTCGCCGAGGGCAGCAGGAGCAACACGCCGAAGACGAACAGCGGCAGGACGATCACGTACCAGACGTCGGAGAGCTTGGCCCCGGGCTCGGGCTCGGGCGTGGTCAGCCAGAGCAGCACGTACAGCGCGCCGGCCGTGACCAGCGGCAGCCACCAGTTGCGCTCGGCCAGGTCGAACAGGCCGAAGAAAGTCGTGTCGATCCGGCCGTCGACCTGGAAGTACGCCAGCTCCGAGGGGTCGTGATGGAGGCCGGACTGGAACACCTGGAAGAGGATCGCCAGGAAGATGACCTGGGCCAGGAGGACCATCGCCGTGGCGTAGATGTTGATGCGATGCTGCTTGAGCAGCTTCTTAGTGAGCGAACGGCGCCGGCCGACCTCGGGCATCCGCCGGAGCTTCTCCAACTGGGGGCGGAGTTCCTCGACCCTACGGGCGGAGGAGGAGCCGACCAGCGAGGCCGGCAGCAGCGCTACCCGGATCAGGAGCGCCAGGTAGATAATCGTCAGGCCCATGTCCCGTCCCGGCAGCGTCTGGTATGTGAAGACGACCAGGTTATAGACCGGCCGGTACAGCAGGTCGTAATAGATGAAGTGGAAGAAGTCGAGCATGTCAGTCGTGCACGGGTTTGAACGTCAAATCATACACGAGATCGCCACGCGCCGTGCCGGTCAGGACGATCCGCCGGCCTTCCACCGTCGCGTCGTCACGGCCGTCCCAGACGTAGCCGTCCGGGAGGACGACCGTGGTGCGCACCTTCACCGTGGCGCCGGCCTGGGAGATGTAGCGAAGCGGCATCCTGCCCTGGTCGAGGTCCAACTTGCCCCGCCGGAAGTCCGCGGCGTACGACGTCGTGCCGAACCGGGGTACGTCCGTCCAGCCGCCGAGCACAGCGCCCCACTCCGGGGCCTCGTCGGTGAGTTCGCTGGCGTTCCAGCCGTCGGTCTCCGCGACCTCGCTGCCCGGCGGTAGGTACAGCCGTGCGTAGTTGAGGTTGTCGTGGGTCTCGGTCTCGCCGGAATGGGTCCGCTCCACCGCGACCGACTCGGTGACGGTGCCGCCCTCCGCGACCTCGACCGTCCGGTCCAGCGTCGTCGAGATGTCACGGCTGGACTTGAACCCGGCGATGTTCGCGTCGATCAGGCTGAGCGCCCCTTCGTACGCGCGGTGGGCCCCGGACGCCTTGGCCGTACCGAGCAGGGCTTCCTGCCGCTCGCGGTCGAAGTAGACCTGGATGTCGCCGCTCTTGGCCGCCTTCGTCACGACGGCCAGGGCCTGGCTACGCTTCGCGTCCGGCGCGGAAGCCAGCTTCTTCAGCAAGGCCGGCAGGAAGTCACGGAGAATCTTCTTGGGGTCTTCGTCCGAGACGACGCGGCGTTCCTTCTGGTCGTCCTGGATGGTCGTCTGGAAATTGTCCGCGGTCAGGGTGTAGCCGTACTCCGACAACTCCACCGGCCCGAGGATGCGCAGCATGTCTTCGACCGGCGTGACGGTGAGGGCGATTACCCCGTCAGTGGTGCTGCGACCGCCCTGTTCGTAGAAGTCCTGGAACCGTTTGGCGGCCGTCGGGAAGTCCGGCGACCAGTTGGCGTCCTGCAGGCCCCAGACCGGCGGATCCTGCTCGGCGAACCGGAGAAACGGGATGGGCGGCGGTTCGTCGACCGTCCGGTTGGCCTGGTTCGCCACGTTATAGATGGACTCCACCTTGAGGTCCTTCACCGCGCCGCGGTCCAGCGTCAGCTCGCCCAAGGTGCCGATGAACCCGCCGGTCGGGCGCAGCTCGGCCGGGTTCTGGAACCAGAGCAGGTACCGGCGGAACTCGCGCTCGCCGAGGATATCCGGAAGCTGGTCCACCGCCTCGCCGCCGGAAGCCAGGGCCTTCCGGGCGTCCGGCAGCAAGCGCTGGAACTCGCTGCCCGCCTCCCGGAGCTGAGGCAGGCCGCTGCCGGCGGCACGGCTGGACAGGGCATCGAGGAGGTCGAGTTGGCGGTCCAGCTCGGAGAAACCCTCCTTGAGGGCCGGGACCCGGTCGTTGAGGATCCGACCGGTGGCATAGAAGCCGTCCTCGTGGCGCGAGGCCGCGTCGGGGATCGTCCGCACGTCCCGGACGAGGCCGCGGGCCGTCCCGACGAACCGTTCCCCGGTCGCCAGGAGTTCCACCGCCACCGTGCGGTCTCCGACGACGCGGCTGAACGGCACCCCGCCCTGCTGGCCGAGCGAGGCCACCGAGCGGTTGGCGTCGTGCAGGGAGTGCTGGGCCACGCCGAGGTCATCCTCGGCGGCGACCAGGTCGCCCTTGGCGAAGGCCTCGCGGGCCGAGTCGAGCGCCTCGCGGGCCACCGAGATCCGGGCGGTCACGTCGCCCTGGACGTCCTTGCCTTCCCCGCTGACCTGGGCGGCGAGGCCGACGACCAGCGCGACAGCGAGGGCGCCGCGGGCCAGCAGCTTCCAGCCAGGCGTCGGCCGGGCGCTCCGGCGGCGCTCCGGCGGCGCGGGCGGCGCTCCGGCGGCGCGGACCTTCGTCTCGGACAGCTTAGGTTCCTGACGCCGGTATCGGACGGTACCGGCGCCGTCCAACCGGATGGCGTCGTCATGCCGCTTCCGCGGGGCCTTTCCCGAGGAGGGCTTCGCGTCGGACTTTGAGCGGATGTCGTCTCTGAGCGTCATGATTCCTGGGCGGCTTCCTTAATCAAGCGGTACGTCCCGGCGGCGGCGCGTGACCAGCGGAACCGGCCGAGCCTGGATTTCCCCTTGGCGGCCAGCCGCCGGCGCAGCGCCGGGCTCCGTTCCAAGCGTAGCAGTTCGCGGGCGACCGCGGCAGCGGAACCGACGCGAAGGGCGCCCGGCCCAACGGTCTCGTCGAAGATGCGGAGCGGCGACACCAGTCCCGGCGTCCCGCAGGCCAGCGACTCGAGCGGCGGAAACCCGAAGCCCTCCTGGCGGGATACCAGGGCCGTCGCCAGCGCCTCCCCGTACAAGCCCGGCTTGTCCCCGGCGGGGACGTAGCCGAGTACCTTGGCGCCGGCGGCTCGGGCGACGTCGAACCGCCTCCGCCACGGCGCCGGCGGCTCCGGTCCGACCATGATGAGGTCGGCCTTGAGCCCCCGTTTTTTCGCCGATTGGTATCCGTCGAGCAGCCGGGGGAGGTTCTTCCGAGGTTCGTACGCGCCGACGTACAGGAAGTACTCCCCGGGCAACCCGTACTTACGACGAACCCGACGGCGTTCGGCGGCGGTCGGAGACCGGAGCGCCGGGTCGATCCCGGGGTGGACGGCCGAGACCTTCGCCGAGGGTACGCCGTACCAGCGGACCAACTCCCGGCGCGACTCCACGGAGACCGTGATTACCCGCCCGGCGGCGCCGACCAGGCGGCGCGGACGCACCCCGGCGTGCCAGAGCCGTTCCTTGCGGGTATAGAGTTCCGGCGACCGCTCGAACGAGAGATCGTGTACCGTGAGGACCAACGGCGTCTTCCCGAGCCGCGGCAGGAAGCCGAGGTTCGGCATGAAGAACGCGTCGACCGGCCCGAGCAGGCGACGCAGCGAGGGTCGGCCGGCCATGGCGAGCGACGCGTTCATGAGTTTGTTGGGGACGCGGACGTGGCGGACCTCCACGTTCCGCTTCCGAAGCGGCGACCCGGGACGCCAGGCGCGGCGGCCAGTCTGGAGCAGCACCCAGGTATCCTCCGGGTACCGCGCGATCAGCTCGCCGACCAGTTGCTCGGCGTAGTGGCCGACCCCGCGTCCGGTCGGCGAGGCGAACGGGCGGGCATCAACGCCGATCCGCATGGCGCCTGGGCCCTTGGTCGGACGCTTGGTAGGTCCGGTGGACGTGCTCCCGTAACCGGGCGCGGAACCGGCTCGCCGAGAAATCCTTGGAACGCTCGAGCAGGTCGGCCGGGCGGTACCGCTCCGACTTGAACGTGCGAAGCGCCGCGGCGACCACGTCCGGTGTCTGCTTGTCGAAGAACGCGCCGGTCTTGGCCGTGACGATCTCCCTGGCGCCGCCTTCGCGGAACGCGATTACAGGGGTACCGGAGGCCAGCGCCTCCACCACCGTGATCCCGAAGTCCTCTTCCTGCGGGTTGACCAGCGCTCGCGCCTCTGCGAACAGCTGCTTCCGCTTGGCATCGGAGACCCGTCCCGTGAACTCCACCGTCGGTCCGGCCAGTTTTTCCAAACGGGCACGGTCGGTGCCGTTCCCCATCACGATGAGTCGGATGCCAAGCCGGTTCGCGGCCTCGATCACGACGTCGCAGCGCTTGTACGGCTCCAGGCGGCCGGCCAGCAGGAAGTAGTCGCGGCGCTTGGCCGTCGGTCCGAACTTGGACGAGTCCACCGGGGGATGGATCACCGCCGCCGGGCGGCCGTAGTACCGCTTGATCCGGTCCGCTACGTATCGCGAGTTCGCGACGTAGTCGTCGACGCCGCGGGCGGCCCGCAGGTCCTTCTTCCGGAGCCGGCCGAGGAGCGCCCGAAAGGCGGATTTCAGGAAACCCGGATACCCCGTCTCGCGAATGTAGCGGTCCGCGTCGCTCCAGAGATACCGGGTCGGCGTGTGACAGTAGCAGACGTGCAGCGTGTCCGACCCGGTCCGGACGGACTTCGCCCAGGCCGAGGCCGAGGAGACCACCACGTCGTACTCCGATAGGTCGAACCGCCGGAAGGCGCCGTCCAGCAGTAGCATCGTCCATTTGTAGAACCGCCGCGCCAACGGGAGACGTTGCAGATAGCTCGTCCGGATGTCCTTACCGCGGAAGTCGGGTCCCATCTTCCGCGGGTCGAAGTACGCCGTGTAGACCGGTGCGTCCGGCCAGGTCCGCATCAGCTCACGGAGCACCTGCTCCGCCCCGCCGTCCTGGACGAGGTGGTCGTGGACGAGCGCGACCCTGGGCTTCCGCCCCATGGGTTAGTAAGCGCCTTTCCGGCTAAATACCACCCGGATCGTCTTGAGCAGGATCGTCAGGTCTAGCAACAGCGACCAGTGCTGGATGTAGTAGAGGTCGAGGCGCATCCACTCGTCAAATCCGATGTCGCTCCGCCCGGCGACCTGCCACGGGCCGGTGATGCCCGGCTTGATCGTCAGACGGCGGCGCTGCTGGCGGTTGTACTGCTTGACCTCATGAGGAAGCGGTGGGCGCGGCCCGACCAGGCTCATGTCGCCCTTGAGCACGTTCAGAACCTGAGGAAGTTCGTCCAAACTGGTCTTCCGAAGCATGCGTCCCACCTTCGTCACCCGGGGATCATCCTTCATCTTGAAGACTGGACCGCTGACTTCATTGTGCTTAAGAAGACGCTTAGGAGGTTTCGATGTGCGCCACTGGGTCATGCTTCGGAATTTATGGTAGTTGAACAGCTGGCCCTGCCGACCAACCCGCTTTTGAGGCAATAAAACGGGTCCCGGAGAATCCAGCTTGATCGCCAGTGCGATAAACGGATACAGCAGCAGGAAGAACGGCAGGATCAGGATGCCGCCGACCAGGTCGAACGCCCGCTTGCCGATCCGGCCCCAACCCTCGAGCGGGGTCCGGAGAAGGGTCATCAGCGGGATGCCGCCGACCGCCGCCACGCCGACCCGAGCCGTCGCCAATTCCGGCGTGCTCGGCACGAACCGGAAGTCGGTATGGGTGTCTTCGGTGGCCCCCATGATCGCTAGTTTCTGGCCGCCGGACAGATTCGGGTCGGCGTCGATCAGCTCGTCCGGCCGGTACCGCTCCAAAATCGAGGGAACGTCCCGCAGCCGGCCGATGACGCCCTTGCCCTTCGGACCCGGCTTCGTGGCCACGAAGCCGAGAATCTGGTACCCGCGGCCTTGGCGGGTCAGCTCCCGGGCCAGCGTCTTCGCGTGGGAACCAGTGCCGATCACGACCGCCCGGCGCACGCCGATGCCGTACCGGAACAGTCCCTGCTGGACCAACCGGACCACACCGCGGACCAGGCCGAGCAGGACGATCGCCGCCAGGAATCCGAACAACACCACGAACCGCGAGAAGAAGTCGACCCGGAGGAAGAAGATCAACGCGACGATCGAGAGCGTGCCGACGAACGACCCGGCCACGATCTTGGCGAACTCCGTCATCCCGCGTCGGTTACTGCGCAGCCGGTACAGGCCGAGCAGCGCGAAGATCACCAGCCAGAGGAGCGTCGCGGCGGCGGCGAACAGTGCGTAGTCGCCGGTGGGCAGGACATATTTGACCGGCAGGGCGCCGGATTCCACCCGGACGTAGTACGAAAGCATGAACGCGCCGTAGACCGCGGCGGCGTCCAGCGGCACCAGGAGGGCGGATATGGCAAGTTCGGAGCGTTTCATGTTTATTCCAGCTTAGCGCACCAACGAGAGGTCCCGCTTGATCACGACCGGCGCGAACCCCGCGATCTCGTCCCGCAGCATTCCATCCGGGACGTCGTTCCACAGGAATATCTTCTTCCCAAGCTCGAACGCCTTGAACATCTCCAGGAACGTCGCCCCGCCGACGTAGTTCTCCTGGTCTCCCTTGGCCTCGTTGATGACCAGGATCGCGTCGTTGGCCCGGACCTTGCGTTCCTGCTCGCGCAGCATCTCCGCTTTCCATGCGGCGTGCCGCTCCGGATTACCGGCCTTGAGCCCGTCCTCCCGACCCGGATCGTCGAAGCTGTTCGGAAGCGTGACTTGATGGCCGGACTCTTCGAGGGCCTTTCGGATCGCGCCCACCTTTGAGTAGAACGACCGGCTGCAGCAGATGAATACCTTCACCTACATATCGTACCGTTTCCTGGTGCCCGTACACGCCGCCGCACAAGGCGCGGCCGAGGGGAGGACGGGGGCGTACGATGGTACGTCGACGGAGCACCGGAGGTCGCAACGCCGTGCGGCCGCGGGAGCGGCGACGGATTCCGGCTCTGCCGGAAACAGGTCGCCGCGATACGGGCGCCAGGAACGAAAAACGCCCCCGTCAGGGAGCGTCTCTCGATGATAATCCGGCCGGCTGGCCGATAAGCCGAGTTCTGTCCCCGACGAGTCGGGGCGCAGTCATCCATCTAGGCGCCTGGTTGCCCAGGCACTCGAGCGATAACCCGGATCGTAACGGACGGGGCCGCCCTGATCCTGTTTATCTTGCACCGCGCGGGGTTTACCACCCGCCACCGTCACCGGCAGCGGCTGTGCGCTCTTACCGCACTCTTTTCACCCTTACCCCGATGAATCGGGGCGGTATCGTCTCTGTGGCACTGATCCCTCGGATCGCTCCGGGTCGGCGTTACCGACCGCGCTGCCCTGTGGTGCTCGGACTTTCCTCCCGGCCTGTTAATGGCCCGGCGACTGCATAGCCTGCCGACCAGGGCGGAGTATAGCTTAGCGGAGCGTCTTTTTCAAGAAGCCAACGCCTTGTCCAGCGCTTCGTTTACCAACGCGTCGGCCCGTTCGTTGCCTTCGCGGTACGTATGCCGGTACGTGACGGATTTGAACGACTCTTCCAGATGCTTCGCCTGGTGCGCGAGCTTCTTCAGTTCGGGACTCTTGATCCGGTACTCGCCGGTCAGCTGCTTCACGAGCAGCTCGGAGTCCAGCACGCACTCCACGTCCTCGTCCGTATGCTTCTTGGCCCGGTCGAGTCCGGCCAGTAGCGCTTGGTACTCGGCCTGGTTGTTCGTCGCCCGGCCGATGTAACTGGAGAACTCCTCCAGGACCTCTCCGTCTTGGGCATCGCCGCGGACGATCACGCCGCCGATGCCGGCCGGGCCGGGATTCCCGCGCGCGCCGCCGTCGGTGAATATCGTGACGCCACTCATCCTGGCGTCGTCCATGCGCAGCCGGTCACGCCCTCGTTCGACCAGCCCGCCGCGATGACGCCGTTCCGTTCGGCCTCGTTGGTAGTATAGAAGTGGTCGGTACCCGGGTTGTTGTAGGTCCGGTACAGCGGTACCGTTCCAGCGGGACAAGATCCGGTATACGGCGCCAGGTACGCCTCGACGCCTTCCTTGGTGTACCACGTTACTGCGTTATACTCCGCGAGGCTCATCGTGTAGAAATGGTCACCGACCCCCCCGTTCCACAGCCGGTAGAGCGGCTGGGTGCCGGGCACCTGGACGTTATAGACGTATGCCTGGATGAACTCGTAGAACCAGCCGCCGCCGAAGTACGAGACGCCGCCCACCCAGGTACCGTTCGGACCGCAAGCCGGCACGGCGCCGCTGACCACGCAGTTAGCGGTCGTGTAGAAGTGGTCGCCATAGAACCCGCTCCAGAACCGGTACAGCGGCACGCGCTGCGGCGCCCGGAGCAACAGGGTGATGTCCCGCACCTCGGTGGAGTCGTTGTCCGGGAAACTCACCGGGACGTTGTTATTACAGGCGGTGGTGCCGGTGGCCAGCGTGGCCCGGACCGTGTAGCTGCCCGGCTGCACTTCCGCGAAGCTGGCGATGCCGTTCTCGTCGGTCGAGGTAGTGTAGCCCGGGTCGGCCGCGACCGGTATGTCTGGTAGCGGCGTGTCGGCACCGTCCTTCACGCAGTTCCGGTTCTTGTCGTCGTAGGCCGTGACCTTGATCGACTTCTTGCCCGCCGCCTTGGCGTCGGTCTTGCTGAGCGCCAGGTCGGAGAAGATCACGTAGTCGAAGATGCTCGCGATCTGGGTGGTCGCGGGGACCAGCACCTCGATACCACGCCGGGCCGGGCCGTCCTCGGCCACCGCCGAGACCCGGAAGTCCGTCGTCAGCAGCCAGAGCGGCGTGTTCGGGTTTGCCGTGGCCGTCGGCTCGACGACGGTATTGGCACCAAGTGCCTTCAGCCGGACCCGGTACCGTGAAGTGCTAAGCGGCGGAAACGGCTCGCCGACCTTGTTTATCTCCGGGGGACCCAGATTGATGGAGAGCGGGGTGTCGCCATAGCGGAACACCCGCTTCTCGACAAATACCGGCGTACCCGCGCCTGACGCAACGTCGGTATAAGGGGCGTCCTTCGGGTACGCGACCACGGTCACCTCTACGCCGAGCAAGCCGTTCTCGTTCTTGATGCTGCCAAGATCGAAAGTGCCGGTAGCGCCGGCTATGTTCTCCGTGTCGATATCCAACTGGACGACTTTGTCCCGTTGCAGTGCTAGCTGCTCCTCGGGAATCGAGGTGGTCGCCCGGTATGAGATCAGCGCACCAGCTTGGTTCCGCGGCGAGGTCAGGAAGCAGTTCCCGTTACAAAGGAAGTTCGTCGGCAACTCGGATTTGTCCTCGACATGGTACTGCGGATCCTGTTTCTTCTGCCAAAGCCCTTGTTCGACATAGCTTTCCGCCTTGTAATAGGCGCGCTCCGCGGGAGAGACCAGCGACACGCTGGAGATCTCCCCCGTCACCAAGACGGCCATGCCCGAACTCGCGACCAGCGCCGAGCCCATGATGATCAGTGAGAACAACAGGGCGTTCCCGTCATTCCGAAGAACCTTTCGTGACTTACCGGCTATCGATCGGATGACCCTCACGGTCCCTCCTCCGGAGCCGCCTGTCCCACCAATCCGGTGACCGGGTAGGCCCGTGAGCCGATGGTGGTTTGGATCGTCATCTCGCTGTATCGCGCCTGGGACGGCAGGTCGTCCGGGTCGCCCAGCGTCTTCACTACCATCAGGATCGTGACGCGGGGATGCGTGTTGCGACGCACCTGGCAGAGGCTGTTCTTGTTCGCGCAAGGATCCTTGTATGGACTGGCTATCGGGCTGACGAAGAACCTCGCCTTGGTGACCTCGACACCTTCGCCGGTCAGGCGGACCTTGTCCGCAGATGAGAAGAGCTGGCTACAAGACGGGGGCGGGGCGGACTCGGGCGTCTCGTAACGGTAGACCGCCTGGGCGTCGGGGTCGTAGAAGAAGATCACCCGCTTGCGGTTCGGCTCTCCGCCGGGCACGGCCTCGGACCAGAGCAGTGGCAGGACAATGCTGCCGTTGATCGCCGTAGTGCCCGTGGTGTCGTTCACGTAGCCGTTCGTCTGACATCGGTGTTCGCCCGGCTCGTAGAACGCGTAGTCGATACTCGAGGCGCGGACGGTCCGGGCGACCTCCTCGATGTTGACCCGGGCGTCCTGTTGGACGGACCGCCGCGCGGCCGTCTTGCTCGAACTGTTCAAGACGCTCACCAGCACCCCGACCGCCACCACGGAGATGGTTACGAAGATAGCAGTCGCGACGATCAACTCGACCAAGGTGTAGCCTCGTTGGCCAGAGACGGCACCTCGGGTCCGCTCGCGCAGCCTGCGGATCATGGCTTCCTCCAATCCATGAGGTATTCCTCGGTCACGATGTCGCTCGCCGTCCGTCCCGGCCAGGAAACGTAACTCTGGACCCGGATCGACCACTTCTGGGCGCCGTCCTCGACGTCAATGCCTAGGTTTTTAATCCTTTGCAGGGCCACCCGGCGATAGTAAGTACGGCTTTCCGCGCCGCAAGCGGCGGCGCTTGGTACGTATACTCCCGTCGTCGCGTTTTGACATAGCCGGTAGACGGAACTCTTGGTGTTGGTCGTGCCCTGTTGGACCAGGTACGGCAAGCCGTCGCCGAGGTTGGGATACGCGGCGAAGCTGGTCGGACCGCTGAGCGATTGGAACCGGGGGTTGCAGGACGAGGGCGGCGGCTGTCCGGCGGTGACGGCGCTGTTAGGGTAGTAATCCCAGCAGTCCGGGCCCGTGTCTTCGGCCATGGCTGCCCAGTCGGAATCCCGGATCGCCCGTACCAGCTCCACGCCCTCGCGGGACAGGTTGGCGGACACGACCCGCCGCTCGTTGTCTACACTGGTTTGGACCGCCAGGTTGGCGACCGCCAGCGTACCGAGGATACCGACCGTGAAGACAGACATCATCACGATGACCTCGACCAGGGTGAACCCGGCTTGGCCACGCCAGGCGTCCCGGACGATACCGACGGACCTATTGGACATAGATCGCTCCTGATTTCGGACGCAGCTGGATGACCCGGTAATAGTCCTCTTTTTCTCCGTAGACGTAGAGTATGGCGTTATTCGTGTTTCCGTTCACGAATAACACCGGCTGGGGCGGCGTGTAATCCAGATAGAACTGGTTAGCCGCAAAGAAGACCACGCCGTTCGGCAGCTGCTTGGAGGAGATGATATCCGGATTGTCCGGCGGCTGGTCCAGCGACGGGTCGGCATCGGTATCTGCCTTCGTCCGGGCGTACAGCTGGTAAGCGTTCGCGGCACCTGCCGGCGGGGCGCACTTGGACTTGGGGAAGGCACCCGCGGCATCGCTGGAACTGGTCGAGGTCAGGCAGACACCATACGCCTCGCGAGAGGTACCCGCTATCGGCGACGACGCGCTGGCCCGGGCCTCGGCGTCCCGGGTGAGCCCGACGAACTCAGCGGTACTGTCGCGGAGCTGTTGGCGACGGTCGCCGACTCGGGTGTTCGCCACCAGAAGCGCGGTCAGGACGCTGATAACCAGGAAGACCGTAATCATCTCTACCACGGTGTACCCTCCCTGGCTGCGCCAGGCGGTCCGCAGTCCATGCGCCATGGACCGTAGCACGTTCATAGCACCAACCCCTGGTACCACGAGATGATCGCGTCCGCATAGAACGCAGCGACGAAGTAACCGATCGCGAGCATGGGACCGAACGGTACCGAACTCTTCAGTGTGGCCTGCCGGGTAAGGAGCAAGACGACCGCATACAGCATGCCCACCACATAGGCCATGATCAGCGCCACCAGTACGGCCGGCCAGCCGACCACCAGGCCGATCAATACGCCGAGCTTGATGTCGCCGCCGCCGATCCACTTCCCACCCGAGGCCACGGAGAGCGCCAGGAAGAACAGGCCGGCCGCACCGCCACCGAGCAGGTACGTGTCCGGGTCGCTCGACCACAGCCCCACCTGCACGGGGATGCCTTGGTTGAAGAGCAGCGCCTGGGCCAGCACCATCACCAGCGCGAAGGCGATCGCCGGGATTACCACCACGTTCGGGATGATCTGATGGCGCAGGTCGTAAGCCAGGAGGAAGACCATCACCAGGCCGAAGAAGCCGGCCACCAGGAGCTGCCAGGACCACCCGTACGCCAAGTACGAGACCGCCAGCACCAGGCCGCTGGTCAGTTCGAGGGTCGGATGGTATTCGCTGATCGGCTTGCCACAGTGGTGGCACTTGCCCCGGAGCAGTAGGAACGAGACCAGCGGCACGTTGTGGTACCACGGGATCTGTGTCTTGCAACGATCGCAGCGGGACCGTCCGGAAACCAGTCCCTCCTTGGCCTTGGCCGCTTTCTTACGCCGGCGTTCCGTGCCCAAACCTTCGATTTCCAGGCGGTGGAACACCGTCGACAGGAAGCTGCCGAATATCAGACCCAGGATGAAAAATAGTACGGTTGTCATGCTGTTTTGCGAAAGACCTCGTACTCAGGAGACCCTTCACGCGTTACGGGCATCTCCCGGTCGCGGCGTTCGACCGCGACCGGGATCGCACCGGCCTTACGGCAAGGCGGTCGTCGACGAGGTGCAAGCCACCCCGGCGTTCGTCTGGCCTTGCGGCGTAGCTTGGATGTACTTGGAGTCGCGCTCGGCCAAAATCGAGACGCAGAATCCGGAACTATCCCCGAAGTACGCGAAGGTCTTCGCGGCGGCAGCCCCCTGCTGCGGAGCAGCCGGGGTCTTGCCCAGGTACGTCGGTACCATGTCGCCGATGGTCGCGGCGTAGGTACCGCTGTTGTCCGCCTGGTACTGCGACGCGGCCGTCTTGATCTGGCTGACGTCACTGCGGCGTTGCGAGTCGCGGGCTCCCTTCTGGGCGCTGTTGAGCGCCGCCAGAATCAGGGCCGCGAGGATCGCGATGATCGCGATGACGACGAGCAGCTCGATCAGGGTGAATCCCTTCTGGCCGCGCTTCGTCATCGAAGAAAATGCTTTGGTCATTCGATATCACCCCCTCTCGGCGTGGACTTCAGTTGCCAATCGGTCGGATATCGTACGTGAAAAACCCCACCTCGAGCAAAGTGGCAGCGTATCGCGTGCTTTGGATCGGATTGCATGTTTGTTGTTTTCGCCTAAACGGGAAGCGCCTAAGCTGCGCTCAGCGTACTGAATAAGCGGTCCAGGCGTCAATAGCGTTAAAATACCTCAACCGTGGTCCAAAACGCATGAACGACCAGGCCATCCTTCCCTGTTCGTCGTCCTGGGGCGGCGCAGACGCCCGGCTGCCCCTTGTCCGTGCCTCCGGACGTGACTCAGAACCGCGTATCCAGGTCATGCTCGGACCGTAGGTGAAATCAAGGATTCTATGAGAATGAAGCTTTTTGGGGTGGCAATTCATGCCGGAACATTATTTGATCACACTACCCAGGTTGTAGATCGGCATCAGGATCGCGATCAGGAGTCCGCCTACCGCGGCGCCCATCACGACCATCAGCAGCGGTTCCATCAGGGTAGTCAGGTTCTTGACCAGGTTGTCGACCTCTTCCTCGTAAAAGGAGGCCAGCTTGCTGAGTACCTCGTCCATCTTGCCGGTCTGCTCGCCGACGGAGATCATCTGGGAGACCAGCGGCGGGAAGTTCGGGTTGCCGCGGATCGGTTGCGAGAGCTGGACGCCGCCTTCGACCTCCTTGGCCGCCTTCTTGAGGGCGCGTTCGTACGTCCGGCTGCCGATGGACTCGCCGACGATGTCGAGCGCCTGGAGGATCGGTACGCCACCGCTCACTAGCGAGGAGAGCGTCCGCGTGAACCGGGCGATATAGATCTTCTTGAACAGCGGGCCGAAGATCGGCACCCGAAGCTTGAAGCGGTCGAGCGCGTCCTGCCCGCCTTCCGTCTGCAGCAGCTGGCGGCCGCCGAGCACCAGGACCACCGCGCCAAGGATGAACAGGTACCAGAACGACTGCAGCGCGTCGGAGAGCTTGATCAGCACCTGGGTCGCGAACGGCAGATCCGCGCCGGCGCCTTCGAAGATCGTCTTCAGCGGCGGGATCACGATCAGGAGCATCAGGACGGTAGCGCCAATCAGGGCGACCAGTACGAAGGCCGGGTAGAGCATCGCGCCGCGGACCTTCTTGATGATCCCGTACGACTTCTCCTGCTGCGTGGCCAGCCGGTCCAAAGTCACGTCAAGCTGCCCGGAAGCCTCGCCGGCCTTGGTCATGTTGATGTATACCCGGTCGAAGAGCTTCGGGTACTTGGCCAGCATCGACGAGAAGCTGGAACCGCCCTCGATACCGGCAGAGATCTCCCCGATGACCTTCTGGAACTTCTTGTTGGACGTCTGTTCGGCGAGGATGTTCAGCGCCTGGACGATCGGCAGGCCGGATTTGATCATGGTGCCGAGCTGCCGGGTGAAGATCACCCGGTCCTTGAAACCGACCCGGCTCAGCTTGTTGAGGACCTCGGTGACGTCGAATGCCTTCTCGCGCTTCACCTCCAGCTTGGTGAGGATCAGCCGATGCTCGGCCAACATCTCGGCCGCCGCTTCCTCGGTGGCCGCGGAGATTTCGCCGGACTTCGGCTGGCCGGTGGCGTCACGCGCTTTGTAGATGTAATCGGCCATGGCTGCTTACTCCTCCTCGTACCCTTGCACGAACTTGGACAGGGTCTTGCGGTCGTTGGCGTACAGGATCGCGTCCTCGTACTTGATCAGGCCCTGCTGGATCCGTTCCGCCAGCGCCTTCTCCATCGAGACCATGCCCTGCTCGGCGCTGGTCTGGATCGCGCTTGGAATCTGGTGCGTCTTGCCTTCCCTGATCAGGTTGCGGATAGCGGCGTCGGCAATCATGATCTCCACCGCCGGCACCCGGCCGCCGCCGATCTGCGGCAGGAGCCGCTGGCTGACCACGCCGGACAGCACCTGGGCCAACTGCGAACGCATCTGGTTCTGCTGGTAGCTCGGGAAGCTGTCGACGATCCGGTCGATCGTCTGGGGCGCGTCGTTGGTATGGACGGTGGCGAAGACAAGATGGCCGGTCTCGGCGATGGTCATCGCGGCCGCCATGGTCTCGGGGTCCCGCATCTCACCGATCAGTACGACGTCCGGGTCCTCGCGCAGCACGCTGCGCAGCGCCCGGGCGAAGCTGTTGGTGTCCTCGCCGACCTCGCGCTGGTCGATGATCGACTTCTTGTGTACATGAGTGTACTCGATCGGGTCCTCGACGGTGATGATGTGCTCGGCCCGGTTCGTGTTGATATCGTCGATGATCGCGGCCTGGGTGGTCGACTTACCATGTCCGGTGGGACCGGCGAAGAGGATCAGGCCCTGCTTCATCTGCGCGAACCCGGCGATCTCTCCCGGCAACTGCAGCTCCTTGTAGCCCTTGAGAGCCATCGGGATCAATCGGAGGGCGGCGGCCAGGTACCCGCGCTGGCGGTACACGTTCACGCGGAAGCGGGCCTTGTCTTCGTACGGTAGCGAGAGATCGATCTCCCGATCCTCCTTGAGGCGCTTCTTCTGCCCGGGGTTGAGGATCGCGCTGACGAGCCCCTCGGCCCGTTCCGGGGTCAGGACCGGATGGTCGTCGGCGGGATGGAGTACGCCGTCGATCCGGATCATCGGCTGGACGCCGACGGTCAGGTGGAGGTCGGAGGCGTTATGGGAGACGGTCAGCTGGAGCAGCTGGGCCATCTGTTCCTCGGGGTTTTCCGAGGCCTTGGTGCCGGTGGCCACGCCGTGCGACTTGGCCGGGGCGTTGGAACGGGATTGGTCGATGGGATCCATGGTTACTCCTTGGTGCGCAGCATTACTTCCTCGAGCGTGGTCTGTCCGGCGAGGACCTTCAGGACGCCGTCCATCTGCATGGTGACCATCCCCTCCTCGATCGCCTTGTCGGCGATGTTGTCGCCGGAGCCGTTGGCCAGCAGGACCTCCTTGACTCCATCGCTCATCGGCAGGACCTCGAAGATCCCGATCCGGCCCTTGTAACCGCTGCCGCCGCAGCGGTCGCAACCGGCGCCTTTCACGAAGCTGTACTCCTTGAGCGGCTTGAGTTTGGCCCGGACTTCCTTCGGCATCTGGCTGATGATCTCCTCGATCGTCTCCTTCTCGTTCTTGTTCAGGGACATCGGCTTCTTGCAGTACTCGCAGATCCGTCGAGTCAGTCGCTGGGCGACCAGCGTGTTGATCGAAGAGGCCAGCAGGAACGGCTCCACTCCCATATCGACCATCCGCGGCAGGGCACCGGCGGCGTCGTTGGTATGG
The DNA here is from genome assembly GCA_025449535.1 of Candidatus Saccharimonadia bacterium. GTDB lineage: Bacteria > Patescibacteriota > SICC01 > SICC01 > SICC01 > JALYJZ01. The sequence continues at coordinate 292,871 of JANWJF010000001.1, forward strand.
AGCGTGGAGAGCACGATGTGGCCGGTCAGGGCCGCGTTCACGGCCATGTCGGCCGTTTCCTGGTCGCGGATCTCACCGACCATCACGATGTCCGGGTCCTGGCGGAGGATGCTCCGCAAGCCTGAGGCGAACGAGTAGCCGATCTGCGGGTTGATCTGCGACTGGTTCACGCCGTCGAGCGAGTACTCGACCGGGTCCTCGAGGGTCACGATGTTCACGCCGACGTCGTTGAGCCGGCTGAGGGACGCATACAGGGTCGTCGACTTACCGGAGCCGGTCGGTCCGGTCACCAACGTCATCCCGTAGGGCTTTTCCAGGCCAACTACCATCTTGTCGAACCCACGGCCGGATACGCCGATATCCTCCAGGCTCTTCAGCCCGGCGGCCTTGTCGAGGAGCCGCATCACGACCTTCTCGCCGTGGACGGTCGGGAACGTCGAGACCCGGAAGTCGATCTCCCGGTTCTGGAGCTTCGAGCTGAACCGCCCGTCCTGCGGGACGCGTGACTCGTCGATCTTCAGGTTGGAGAGGATCTTGATCCGGGAGACCAGCGCCGGCAGCGCCTTGCGCGGCAGGTTGAGCGTGTTCTGAAGCACGCCGTCCAGCCGGTAGCGGACCTTGATCTCGTTCTCGGTCGGCTCGATGTGGATGTCGGACGCGTTGGTCTTCACGGCGTACTTGAGGACCGCGCCGATCGCCTTGGCGATAGGCGCGTCGGAGACGATCTTCTCAAGTTTCTTGGCGGAGTCGACATCCTCATCCACGTCCTCTATCGCCACGTCCTTCTCGGACTCCTTGAGCACCTCGTTGACCTCACCCGAGAGCGAGCCGTACTGCTCGACCGCCGTCTTGATACTGGCGTGCGACGTGATGTGGAGGTCGACCAGCAGGCCGGACTTCTTCGTGACGAACTCCAGCGCCTCCAGCGCCTGGACATCCCGTGGGTCCGCCATCGCGATCTGGTATCGCTTGCCGACCTTCTCGAAGGAGATCACGGCGTAGTTCTTGGCGACCCGTTCGGGGACCGTTTGGAGAATCTCCCGTTTCACGCTAACTCCCCGGAGGTCGACGTACGGCAGGCCCATCACCTTGCCCCAGGCCTTGACCGCGTCCTCCTCGGACAGCAGCCCCATCTCTTGGGCCAGATGCTCGACCGTCTGTCCGGAGTTGATGCTCTGGACGCGCAGGTTCTCGACCTGCTCGGCCGTGAGCAGCTTCAGCTCGACCAGCGCCTCACGGAACTTGGTCGGCGAATCGGTGAATGTATCGATGAACGTACCGGGCATGTATGTTGGTGTTCTTTTCCGCGCGCGGATGTCGGAAAATTAGTCAACAGTAACATAAATACGCCAAAACGTCAAGCTTCAGGGGTTGTAACCGATGGGTCCAGCAGAGAGCCGTCTCTTATATGCTCTATGCATGGTCCCGATCGCACCGTTCATCGCCGTGCTCAGCGAAGTCGCCGGGAAGACGATCGACAAGCTGAACTTCAACCGGCACAAGATCGGTTCGAACGAGCTGATCGTGCTGCTCTTCGGCACAATACTCGCCGGGATCTTGATCTCGCTTCCGGTCATCCGCCCGCCACTGCCGGACGTCTCCCTGGCCCTCGGCGCGGCCCTCGCGCTGATGATCGTCGTGTCCTTCGGTCAGAACTACTTCGACTTCAAGGGGCTCAGCACCACTAACCTCGCGATCCGCGAGCCGATCAGCAACTTCCAGCCAATCCTGGCCAGCTTCCTGGCCTTCGCGATATTCCCGTCGGAACGGGAGATCAAGTACGTCGCTGCGATCGTCCTCGGCTCGTTCGTCCTCTACTGGGGCAACTCGAACCGCCGGTTCCGACTTCAGTGGAACGCCGGCGCGCTGTATTTCCTCCTGGCAGCGGTCTGCTCCGCAATCCTGGCCAGCATCTACAAGTTCGGCCTGGAGACGCTCGACCCGTTCTACCTGCTGCTGATCCGGACCGTCGGCATCCTGGCGCTTGCGCCGCTGTTGATGCGGCAGTTGGGCCCGCGCCTGCGGAAGCTGAACCGCAAGCAGGTCGGGTACGGTATCGCCGGCGGCATCGCCTACCTGATCGGCAACCTGGCCGAGTATTACTCGATCCGCGACCTCGGGCTGAACTTCACCATCCTGATCCTTCTGCTCGGCCCCAGCCTGTTCTACCTGTCCTGCGCGTTGGTCCTCAAGGAGCGGGTGACGGCGAAGCAGGTCGCGACCAGCGCGGCGTTGCTAGCGATCATCATTGCGGTGAGTTTGTAGCAGGGCTTAGCCGGGGCGGTTGGCCCGGGTGATAAAAAGGGCACCCCAAATTATTACTGCGGAAAGAGCAAAGGCGGTTATGAAGAATATCCGACTGTCATCCGCAAGCAATGCAATGATAAATAGGAAGAACCATACGGTCGTGTAGCCTATGTCACAAGCGATTTCCATAGCCAAATTGAACTGCACTCCTTTTCGTCGAGCGCGTGTGTAGTAGTTAGCGTTCCATGCATTAAGCATGTATTCCTTAGAAGCGTTATACGCGGAGCCAGTAAAAGAAAGACTCAGTGGAGTGACGGCAAGCGGTTTCAGGATATTCACCACGCTCATGGCGAACGCACCCTGTCGCAGTACTGACTCACTGCTACCCTTGTCGCCGCGGTGACCAGCTATCCAGACGGCGATAATGGTTGCCAGCGCGGAGATGGTTGCGACCCCACCGATAGTCGCGAAGCTACCCAGGACGACAGCCAAGTAAATCGGCCAAAGCAATAATCCCACCGCCTCGTCTGCCGTAAAACAAATGTTCGCAAATATGTCACGACGTGGTGCTCCTGCAAGAGTGAATTTAGTCTTTGCATTCGGGTTAAGCACCTGGAGTTTTCCCATTTTGCGAAGAGGTAGGAAGCAAGTGGCCAAAACGATCAACGCGCTTGCAAGCAAAACGCTGGACCCGAACAATACCCCGATAAGACCGCCTAACGCCGGGCCAAGCAAATCCGCTGCTTGTCCAGCAATCCGCATCGTTGCCAAGCTCGAACTTTTCGCGTTGTCCTTGAGTATTCGTGAAATGTAAAAATGCCTGGAGTTGTCGTTCAACGAATCGGCAAGTCCTAGGCATACAGCTCCTGCGACGAGAAATGCCAAATGCTGCGTAGCGGAAAAGCCGAGTATCGAGGTAAGCTGCAGTACGCCTAGGGCAAAACTGAGTCCCAGGGCCAAGTGGGCTCCACGTCGTTGAATTAACTGAAACGATGGAACGCTTACCGCTAACTTCGTCAGGCAGCGCAGTAAGAAGTATCCCGCTATCGCTAAAAGCGACCCACCTTCTTGCAAGATCACCAGCGGGACAAAAATCCCGACCATACCATTACTTAACCGCTGCAAGGTAACGGCCGAGGTGATCGGCACCAAATTGCGTTGTATTTTTAGATGTTTTCGCAATATTTTCATTTTTATCTGAGATAATCATTTCATGAATCGTTGGATTAAGTTAGCAGCCGATACGGTCCGGGAAGCCGGCGGGTTGACGATGGAGGGTTTCGGCAAGGCAACCGAAGAGCGAAAGTTGGGCGCTGAGACGGTTACTGAATACGATTTACGGGCCGATAAGCTCATCTGTGCGTCACTCAAAGAAAAAAGCGATTACCCTATCGTCAGCGAGGAGTCGAAAACCGAGATTCCGGAATCAAATGACCCGTATTGGGTTGTCGATCCGATAGACGGGACAGGAAATTACGCGCGGGGAAACCCCCTGTTCGCAATTTCGATTGCCCTAGTCCAGCAGGGCAAGCCGTTGCTTGGCGTAGTGCACATGCCGGCCCTCGACGAACTAGTATGGAGCGACACGAAAGAGACGTATCGAAACAAGCAGAAAGTTCGTCTGAGAACACCCTCCGCGCATCCGGCCGTAATCGTGGGCAGAGGTCACGGGGAATCAGATTCCACGATCATTCCCAAGGTCGTCTCGAAGCTGAGCGGAAACTCCATGTGGCTAAGCCTTGGTGCAACCGCGGTTGAACTTGCGTTCCTGGCTTGCGGCCGATTTGATGCTCTGGCCGTCGTAGGCGATCGAATATGGGACTATGCGGGAGGCGCCGCCCTTGTGCAAGGAGCCGGCGGAGTTATTCGTGATTGGAAGAATCAGGATGTGCAATTGCCGTCACATTTCTTATGCGCCGGCCATCCAAAAGCATTAGCGAGCCTCACTCGACAGATCAGCCGGTTTCAGGCCTAGGACCGCTTCCGTAGCTGGATGTGGATGTCCCGCAGCTGCGCTTCGTCAATCTCCCGCGGGGCCTGCATCATCACGTCCTCGCCGCGCTGGTTCTTCGGGAAGGCGATGACCTCGCGGATGTTCGGTTGGTCCATTAGGAGCATCAGGAACCGGTCCAGGCCCCAGGCGATGCCGCCATGTGGCGGGATGCCGTACTCGAACGCCTTCAGGAAGTGGCCGAAGCCCTTCTCGAAGTGCTCGTCCGTGTAGCCGACCTTGTGGAATACCTTCCGGAGCAACGCCGGGTCGTGGTTGCGGATCGCGCCGCCGGCGATCTCTTCGCCGTTCAGCACCAGGTCGTACTGGGTGCCGGCGACTTCCTCCAGCGACTCCCGGTCGAGCGACTCGGGATTCGCGACCATCGAGAACGGGTTGTGGCTGAAGTCCCACTTCCCCGTCTCGTCGTCGTGTTCGTACATCGGGAAGTCCGTCACCCAGAGGAACGCGAACTCGTCCGGGCTTGCGAGACCGAGCTCGCGGCCCAGCTTGTACCGGAGCGCGGCCAACGTCTTGGCCACCACGGACGGCTTGTCTGCCACGAACAGCGCCAGATCACCGGGCTTGGTTTTGAGTGCTTTGTGAAGCGCCTTCTGCACGTTCGCGGCAAGGAACTTCGCGATCGGGCTGTCGAATTCACCGACTTTCGGTACCTTCAGCCAGGCCAGCCCCGCGGCGCCCTGCTCCTTCGCGAACTCGGTCAGCGCATCCACGTCGCCGCGACTGCTGTCCGCCTTGCCCGGCACGACGATCGCCTTCACCTGCTTCGCCTCGCTGAACACCTTGAACTCGCTCTTGGCGACGACGTCGGTCACGTCGGTCAGCTCCATGTCGAACCGGATGTCCGGTCGGTCGGTACCGTAGCGGTCGATCACCTCGGCGTACGGTAGCCGCAGGAATGGCGTCTTCGCGATCTTCTTCTTCGTGAACTTCTTGGCGAGCTGGATCGCGAGCTCTTCGTTGAGCGCGACCACGTCCTCCTGGTCGACGAACGACATCTCCACGTCCAGCTGGGTGAATTCGGGCTGGCGATCGCCGCGCATGTCCTCGTCGCGGAGGCAGCGCGCGATCTGGTAGTAGCGGTCGAGGCCGCCGGCCATCAGGAGCTGCTTGAAGAGCTGCGGCGCCTGCGGCAGCGCGTAGAACTTGTGCGGGTGCAGACGGCTCGGCACCACGAAGTCGCGGGCGCCCTCCGGCGAACTGCTGGTCAGCAGCGGCGTCTCGACCTCGGTGAAGCCGTGCCCGTCATAGAAGTCGCGGATGCTCTTGATGACCTCGTGCCGCTTTACGACGCGGCCTCCGAGCCCTTCGCGGCGTAGGTCCAGGTACCGGTACTTGAGCCGGACGTCCTCGCCGACCTCGCCGTCCGAACCCTCGTGGTCAATCTCGAACGGCGGCGTCTTGGCCTTGGCCAGCACCTCGACCTCGGATACCGTGACCTCGACCTCGCCGGTCGGCAGGTCCTTGTTGACCGTCCCCGCCGGGCGCTTGCGCACCATGCCGGTCGCGCGCAGCACCCACTCGGGCCGGGCGGCGTCGGCGGTCTTGAAGGCCTCCTTGTCGTCGGGACCGATCACCAACTGCGTCAGGCCGTAGCGGTCACGCAGATCGATGAAGATCAGGCCGCCGTGGTCCCGGCGGCGATGCACCCACCCCGCCAGCGTTACTGATTTCTTTTCGTCTTTGGCCGTAAGTTCACCGGCCGTATGGGAACGGAGCATATATGCAGTGTACCAAGCCAGCGCACCGCGTGGCGGAACCGCGCCCTATTGGAACGGGTTGACCGTGCTGGGCGAGTTCGGGTCGACGGTCTCGACGGGCTGCGGCGCCAGCAGGCCGTCCTTCGGCGCTTCGAACACGTCGAGCTTCTCCAACACCTCGGTGTTCGCCTTGCCGTCCAGGTCGCCCGGCACGTCGCTCTGCGCCTTCTCCGCGGTCGGGGTCGTGGTCAGGAACGAGACCAGGAAGTAGCCGCCTACCAACATCAGCACCAGGACGCCTACCGCGGCGGCGATAATCTGCCAGGGAGCGAGTTTTCGTAAGAAGTCCATCAGTTGCTCCCTCCGGGTGGTGGCGCGGCCGGGGCGGCGCCTTGTTGCTGGGGTTGCTGCTGCGTGCCACCCGTGGATGGCTTGGGCCCGCCCTCGACGGTCCTATAGTACGCCGTGAACGAGATGTTCCCCGCGATCACCGGGTCGCTCGAGCTGCCCTTGACCGCGTTCACATTGATCACCCGCACGTCCACCAGGCGCAAGCTGCGCTCCAGGCCGTAGAGGAAGGTGATCAGCTGCGGATAGCGGCCGCTGAAGTTCGCGGTAATCTCCAGCGAATCGACGCCCGTCGGCTTGTTCTGCTGCTGGGCCACGCCGCTCTCCACGCCGATCTGCTGCGGGGTGAACCCGTCCAGCTGCACCCCGGAGTCGACGGCCAGTCCCTCGAGGATCAGGAGGATCGACGGGACGTCCGGCTCGATCGGCAGGGCCGAGTTCACGGTCTCCACGTCGTCCGACTTCTCGTCGAAGAACGACTTGGCGGCCTTGAGGTTCTCCAAGTCCTGCTTGGCCAGGTCGCGCTTCTGTTGCTCGACCGGGATCTCCTTGCCCAGTTCCTGCAGCCTGCTCCAAGCCGGGCGGACCAGGAAGGCGGCCACCAGCACGCTGACCAGCAACGCCACCCCGACCACCGCCGCGATGGTGTTGTACTTGCCGCTCAGGTTGATGATCGGACGGCCGGCCATCACTCACCCCCCAGTGGTAACGTGTTGGACGAACCGGACGCGCCGCCCGGGGACGGGGCCACGCTGGGCAACGGTCGCGGCGACGCGCCGCCCGAGGAGCCGAACGGCTGGTCCGGTCCCGGCAGCTTGTCGAGTTCCGCCGCCGACTTCAGCTCGATGACCAGGGTGAACTGCACCGGTAGCCCGGTGCTGCCCCGGTTCAACCGGGCGTCCTGGATGGACGCGGACTTCGCGAAGGACAGCCCGCCGAGCCGTTTGGCCAGCTTGGAGACGTCGCCGTAGGCCGCAGCGGTACCCGTCACCACGAGCTGGTCCGCGCTGTCCGACCCGAACGACTGGTAAATCACGCTGGTCGGCGTGTTCACCGCGATCTCGGAAAGGTACAGCGTGAAATACTTATGATTATCGACTAACTTCTTGACCCCATCGATCTGTTCCTGGTAGGCCGCGGCCTGCTCCCCGAGGGTCATCTCCGGATAGAACGGCTGGTCGAACTCGGAGATCGACTCCGCCTGCTTGGTCAGCTCGGTCTGTTCCTGGATCAGCCCATCCTTCTGCCCGGACCGGATCGCGATGGTCGTGTACAGGAACACCACCACCAGGAGCAGCAGGACGACGACCGAGCCCGACACCACCCCGACGATCGTGGTGGCCTGGGCAAGCCGACTGACCGTCGACTGTTCACGTTGCAGAAGGTTGATGTCGATAAGAGGCATGAGGTTTTGTCTGGTTGGACGGCTGGCGGTTACATCTCCCGCATGGCCAGGCCGACGGTCACGGAGAACGACGGGGCCAGCTCCTGCAGTTGCTGCTTAAGGCCGGAGGCATAGTTGATGTTCGCCCAGGGGTCACCGATCTTCGCTTCCACTCCGAATGTCCCGGAGAACAACGGCAGCAATTCCGGCATGCGCGACGTGCCGCCGACCGCCACCATCTCCCGGATTTCGCCGAGCGGATGCGGCTGTTCGCGATAGAAGTCGAGGGAGCGCCGGATCTCGGAGATCAGGGTGTCCAGGACCGGCTTCGTCGCCTTCGGGATCTGGCCCTCGAGCTTGTCCGCACGAAGCCCGAAGTCCCGCTTGAACTGCTCGGCGCGGTTGGCGTCCACGCCCAGGCTCTGCGAAATCGCCCGGGTCAGGGCCCCGCCACCGGCCGTGGTGTTCCGATTGAGCCGGATAACGCCGTTCTCGACGATCGATATCTCGGAACCGGCCTGGCCGATATCCAGGACGACCGTCGGCTCCTGACGGACGCCGACGATGCTCCGGGCCAGGCTGAGCGGTTCGATCTCCAACGCCAGCGGCTTGAGCCCGGCGCCGCTGATGATCTTCACGTACTTACGGACCAGGGCGATCGGAGCGGCGATCAGCATCACCTCGATCTCCTTGTCGCTGGGCAGCTTGTCATCGTCCGCCCTGGGGTCGGGCTGGCCGCCGCCCGGCGGTTTGGTATAGCCTGACGGCTTGGCGGCGTGCTCGCCGACGACGTGCCAGTCGAGGATGACCTCCTCGAGCGGCGAAGGGACGTACTGCTTGGCCTGCCAGCGGATGGAGTCGGCCAATTCGCTCTTCGGCATGGCCGGCATCCGGATGATGCTGGTGAATACGCCAGAACCCGGTAACGCCGCCACGCATTGGGTGGCGGCGATCTTGGCCTTCTTCACGACCTGTCGGACCGCGTTGGAGACGTTCTGGAGGTCGACCTCGGAGTCGGACTGCATCGAGCCGACCGGCAGCACCATGCCGCCGTAGGCGACCAGGGTGGGCTTCGAGGGGCCGGGCTTCAGCTGGACGACCTTCACGGACGTTCCCGAGATATCGAGTCCGAAGAAGTCCTGCTGCTTGCCGAACAAGCTCATCGTTGCCCTCTGCCGTATTGTGCGTGTTTCATGTTCCCCTTTTTCTTGCTCTTATACTACTGTGCTTGAACGTAAGTCGTAAGCCTACGGCACGATCTCGTACCAGGCCGCGGTATCCCGGAAGGTGCTGAATCCCGGCGGCGTGCTGGCCACCACCCGGCCGTCGTAGTAGACGTTCTCGGCCGGATCCGCGACCGAATCGGACGGGTCGATGTAGTATCGCTGGAAGTCGAAGTGCTTCGCGATCAAGGCGCCGTCCACGTTCAGCTGCCGGTTCGAGCGGCCGGTGGTGAAGGCGCCGTTAGCGCTGTCGATGTCCGGGCAACCGTTGCTCTGTCCGGCCAGGTTCCGGTTGATGTCAGAGACGTAGTACGTGCCGACCATGTTCCCGACTGTCTCCTTCACGTGCACGTTGCCAAGCACGATGATACCCAGCGAGTGGAGCTGGTCGTTCACGGACTGGTATCGGAGGTCGTTGTTGACCGTGAGGTCGCCCTTGACGATGACCGTCCCCACGCCGCGGAAGGTCTTGTCGCCGTTAAGCTCCAGGTTGCCATCCGCCACCCAGACGTTGGGGCGCCCGTTGGGCTGGACGTCCTTCGCGCTGGCGCCGTTGAACATGGCACGGGTCTCCGCGTCGCTGTTGTACGAGCCTTCCAATAGCTTCCGGATGTTGCGGTACATCTCCTGGCGCCAATCGATGTCACCGGCGTCGGAACAGCTGACCGAGCCGGATTGGCCGGCCTGGTAGCCGCCGAACGAGTCGGTGCCGCTGAAGTGGCTGAGCGTACCGTTTGCCTGGACCAGGAAAGTCGCGTTATTCTCGCCGGCCAGCGGATCGTAGCCGAAGATCGAGTCGTTGGAGGCGATCGAGCCGCGGTGGCCGCGGACCCACGGGGCGACGACGTCGCCCGGCTTGAAGTTGCAGGTGTGGTTGATCAACGGGTTGTTCCCGTTGCAGTAGTCCTCCGAGTACGGCAGGAACGTACGGGCATCACCGATGTCAATGGTCCCGCCTTTCGGATCCGACTGGGGTGCCGGCGGCGTTGCCGAGGTGGATCCTACCTCCAGCCGACGCTGGAAGTTGCTGTTCTGGTCGGAGTCGCTGGTGGTCGTCCAGTTACGGTTGGCTCGGGTCCAGTAGCGCAGGATGATCGTCTCATTCGGGCCGAGCTCCCCTGGCCGCAGGATGGAGTCGGACGTGCTGTTTGCGGCAGTCGCAAGGCGCAGCGAGTTTAGGCCGAAGTTGGCGTCGGTGTTGATCAGCCGTGCCGACGTGAGGATGTCGTTCCAGCCGTCGGGGATGAAGTTGCCGACATCGCCATCGAGCACCCGGCACCGACCGCCGTAGTCAGCGTGCTCGCAGACTTCCCACAGACCGTTGCTTTCGACCCGGACAGCGGACGTGATGTCATTGAAGCCGTTCGGGACGACGGACGACGTACTGCCGGTGAGCCGCAGGCTCCTGCCTCCGTAGTTGATGTGCTCATACAGCGTGATACTCGAGTTAGTAGAGCTATTTTGCCACGCATCGTTGTTCCACGTCAGGGTGACGGTAGGATTGGCCGCCGTTATGTCCAGATCGGACACGGTGAAGGTATGCAAGCCGTTCGCTTGGTTGTCGCTTTCGACCGGCAGGTCGACCGTTCGTGATCCTCCCGGGTAATCGACCCTGACCCGATAGCTGTCGTACCCCGGAGGCGGCGTGCCGTTCGGGTCGGGGTTCGGTCGGTTGTAATAACCGAGCGTGAGGTCGTACAGACCCGGTTGGACGCCGTCGAGTTGATACGACCAGACCGCCGGAGCGTTGTTGGTACCGCCGCATGCCCCCGGCAAGTTACCCGCTCCACCGCAGAAGAAGGATACGGAGTTGGGGTATGGAGCATAGTTGGTCAAACAGTAGGCATTGGCGCCGCTGCCGAACTGGCAGCTATTGAAGTCACTGCCGTCCTTCGTCACCGACACGTTGTTCAATTGATCCGGATTCGTGCCGAAGTCGAGCTTGTAGCTGGCCTGCCGGTCGTCACCGTTGCTGACCAAGCTCTCCGGGGTGTCGTTGAACCCGTTACTGCGGTTCGGGATCACCCGGGAGACCGTCGGCTGGACCCGCCGTTCCGTCCCGTTATTGTATTGCACGGTGATCGGGAACTGCGGGTTGTCCTGGATCGGCTCGAAGTCACGAACGGAGCCAAGATAGTCGTAGATCTGATACCGCTTGGTCGGCGTCTCGCCGGTGTTCCGGAGCGTCGTCTCCACCTGGACGGTCTGGCCGTCGGTCACGCTGTCCACCACCGCGCCGTTCAGGTCCTTGAACTTCTTGGTGGAACCGGGCGGCAGCAGGTTGGGCCGGCTGTTCTTATGGAAGGTGGCACCGACCGGCGGGCCGAACCGGCGGTAGTTCAACGTGGGTTGGCTGCTGATCGGTATCGGGTAGCCCGAGTCGACGGTCGCCTGCGGGGTCGAGCGCGACCGGAAGAGGTCGGGGAGGGCGGGCAGCTCCGAGGCGCCGAACCGGTCCTCGCCGCTGGCAGTCCAGGTCACGTCCGCACCTTCCGGCACGTCCTCTTGCAGGAACTGCGTGAGCGTCTTGTTCGGAACGCTCCGGGACGACCCGTTCACGGTCCAGCTCACGGGGCGCACGTCGTCGCTGGTATAGGTCCGGTTGTTGCCGCTCCCGTAACCGAAGGTACCGAGGTTCTTCAGCCAGCCGCCCCAGCTATCACTGTTGAGTCCGCTGCGATTGAAGCTGGTGACGACGTTGGTCTGGCCGTCCTTCGTCCAGCTGATCGCGAAGTATGGCCTGACCTGGTTGTTTTCCGGGTCTTTCAGGACGATGGCCAGCTTGGAGCAGTTGTAGTTCACGTTGCCCGTGTTGGTAGGATTGTCCGGATCGGCCGAGACGATGGTGGCTACGGGACCCTTGTTCACGCGGAACTTGATCGCCGTGGTGCATTTTTCGACCGGACCGGGGTTCACGCAGGCCTGCCAGCTGTAATCGGTGTTCGCGCTGAAGGAATTCGCCTGGATCGGGACGCGGACCTGGTGCGTGCCCGGCTCGACGCTCGTGTTCGACTGGTCCACGCGGGCGACTTCTGCTCCGGTACTGGACTGGTTTACCTTGACGTAGTGCTTCACCAGCCCGCGGGTCTCCGGCAGCGTGTACTGGAACGCGAAGTCGATGATCGCATCGCCGGCGTTGTTCATCTGGTTGAAGTTCTCCCGACCGTTATACCGATACTTGCTGGCGTGCGCCTTGGGCGTGTGCGCGGTCACGCTGAAGTCGCTCGTGGCCAGGCACGTCGGCCAGTAGCCCCAGGTGAACGGTGCGCCGCCTTGGGCCAGGTTGTTACCGTCGTTCCAGTGGTGGATGTTCAGTCGCCCGCTGAGCTGTTCGTTCGCCCGCCACAGGGGGTTGTAGGGGCTTCCTGACCCGGCCGGGTCATCAAGGAAAATGGCCCAGCCAGGATATGTCTGCCAAGTACCGCTGATTGAGCCGGAAGCAACTTGTCTCGTGATGCCATCCGGCGCGTTATACCCGGAAGTGTTCAGGGTATTATTTTCGTTAAGCGTCCCGACGCGTTCCACCTGCGCGCTGATGTTTTGGTCACCCCCAGGTGGAGAACCTTCGAAGCCGCCCTTCGGTCCGTCATCCCAGTCGGCATTACCGGCCTTGAAGAGAGCTCCGCCACCGGTGGTTGGGCCGGTCGGTCCTCGATGTGACCAATCATCGTTGCGACAACCTGCACCACCGGCCTGGAATCGCAAACCACGATACGACTGCCCGGCCATTTCCTCATACTCATGGTCCTGGCCCGGTTCGTTCGCCACCCCACCTACCGGACCGTAGCTGATATTGAAGGCAATGCTTGCCGGCGCACTGGCTAGGAACTCCTTGCCACCAGCCAGGTCCTTTGGGGTCCGCAAGAAATAGCCGTTCTGAACCAGGGGACCGCTAAGGTTGCGGCTCTGGGCGTACCGAAGGATGATTTCCGGACAGCGTAGCGTGTTAAAAGCAGCTGCGGTCAAGCAGCCATTATTCCAACTACCACTTCTTTGAATGTCATTAACATGTGTTACATACCCGTTAAAGCGGTCTTCAAAGACGACTGCCTTGATGAGAAACACGTAGTTTCCATTCAGGTTAGGGTAGTACGAACTCAAGAATCGTGCATTCGAATCCACTTGGCTAAAGTTTGCAGAACTCATTGTTCCGCTGTCACCCCTAGTCCGGTCATAACAGAAGACGCGGTGCTCGTGTTCCTTGTTGGTGTGCGAACCGGGAACATCGCCGTGACTGTCCCAACCCCAGAAGCAGTTGCCACCATCCTCGTAGTTACCAGGACTCCGATTGTAAAAAAGGAGCTTATTCGGATTCAGAAGATAGAAACCAGGGAATTGCTGAAAAGGACTTGCATCCGTAATTCCTGAACCGTCCGGGTGGGAATGTGGGTCTCCGTAGTCGACCGGAACGTTATTTTCAAACTGGGCGCAGAAGACCCGGTGCGAATGCCAATTACCCGCATCGTCGCCAGCGAGAGTATTCGGGCTGTTCCACTCCCAGAAGCAGTTACCGCCACTTTGGTGGTTCGAAGGATGAGTATTGAACTGATCGTGGGCATTGTCGTTACGGTTCAACTGGCTCGTGTCTCCGGTTGCACTGCCGGGATTGTGGTGACTGTGCGGAGTATCACCGCTCCCGTGCTCATGACTCCGGCTATCGTTCTGCCTCACCACCCAAACGTGATCCGCCTCATGGACATGTGATTTATTGCTGTCCCGGCGCACGTTAAAGCATGGATCACTCCCCCCATACCGCCCATCACAACTATCCTGTGCGGAGCCATCAAGCGTAATGCGGTTGGTTATTGCGCTACTGGGACCACCTGGTGCGTTAATTTCAAAGGTCCGCCAACAGGGGCCGTTGGCGCCATTCGAGTACTTGCACCCGTCGTTCGAATTCGGCTGGTTGTCGGTCGTCGGGAATATGTTACGGTCGCGCGGGTTGATGACGCCAAGCAATCGGCCATCGCGCGGTCCGCCATTGGATAGCTGATACACCTCGTAGTACACCGGCGAGAGGAATCCGTGCTTCTTGGAAAGGTCGACTATCCCATCCACATTCGCCTGGTCGCGGTCGTATCGATCCTGGCCTCCTGAATTATCCTCCGACCAATGCCCGCCACGCAGTTCAAACTTCACATTGGGCGTGGTCGAGCTGACGAAGTACTGGTTTGGCATATAGGCCGCGGCCGTTCCGGCCGAGCCGGTCGGTCGATGCACAACTTGGCTCAAGCGCGCGCCGTCGGGAGAAGATCCACCGGGCGCTGATTGAGGCAATTGGTCCACCGGCGGGTGGATGACGTAATTATTGCGTTGGATCGTGTCACGAAAGTCGCCACCGCCCGTCCCCCACCACTGGTCACCCATGGCCAACGCGGTAGGTATCATCACGCCCAACACGAGAACGGCAACTGTGAGCAGTCGCCATCGCATGCGAAGTTTTCGTACCTGTAGTAGTTTTTGTTTCATCGGCAGGAACGTGGGAAATTAGGAAACTATACCATCTATCTGCCTTAGTGTCAATCTACCTGAATTTCGGCAAAACAAAAACCGCCGCGACTCTGGACATCACCTCCTTTCAGGAGAGTAGACGATAAAGAGTGTACTATGCGTCGGTTCTTGCCAGTCGAAGCCCCGTAAATAGGACTGCAACTTAGATTGACGACCAAGCGGAACGCTTGATCATGCGCGTTTCTTGACTACCCGGTTTGCACCATTCTTTCCCACGACCCACGGGATCTCGATGGCTCGCATGCGTCCTTGTATGGGGTCGTAATAGGGAACGGACTGTTGGACGCCCATCGACAGCCCGCACCATTTGTACTCGCGGCATAGCCGCTGGACGGCTTTCCGGTTAATAACGAGCCGGATGACGTGATGGTTGCCAGCTGGCAATGCAGGCAACTCGACAACCTTTCGCTTTTTCTTGGGGTTGCCGACGAGCCTGCCGCCTTCGCGAGCACCCAGGGTGAGGTCGAACTCATTCTTGATCGTGGTCCGGCCTTCATAACTGACGATCGCCACGAATTGCTTCTTCGTCCTCACGATCCTGGTCTGGAGATTATTCACTGAGCCAAGAGTCGACAGCGGGAAACTGAGGCGACCGACCTCATCCTGTGTAGTGGGACCAGACGCTATGGCCACCATGGTGAATGTGTAGTCTTCATCGGTTGGCCCTAGATCAGCCACCCAGCGACTCATGCCTCCTGGCGGCCCCTGTTCGACAGGGGTAACGCTTCGGATGACGAGAGACGGACCGGTAAACCCACCGTATTCCGCCACGGGTTCCGTGAGGTCAAAATATTGCGCCTCCGACACAACCCTGAATTCGAGTGACTTCGGCAGTGTTGTCGGCTGGCTGACGTCCGTCACCAGACAGATCTTGCCGTCTTCCGAGCACTGTTCGGCCTGGGCCGTACCTGCGAGCGCGATGCTGAGGACGAGCCCCAGCAGCGCGATGGTCTTGAATCGCTTGCTGCTCATTTGAGGCCTCCTTTCATCACGAAAGCAGACGGTAGTGCCTGTTTCCTTAGCCTCCTCACACACCCGAACACTCGGGGTCGCGAGGAGGCCAAGGATATCGCGTGCCTGTTTGTGAAACTGCGGGAACGGGGATTCAGTATATAAAAATCCCGGCCTGTTTTCGCCGGGATATCCCCTGTCCTCGTTGTAGCCGCACCATATCGCTACTTTTTACCTTTGTCAAGGTGTTTTTAGTCAAAATAGGAACGGTTTTCCACGTATGCGTTGCTAGAATAACCCTATGGCCGACGTCGCCAAGCTCATCCTCGCCCTGCATACGGACGTGACCCGCGGCTTCCGGTCGATGAACGTCCGGCTCGACGGGCATGACGACCGGCTGGATCGCATCGAGGCCAAGCTCGAGCAGCATGACCGGCGGTTCGTGGCTATCGACGACCGGTTCGATCGGGTGGACGAGCGATTCGACGGGATCGATCGGGAGCTCGAACAAATCAGGCGACGGCTTGGCGTATTAGAAACGACCTGACTACTTCTCGACGGTATTCCCCTCAGGCGGAACCGGGTTCGCCTTGAGGATCCGGGCGACGTGCACGAGGTTGTGCGCGGTCCACTTGGCCGTACGCACGGTGTACGGATGCTGCTCCCCGCCGGCCTTAATGAAGCTGTCGCCCGGTCCGGCCGGACCGACCCAATACGTGTCGACGTTCGGTGGCACGGTGAAGCCGAGGTGGCCGAGGTTGTACAGCGTAGTCCCACAGGCGTCGTGCGCGCCGTCCTCGTTGCCGGTCACCGCCACGCCGGCGACCTTGTTGTACATCGGGAACTGCCCCACGTCGTTCGTCTCCATATACACGCCGTCAAGCCGCTCGATCACCCGCTGGGCGATGCTCCCGCGCACGCCGAACCAGATCGGCGTACCGAGCACGAAGATGTCCGCCGCCTTGATCTTGTCGAGTAGCTTCGGCCACTCGTCTTGCTTACCATTGACCTTTCCTTCATCGGAGGTCACGCCCGGCGGCACGTGGTAATCGACCACGCGGACCGTCTCGTGCGTCACGTCGAGGCCGTCGAAGTGCTTCGCGACCATCTTGAGCAGCGCCTCGGTGTTGGACGTCTCGGGAGACGCCTTGAGCGTGCAGTTGAAGAGGACGGCGGAAAGCTTAGGACTGTTTTCGACGGGTCGCTTGGACATCGGATACAGCATACTACTAGCCGGGAGCGACAACCTATAAGCTATAGGTACGGGGCGTGGCGCAGTCTGGCAGCGCGTACGGCTGGGGGCCGTGAGGTCGCCGGTTCGAATCCGGCCGCCCCGACCAAGTTTGCTAGCTCGGTTGACATGTTTTTTATTAGAGGCATAATGTGACTCACGTTCGGGTGTCCAGGGGCCTGGGTTCCACGGCATGAGGGAGAGTTACCGGAACCTGGGAGTGACAACCGAGCAAGCAGCGGACGATCGTCAGGGTTACACGTCGTCCGTCACCATCCGCTCCGTCCAATACCAATAGACTACCGTACACCGACACAACGGCGGTCTTAGAAAAACGGGGGGAAATAGCGGAGCGGTAACACAGGGTCCGGAGCGGCGAGCTGATAAGGGAAACAAGGACCACCTCCCCTTCAGCCAACGCCCCCGGACCCGACTTCTTTGCACTACAAAACCGCGCGCTTCGGATGAAGCACGCGGTTTTTCCTTGCGTCCGGAACCGGTATTGAAAACCTGGTGATAGCCAGGTGGGTGCCCGCAGTCGTAATCGCCACGGCGACCGACAATCTGAGGCTCCCGTTAACGAAATGAAGGTTCAATACGCGGCCGGACGCCCCGATATTACACCAAGCCCGCTGGAAAGGCTTTGACGAAATAACCGAAGACGCCGATGACCGGATCCAGTATCGTACCGAGGATGCGGGAGTCGAAGACGATCGCGGTCAGGAAGACGGCGATCAGGATGACCGGCCCGACCCGCAGATACTCCTGATAGGCATGCTGGAACCGGTGCGGCACCAGGATACCGATCGCCTTCGAGCCGTCCAGCGGCGGGATCGGCAGCAGGTTGAAGGCGGCCAGCAGGATGTTGATATCCGTCACGATGGTCGTGAACTGGAGCCAGGTCTGGTTGACCGCGGTGACGTCGCCGCCGGTGAGGTCGATGATCCGGAGCGGCAGCGCGAAGATGAACGCCACGACCAGATTGGTGACGATGCCGGCGATCGAGACGTAGAAGTCGCCAAGCTTGCCGTCGCGGAGGTTGGCCGGATTCACCGGGACCGGCTTGCCCCAGCCGATACCGGCGAAGAGGAACAGTAACGAGCCCGCCGGGTCGAGGTGCGCCTTGGGGTTCAGCGAGACGCGACCGAACATCCGGGCGGTCTGGTCGCCCTGCCGGGCCGCGACCCAGGCGTGGGCGAACTCATGGACGGTCAGTGCGATTACGATCGCGATCAGCACGAACACCGCCTGGAGCGGGCTGGCCGTGAAGTAATCGAGGATGAAGATTCCGGTCACGGCCTTTAGTGTACCTGGCGCCTGCGGTCACGCTATACTGGTGCGGTATGTCATCCACGAGAAAGAACGCCCATCCCAAGAACAACCGGCGCAGCCGCAAGGCCAAGGCGCTGGCGAAGCTCGGTGTCGTCGAGAAGCGGCCGACCTCCGGTCATAACGTCTCGCATGCGCTGAACCGGACCAAGCGCCTCTTCCGACCGAACCTCCAGAAGACGAAGGTGCTCGTCGACGGCAAGCTGGTCAGCCTGAAGCTGGACGCGAAGACGATCCGCACCCTGACCAAGCAGCAGAAGGAGCGCACGCCGGTGAAGCCGAAAAAGCGCGCTCCCAAGTGGAACAAGAAAGCGGCCCCGAAAGCTGCTGCTGCCAAGAAGTAGCCGGGTCGTTTACTTGCGCGTCAGTTCCTCGTCGGGACGTTCCAGATAGTTCGGCGTACCGGCGGCGTCTTCCGTCCAGACGCGGCCAGCCAGGTCGTCCTCCTTGGAAAACCGTCCCGGCGTCCCCTTCAACCAGTTCCAGAGGTCCTTCGCCGCAGACGAGACGCTCTTGGTCTCGGTGAACGTCGGCTGGTGGTCGGCCGGCATGAACATGCCGTTGTCCTGCGGTTCGGGGGCCGGCAGTTCCTCGGGCGCGTTTTCGATCGCCTTGGTGGAGGACTCGCCCGCGATGCCCGCGGACCCCAGACGCCCACGCAGCTCCTCGAGTCGCTCCGAGACGTGCTCGGCGTCCGCCATCAGCCGATCGTACGTCACCTCGGCGATGAACCCGAGGTCGCGCGCGACCAGCAGCGAGTACTTCGTCTCTTCCAGCGTCGTGATCGCCTCCGTGATCCGGCTCGAGAACTCGGCCTCGTCCTTGCGGGCGTGTCCGGCCACGATGCTCGAGGCGACGCCGACGGCCCGCTTGCGCAGGTCCAGTCCCAGCGCCTGCCGCTCGTCCTGCGGAAGCTGGCTGGCCACCTTGTAGACGTCCAGCGTCAGCCGGTGGGCCAGCTTCCAGGTCTCGACGGCGAATTGGGTGGTCGACGGTTCGGACATCTGTCCCCGATTGTACATGAGATTCCTACAATCGAGCACGTTCGGGCCATACACGGGCAATTATTCAGAACTTCTGACGAACGCCGGTAATTCCATGCCCAGTTCGGCAGCGATCTCTTCAAGAGTCCGGTCTTCCCCGCTCGCGGCTTGTCGCTCCTCAACTGTCCGGATGATAGCCCGGTTCTCCGGTGTATCATCCTCGGGTTTTACAAAGTCGATATCTCCTTCACCTATGCTTTCCTCAGGCATTTTCACCTCCTAGTGTGAATAACAAGTCAGCATACTCCTATCGGCCGGTTTGCCAAGCGGCCGTCAGGGACTGGGAAAGACGACGACCTGCGACTCGTTTTCCGGCAGGTCCGAATGCTTCAGCTTGAACGTCTTCTTCTCGAGCTTCCGTACCTTGCCGCCGACCTGCCCCAGGAACTTGTCTACCGCGGCCAGCTCCTTCACCTTCAGCTTCGGAACCTGGTAATGCATCGGCACGGTAATCCGCGGTTGGAGCAGCTTCACCACGTCGGCCGCCGCCTTGGCATCGATCGTGAAGTGGCCACCGACCGGCACGAACAGCACGTCGACGTCGCCGAGCCGTTCGACGGTGTCCTCGTCGAGGACGTGGCCGAGGTCGCCGAGATGCACGAGGTGCATGTCGTCGACATGGAACGAATAGACCGTGTTCCGGCCACGGTCGGCTCCCTGTTTGTCGTCATGGTAGGTCGGGATGCCTTCGATCATCACGCCCTTGGACTCGTACTCACCCGGCGTGTCGACCACGTACGGATCGCCGCCCTCGCGACCGGATACCGCCGCGACGTTGGCATGGTCGAAGTGGTCGTGCGACACGAGCAGCACGTCGGCCTCGAGCTTCGGCTCCTTGAGTCCGATGTCCGCGAACGGGTCGACCGCGACCGTCGCGTCCTTCCCTTTCACTAGGAAGCAGGATTGTCCGTACCAAGTGATATCCATCAGATTCAGTATACCGTGGCCGCTGGTGACTTTTCTCGTCCGGCGGCCATGAAGGGGAACGTACATGATTGCCTGGTGTATCCTTGAGCGGTATGACTTTGACCAGCGCCACCACCCACGTGCTTGCCGGGACCACTCGCCGCAGCGACGGCGATTGGGGCGAACAGCGCGTCCCCGTCCAGCTCGCCGAGCTGAAGCGGCTGGTGTCCCGCCGGTACGGCGGCGTGCCGCAGCGGATCGTCTGGATGAAGCAGGTCCACGGCGCCCAGGTGCACCCGATCACCGACGAGGACGGCGAGGTCGAGCCGGGGGACGCACTGATCACGGACCGCCCGGGTGTCCTCCTGACGATCCGGACCGCGGACTGCGTCCCGGTGTTCCTGGAATCCGAGGACGCGATCGGGATCGTCCACGTCGGCCTGGCCGGCGCCCTCAAGCAGGTCTTCCCGCGGGCCGTCCGGGCGATGCGCCGCGAGTACAAGGTACGGCCGGAGGAACTGCTGGTCCGGTTCGGTCCGCACATCTGCAGCTCCTGCTACGAGATGTCACCGAACAACCTGGCGCTGCTCGAGAAGTATCCCGAAGCGAAGCGGTACGCCAGTCCGCGCGGCGACCGGCGGTTCTTCTCACTGATCGACCTACTGGTCTCCCAGGCCGGGGAGCTTGGCGTGCGGCATCTGGAGGCGGACCCCCGGTGCACGTATCACGACAGCGACCTGTTCTCCGCCCGCCGCGGACATCAGGACAGCCGGCAGCTCTCGTTCGTGATGATGACCCGTCCCGGCCAAGGCCAGCCCCCGCATGCTTGAGACGCCACACAGCATCGTCGGCGGCGCGGTCGGGGCGGCCGTCGGCAATCCGGCCGGCGCCTTCGCGGCCGGGGTCGGCTCGCACTTCCTTGGGGACATGCTGCCGCACTGGAACCCGAACTTCCCGTTCAAATCCAAGGCGCTGTACGCCTTCGTGATCGCCGACTTCGTGGTCGCGGAAGCGTTGGTCGTGCTGCTCTGGTTCCTGTTCCCCGACCGCCCGGAGGTCGCGATCGGCGCGTTCGCCGGGACGCTGCCGGACGTCCTGCTCGGCATCCGGTTCACCTTCAAGGTGCAACGGCTCCGCGCGTACGAGCGGTTCCACAGCCTGGTCCATTGGGAGGTGCCTATCCGCTACGGCCTCTGGCCGCAGTTAGCGGTTTCTGTACTGGGCTCGTGGTACCTACTCCAGCAGGTACAGTAAAGTCAGATGGCCTACCTCACGTTCCAATATTCCAGCGTCTACAACCGCTTTATCAAGCAGCGCAGCGACAACCCCGATGCGTATCCTGACCAAGCTACACTGACGAACTACCTCGGCGATGTCGAGAAGCTTTGGAGGCAGCGCGGTGAAAAAGTGCTGACGATTATCGAAACCCGACTCGGTATTCCTTGGGATAACAAAGAGCACGTCTGTTACGTAATGGGTCTGAAGCGGAGTTTCTCCAATCCTTTGTCGCTTGGATTCCTTCCCAACACTGAACGGGCATTCGATGTCCTGACCCACGAGATGATCCACCGGTACTTCATTCAGCGGGATAGGAAGCTAGTCAAAACGGACGGCTTCCAGCAGTTGATGCAGCAATATGCAGACGAGCCGCTGCCGACCAAGAATCACGTTCCGGTCCACGCCCTACACCAGCACGTGTACGAAAAGCTCGACCGTCAAAAAGAAATGCAGGAAGAAATTGCCAACTTAATCCGCGACGAATACAAACGTTCTTGGTACATCGTCCAGGAAGTCGGCGCGGAAAAGATTCTCGATAGGATTGCGGCCCGGCCTAGATGACTTTCGTCGGGACGCGCGTCTGGACGTTGAGTTCGTCGATGACGACCTTCTTCGGATCGGAAAGCATCAGGGTCAGGAAACGGTCGAACAGCTGGGTCCGGTAGGCGAACTCCGTCTCGCTCATGATCGTGTAGCGGATCTCGCCGTGCTTCACCTGGAGTCCCTTGAGGTAATCGGAGAAGAGGTCCTCGTCCGGTTCCCCGACGAGCAACAGGTCGGCCGGCGACTCCTTGGAGTTCACGAACTTCCCGTTCTGGACGACCAGCTTGACGTTACCGAGCGACGGCGGCGGGGTCGGCTCACCCGGCAGCGCCCCGAGGACCTGTCGCCGCGCGACTTCCTCGGTCTCCGCGGCCTGCGGCGGCATCTCCGCGAAGAGCAACCGCATCTCGTTGATGCCCGGCGCCGACTGGTCGAGCCGGTAATACAGCTTGCCCTGACTCTTCTTCTTGCTCACCAAACCGGCCGTCTCGAGGTTGCCGAGCTCGTGCCGGATCGCGTTGATGTGATCCGACAGCATCCTGGTCAGCTCCCGGACATAGTACTTCTGTCCCGGATCCTTCAGGAAATGACGCAGCAGCTTCACGCGCGTCTTGGAGCCGAAAAGAATGGTCAGTTGTTCGTTGGTCATGGGGTATCAGCGCTACCTACGACACCGTAGCATATCGAGTGAATTTCGAATAAGCAAGTTGCGCGGCAACGATATCGCTGAGCAACTGGTTACGAAGGAATGCGCTTCACTTGTTCAGTGAAGAACCGGCCTCGATCAGTATAGCTCTTGAACCAACCGAAGCTGGTGGCGGCCGGCGAGAACAGGACGGTATCCCCTTTCCGGGCCAGCTTGCGGGCAGCCGGAACGATCTGCTGCTTGCGACGGATGTCGGTGACTTCGGGCATGGGCTTGCCGGCCTTGCGGAAGGCGCGGCGGAACGCCCGGACGATCTTCTCTCCTTCCAACGGCATGGCCACGATGCCGCGGACATCCTTCCGGGCCGCTTCCTCCGCCAGTCCTTCGAAGCGCAGGCCCTTCTTCTGCCCGCCAACGATGAGCACCAGCGGCGTGTCGATGCTGGCGACCGCCGGGGTCGCCGCCGTCTCGCTGGTGGCATAGGAGTCGTTGAAGTAGCGGACGCCTCCTTTGGCACCGAGGTACTCGAGGTGATACGGGAGCCCGCGGAACTCCTTGGCGGCCTTGGTGATCGCGGAGGTGCCGACGCCGCAGGCCGATGCGGCCAGGGCCGCGGCCAGGACGTTCGCGCGGTTGTGCTCGCCGGGTACCTGCAGGTCCGATTCCCGGAGCAGCCGCTTGTTCCCGGCGGCCAGCCAGCCGTCTTTGAGCAAAGCGTCGGCTGGTTTCCGCGTCGAAAACCACCGGACCCGGCCCGGACCGCCCGCGAACGGCTTGCTTCCCGGGTCGTCCGCGTTCAGGACCGCCAGGTCACCGCGGCGCTGGTACTTCGTGATCGACCGCTTCGCGCCCCGGTACTCCCGGAGGCTGCGATGGTAGTCGAGATGGTCCGCGGTCACGTTAGTGACTACCGCCACTTGGGGTGACCGGTCCAGGTCTTGGAGCTGGTAACTGGAAAGCTCGAGTACGACCGTATCTCCGGACTTCACGTAGTCCAGGAAGTTCAGCATCGGTCGGCCGATGTTCCCGCCGAGCCAGACGCGCTTGCGACCCATGTAGCCGGCCTTGAACATCCGGGCGATCAGCGAGCTCGTCGTGCCTTTCCCTTTGGTACCGGTGACGCCGACGATCCGTGCCGGGCAGCGTTCGAAGAAGACCTTGGTCTGCGAGGTCACCGTCACGCCTGCCTTCACGGCCCGTTGGATCTCCGGACTGAAGTACGGCCGGAGCGGCGTCCGGACGACGATCTCATAGTCGGTGATGCCCTTGAGGTAGTCCCGTCCGAACCGGAACGTCGTGATGCCGGCTTTCTGCAGGTCACGGACGGTCGTCCGGAGCTGGGCGTGCGACATCCGGTCGCCGACCGTGACGTCGGCGCCGTGGCGCTTGAACCAGCAAGCCGAGGACACGCCTTCTCGTCCCGCGCCCACGACCAAGACCTTCCGGCCGGCGTAGTCGGTCGAGCGGCCCGCCATGATGCTACCGGTTCGCCAGGTAGACGATCTCGAACCCGAACGCCACCCAGGCCAGGATCATGAAGAACCAGACGATCGGGCTCTTCAACGACGACTTCAACACGGCCTTCGGGTCGTCATCGTGACGGAACCGCTTCAGGAAGATCAGCCCGAGCACGAACAACGCGACCCCGAACAGGCGGCCGAAGAGCAGAGGGAGCGAGTAGCCGAACATTACTTCTTCTTTCGGTTCTTAGGCGCCAGCTTCCGAGGCTTCGTGGCGGGCCGCTTGCGTGGGGCCTGCCGCTTCTCGGGAACGACCTTGCCGTCGTCCATGTTTAGGACCCGGTCGGCGCGGTCGGCCACCGAATGGTCATGCGTCACGATCACGAACGTCTGGCCGGTCTGTTCGTTGAGTTCCTGGAGCAGGTCCATCACATCATCGGAAGTCTTGTGGTCGAGCTCGCCGGTCGGCTCGTCGGCCAGGACCACCGCCGGCGACAGCACCAGCGCCCGGGCCACGGCCACCCGCTGCTGCTCCCCGCCGGAGAGCTGGTTCGGCAAGTGGTTCTCCCGTTCCAGCATCCCCACCAGGCGCAGCGCCTCGCGGGCCTGCTCGCGGCCGGCCTTCCGCTTGCCACGGGCGTAGCGGAACGGCAGGTAGACGTTCTCGAACGCCGTCAGCGACGGGATCAGGTTCTTCTGCTGGAAGATCATGCCGACCTCGTTCTGCCGGAACAGCGGGACCTTCCGACGCTTCAGGTCGGTCACGTCGATTCCTGCGAACTTCACGGTCCCGGAGTCCGGCGTATCCAACAGGCCGATCACGTTGAGCAACGTGGTCTTACCGGAACCGGACGGTCCCATCAGCGCGACCATCTCGCCCCGTTGGACCTTCAGGCTCACGCCCTTGAGGACGCGGACTGGCTCGGCGCCGCTCTCGTACGTCCGGTGGACGCCGGTGACCTCCACCATCGGCGGCAGGTCCTTAAGGTCATCCTGCTTGGTGAAGAGCTTGCCCTTCATCCGTTGCGGCTTCTTCTTGCGGAACAAGGCCATCACTCCTCCCTCAGCACCTTAACCGGCTTGATCCGCGTCGCCCGCCAGGCCGGGTAGAGTCCCGCCAGCACCCCAAGTACCACCGCAAAGCCGATCGACATGACGGCCAGCTCTGGCGTAAGCAGGAACAGCTCGAGGCCTTGCTGCTTGGTGATCGCATTGACGACGGCGGTCAGCGCCGCGCTGCCGAGGAACCCGAGGACGCCGCCGATCAGTCCGATCAATCCGGTCTCCGTGACCGTCTCCTTGAGGATGTGTCGCGCCCGGGCGCCGACCACCCGCTTCACGCCGATCTCCTTGCGCCGTTCGGTCACGCTCATGATCATCGTGTTGATCACGGACAGGCTGCCGACCAGCACCGCGATCAGGGCGCTGCCGAGGACGATCAGGTTGAACACCGCCGAGGCGTCCTCCAGCGTCTTCTTCAGTTGGTCCGGCGGCGTGCCGTCCACCCCGCTGATCGTCGACTCGATCTTCTCGGTCAGCTTCGTCGAGTCCACGCCCTCCTCCGGGAAGACGTTAATGTTCGTCACCAGTTCCTCGGTGCTGGTCGTGAACGAGGTGATATCCCGGGAGAGCGCCAGGGCGTCCGTCAGGGTGACCATGTAGAAGGAGTCCGGATCGGCGGTAGTCCGCTTCAGGATGCCGACCACTTCGAACTGCTTGCCGCGCAACGTGACCGTGTCGCCGACGTCGAGCTGCTTCTTCTGGACGACGTTCGAGCCGATCACCGTCTTGCCGGTGTCGCCGGCCTTCAGGGCCCGGCCTTCGCCGACCTCAAGCTGGAACTTGTCCTTGGCGGCCTCGGCTGGCGGCGCACCCTGGATCGTCTCCGGCGAGGACGCCACCGAGAACTCCGCGTCCGGTTCGGCCAGCAGCGACAACGTCGGATACGCCCGGTCCACGCCGTCGATCACCTCGATCCGGTCGGTGATACTGGACGGCAGCTGCGGCCCCACCGCGAACGGCCCGCCGAAGCCACCGCTGTCCTTAGTGACCAGGATCCGGCTGCTGAAGTAATCGATGCCGACCTGGATCGACTTGCTGAGGCTCTGCGACAACGCGCCCATCGTGGTCAGCGCGAAGATGCCGATCCCGATACCGAAGATGGTCAGGGCGGATCGTGCCTTGCGGCGCCAGATGTTCCGGAGCGCTTCTCTCACAAGGGTTATTGTACCAAGTGGCGTATGATTGGTGCGCATGAATGGTCAAACTGTCGAGATGGCGAACGTTCCAGATAGGACCCGACTGACCTTAGACGTTGTCCGTCAATTAGAAATCATCGCCCTCGCCGAGGCCCTGGTGAATGCGCGGAGGATCGAGGACGAAGAGTCCCATGATTATTTCATTGAGCAGATTGCCAGGAGCGCGGCCAGTTCCGGTGAATACGAAGTCGCACGGTCCATCGCCCGGGAAGCCAAAGAATCACAGGTGACCGCATCGCTTGAAGCAAGCTTCGCGCGACAGGAGACCGATAGCGCGACGGAGGAAAATGACGAGGTGTTCGTACCGGAACCGACGGATCCGGAACGGGATACCAATCGTTGGTTGGAAATCGCGACGCTGTTCGGAAGTCCTCGCGAAGAAGATGGCACCGTGGCGGCCATCGCCGACCTGATTCCAACAGATGACATGACCGGCTTGGAGCTATTCCAGACGGTGCTTGAGGCGGAAACGGCATAAGAAGAGCGAGAGGCGCTTTTTACTCCATTAGACCAAGGGCCGTAGCATCCCGCAGGACCCGGTTCCGGACATTGCTGTCGCCGGACTTCTGAGCCCGACTTAGACATCGTTCCCGGATCGCGGAATGCTTGGACCGCAAACCTTCCCGCAGGATCCGGCCGATCCGTTGCTCGCTGTCAAACGTCCGGGCGATATTCAATGCGAGGTTGGCTACTCCCTCGTTCTCGTTCCGGATACCGGCGCCCACCACCATACTTTGGTTGACGTCCCGCTTAATGTCGTCCACAGCGACCAGGGCCGCATGGGCGACGTACGTATCCGGGGAGCCGGCGGCGACCATCAAACCATCGCTGCGGTCATTCTCGCCTTCCACCTTGAGCAGGTGTCCGATCGCTTCCCGTCGGAGATCGGGATCTTCCGATGTCCGGATGACGTGAGTGAACACGTTCGCCCGGTGCTTGTCCAGCTCGAAGAACCGCGCCAGCTGCATACCCTCGCGCGTCGCGTCGCCGCCCTGCTCCACCAACTGCCGCGCCATCGGCAGCAGGACCTTGCCCTCCTGCTCGGCACTCCACTTCCCGCCGTCCACGATGTCCTTAAAGAGTAATCGTTCTGCGTATACGAATGCCTCGGTGCGAAGCGGGTGGTCGCCTAGTGGTTCGCTCATAGCGCTGTATTGTCTCGGTCAAACCAGTGAGTGTCAACGAAAAAGAGCGAGGGGCGCGGTTACAGACCCTTAAACAGTTCCTCGGCCCTAATTCCCAATCCCTTACATATCGAGTAGACCGTGTTAAGGCTTGGCTTTGCGTTTCCCTGCTCTATGGCCGCGACATGTTTTTCCGCGAGTCCCGCCAAGTCCGCCAGACGAGCTTGTGTATACCCCTTCTCTTTGCGGTATGTAGCAATTCTTAGCGCAACCTCACTAAAGAAGTTCCCTCGGTCCATGCCCTAAGGGTAGGCAGATAGGTTGCCAGCTATGCTGTAATATTACATACTTCCATCAAGAACTATTAATCAACTATAAGGAGGCTACATGGGCGAGGAAGTTAAAAAGAATTGGTTCGCGCGCCATAAAGTGCTGACTGGTATCGTCGGGGTAATACTGTTGTTGGGAATCGGTAGCGCAATGAGTTCTACTGGGTCGGTAAGTACCGATACAGCAGATCAAAATCAGGGAGCAACACAAGAAGCACCAGTGAAGAAAGAGTCAAAAAAGCTCAGCTCTCAGGAAATTTATGAAAAAGTTCAGCCAGGCATGACCAAGGAAGAGGTTATCAAAATCGCCGGTCACGATCCGGACAACTGCATTAACTCTGACAGTGGTACGTTTGGCTCCTCGGAAACCTGCTCATATGGGACCTTGTCTCTAATTTTCATGAATGGCGAATTAGAGAGTAAGACAAAGCTCTAACTCTCTTTTAAGCAAGCTGCTAATATACAAAGGTGCAGCTTGGTAAGGTTGGTTTTTGTTTTACGACTCCGGCGTCGCGGTCGGGCTCGGGGACGGGGTCGGCGACGGGGTCGCGTTCTCGCCAGGGATCGGTGCGAACGGATCGCGGCGGCTGGTGGTGGCGGGCTTCAGCGGCGCACCGTACCGGTCGCGTGAAAGGATGCTCCGCCGTTCGTCGGCACTGAGGTCGATCGCCGGCGGGTTGTAGCCGGCGCCTTCCACGTCCGCCTGGGCCTTCTGGTTGAAGTACCAGAGCGTCCCGTAGGTCGACGTGACGACGAGGACGGTCACGCCGGTCACCATCAGCGAGACCACGTGGCGCGAGGCGAACATCCGCGGAGTCAGCCGATTGTACTGCTTGAAGAAGTACAGCACCGCCCCCGGGATGAACAGGAACGTGACGACCAGCCGCCACTGGGTCTGTTCGACGGCCGTCGGATAGTCGCGGCGATAGCTGTCACGTAGCATCCGGACCCAGAAGGCCGTCGCGGCGAACGCCAGCACGGCCAGTGCGGCCACGACCGTCAGCTTCAGCGGAGAGAACGAGAGCACCATATCCCAGGCCTGCGCCGGCAGGCCGGCCAACGACCCGAGGTCCATGCCGCCCGCCTGTCGCAGGCCGAAGTGTTCTCCGGATACCACGGTGGCGCCGGCGACCAGCAGAACGCCTGCTCCCAGCAACGCCAGAAGTTCCCGATGCGCCTTATGGTCCGGGGTCATCGTGATCGAATCAAGCGCCTGCCGCTTCGCCCGCCTGGCGACGCGTTTGCGAACCGGCGTGGCAGCCCAGAGCGCGATCCGGCCGAGGAAGGACCAGGCGCCGAGCGCCCAGTAGGCAACGAGGGCCTCGACGGCCCGTCCGGACCGACCAGGTGTGCAGAAGACCGTGCCAGCCACCGAAGCGACCTCGGAGGCGATCTGCTTCAGTAGACCTTCTCCTGCCCGCGCGGTGCGCCGGGCAGGCTCGGCGACGGCGCGTTCCGCCGCGACCGCCTTGCGCGCGACGTCTCGCTCCACGGATGCGACCGCCCGGGTCGCCTTCCGTTCGTCCCGCCGGATCTGTCGAACTACGCGCGCGAACGCGCGCTCGGCGGCTTCGACGAACCCGACGACGCCGGCGTCCGCCTTGGCGACCAGCGCCTCCACGGAACGGTCGAACCGACGGAGTGTCCGTTTGGATGCCCTGCCGATCTGTGCGAACGGTCTCATGTCATTTCCCCAAATACAGCGACTGCGCGGTGATGGTCGCCTTCACTTCTCCTGACGAATCCTCCTGGACGAACTCCAGCGCCGTGACCCGGGTGAAACGATTCATGGTCTCGAGCCGGTTCACGAAGTCCAGGACGTTAGCGTAACTGCCGACGATGTCGATGCTGACCGGAAAGGCCGGGAATCCGCCGACGTTCAGCTTGGTCTGCGCTTGGCCGGGGTTCCCGCCTTCCTGCTCGCCGCTGGTATCCACGGTAACGAGGTCCACCCTGGTGAGCTGGGCCAGCGCCTCGAGCTCGGTTTGGTACCCGGCGATGTCCTCATGCTTCGGGACGCTCTGAAGTACCGGCGCGTAGACGGCCTCCGTCGCCGGGAGCGTCTTCTTCACCTCACGCAGGGTGTCGGTCTTCTGCCGGGCGGCGGCGATGTCCGCCTTGGCCGCGGTAATCTGGTCGGCGTGTTCCGCAAGCAAGCCCATGACCGGCCGCAGGACGAAGAAGCCGATCAGCGCGAGCACAAGGACATTCCCCGCGATCAGGTAGTAGAACCGCTGTTCGGGCTTGATCCGGAAACCGCTCAGCGCGACCTTCATGACTGCGACCCTTCCAGTTCCTTGGTGTTCACCTTGATCCCGACCGTATACCGGATGACTTTGCCTTCACGGGTCGTGTTCAGGATCTGTGCCTCCTTGATGAACGGCGACTGGGCCAGTGCCAATTGGAACTGGCCGAGCGCCCGGCGGCTCTCGGTCACGCCGGTAATCTCACTGGGATCGCCGTTCCCAGGCTGCGCGGCCTGCGCACCCGTCTGTTGTCCTTGGAACTTGACCGTCTTGATCGAGACGCCGTCGGGCGTCAGGCTCCGGAGAGCGGAGACGAGCGCCGCCCAACGGGTCGTCTCGCCTTCGGCTTTCTTGAGCTCTCCCAGCTGGAGCGCGAGCTGGTCGGCGTCCTTCTCCACGTCGAGATATTCCGCCGCCTGGGCCTCCGCGAGCTGCTGCTCCGCCTGAAGGCTGGTCAGGTTGGCCTTGTAGACCTGGTCGAAGATCAGGAGCAGTCCGGCCATCACCAACGCCCCGGTCACGGTCGCGATACCCGCGACGAGCGTGTAATAGTTGAGCAGGTCCGTCTTCCGGCGGCGTTGCTCCTTGTGCGGAAGCAGGTTTAGCGTGTGTGAATACATGCGTGTGTGTTTACGGGTGGTTGCTGCAAAATTAGACAACCATAACATTATCGGGCCCAAATGTCAATGCTCTCGCGTGCGGTACAATGGGTCCAATATGTCCGGACACAGTAAATGGAGCACCATTAAGCGAAAAAAAGGTGCAGCCGACGCGAAGCGCGGCGCGGCCTTCACTCGCTTGGCAAACCTGCTTTCCGTCGCGGCGCGCGAAGGCGGCGGCGACCCGGAGATGAACGTCCAGCTCCGCATGGCGATCGACCAGGCCCGGGCCGAGAACATGCCGAACGCCAACATCGACCGCGCGATCAAGCGCGGCACCGGCGAACTGCCCGGCCAGCGACCCCCGGAGTCCGTCACCTACGAGGCCTACGGCCCCGGCGGAGTGGCGTTGCTCGTGGATTGCCTGACGGACAACAAGAACCGGACCGTCTCCGACGTCCGGTCCGCGGTCACCAAACGGGGCGGTTCGCTCGGGGAGACCGGCTCGGTCGCGTACCTCTTCGACGAGAAAGGGATTCTCAAGGTGGGCAAGACCGCCGACGAGGACGAACTGATCCTGGCGGCCGCGGATGCCGGCGCGACCGACGTGGCGGTCGCCGAAGACGCGTACGAAGTGGAGACGAGCCGGCAGGACCTGGCGAAGGTCCGTGACGCCTTGGCTGCTGGCGGATTCACGGTGCAGGGCGCGGAGTTGGCGAAGGTGCCGAAGACCGAGGTCCCGGTGACGGACGCCAAGACGGCCGAGGCCGTGGTATCGCTGGTCACCGACCTCGAATCGCTCGACGACGTGTCCGACGTCTCGACCAACGCGGACATCGAGCCGGAGCTGGTCGGTGGCTGAGTTGCGGGTCGCTGGGTTCGACCCGGGGAACGCCCGGACCGGTTATGCCATCCTCGACGTCGACGGCAAGGACCTCCGGCTGGTGGAGGCGGGACTCATCTCCACGGAGAGCGGCGAGACCCCGGAGCGACGCCTCGCCCATATCGCCCGCGACGTCGAGGCGGTGCTGAAGAAGCACCGGCCGCACGGGGTCGCGGTGGAGGAGTTGTTCTTCTCGAAGAACGTGACGACCGCGATCCGGGTAGCGGAAGCGCGCGGCGTCATCCTGGCGGCGGTGGCGGCAGCCGGCCTGTCCGCCGCGGAGTACGGCCCGGGGACCGTCAAGCAGCAGCTGACCGGGTTCGGCCGGGCTTCCAAGGACCAGGTCTCGACGATGGCCTGCCGTCTGGTGGGACTGCAGGAAGCGCCCAAGCCGGACGACGTCACTGACGCCATCGCCGTGGCGATCTGCCACGCGTTCCGGTTCAAGCTGGCAGCGACGGGTTAGTCCGTCTCCCGGAGCCACTCGATCGCCCTGGACTCGTCCTCGAAGACCTCGATCCGGTCCTGCCGGTTCGCCATCTTCACCATGAAGTGGAGGACCACCCGCAGCGTCGGGTTCATATGGACGATCGCCATCCGCTTGAAGTCGCGAGTAGCCATCAGGCGTCGCCAGGCCTGCACCTCCGGCTCTCCGAAGGCGCCGAGCTCTCCGACGTCGACGAGGATCATCACCGGCTCTCCCTGTTCCCGGAGCTGCTCGGCGAACTCGTCGGACTGCTCGCTGAGCTTCACGATGCCCTCCGCGGTCTGCTTGCCACGATAGTACATCCGCATGATGCCGTCGCGCCCCATCGTGACCTCGTTCTTGCCAGGTTGTTTCGTTCCGTCGGTCATGGTCATGAATCCTGTCTCAGTGCGTGCGCCGCGTCCTCGGGAAATACCGTCACTACGATGATCCCGGTGGAGATTTCCAGCCCGCCGGGAATCGCCAGGTGCGGCAGGATGTCGATATGCCAGCGGAAGCCCCGCAGTTCCTTCTCGGTGACGTCCACCGGCGCCGTCCGGATATACGCGTTGTACGGCGGGACGCCCGCGATCCGGTTCAGTCGGCGGGACACCAGGTTGAGGATCCGCGCCAGGTGCTCGAGCTGCTCCTGCGTGATCTCGTGGAAGTGCGATCCCGCTTGCTTCGGCATGATCCGGATATGGTAATCGGCGTAGGGCGCGAACGGGCAGTACACCAGGAACTTCGAGTTCTCGTAGATGACCCGGGACGCGTCGTGGATCTCCCGCTGGACCTCGTCCTCACCCAGTTTGCCGCGGCTCCGGTCGTAATGTTCGGCCGCGGCCTTGACCAGCCCCTCGATGTACGGCGGGACGACCGGCAATGCCACGATCTGGGTGTGCGGGTGCACGACCGAGGCGCCGGCGTCCTTGCCACGGTTGGTGAAGATTTGCACGTGCTTGATGTGCGACATGTGCGAGATGTGGTTGTACCGCTTCAGGTAGAGCTCCAGGACCGCCTGGGTCTGTTCGGGCGTGAACGAATCGAAGTCCTGGTCGGGGTCCGGCGAGTGGATGACGATCTCGTGCACACCGAAACCGTCGCGGACGTGTCCCGTATCCCGCGGCTTCCCGCCGCCGCCTTTGCCCACGAACGGGTACAGGTTCTTGATCGCCATCGCTTTCCAAGTGCTCGGCGTCCCGTACGTGGTACCGTCGTTGTTCGGGATTACGTCGACGATATCCTCCTTTCGGATGTTCTCAGGCGAGAAGGGATCGCGCCGGACCTTGGGCGACGCATGGTCGACATAGTCCTGCGGCCGCTCGGCTCGTCCCGAGGCGATCAGGACCCAACGCTTGTCCATGTGGCCGCGACGCAGTTCTGAGGGAAAGTTTTCCATGGTTTGAAAATTGCTTAACCATAACACAATAGTGCTTAATAGTCAAGACTCGAGGTCGTTATCGTGCGAGCGTCCGGTAGGCCTGAAGATACTCCCGGCCCATCTTTTCCCATGAGAACCGCTTCGTCCGGCGCTTCCCGAGCCGTTCCAGTTCCCGCCGCCGCGTCTCATCTGTGGCCAGCCGACGCATGGCGGCTGCGATCGAGTCCGGGTCGCCTGGATCCGTAAACTCAGCGGCATCGCCGGCCACTTCACGGAACGGGAGGATATCGGAACACACTACCGCCCTGCCGAGACTCATCGCTTCCAGTAAAGGAAGTCCGAAACCCTCGTATCGGGATGGATAGACGAAAAAATCAGCTTCGTTCAAAAGGACCGTCTTGTCCACGTCATCCACGTAACCGGTACACACCAACCGATCGGACTTTCCCGCTGCGGCGAAGGCCGATTCGACCACCTTGCGCGTCTTGAGCGTTTCCGGACGGTCGAATTTGGATATGAGCACCAGTTGGTGCGGAATGGAATCCGCTATCTTGAGAAACGATTCCGCGAGCATCGGAAGGTTCTTGCGTCTCGTCCCACTGCCTACGTACAACACGAACGGTTCCGTGATGGCGTACCGTTTTTGCAGCTTCAGGAACTGGTCATGTGACTTGGGCGGCGTCAGCGAATCGAATCCGTTATGGATGACGGATACTTTACTCGCCGGGAAATCCGGACATAGCGCCGACAACTCACGCTTGGTGAATTCGGTGATACAGACAACACTGTCGGCATTGTCGAGCGACCGGCCGAATGATTCCTTGAACGTCGCCACCTGCTGGCCGCTCAATTCGTCTTCTCCGCGCAGCGGGATCAGGTCGTGGACCGTCAGTACCGTAGGTATGGAAAGCGCGGGCGGCAGGCCGAATCCGAACGGGTTATGGAAGGCGTCGGGCCGGTCCCGCTCGATCACCGCCGCGAACCGGTCCTTCTCATATGTCGCGTTCTTGCCGGAAAGGAAGGCGGTATCGAACGGGACGAACCGCAGGTCTTTCCGGGCGATCCCGGGAAGATTGGCTGCGTACGCCTCCTGGCAGTAGACGACGAGCTCCAGGTCCTGCTTGCTCAATTCCGCGAGAAGGTTCCGGACATAGTCGTTCAACCCGCTGGTGCGATCCGTAACGTTACGTGCGTCGACCCCTACTTTCATGCGAGCTTTCGATAGACGTTTTCATAACCGTCGATCATGCGTTCCATCGAGAACCGCTCCCGGACCTTGGCATGGGCGGACTCGCGTATCGTCCGGTACTCTTCGCCCGGCAACGAATACACCCGCTCGATCGCTTCTTGAAGCCCCTGGATCCCGGTCGCCTTGACTTGCCAATCGCCACGGATGTCCGCGTCCGACGGGTTCACGAGGAAGCCGGTCTTCCCGTCCTCGATAATCTCGGGAGCAGCGCCGCGGGCGAACGTGATCACCGGGGTGCCGGCGGCCATGCTCTCGATGAACGTCAGCCCGAACGGCTCTTCCCACTGGATCGGGAGCAGCGCCGCCTTGGCATCCGCGTATTGCCGCACCCATCGCTCGCTACCAAGGTCCAGGGCTCCCGCGAATTCGATTTTTTTCGATACATGGGGGGTGATTTCCTTCTCGATGAATTCTTCCCTGCCGACGCCGGAGACCCGGAGCGAGCGCCCCGTTCCCTTCGCAGCCTGGATCGCTTCCGCGACGCCTTTCTGCTCGACCAGGCGTCCGGCGAACACGAGTTTTTCGGAACCGTTTCCGGCCGAGTCCGGAAACCCGTCGAAGCGCATGCCATTATAGACCGTGGCGGCGTAGTTAAGATCCGGAAACAATTTCCGTTGATAATCAGATATGGTCACCAAGGGTTGCTTCCGGAAATAGTCCAGAATCCGCTTTTGTTCCGATCGGAACGCGTTATGCACGGTGATGACGGTGGGAGTGCGAGACAGGGAGGCCAGGGGCATGCCGAGGTATACCGGTTCGGTATGGAGGTGGATGACGTCGAACTCGTCCGCGCGCTTGTACAGTTCGGTCAGGTACATGGTCTTCTCGCCCATGCTGTCCTTGGAGTCCCATTCCTGGTGCGTCAACGAGAAGTCGAAGTCGCTTGGCGGGAGTCCCAGATCCCGTACTTCCGCCTTGGACGTGGAACCTTCCGGGGCAAACAACGTGACCTCGTGGCTTCGCTCCGCCAAGCCGTCCGCCAGCTCACCGGTCAACGCGGCGCTGGCGGCGACCATGCTCGGGTCCGGCGGGACGGTCGTCCGGTTGCTGGCGAACAGCGCGATCCTCATCGGGCCGCCAACGTCGCGTATAATTCTTTGAACTGGCCGCTGATCTTCTCCCAGGGGTAATGGTTCCG
Organism: Candidatus Saccharimonadia bacterium; assembly: GCA_025449535.1. Lineage (GTDB taxonomy): Bacteria > Patescibacteriota > SICC01 > SICC01 > SICC01 > JALYJZ01. Next base: position 328,355 of record JANWJF010000001.1, read on the forward strand.
GATGGTGTAGGCGGCATTGTCGGCGACCTTGCTCCGTTTCTTCTTGTTACGCAACAGCACCTTGACGGTCTCGGCCAACGCCGCACGGTCCCCCGTGTCGACGATGAATCCGTTCAGCTCGTCGACGACGATCTCGCGGCTACCCGCCACGTCCGAAACGATCGGGGGCGTACCACAGGCCATGGCCTCGATGGTGGTCAGGCCGAACGGTTCGTACCGGCCGGCCAGTATGAACAACTGGGCCTGTCGGTATAGCGCCGCCAGCTCCTTACCGTGCGCCACGTTCCCGAGGAACGTCACCCGCCGCTCCAGCTTGTGCTTCTTGATCAGCCGTCCCAGCTGCTTCTCCGTCAATCGCTCCTCCTCGCTCTGGAACTCGTCGTGGATCGACCCACCCATGTAGAGATGGAACGGCAACTGCTTCGGCAACCGGGCGAGCGCTTCCACGACCCGGTCCAGCCCCTTGGAGGGGACCATCCGGCTCATGGTCAGGATCGCGTTCGGCCGCAAGCCGAGCTTCTTATCCGCCGCCCTGGGCTTGGGATTGAAGACCGCGGTATCTACTCCGGGGTAGATCACGTGCAGACGCTCAAACTGCACGTCGTAATGCTGCAGCAGTTGGATCCGGTTGGTCTCGCTCAGCACCACGGTGGCGTCGGCCTGCTTCAAAATCCGCTGCTCGATCTGGTTCCGCACCTGAAACCGATACATCGACCGCAGTTCCGCCGGCGGAGTGCCTTCTGCCCGCATCTCGAGGTTCTTCACCTTGCCGGACGAGTGGGGGGTGTGGACGTGCGGTATCCGCTCGGAACGCGACAACAGCATACCGGCATACCCCCCGTCCCAGTAATGGGAATGCACTACGTCGTACCGGATCCGCTTCCGTTTCATCCAGACCCGGACGCCTTTCACCAGCGCGGGCACGGTCTCGAAGATCTTCTCCTTGGGGATAAAATCCGTCCCATGGGCTTCTATCCGAACGATCCGGACATCCTTACCAATAGGTTCCAACGCCGGAAGGTCGCCGAGCTGTCGGGTGAAGATGTCCACCTTGATTCCCTGCTTAGCCAGGGCTTTGGCCAACTGGAACACGTAGATGGTCTGCCCGCCGGTGTCGGTCTTGCCGAGCGGTGGCGGATACTCCACGTGCCCGTGGGGATGGAGCATCATGGCCCGTTTCGGATGTCTCGTTTTTCTTTTGGCAGCCATCTTTTAGGCCCTTATTCTACCTCGCGGGCCGGAAACCGGCACGGCGGATACACTACACTAGTATCATAATCGTGGAAACGGACAAGAAAACCCGGGAAGCGGCGACCTCCCTCAAGGGCACCCGCGTGCTTCATCTGAACGCGACGGCCAACGGCGGCGGCGTGGCCGAGATCCTCCGCTCCGAGGTGCCGATGCTTCAGGCGCTCGGCATCAAGGCGGACTGGCAGGTGATCAAACCGCCGGCCGGGTTCTTCGAGGTCACTAAGAAGGTCCATAACGCGTTGCAGGGCGACCACACCGGGCTGACTCCCACGGAATGGAAGTACTACGAGGACGTCAGCAAGGAACTCGCCGAGCGGGTCACGCCCGGGGATTGGGACGTGATCATGGTCCACGATCCCCAGCCGGCCGCCATTCCCTACTTCCGGACGGACGCCAGCGACACTAAGTGGATCTGGCGGTGCCACGTGGACAGCTCCTCGCCGCATGACGGCGTCCGTAAGCGGATGACGAAGTACCTGCTGCCGTACAGCGGCGGCATCTTCAGCCTGGATTCCTACCGCCTGCCGGGCTTCCAGCCGGAACACCTGGCGATTATCCCGCCGGCGATCGACGCGGAATCACCTAAGAACCGGCCGATGGACGAGGACGAGGCGCAGGAACTGCTCCGCGCGTACAAACTGGACCTGTCGCGGCCGTTCGTGGTGCAGGTCTCACGGTTCGACCAGTGGAAGGACCCGCTCGGGGTGCTCGAGGCCTGGCGGCTGGCCAAGCAGACCGTGCCGGAGCTGCAGCTGGTGTTGGTCGGCGACAGCGCCGACGACGATCCGCAGGCACCGATGATCCTGAAGGAGCTCCGGAGCGTCCAGGAGGCCCAGGACGACGGCTTGCTGATCGTGGCCGACGAGGCGGACGATCGGACCGTCAAGGCGTTCCAGACATTGGCGGTGGCGGCGGTCCAGAAGTCGCTGCGGGAGGGTTTCGGCCTCACGGTGACCGAGGCGCTTTGGGCGGGAACGCCGGTGGTGGGCAGCAACGTCGGCGGCATCCCCCTGCAGGTACGGGACGGAGAGGATGGTTACTTGGTGGAAACGATTCCCGAGGCCGCCGATCGGATCGCCGAACTGGCCGGCGATCCCGCTTTGGCCAAGCGCATGGGTGCCGCGGGACGGCGGATCGTCGAGGAAAAGTTCCTGATGCCGCGACTGGTGCGGGACGACCTGCGCATCATCAAGGCCGTGCTCGAGGACGCCTGAGGCCTATACTGGAACCATGATCGCCCAACTCCGAGGAACGCTGCTGAGCAAGGAACCGTCCGGGGTCGTCCTCGAGACCGGCGGCGTCGGCTACCTGGTGACGGTACCCGTCTCCACGCTGACGGAGCTGCCCGCGGTCGGCGGCGAGGCGACGCTGCACACCCACCAGTACGTCCGCGAGGATGTGCTGGCGTTGTACGGTTTCGCGACCACCGCGGAACGGCGCCTGTTCACCCAGCTGATCGGAGTTTCCGGCATCGGCCCGAAGGTCGCGCTGGCGATCCTCTCGCTCTCGAATCCCGACGATATCCGCGCGGCGATCGCCTCCGGGGATGCGGAGTTCCTGGCCTCCGTGCCGGGCATCGGCAAGAAGACGGCCGAACGCGTCGTGGTCGACCTGCAGGACAAGATGGACATGGTGACCAGCGAGGGCGCGCCCCGCGGCCAGGACGAGGCCGTCGAGGCGTTGGTGTCCCTCGGCTACTCGAACGCCGAGGCCCGCAAGGCGGTGTCTGCCGTGGCCGCCGGCGCCGACTCCACCGAGGCCGTGATCAAGGCCGCGCTGAAGGAGCTGTCGTCATGAGCGACCAGCCCGCCGAGGACCGGCTGCTCTCCCCGGCGACCTCCGAGACCGACGTGGCGCTCGACGTGGCGCTCCGCCCGAAGACGCTTAAGGATTACGTCGGCCAGGGGGACATCAAGGAATCGCTCGGGATCATGATCGAGGCGGCCAAGGGACGCAAGGAGACGATCGACCACCTGCTCTTCTACGGTCCGCCGGGACTCGGCAAGACGACGCTGGCCGGGGTGATCGCCCACGAGACCGAGGCGTCGCTGACCACCACTAGCGGGCCGGCGATCGAGCGGGCCGGCGACCTGGCCTCCATCCTCACCAACCTCGGACCAGGAGACGTGCTGTTCATCGACGAGATCCATCGGCTGCCCAAGGTCGTAGAGGAGATGCTCTATCCGGCGATGGAGGACCGTAAGATCGACATCGTGCTCGGCAAGGGCCCGGGCGCCCGCTCGGTACGGCTCGACCTGGAACCGTTCACGATCATCGGCGCGACCACCAAGGTCGGGGCACTGAGTTCGCCGCTGCGCGACCGGTTCGGCGCTACGTACCAACTGGCGTTCTACTCGGACGACGAGATGCGGAAGATCCTGGCCCGCTCCGCGAAGATCCTCGGCGTGCAGTCGGACGCGGCGGCGCTAAAGGCCCTGTCCGGACGCAGCCGCAGCACGCCACGCGTGGCGAACCGCCTACTCAAGCGCGCCCGCGACTGGGCGCAGACCCGAGGGAACGGGACGGTGGACGGCCCGGCCGCGGAGGAATCGCTCAAACTGGAAGGCGTGGACGAGCTCGGCCTGGACGCCACGGACCGACGCCTGCTCGAGACGGTGATCAAGAAGTTCAAGGGCGGACCGGTCGGACTGGGCACGTTGGCGGCCGCCGTCAGCGACGAGGCGGAGACGATCGAGGAAGTCTACGAGCCCTTCCTGATCCAGCTCGGACTGATCGAACGCACCCCGCGCGGCCGGAAGGCCACGGAGCGGGCGTTCTCCCACCTCGGCATCCAGGCACCGACGGGTCAGAAGAAACTGATCTAGGTTGCTAATCCCGGCCGGCGGCGGTACGCTCGTAAAACCATGGCAACTGTCATCATTTCTTACCTGGTGTACCTGCTCGCCATTGCCGGATTCGCGGTCGCCGGGATTTACCACGCCCGGAAGTTCGGATTCCCTGGGGACAAGACCACCCTGGCCTCCGGTATCTACCTGTTCGCGCTGATCGTCATCATCATCGGCACCTTCGTCACCCTGGGCGGCGTCCAAGTCTCGGGAGGAGTTTGATGGAGTACTTCCCCGGCCAACGCCCCGACGAGAAGATCCTGACGATCGCCCGGCCCCACTGGCTGAACCTGCTGCCCGCCATCCTGATGACCCTCCTATTGGCCCTGGCGCCGATCGGCGCCTTGATAGTGATCTCGGTGAGCGGCTTCGAACTGGACGGCCTGGACAATGCCGTGGCCACGGCGGTCGTTTCTGCGTACTACCTGGCGTTGGTCACGTACTTCTACATCCGCTGGCTCGACTTCTACCTCGACGTCGCGATCGTGACCTCGGACCGGATCGTGGACATCGACCAGAACGGCCTGTTCCGCCGGACCATCGATGAACTCGACTGCAAGATGATCCAGGACGTCAGCGCCGCCAAGCACGGCATCCTGCAAACGCTCTTCAATTTCGGCACCGTGGAGATCCAGACCGCCGGCGAACGCCGGAACTTTACCTTCGACGGCGTACCGGACCCCAACCATGTACAGCAACTCGTGGCCAAGGCCCAGGGCATGGGCGAGGCCGAGGAACAGGCGGATACCGCCAAGGAGAACGCGGAAGCCGCGGCGGCCAAGGCCAAGGAAGCCGCGGAAGCGGCGAAAGCGGCGGCCCGGGCTACTAAGGCAAAGGCCGCAGCCGATCAGCCCGCTTCTCCGGCGGACGGAACGAAGAAGCCGGAAAGCTCGAAGTCGCTCGACTCGCAGGACCTGCCGCGAGAATTCGAGTAGCTACCGTTCCGTCGAAAAACTGATCCCGGAACTGGAGATCGTCGCCGTGACGGTCCCGTGCCGGTCCGTCCGCACTACCCGACAACCAGACGCGCCCAACCGCCGTACGGTATCCGGATTAGGATGACCATAAGTATTGCCCGTGCCGGAAGAAACGATACACCACGTTGGGCTTGTCTCCTTGATGAACTCATCGGTCGAGGACGTCCGACTGCCATGATGCGGCACTTTCAGCACCTCGGTGTCCAACCCGGGGCGGCCGAGCAAACGACGTTCCTCGGCTTCTTCCGCGTCTCCGGGAAAAAGGAACGAACGACCATGCAGCGTGACTCGGACCACGACCGACGCGTCATTCGCGTTTTCGTAGCGTCTTCGTTGCCGGGCCGTCGGTTCGAGTATCTCGACCGTGCCGCCATGGATTCCCACCCGCTGTCCCGCCGCCGTAACGAGTCTGCTATGTGAGTCGGCCTCCACGACCAAACGTTCGTACGGCCCGTCTCCCGCCTGGTTCACGAGCACCGTCCCGACGTCGTACCGGGCGATGACGTCGACCAAGCCGCCATAATGATCCAGGTGCGGGTGGCTCAGGATGACCAGCTCTATCCTCCGATCGAACCGCGGCATCGCCTTGCCTAGACCGCGCAATACGGCACGGTCAGGCCCGCCGTCGATCAAGATTTGCGTTCCGTGGCCGTCATCCACCAAGGCGGCATCCCCCTGTCCGACATCAAAGAAACGGACGGTGGCCCGCGAATCGGAAGCTGTTGTCCAGATACTGAACGCCAAGACGCCGACGATCGCGATGGCTGCCTTAAACATGCGCCCTTGGCCTCAGGCGGACCGCACAAAGCCCGACGGTCGCGGCGAGCAGCAACGCTATCGGACCTTTCAGGTTCCCGAACGAGACGGATGCTACCGGTAACGCGGCGGTACGTTCTACGCCAGCCAGCAACAGCTCCGTAGCCGCGGCAACGAGTACCGCTGGCCACGCGGCCACCCCCGGCAAGACGAACGAGATAGCGGTACCGACGAACCCGCCGAGCATGAGCAAAGGGATCGCCGGCACCACGAACAGGTTCGTCAAAGGAGCCACCAGGCTGGCCGTCCCGAACGTCAGGGCGATGAGCGGCGCGGTCGTGATGCCGGCGGCCAACGTCCCAGAGACGATGCCGCTGACGGAGTCCGGAACCCATGGCAGACGGGTTCGGATCCCCGGTTCCAGCCACAGGATGCCGAGCGTGGCCAAGAAGGAAAGGTCGAATCCCAGGTCGTATCGCAACGCATGGGGTTGCAACAGCAACATTCCCGCGGCCGTCAGGACCGTGGCGAACATCGCCGCTTGGGGACGCCCAAAAAGCTGACCTAACAACAGGAAACCTCCCATCAGTGCGGCCCGTGCCACCGATGCGGAAGGTCCCACCATGAGCACGAAGCACGCTATCAAGAGCAACGAGATGACCAGCGCCGCTGGCTTCCGACCCAGTACCCAGACGATCGCCGTGATGATGATACTGATATTGAACCCGGACAGCGCGAGGATATGCGTGGTGCCGGTCCGGCGGAACGCCTCGATGTGAGCGTCCGACAACGTCGACCTTTCGCCTATCAGGATACCCAGCATGAAGCCGGCCGTCGGTTCGGGAAAAGTACGCTCGACTTGCCGTACCCAGGTCCTGCGGACGGCATAGAACAAACGGCTGACCGTGAGATGGCTTCCTTCGACCCGGACGTCGGCTCGGCGCAGTATCGAATGGATACCGTCCTTCGCAAGGTAGCTACGATAGTCGAACTCATCGTCAGCCTTCGGCTCGGTCAGCTGCCCCGTCACCGATACCCGGTCACCCGGTGATAACTCGGAAAACGGATCAGTCCTGACTAATGTCCTGCCGTTCCGTCCCATCGTCTCGCCGGTCACCACGAACTGCTGGTACTCACCGCGATGCTCGGGGAACGAATCGACAACGCCGAGTATCGTTCGTTCCGTTCCCGCCACCGTGACAAGGTCGGAGACCGGCGGATCCAAAGGACTTACTAGTATCCGTAGTGCGCCGATCGCCACACCCAGGGCCGCCAACGGGCGCCAACCCAGCAGAACCAAGCCCATCCCGACTGCGACGGCGGCCGGCAACCAGGACGCCAAGGCCACGCCGATAATCACACCTGATGCCAATAGTAAGGCTGGTTGCTTCATGCAACCATCTTACAGTACGGCAGCTTGCTAATCAGTCACGCAAGATTGCACGGATCGTCTCGTCCGCCAGCCGCTTGGTCCCCGGTTCGTCCCGGACCGTCTCCGGGGAGTCCGTCCTTTCACCCATGGTTACAGCGTACCGACGCTGGCGCCGGTGTAGTAGAACTGCAGGATCTGGGCGTAGCTCTGTCCGCTCAAGGCGCGACGGTAGGCTCCCCACTGGCTCATGCCGATGCCGTGGCCGAAGCCCTTCCCGTTGAACACGAAGTTGTTCCCGCTCTTGCTGACGCTGGTCACCTGCGAGGACGGCAGTCCGAGGCGACTGCGGTGGGTATCCGCGGTCAGGGTGTAGTCGTGGTTACCGCAGCTGCCGGCCAGGCGGACCGTCCGCATTCGGTCGCCCGGGTGCTTGGAGATGATACCGACGCCGGTCACCGTGCAGCCGAAGCCGTAGTTCGAACGGATCGTCTCGCGCGAGGTAGTGTCCGGCCAGAGATGGTCGGTGTCACCGACCTGCGAGAAGGAGTCGGCCTTGCCGCGGAGATAGCTGATCGGCGAGCCGCCCCAGACGTCCTCGTTGTCCGCGGTATGACCGGCCGCGTTCGAGCTGTAGAACGCTTGCACCAGCGAGCCGCTGTACTTGACCACCTTGCCGTTGGTGGCGCCGACCGCCGTGACGTGGTTCGGCTTGGCGGTCTCGTTGTTGTACCCGTTGTAGACCTGGTCCCGGGTATCATCGTAAAGATCGAAGCTGTCCGCACGTGGACTTTGGATCTTCCGAGCCGCGTAGGTCCGGGCCGCCGTCACCTGCGCCTTGATCGCCTCTATCGGCCAGCCGTCCGGGACTTCGCCGAGGCCACGCAGGTACTCCTCGAGGTTGACCGAGTTCACCAGGTGAGTGCCGGCGCTGCCGGTACGGATCGCCATCGACCCGCGGAAGTAGTCCTGGCTGGCGTTGTCCGCCAGGTTCGTCACCACGAACCGGTTGCCCGGCGCCTGCTCGGCCGTGAGGATGCAGCAGGAGTTGACCGTCCCGCTCGGCAGGACCGCCTGGTAGTTCGAACCGTCCTTGCGCAGGGTGAAGTTCGTGGCCGGGGCGACGGTGCCGCGATTGGCCCCGTTGATGTCACGGATGGTGACGGTGTTCGTGCCCCGCATGGTGGCGCTGGACTGCGCGGTCAAGGCGACATCGATCGGGTTCTCGATCGTGATCGACCAATGGATGCCGATGTCCTTCATCCAGCCGACGCCGTTCACGACCGGCCGGAAGTACTCCTTGTACGTACCCGGACCGGGGTTGGCGACAATGTCGAACTCGAACTCACCGATCTCGCCCGGTGCCACGCTGGTCTCGCCGCCGACGTTCTTGGCGGGATCGGTCACGTTGCTCCCCAGCTTCACCCGGTTGGAACTGAGCCAGCCGGCCGCCGTGCCGCCGTCGGAGAAACCGCTGCCGCGGTCCTGCGGACGGTCGGTCCCTAGCCGGACCGGCGTATCGCCGTCGGACTGCCAAGTGGTATACCCCATGTTCCGCAAGCGGATGAAGAGGGTATCGGTCTCATCCTGCGACAGATACCGGTAATGCGAGGCCTTGCTCACGTAGTCGTAGTCGTAGGCACGCGTCGGCACCGTCTGCGTCCAGGACAAGCCCAGGTCGTGCTGCCAGCCGAAGTTCTCGATGACCGAGCTAAAGTATTCGGTGTACTTTCCGCCCTTGGCCGGTGCTTTCAAATCGAACGACCAACGGGCAGTCTCCCCCGGAGCGATCGCGTTGCCCGGCGTCACCGTGCCGTCCTCGACCTTACCGACAAACTTGCCGAGCCGATTACGTGACTGCCAGGTCGCGCTGTCGTACCACGCGCTATTGTGGTCCATCGGCTTGATGGTCCCGATGTTCATGTCATAAGCCGTGTCGTTGCGCCAGGTGGCGGTGCCGATGTTCTTCACGTCCGCCGTGACCGTGCTCTTCTCTCCCGGGGTAACAACCGAAGGCGGGTTGGTCTTGTCGACCAGCTGTCCGCGGTAGAACCGGCCCGGCACCGTCGTGGTGATGTACTTCGAATGGTCTTCGAGCCAGGTGACGCCGTCGATCACCGGCTGGAAGTACTCGCGCAGGGTCGCGGTGGAGGTCCGCGGCGGCGAGGTCATCGTGAAGGCGAACCGGGCGGTCTCCCCGGACTGGATGGTATCGGTCGTCGTGACACTACCGTTACTCTCGACCCGTCCCGTGAAGCTGGTGACGCGGTTCTTGGACTGCCAAGAAGCGTTGTAGAACGGCGACTTGTGGTCCTTGGGGTGGCTAGTGCCGAGCCGGATCGCGTCCGCACCGGTGTTCGACCAGGGTTCCAGGCCGACGTTCTTGTAATCAACGTAGACCGATCGGTCGGTACCGGAGGTCGCGGAAGCGGACGCCGACTGCCGCACCCACTCCGCGGAGTATTCCTTCACCATGGCTTGCGCCCCGTTGGCGTCCAGCCGGCCATGACCGTAGAGGTTCGTCCGGGACGCGCCGTTCATCCCGGACACCGTGTCCGCGGAACTCCGCAGGACGGTCCGGACCCGCGACCAGGAGATGTCCGGATCCAACGCCCGGAGCAGGCCCGCTACGCCGGCCACGTGCGGCGCGGCCAGGGAGGTACCCGATGCCGAGACGTAGCTGGTGTTCCCGAGCCCCGCGCCACGAACGCTGGAACCGGGAGCGACCAGGTCCAGCTGCGAGCCGCCGTTCGAGTACCCCGCCCGGGCGTCCGAGGATCCGGTCGCGCCGACGGAGATCACGCTCGGGTTGATCGCCGGGTAGTTAATCGAGTTCGTGTACCCGTCGTTGCCGGACGCCGCCACGAGGATCGTCCCGTCCGCGATCGCCTCGGTGATGGCCTGGTCGGTCATCGCTTCGGAAGTGAGTCCGTCCGCACCGAGGCTCATGTTCGCTACGTCCGCACCGACGACTCCCGCGTACCGGACGCCTTCCGCGACATCCGAGAAGAACCCGTTGCCGGCGGAGTTAAGCACCTTGATCGCGATGATCTTCGCGTTCCAGTCGACGCCGGCAACGCCGAGGCCGTTGTCCGTCTCAGCGGCAAAGACGGACGCCGTCAGCGTCCCGTGGCCGTTGTCGTCGGTAGGACCGTTCGCGTCGTTCTTGAACACGCTGAGCACGTGGGTCCCGTTAACGAAGTCCATGCCGTCGTGATCGTCGATATATCCGTTGCCGTCGTCGTCGAGGTTGTTATCGGGAGTCTCGTCGTCGTTCGTCCACATCTTGGCGGTAAGGTCCTGGTGCGAGGCGTTCACGCCGGTGTCGATGCTGGCGATGGTCGTCGAGCTCGACCCCACGGTACGGTCCCAGGCGGCCGGCGCCTTGATCTTAGGCAGGGCCCACTGGTTCGGGTAATGTGGATCGTCCGGGGTACGGGAAGCGGTGACGACGAAGTCCGGCGTCGCGCTGCGGACACCCGGCAGCGCCGAGACCCGGTCGTCGGCTTGCTCGACCGGTTCGTCGATGGACAGTAAATACGTATCGGGAATAGTAGTCCCGGTCAGGCGGTCGCCGAACTGCTGCTTCGCCGCTTCATCCCGCAGACGGACGACCAGCCGACCCTTCGCGGCCTTGGTCCGCTTGCCGTTCTTGAGCGTGACCGTCTCCAGCGGCTGGCCGTGTACTTCGGTCAACTTGTTGATTGCGTCGCCTGCCTGCCGGACGGACGGTTCCTTCTCGACCGGTGCGTCGGGAGCCTTTCCGAGTACCGTGATGGCCGCTATGCCCATTAGCCCGACGACGGCCGCGGTGAATACCTTCTGTAGGACGTTTGTTTTCATGTGTGGAAAATTGCCTTAATATAGCAAAAAATGAACCCTCTGTCAAGCCCCCAGACGCCCGGGGCGTCTCGTATTGGTATCCTGGTCCCGTGACTGATAAACCGACCATCCTCTACGGCCTGGGCGTAATCGTCTTAGACGATCTCTCGCTCAGCGTCGACGACATCGCCGAGGGACTCGAGCGCTCTCCCGATGACGTCGCCGCGGCGATCGCGGATTCCAAGCCCGCTTACGACCGCGGGGAGATCACGCAGGTCGAGCACTGGGGTCGCGCGGCGCTGAAGCTCGCCCTGGAGGACGTGGACGTCCTGCAGGCGTTCGCGATCAACGCCGCGACCGTGGACCAACAGGTGCTCGGGAAGATCCGGGTCCAGTCGGCGAGCCATGTGCTCGGGCTGGTCTCCGACGCCACGCCGGACTTCGTCGGGCAGTTCCGGAAGCGCTATCAGCTGGACGAGCTGCTGCACGTCCATGTGATCGGTTCCGAACTGGACGAGGAGCGCGACTACGCGGGTTTACTCCGGCTCTCGGCCGAGCGGCTACAGGCGACACCGGGCGACATCACGTTCGTCGATCGGAAGCCCGCGCACGTCGAAGCTGCCCGGACGCTCGGGTTCCGGGTTCCGGGCTAGGAGTTCCTACCGCAACCGTCGGCCGACTCGCCTGATGCGTTCAAGCTCGGCGGCTTCCTTGTCCTCCTCGTAGACAGGCTCGCCATCGGGGTCGGGCGCTTCGCTGCAATTCGGGCAGTACGGTTTTTGTTCCGTGACCACGCGACCCGGTCCGGCCAGGGGCATCGCCTTCAGGCGGACGGGGTGGCGTACTTCCGCGGCGGCGACCATGGTGCCGCAGTGATGCATCCAACGGGAGGTCTCCGGATCGAACACCGACTCCGCCAGCACCGGATCCTCGGTATCGACGTCATCCGGGGTGCCCTCGAACTCCTTGTGGACGCTCTGCGCGTCGATCTCCTGGATGCCCAGGATCTCCGAGGCACGGACGCCGACCCTGCGCGTCACTTCGTCACGGTCGGTGGTGGCATCCGCCGGCTGCTCGACGGTCGGGTCGAAATACCCGTTCGGAGGCATCGGAGCCTGCTCGGCAAAGTCCTCCAGCTCCTCCTCGACGGACGTACCGAGCCGCGAGGAGAACCGGGCGACCTCTTGTCCGGTCTTCATGACGCAGAACGGGCCGACGTCGCCCGGATTCAGCACGGGACAATCATGCGGGAAGAACCGGCATGGCTCCCGTTCGTCCATGCGCTCCCGATGCTGGGCCACGGTGTCGACGCCGTCCATGAAGTCCCCTTCACAGACGCTGCCATCCTCGATGAGTTTCTTGTCGCGCATGGCGAACGAGTTACGACTCGTACCAGAACGCGTCGGTCCGGCGGATGGTGAACGCGTAGGCGCCGGCCAGCCCGGATACCACGAGCAGCATCCAAAGCGGCCAGAGCGGCTGCGGCTCCCTTGTCGCACCGGCTACTTCCACCTTGGTCGTAGCGGGATTGACCGTGGCTGGCTTCTTTTCCTTGACTGCCGACTTCTTCTTTTCAGGCTCGCTCACGGCCTGCTGGTCAGTCTGGGATGCGGATTGTACTTGGCTTGAATTGAAATTCGTTTGGGGCGGTGCTGCTTGAGCATTCTTTTGTACAGCATGGCTGGTACTACCAGTACTTGGAGGTCGGCCACTGCAGTCAGGAGGACCGTAATACACTGGGTCACCCCCACAGTTCGTCACGAATTGAACCGGCTCCTCGGCTTGCGCCGTACCCACGCCGACTACCCCCGCGAGCAGGAACGCGAAAAGGACGGCAGATATGTTTCGGGCTTTCTTCATCTGTCGGTCGTCATCAGGCCATTTATGCCTGAGCAATGGGACTATACGCTCGTGTTCACGCGATTGCAAGGGACTATTCGACGGGTACCGCGCGCACTACGAACCGCTTAGAGTCCAACCAGCCCGAGCAGGTGTAGACCGTCAGGACTTCCTTCTTGGTCGGCGCCAGGACGCCCACCTGGTCGGTCGTCACTTCCTTCAGGCTCGTAATCCGGTACTCGTGCTTCCGACCGCCCTTGGTCGTGAGTACGACACGCTCGTTCCCCTCCAGGCCGAGGAGCGGCCCGAAGACGTCCTTCGTGTTGTGTCCGTAGACGATGATGTTGCCCTTCTCGTCCGGTTTGGCGGAACCGTTCATGTAAGAGCCGGCGTGCTTGGCGACGGTCCACTCCCCGTTCTCGTACTTCTGCGGTTCGAGCTTCTCGTCCACCACGCCAGAAATCCGCAGTCGGACCGGTCGGGTCGAATCAGTCGATTCCGCGGCTACCGGCGCTGCCACTCTAGGCTGGAGCGCTCGGTCATAATAATAGTTGTTAGCGCCGCTATAGAGCAGTAGCGCCAAACCGACGACGATCAGCACTATCGGCCAGTGCCGCAGGAAGAACTTCGGAGCTGAATCCAAAGAGCGTCCTTTGCGTCGCGAGCGGGAACGCTTCGCCATGGACTCAGTTCCGGAGTCGCCGTCGCGTGGCTGCGTACGCGCCGATGGAAACCAGCGTGGTGCCCAGACCGGCCAGCGAACCAAGTCCCGTGTCCGCAAAGCTGAGCGGGACAATGCTGCCGCCCGTGGCCGGGTCTGACGGATCACTCACGCTTCCTTGGGAGTTCACGCCCGGATCATCGGTCGGATCGGGACTCCCTTGGGGATCCACGGTCGGGTCGGGATCAGGACTTCCCTGCGGGTCTGCGGTGGGATCCGGAGTCGGGGTGGGATCAGGACTTCCCTGCGGGTCTGCGGTCGGGTCAGGGGTAGGAGTGTCCGAGGGGGTTTCGGTGGGGGTCGGGGTCGGTTCCGGAGTCGGGGTACTTTCCACCTCTACCGTAGGAGTCGGGGTGGGGGTTTCGGTTGGAGTAGGAGTGTCGCTCGGTGTAGGCGTGGCAGAGGGAGTCGGGGTCGCAGAGGGACTCGGCGTGGTATAGATCAGGCAGTAGTGGATGTGGCTCAGCGCAGGAACCTGATTGCCACCATTCAGGGGAGTCACGCCAATACCAACCAAATAGTCGTACGTAGCTCCATTACCCCCTCCGTACAACTCGACCGTGCCGCTGATTCCGTCCTCCACGTTCCAAACCACTGTACCGGAGCCGGCCGGGGTCTCAGTGAACGTTATCGTAACCCCGTTGATTACTATCGAACCGTCGCCGCTCTCGGCCACCTTCGCGCAGCCGGGCCGGGTCTCGTTGTGGGCAAACGCGATCGTTCCAAACATTGTCGCCCCTACAAACACGGCGGCTGCCAGCAAGGCAGGCACCAACCGCTTTCGATATATCGCTCGTTCGCTCATAAAAATAAAAAACCGCCCAACGACATTCTTTTGGGCGACTTCCTTATTGCTCAGGTATTCTGTCCCCGATACGGCTGATTGTCAACAGATACCGTCACAAAGGGATTTTGAATCATTGGCCGCTTACCGCGCTTCCCCGACGGCCCGACGCTCGATCATGGACAGTACCTCTTCCTTGCTGGCGTATGCCCGATGCTTCAGCAGCTCGCGCACCTGCTCCTCGACGAACGGATAGCAGACGGCCGGCACCACGACCGCCCACTCCCGGCGCCCCGGGTCGCCTGGCGGCATGGAGATGACGCGCAGGGCCTCGTCGGGCCTGCACTGCGCATGGCCCATCAGCTCCAAGGCCCGGTCCGGCGAAGCGACGAGTGCGAATACGCATACTTCGGCCGCATCCGCGGTCTCGACGCCGTTCTCGGCGACTCGTTCGATCAAGGATTGGTGGGGTTCTCGTTCCATGAAAATCAAAAAACCGCCTGGTGGCGGTCGATGAGCGGCTACTGGTCAGTACGCGCGTCTCACCGCCGCCGGAGGCGGGTGGCGAGCAGCCCGAGCTGGCGCGTGCGTGTCATACGCACACGATACGGGGTAGCACGCGGGAAGTAAAACGACTCAGGATTCCTGCAGGGCGGTATCCGGGCCCTCGGCTTCGTCCCCAGGCTCCAGCCACTTCGCGATCTGATCGTCATGCCTGGCGGTGCATTTGAACGCGTCCACCGCCAAGCGGCGGCTGATGCTGGGATGGACCCCGCCGGTCCGCTCCAGCGCGGCGATGACTCGGTGATAATCGAGCAGACTGGAGACCGGAACCACGCATTCGTGGTTCTTGCCGGCCGCCCGCAGCATCGCGGACCCGCCGATATCGATCTTCGCGGTCGGGTCACCGTCTTCTTGGTACTGGACGTGCTGCTCGAACGGGTACAGGTGGACGCAGACCAAGTCGATCGGCTCGATGCCCGCCTCCGCCAGTTCCCGCATATGGCCGGGGTCGTCGCGGTCCGCGAGGATGCCGATGTGGATGCTCGGATGCAGCGTCTTTACCCGGCCGTCGAGGGTCTCCGTGAACCCGATGACCTCCTCCAGGGACTTCACGGGGATTCCCGCCGCCTGCAAGTCCCGACAGGTGCCCCGCGTGGCAATTAAC
The DNA here is from genome assembly GCA_025449535.1 of Candidatus Saccharimonadia bacterium. GTDB lineage: Bacteria > Patescibacteriota > SICC01 > SICC01 > SICC01 > JALYJZ01. The sequence continues at coordinate 343,888 of JANWJF010000001.1, forward strand.
TCAGCGCCGTGGCGGACCAGATCACGGGCGAACTGCAGGAACGCCTCGTCCCGCTCGGAGACGCTGAGCAAAGCACGCTGGACCGGCAACTCAGAGCCATCCTTTTCGGGAATCTCCGGCTGCTCCTCGGTCGGCACCTCCGGCTCTTCCACACCGGGCCGATCGACGACGGGAACTGGCTGTCTGGATCCGTTCATGACCAATCATGCTACCACCGCCGCACGCATGGCAGGCAACCGCTACGCGGACTCGGCCGGCGTTTCACGCGCATAATCATCCGCCAGACGAACGATGTCGTCCTCATCCGATGGATGCTCCGGATCGGTGTGCGTCCAGATCTCGGCCACGATACCCCAACTATCCAAGCCGATCAGACGGTGCCGCTCGCCCTGGACGATCTCGACTTCCTCACCTTCCTGCAGGACCCGCGGTTCGACTTCATCGTCCGTTTCCGAGACCGCTACGCCGACCGGCCCGCGCAGGACATGCCAATGCTCGCTCCGCCGGTGATGGAACTGCCAGGACAACCGTTCGCCGGGACCGACGATCAGCAGCTTGGGGCTTCGTTTGAGGTCATCGCCAGGCAGCTCGAGCTTCGGAAAGAACGCCGTGGCAAATTCCCTGACCTCCGATTCACCAAACACCAGGAACCCGCCCCAGGGACGTTCCAGGTCTCGGTCCACGACCTTCACGCCGGCATCAGCGGCGATCTTTTCGGCTTCGGAAAGCGTTTTCTGTTCAACCATGGCTACCCGGCCATTCTACACGCATCGCGGAGACGGTTCCGGACCCGAAGCGGGTATACTGGACCGTTATGAATCCTGGCGATAAAACAACCGAACTCGACGAACGCCGGTTCGCGGCGGCGCTGGAAGGCGACGCACCGACGCGGGCCGACGCGGCGGCCGCGCTCGTCGAACAGGGGGATTACGAGCGTGCCGAGCAGCTTTTGGCACCGTTGTTCGACGATTGGGCCGAGGAGTCGGACCGCTGCGAGCACATGCTGAACCTGATGCTGCTCGACGAATCTTACTTTCCGCCGGAGGTCGAGCGGGATGAGGACGATTGCCTGGTCTTCGTGACGAAAGGCCGGATCAGCGCGCTGATGGCCGAATGCGTCACGCAGACCCGGTCATACGGCTCCGACGACTTCCAGGTACGGGAGACCTGCCGCTACCTCTGGTACCGGGCCGCCGAGCACTACAGCGGCGCCATGGGGTACGAGTTCGACGACGGGAACTTCGAGTTCCACCCTTTGCAGCACGAGGCGGCGCTGGGAGCGGTCCGGGCCGCGCACGCGCGGTTGGGTTCGTTCGTGGAACATCCCGACGATGACTCTGCGTGGGACCGCATCGGCTTGAACCAGATCGGCCGCCTGATCGGCAACCCGCCGCCTGAGATCGTCAAGCTCGAACAGGAAGGGAATTATCCGCTGACCCGCGCCTGGGTAGCGTACATCGTCGAATCCCGCGACTTCGGCGTCGCCCGACGTGCTGACGGGGCTATCTCGGCAAAAGAGCTACGATTCGACCAACTGGAGGGGGCTGCCTGGATGCTGGACGGTGCACTGAGCCGGACAGGTTACGAAGTCGCCGAGTCGCTCAGGCAACCGGTCTGCGAACGATTAGGCGAGATCATCGCCGAACTGGAGGCATCGGATCGGTACGGCGGTATCGAGCCGTACCGGCGCGACATGATTGAAAAGGCCAAACGGGAGATAGCCAAGTTGCTATAGGTACGGTTTGGGTGTGCCCCGGGAGGGTCTCGAACCCCCGACACATGGGTTAAAAGCCCACTGCTCTGCCAACTGAGCTACCGGGGCAGCCGTTTCATCTTACCTCAAGCGCCGGCTACCTCGTGTCAGGAAACGCTTAGTATCCAGAAATAAGGAATTCCCTCGGTCAAAAAAACGCCGAGAAGGCGTTTCCAGCACGACGGTAGCTGGCGCGACCTTACTCTTCTTCGGGATCGTTCACGAACATCATCACGACGATCGGCAGCACCGCCCATATGAAGAGCGCCGTGTTCGTGGCGAAGAGGTTGCTCGTGAACGGCAGCAGTCCGGCCTGTCGCGCCTCAGGCACGAACGACAGCACTATCGCCACCAGCAGACCGGCGTGCAGGATCGAGAACGCGATGATCTGCCAGGCCTTGCCTTGGACTTCCTGGGCCGCGAAGGCCTTGCGGAGCGCCGAGTTGGACAGGAAGAAGAAGATCAGGAGCATCGTGGCGATGAACGCCGTGATCTGGACGATGAAGAACGGGCTGGAGCCGACCGTCACCGATTGGGAGCCTTGCAGGAACGGCGCCGTCTCGACCAGCGCCAGCGCCATGTAGGTGCTGATCAGCAGTACCATGATCCGCGACCGCCCCAGCGTGAAGCCGTAGACGAACGTCGCGACGATGAAGAACAAAAAGATGAACAAATCCCAGCTGGGGCTGTTTACATCAAGTCCGGTCAAGAATTGTACGGGTATCATGTTTCTTTTTGCCCCTGGGCGGTTTTCCCAAAGTTAGTCTCATACTATACGCCTGAGGCGCCAAAGCACAACAACCGAACAAGAGAACAAAATCAAGAAGCGTCCAAGAGCCGCGGGAGCGATGATGGACGCTTCGGGGTGGCTTCCCCGGCCGGATTGCCGGGGAAGCCGAAAGGCCGCTATTGGTGCTTGATGGCAAGATAGTCGATGTCCGGTTTCACCATGTCGGCACTACCAACATGCAGGCTTGAACCTTTCATGATGGGTATGGCGCGAGATCCCCCTTTGGATCCCGGCAACGTCCCTACCGTTCCCAACACACCGACGGGCTTTCTGTCGAACATCCAGGGATGTTCGATGTAGCAAAAGATCAGCTCCTCGAGCACTGCCGGACGCAATTTATGACGTACCGTTTCTTCTCGCAGTTGCTTTGACTCGATCGAACCTGATCGAACTGTTACCAGCCTGGCCCTGTGCCACCCAGGACTCACAACGAAGGGCGCTGCGTCTGGCCAGTCGTGCTTTCGGAACTCGTCCGTTAGCTCGATTCCAGGCGTTCGAAGCAATCGTGCCAGTTCGTCATGAGGGGGTCCCTCTACCGGGAACGCGAACGGGTCGTCGGCGGTCGCTAGTACCAACAGGTCCGCGATTTTCTCAGCAAGACCCTCCTCGCTGCGCAATCGCAGAAAGTGCTCCCCCGTGCCGCCGAGGTCGCTGACCGCATGAGCAATTCTTCTCGCAACTTCGTAGTCTGCACCGAAGCCGAGTTCCTTCAGGATAGATATTCCTGTGTCAGGCATTTCTTTCTCCACTCTCAGGCGTACTGCGTGCCCTACACGAGGGTTACAGCGTACCTGTTCCGATACTTTCGCTGCGTACTCCGTGACTACAGGAGCGTACAGCCTATTGTTGCCTTGGCGGTTGCCGCAGCGGTCGACGAACGAGACTCGCGCGCCCGCCGCTACGGCTTCGCGATGTTAACGAGCCGATAAAAATACCACCACTTGGCTTTTTTATCAATCAGAGCCCGAGCTTGTCCAGGAAGCCCTTCTTCGGCTTGGGTCCTTCCTTCTTCCCGAGCTCCTCGACCAACCGCTTTTCCTCGGCCGTCAGCTTCTTCGGCACGGAGACGTGGACCGTCACCTTGAGGTCGCCCGCGCCGGCCGCGTTCAGCTTGGGCATGCCCGCCCCCTTGATCGTGAACGTCTCGCCGCTCTGGGTGCCGGCCGATATCTTGAGCTCCGTCTTGCCGGTGGCCGTCGGTACCTCGACCCGGTCGCCGAGCACGGCCTGCGGGAAGCTGATCGGGACGGTCACGCCGAGCGTAAAACCGTTACGCTCGAACATCTTCGACGGCTTCACGTGGACGATCACGTAGGCGTGGCCGGACGGCGCGCCGCGCTGACCCGCCTCGCCGGCGCCCTGGATCCGGATCGTCTGACCCTCGTCGATGCCGGGCGGGATCTCCACGGTCAGCGTCTCCTTCTTCTGCTTCCGGCCTTCGCCGCCGCAATCCGGGCACGGCTTCTCCGGCCGCTTGCCCTCGCCATGGCACTCCGGGCACTCCGTGACCTGTGCCATCGTGCCCAGCACCGTCCGCCGGGTGACCTGGACCTGCCCCTGGCCGCCACAGCGTTCGCAGGTGACGATCTTCGCTCCCTTCGCCGCGCCGGTGCCGCCGCAGGTCTCGCAGGTCGTCCGCCGGTCGATCGTGAGCTCCTTGGTCGTGCCTTTGACGGCCTCGTCGAAGCCGATGGTGACCGTCATCTGGAGGTCGGAGCCGCGGGACGGTCCGCGCTGCCGCGTGCCGCCGCCGAACCCGCCGGTGAACATCTGCTCGAAAATGTCGCCGAGGTTGCCGAAGTCGAATCCCTGGGCATTGAAGTCGTTCGGATTGAATCCGCCGAATCCCGCGCCGCCCGGCCCACCGCCGGCGCCCTGGGCACCGGTTTTGCCGAACTGGTCGTAGGCCGACCGCTTCTGCTGGTCGGACAGCACCTCGTAGGCTTCCTGTACCTCTTTGAACTTGCGTTCGTCTTCCTTGGTACCGCCCTTGTCCGGGTGGTACTTGTGGGCGAGCTTCCGGTACGCCTTTTTGATGTCGGCGACGGAGGCGTCCTTGCCGACGCCCAAGATATCGTAATAATCCCTGCTGGTAGGCATAGCGTTCCCAGTCTACGGAAAAACCGCCGCGCAGTCAGGTCAGAACGGCAAGCCGAGGATCTTCGGGTCCACTACCATCCCGAACAGCATCCCGACCACCAGCGCCGCCAGGACCATCAGCACGATGATGATGTTCTTCACGGACGCCGAGGCGTAGCTGGCGTAGGCCGCCAGGTTGGGCGGCTTGATTGAGCCGGCGATCATACCGATCACGAATCCAGTGAACGCGCTCCAGCCGAAGGCGGCAGCGGGTTGGCCGGAAGCGGTCAGGATCACGCCGAGTCCGGCGCCGACGAACGCGCCCACTGCGCCGACCTCGGCGCCCCGGACCAGCGTGTAGAACAGGTTGAACCGGCCGGCCCCGGAGCGGAGCTTGTCGACCGTGTCGCCGTCGGAACCGGCCACCGCGCCGGCCAGCACGCCGAGCAGGATTAGCGGCAGGGTGAACGCCTTGGTATCCGCGGCGGCGTCGATCGATCCGCCGAGCAGCCCGCCGTAGTACGCCAGGCCGAGGCTCATCAGGATCGTCCGCGCCAAGGTGTAGCTCCGTCCCAGCCAGCCCGTCCCCAGGAACGACTCCACCTTGAAGTTGTAGTCCGCTCCCCACAGCAAGCCGACCAAGAGGCCCGGGATCGCGCCCTGCACCGCTTCCGACACAAGCAGCTTGGATTCGGTCAGGAATCCGAGCGCCGCCGCTAGCAGACCGCCGGCCAGCGCCGCGATCAGCCCGAACATGAACGTCCGGAGCAACGCCGCGCGGAGCAACGCCCGGCGGTACGGGCTTTCCGCCGCCGCCGCCTCGGCCTGGGTCGCCCCGGACGGAGCGCCGCCGGCCGGGGCGGGTCCGCCATGCCGGACACCGGTATCGGAGAGCGACTGGTCGTAGTCGGCACGCTTCAGTGAATCCGACAGCGTGCCATACGCCTCGTTGATCTTCTTGAACCGCTCCTCAGCCTCCGGTCCTTTGTTGACGTCGGGATGGTACTCTCGCGCCAACGTCCGGTACGCCTTCTTGATGTCGTCTTCCGTGGCTGTCCGTGAGACGCCGAGAATGCCGTAATAGGTTTCCTTCGCCATTACTTACAGCCTACCGTACTTGGCCGGGCCATTTGATCGCCGGGCTATAGGTCTCGTGGTTCCGCGCGTAACACAGACGGCCGAGCCCGACCAGGATCGTCGCGTCGATCCGTAACCCATGTTCCTCGCTGGCACCGAACAGTTCGCGGAGCCGTTCGGAGAGCCGGACTTTGGTAGGAGGATTTTCCTCGCGTAAGAACGGGACCCCCGCATCCCGGAACGTTTGCCCCATGAGCGATCCTCTCCTGATCTTTCGGTCGATCGCCGGGTAGGCAGCGGCGCCCGCCGGGTCGAACGAGACGACCGCGTATTCCAGGACTTGCCCGGTGCGCCGTACCTTGACCGCTACTTCGCGCCGTCGGCGGGTCTGCGAGAGCACCTCGGCATGCACCGGTCCGAACTGGGCTTCCATGATATCGGTCGTGAGTAAGTAAGGATTCATAGTTAGTCATTATGCTGGTGCTTCCATCCGGAACACCAGTGCCGTGCGACTGCCTCCCGCGTTGCCACCGCTGACCTGGTGGAGCGGCCGGCCGTCCTCCATCCCCGCGAATCCCGGGGCGCGCATCAGCATCAGGTCCCCCGGCGTGGTCTCCCAGCTGCGTATGATCGGCGCGGCGCGGCGCGCGTTCACCACCTTGTGCGAGGGCAGCTTCCGTTTCGGATCCGGGTCCTCGACAAGCGAGAACTCGGCCGATCCGTGGACGGTCAGGGCCGCGATCAGGACGCGGTACTTCTTGAGGTCGTAATGCGGCGTGATCCCGACCTCCCCCGCCGCGTAACGGTGTACCGACACGTGTTCCGGATCGTAGTCCTCGAACCATTGAAGGCTTTCGGCGATCGCGCGCACGATCGGATGACGTGGGAACGGCGGATGCAGCTCGTAGCTCTCGATGTTCTGGATCGACCTCCCATAGTCCCGTTCCTGCGGCTCGAACTCCGCGGCGGCCAGCTCTACCAGTAAGGGATGGAGCAGCTCCTCGGGAACGTAGCCCGGCAAGAACGCCGCCCCGTCGCGCCGCAGGCCTACCCAGGCCTCCGCGAACGTCCCGCGTTCGGGCAGCGGGAACTCGGCCTGTCGGTCAGGTACGGTATCGGTCCCCCTTTCTCGATTCGACGGTCTTCGTGACGATACCCGCCTGCCGCACGCCGCGCATCCGCATACAGAAGTGCTCCGCCGCGACCTCGACCCGCAACGCTCTCGGCTCCAGGGTCCGTTCCAACGCATCGGAAATCTGCCGGGTCAGCCGTTCCTGCGTCTGCAGGCGTCGGCCGAAGATCGAGACGACCCTCGCGAACTTCGACAGGCCGAGGATCCGGTCTGCCGGTTCGTACCGGACGGTCACCTCGCCCGCGAACGGCAGGACGTGGTGCTGGCACAGGCTCGTGAACGGGATCGGCCCGACCGTCAGCTCGCCGGAGAACCCGGCGGCGTCGAAGGTCCGGACCTGGTCCTCGGTCCGTTCCCGGTACCCGCCGACCAGCTCGCGATACGAATCCGCCACGCGGGCGGGCGTGGCGTCGGGTAATTCTGATTGGGGAACTCCGGAGCGTTGCAGCAATTCGCGGACGAGATCCGCGGTCGAAAGGAAGTTCAGCTTGGCGTGTGCGTGCCCATTGAAAGTATCTCCAGCTTACCATGGCGCTTCGTGCGAGGGACCTCGTACGGTACGCTTATTGGACGGGGGCAAGGATACGTCATGCCCAAGAAGCCCCAAAAAGACCTGTTTTCCGACGCTGCCGTCCCCGAGACGGAAGCTCTGGCCGCCGACCGGCGGCAGGCGGAGCTATGGGAGTACGCCGAACTGCCGCTAGGGGCCTCGGTGGCACGGGTCCTCCGCGAGACCCCGACCCGAGAATGCTTACGTCATGCCAGGATGGCGCTCCGGGCCGGAGCCCCGGAACTAGCGTACGAGATTTACCGCGTCGCGATCGAACATGCGTGGGGCTTCGAGAAGACGGCCGGCGAGCATGATCCGGTCGAACGGGCCTGGGGCCACGCGGGATGCGCCGCCTGCTGCGAAAAGCTCGGCTGGTCCGGACTGAAGGAGGACCACCTGCTGCTCGGATTGCAGGACCTGGCCATCGGGACCCAGGGACGGCATCCCCGCTACCGCCACGTATTGCCCGCCCGGGACATCGAGCAGGACCGGTACGCCGCCCGGGTCTGCTTCGTGGCCGTGAAGCTGACGGGCGACGGCGCGGTATACGAGCGGTACGAGGAGATCTGCGAAGCGCTCCAGGACTTTTGGACGAAGCGGTACCGCGGATCCAACGCCGAGCAGGAACTGTACGACCGGATCGGCGAAGTCTCTCAGTGGGCCGAATGGACGAACCGCTCCGACGAGCCCGGGCAGAAGACGATCTTTCCCGAAAGCGAGGCGCACCGCACGCCGCAACGACAGCGCGAGCCCTCGGAACTGATCAGGAGCGAATCGGCGGACCGGGCGGACGGTCCCGTGCCGCAGCTCGAGCTGTTCGAACGCGCGGAGCTCCCAGCCTTGAACCACGTATCCACCGCACTAGAGCAGGCGGAGGGAGCGGAGCCGGCCGGGCCCGACGGCGGATGACGCCCTAGGGCCGCTTCGACTGCTTCTTGAAGTCTATCGCCTCGGTCTCGGCGTTCACGTAGATCTCCAACCGGGCCTTGGTGCCATCCCCGGCGTCGTACTGGAAGAACCACTGCAAGGGGTGGGCGCCGACCTTGGAAAGCTGCTGGAGCAACGTATAGCCGGCCAGGTGCTGCTCGCGGAAGGCCTCGCCGCCGGCTTCCTCGGCGAGCCGCAACGCATCGTCCGGCGCCACCTTCCACTGGGCCACGTTAATCGGGTTGAAGAGCAGCTCGAACGGCTGCTTCTTCGTCGTGCGTTCGCTGACGTCGTCGCCCTGATAGACCACCTCGAATGTCGACTTGGGATCGGCCAGGGAAGAGAACGCGTACATCAGCGGCGTCGGTGAGGACGGCGCCAGGGTTCCCGAGAATTTCCGGTGGACACGGACCAGTTCCGCGTTGCTCTGCCAGCGCTTGGCGCGTTCCAGCGACTCGGTGTAGCGTTCCTTCGATTGCTCGATCGGGCTTGGCGTCTTGGTCGCGATCACGTCCGGGGACGGCTTGTCATCCGGCTGCTTGCCGCAACCGGCGATGCCGAGTGCCGCCGCCGCCGCGACGGTGATTCCGGTGATGCGCGCTGCCTCCCTTATCCGCATGGGATTATCGTATCTCGCGGTCCGGTGCTCGGCGAGCGCCGGACCGCTGCGACCGGTTACTTCTGCTCTTCCTTGCCGTCCGCCTCGGACGTGTCATCCTCGGGCTTCGCGTCGTCCGAGCCGGACTGGTCGTCGGAAGCGTCGGCGTCGGAACCATCGGACGCGCCTTCTGATCCATCGTCCGTGCTCTGGTCGGCCGAGGTCGTATGGTCCACGCCGTCTCCGGAGGACTCTTCCGTCTGTCCCTGCTCAGTGCCACCACTCTGCTGGTAGATCGCTGCGCCAACCTTCTGGATCGACTCGGACAGCTCGTTCGTCTTCGTCTTGATCGCCTCGACGTCCTCGCCGTCCATTACCTCGCGAAGCGCTTTGATCTTCTCGTCGACCTCGTTCTTATCGGTCTCCGAGACCTTGGCGCCGGCGTCCTTGACCGTCTTCTCGCTGGAATACACGAGATTGTCGGCCGCGTTCCGGGCTTCGATCAGTTCCGCCTTCTTGGCGTCGTCGGACTCGTGCTCCTGCGCCTCCTTGCGCATGTTCTCGACCTCCGTGTCGGAAAGGCCGCTGGAGCCCTGGATCGTGATCTTCTGCTCCTTGCCGGTGCCCTTGTCCTTGGCAGAGACGTTCAGGATGCCGTTGGCATCGATGTCGAAGGTGACCTCGATCTGCGGCACGCCGCGCGGGGCCGGCGGGATTCCGTCCAGTACGAACCGTCCGAGCGACTTGTTGTCCCCGGACATCTTGCGTTCGCCCTGGAGGACGTGGACGTCCACCGAGTTCTGGTTGTCGGCCGCTGTCGAGAAGACTTGGCTCTTGCTGGTCGGGACGGTGGTGTTCCGTTCGATCAGCGGCGTGGACACGCCGCCGAGCGTCTCAATTCCGAGCGTCAGCGGGGTTACGTCCAGAAGCAGCAGGTCCTTCACGTCGCCGGAGAGGACGCCGCCCTGGATGGCCGCGCCGAGCGCGACCGCCTCGTCGGGATTCACGTTCTGGTTCGGCTCCTTGCCAAAAATCTCCTTCACCGCCGCGTGGACCGCCGGCATCCGGGTCATGCCGCCGACCAGGATCACCTCGTCGATGTCGCTGGTCTTGAGACTCGCGTCCTCGAGCGCCTTCTTGCAGGGCTCCTGGGTCCGCTTCACGAGGTCCGCGGTGAGCTGCTCGAGCTTCGCCCGGGTCAGCGTCAGGTTGAGGTGCTTGGGACCGGAGTCGTCCGCGGTGATAAACGGGATGTTGATCTCGGATTCGCCGGTGGTGGAGAGCTCGATCTTCGCCTTCTCCGCGGCTTCCTTGAGCCGCTGCAGGGCCTGCCGGTCCTGCGACAGGTCCACTCCCTGGTCCTTCTTGAACTCCGCCACCAGGTGGTCGATGATCGCCTGGTCGAAGTCGTCGCCGCCGAGGTGGGTGTCGCCGTTAGTCGACTTCACCTCGAAGACCCCGTCGCCGAGCTCCAGGATGGTGATGTCGAAGGTCCCGCCGCCGAGGTCGAACACGGCGATCTTCTCTTCCTTCTTCTTATCGAGTCCGTAGGCCAGCGAGCTCGCCGTCGGCTCGTTGATGATCCGCTTCACGTTCAGTCCGGCGATCTTGCCGGCGTCCTTGGTGGCGTTCCGCTGCGAGTCGTTGAAGTACGCCGGAACGGTCACCACCGCGTCGGTGACCTTCTCTCCGAGGTACGCTTCGGCGTCCGTCTTGATCTTCTGCAGGATCATCGCGGAGATCTCCTGCGGCGAGTAGGACTTCTCGCCCATCTTCACCTTCACGTCGCCGTTGGACGCCTCCTCCAGCTTGTACGGAAGCAGCTTCGCCTCCTTCTGGACGATCGGGTCCTTGAACTTCCGGCCCATCAGCCGCTTCACGGAGAATATCGTGTTCTCCGGGTTGGTGACCTGCTGCCGCCGGGCGACCTGCCCGACCAGCCGTTCCTTGTTCTTCCCGAGCGCGACGACGGACGGGGTCAGCCGGCCGCCTTCCTTGTTCGGGATGATCTTCGACTCGCCGCCCTCAAGCACGGCCGCCGCCGAGTTGGTGGTACCGAGGTCGATACCGATGATTTTAGTCATATTAACTAGCTCCTTTCTCTAATGGTGCCATGACTCCGAATTCTCTCATGGCCTCAATAATACGAATCTTTTGTAATTCCAAACCCTTTCCTGTTCTTTCGGCCTGTTTTAAAGCCGGAATAATTTCTTGAAGACTTCTTGTGAACCTGCCTCCGCCCATTACTTCATTCAGGGTAGGGTCACCTCCGGAGTGAGCAGCTTGGCCTACCATTTCTTGGAAGTGTTCTGACCAACTCTGGCCTTTCTCCTTGATTCTTTCTTCAACCGCTTCTAACAGGGAAGCCACAGCCCGGGCTTCTAGCAGAGCTTCTTCTGATCTTTCACTATCTTCGCTCATTTTCCTTCTTTCCGCTTGATACTTGCACCTTCGCCGGGCGGACGACCTTGTCGCCCATCCTGTACCCGGCCGCGAACTCCTTGCTCACGACGTCCTTGTCGTACTCGTCGCTCGGCTCGTGGCCGAGCGCCTCATGGAGTTCGGGGTCGAACGGCTGCCCGACGGCTTCGACCCGTTCGATCCCGAGTTCCGTGAGAATGTCCGCGAACTGCTTCCGGATGCCTTCGATGCCCGCGTACCATTGGTCTCCCTTGATCGCCTCCGGCACATGTTCCGCCGCCCGGTCGAAGTTGTCGATCACCGGCAGCAACTGCACGGCAAGATCGCCGTGGGCATCCTGGACCATCTGCAGGCGTTCCTTCTCCATCCGCTTCTTGAAGTTCGTGAAGTCGGCCTGGAGCCGCGCCATCTGCCCGCGCAGATCCTCCGCTTCGGGAGACGGACCGGCGTATCCGGCGGCTTGGTTGGCCTGGTCGGCCGTTTTCCCGGTCCGCTTGTCCGAGTCCTTGGCCGGATCGCGCTCGAGGCGTTGGCCCTTCTTCTTGATCGTGACCTTCGGACCCTTGGGCTGGTTCTGATCCCCCGGCTCGGAGGCCGGGCGGTGCTTATCCGTAGACACGGGTAAGCTCCTTCCTGCCGTAATCGAACAGCGCGGTCAGTCGCTGATATGGCATCCGGGTGGAGCCGATCACGCCGACGCGCGACTCGTAGTGCTTGGCGGACTTCAGCTTGAGCCCGAGGATCGCGACGGCCCGGGCCCGGAAGTCCTCGTGCTCGGCGCCGATCCGGATGCCCAGCCGGGTGGTCCGGCCCGCCAGCTTCGGGAACCAGTCCTTCGCCCGATCGAGCAGTTCCGCCAGGTACGACGCCACGTGCGGATCCTGGAATTCCGGTTGGCCGAACACGTTGGCCAGGTTGAACAGCTGCACGCCGTCGGCATCCAGATGGATGCCCGCCGCGCCGGCCGTCTCCGACAGCTGCTCGGTCAGTCGTCGGCTGGCCTGTGGAGCGGAGCCGGCCTGCTCGATCCGGCGCGTCAGCTTCTGCTGCTCGGAGAGGGCCGGATCCTTGGTGGGCGCGCTCTCCATGAACAGCCGGAACGCCCGGTCCGTCGGCACGCGGCCGGCAGAGACGTGCGGCTGCTCCAGGAAGCCCGCCTCGGTCAGGGCGGCCATCACGTTGCGGATCGTGGCCGGGGACACGCCGAACCCGTACCGTACGCGCAGCACCCGCGAACCGACCGGCTGGGCCGAGTTCAGGTACTCGTGGACGATCGCCCGCAATATCTGATTTTCGCGTGCACTGAGCATGCTAGGGCCAACCTATCAGATTCTTAGCACTCTGTCAATGAGAGTGCTAAAAAGCTAAAATACTGGACATGTTGACGTGCCCTAGCCTGCCTGCGCACAATAGGAGCAGCAACAAGGCGTAACCAAAGGAGGAGTAACTTATGCCGCATCGTACCGTATTTCAGTGGGGAAAGAACCACGCCCATCCGTTCACGACGTTCCTGGGTGGATTCATCGTCGGAGGACTGGTGGTAGGCGCCGTCGTCTACGCCTGGCAACTGGCCGACGAGACCAGCGACGTCGAGATCGAAAGCACCGTCGTCGAGCCGGTGGTTGACGAGACGGCCGCTCCGGAAGCGTCCGTCGAGCCGTCGCCGCAGGCCACGGCCGCTGCGGACGTCCAGTTCTGATTCCGGTTTATCTTGCCTTGATGACAGCCCGCTTCGGCGGGCTGTCTTAGTTCTGCTTCAGCACGGCCACAAACGCCTCCGGCGGCACCCGGACGCTGCCTTCGGCCTTCATCCGGGCCTTGCCCTTCTTCTGCTTCTCCTGGAGCTTCCGCTTCCGCGTGACGTCGCCGCCGTACAGCCCGGCGGTCACGTCCTTCTTGCGCGGGCTGATGTTCTCGCGAGCGATCACCTTGCCGCCGATCACGGCCTGTAAGGCGATCTGGAACATCGCCGGCGGGATGACTTCCTTCAGCTTCGCCAGCACCACCCGTGCCCGGCGCTCGACTTCGTCGCGGTGTACGATCACCGATAGACCGGAGACCGCGTCTCCGGCCACCAAGAAGTCCAGACGGACCAGCGGCGCAGCACGGAAGTCCCGAAGTTCGTACGAGAGCGAACCGTAGCCGGCGGTCGCGCCCTTCAGCTGATCGTAGAAGTCCGCCACCAGGTTCGCCAACGGCAGCTCCGCCCGCACGATCACCTGCTCCGCGGCGGCGAAGCTCGTGTCCGCGAACGTCCCGCGCCGATCGGCGACCAGCTGCTGGACGGCGCCGAGGTCCTGGGACCGACAGACGATCTCCAGCTCCGCCCAGGGCTCGCGGATCTCGGAGATCCGGGTGACGTCGGGCAGCTCGGCCGGGTCGGTCAGGGTCAGTCCGCTGCCGTCGGTCAGCTCTAGCTCGTACGGGACCGTCGGCGCGGTGACCACCAGCTCGAGGTCGAATTCGCGCGTCAGCCGCTCCCGGATGATGTCCAGGTGGAGCAAGCCGAGGAAGCCGGCCCGGAAGCCCTGGCCGAGCGCCTGCGACTGCACCGGCTCATAGCTGAGCGACGCGTCGTTCAACGCGAGCTTGCCGAGCGCCTCGCGAAGCTTCCCGAAGTCGCCACTTGAGCCACTGGCGGATACGCCAGACGACTCCAGGAAGATTCCCGCGAAGACCATCGGCGAGACCTCGCGGTAGCCGGGCAGCGGTTCGGAAGCCGGGGCCGCGGCCAGGGTGACGGTGTCGCCGACCCGGACCTCCGCGATCGACTTGAAACCGGTCACCAGATAGCCAATCTCTCCCGTCTCCAGGCCTTTCCGGGCCTCCGGCTGCGGCTTGAGCACGCCGACGTCGTTCGCCTCCGCGGCCTTACCGGCGGCCATCAGCTTGATCTTCGTCCGCCCGGGCAGCGCGCCGTCGACCACGCGCACCGACGCGACTACTCCCTGGTAGGAATCGTACCGCGAGTCGAAGACTAGCGCCCGGAGCGGCGCGGCAGCGTCTCCTTTCGGCGTCGGGACCCGGTCGACGATTGCCCGCAGGACCTCGTCGACCCCTTCGCCGGTCTTGGCGGATATGAATAGCACGTCGTCCTCGGGCAGCTCCAGCGTCTTGGCGACCGCCTTGGCGGCGTCCTCCGGCTCCGCGGCCGGCAGGTCGATCTTGTTGACGACGGGAATCAGCGTCAGTCCCTGGGCCTTGGCCTGCGTCGCGTGCGCCAGCGTCTGGGCCTGGATGCCCTGGGTGGCATCCACCAGCAGCAAGGCGCCTTCGCAGGCAGAGAGCGTCCGCGAGACCTCGTACGAGAAGTCGACGTGGCCCGGCGTGTCGATCAGGTTCATCACGGTATCCTCGAACCGCATGGTCACCGGCTGAAGCTTGATCGTGATGCCCCGTTCCCGTTCGAGTTCCATCGAGTCCAGCAGTTGCTCCTGCATGTCCCGCTTCTCGACCGTACCGGTCAGCTCGAGCAGGCGGTCGGCCAACGTCGACTTACCGTGGTCGATGTGGGCGATGATGCAGAAGTTGCGGATATTGCGCATAGCTATCAGTATACTGGTTCCCCGCTCCGCGACGGTCCCAAACTCGCTTATACTTGGGACGAAAACAAATGATCACAACGGATAATCGGGGTTATACGCTGATCGAGGTCCTTACGGTCGTAGCGATCATCGGGATCGTTACCGTAGTCGCTTTCAGCCTGGCCGGCGGTGATAAGACCGCGCGGTTCGGGCAGGACTTCGACGAACTGGCAGCCAATCTTCGTGACCTCCAAGCGAATGCCCGGGCAGCCAAGGACAATCGCGAGTACGGGATGTGCCTACGGTCCGACGGTTGGTCATCGTTCGCGGTCCAGAGCGATACGACGGCCGATCCCTGCGCGACCGGATATCCAGAGCAGATTAAACCGGTGAACTTCGAAGTCGCGTCGATGAGCGCGGCCGTGAGTCCATCCACCGACCGGGTCGTATTCGAACGCGTCACTGGTCGGACCAAGGACGGCAGCACCGCCACGCTTACGCTCACGCTCGACAATCCGGCCCGGACCCGTACGTTAAGGATCGAAACCAACGGAGCGATCCATGAGCAGTAGGGTCGCGCAGCGTGGATTTACCTTGCTCGAGGCGGTGGTCGCGATCACCGTCTTCACGATCGGAGTGGTGGGAATGGTCCAGATCGTCCTGGTGGCCCGATCGACCTCCGACCAGGGATCGGACCTCGTAATGGTCAGTGGCTACCTGAAGGAAGGCATTGATGCCGTCCGGATCATCCGGGACGACGATTGGGAAGCTATCGCTGTCGACGGTTCATACCGTCTTTCGGCCCAGCCCGGCACCACGCCACCCTGGACCTTGCGGAACGGCAGCGAGACGATCGGCAAGTTCACCCGTCGCGTCGGCATCGCATCGGTCCGGCGTAGCGATACCGACGGCAACGGAACCTTGTCCGCGGGCGATCTCATCTGCCAGGGGACGAACTGCGGCAGCTTTGAAGACCCTGAGACCAAGAAGGTCGCTGTCACGGTGACTTGGCAGCAGGGCTCCCAGCAGAAATCGCGAAACGTATTCGGTTACCTCACCAACTGGCAATGAAACGCCATCTCCAATCCGGCCTTACTCTGGTCGAACTGCTGGTCGCGATCTCGATCCTGACGCTACTGATCCTGGCAGCCGGAACGCTTTATGTGACCGTGATCCGGCAACAGGTCGGTGACCGGCTCGTCCAGAACCTGCAACGCGAGGTCGATCGGATGACTGCCCATGTCGAACGGAACGTCGCCACGAGCACGGAGGTTTCTGGTAGTACGACCTGCAATCTGCAGGCGACCGACCGGATCGATCTCGACTCGCCGGACGGTATGCTCAGTTACCAGCGGAACGGCAGCCGACTGGAATTCAGCAAGGCGGGATCCATCGAAGAGGTCTCCTCGCCAGGTATAGCGGTAAGCGGGGTACGCTTCTTCCCGACCTGTGATGGTACGAGGTTGGTATCGGTCAAGTTCGAGGCGACCTTGACGAAGTCAGCGGGCGGCCAGACCAAAACGACTAGCATATCCACTACGACCGGGACGAGGCCGCAATGACGCAGCATCTCAGAGGACAGTCCGGCGTCATAGGCATCTTGGCCGTGCTGATCTTCTCGGCGCTGATCGTGGTCATCGGCAGCGCCATGGTGGCAACCTCCGTGCTGACGTTCCAGCAAAGCCAGGAGCGGATCGATTCGACCCAGAGCATCGTGGATGCCGAGAGCGGCGTGGAAGACGGGTTGCTCCAAGTCAGGCGGAATCCGAACTTCGGAGCAAACGACGCCACGGTGAGTATGTCCTTCGATACCCGGAATCGCACCGAATATACTATCAGCACGGTCGACACCCAATCGTGTCAGGACGCCCGGCGGGTCACCGCCTCCGGATTCCTGGACACGCTGGTTCGGCGAGTCCAGGTGGATAACTGCCCCCAGCCGTCCGTCGATGCCGACTTCGTATACGCCCTGCAAGCCGGGAGCGGCGGCATCGACATGTCCAACAATTCCCGGATTATCGGCAGTACGTACTCGAACGGCAACCATACCGGCGGCAACGGGGCTAGCGTGACGGGAGACGTGTGGGTGGCGGGTGCGGCAGCTCCGAACCCCACGCCTCAGTACGACCCCGCGACGGTGACCGACTTCCTCTTCGGGTCATCCACGAACCCGAACGCCATTGACGTAGCGCAGTCATTCGCTGCCGATACCACGCAAAGCAATAAGTTGGTCAAAGTGGCACTCAAGGTGAAGAAGATCGGCAACCCGGCGAACGCGACGGTCCGGATCGTTACCGATAACAGCAATCAACCCTCCGCGACCCAGGTCGCCAGCGGAACTTTGAACGCCTCTTCCGTCGGGTCTGCACTGCAATTCATTGACGTGAGCTTAAGCACGCCGCCGACCCTGGCCAACGGTCAGAAATATTGGATCGTCGTAGACGCGTCTTCTTCCGGATCGAACTATTGGTCCTGGGGCATCGCGGACGACAATGGGTACCCTGGTGGCAGCGGCAAGAACTCCGACCGCTGGCGGAGCAGCGGGGCAATGAGCTGGTATCCCGTCGGCAAGGATTTCGCTTTCAAGGCTTTCATGGGGAGCCCGCCGACGTACGCCCAAAGCCTTACGGTCGGTGGTGACGTCCATGCCAACACCATCACCAGCCTCAGCGTTGCCAAGGATGCCTACTTCCAGACGAATAATGGATCCACCGTCGCAGGCAGCAACTTTCCCGGCAGCCAGGACCCACCCCAGCGCGATCTGCCGATCACCGATGCAAACATCAATGACTTCAAGACACAAGGGACTTCCGGAGGCACACAGACAGGAGACGTGACGGTCCCACTTGGCAGCACTGCCACGATGGGACCACTGAAAATCAACGGCGACCTGGTCGTCGAGAATAATGCGACCCTGCGGATTACCGGCACGCTTTACGTGACCGGCACGATGCTGTTCTCGAACAACGCCAAGATCATCCTGGACCCTGGATACGGTTCAGACAGCGGAGTCATCGTAAGCGACGGTGCCATCACCATTTCTAACAACGTGACTTTCACGGGTAGCGGATCGGCAAACAGCTTCCTGCTGCTGGGCACTACCAGCACGTCGGACGCTGCGATCGATGTCTCTAACAACGCCACCAATATCATCCTGGCAGCTCCGAACGGGACGATCCGCCTGCATAACAACGCTGGAGCCAACGCCCTGACCGCCAACCGCCTGATGCTTGATAACAACGCGGTAGTGACCTACGTCTCCGGCCTGGCCGATATCCACTTCACCAACGGACCGGGCGGCAGCTTCGCCGCGAACGGCTGGCGCGAGATCGTCTGCGACACCGACAGCGGACCGTGCACACCAGTCGTCGAGTAACGGTCAGGCGAAGACCGGCCCTTCCTGGCCGACTTCAGTCTCCTCGTCCTCGATAAGTACCCGCATCGGGGTGCCGGCGTACGTCTCGGCGACGCGATCCCGCGGGATCGCGACCGGCACTTCGCCGGACTCGTTCAGTCGGAAAGCCCGCACGAAGAATTCTATGGTGTCTGGATTGCAGATGCGCATCAGAGCCAGGCCGATCTTGCGGTTGTACCGCGTGTCGAAGGCGATTCGTCGGACGGACTGCTTCTTGCCTATCTTCACCTTTGCTTCCTTGGAAATATCAAGCAGAGTCCGTTGCTCTTCGTGGATCCTGGCAGAGCGATCATTAAGACGCTTCCTGGCTTTCTTCATCTCGTCATACGCCTCGTCGCCGGTCCGCTGACGGGAGATATATTTGACGTAGTGACCGGCCAAGTTCTCGTGCCGCGGGTCGTCAGGCTCGATGACGTTATCGTACTTGAACCAGTGATGGTAGGCCTGCGACTCCGCGCCGGCACGGAACAGCAGCGCGGCGATGAACTCGCGGTCCTCTAGGAATTGCGCGTCCTGGAAGCTGCCTTCCACCCATTCCGCGTTCCTGAGGGCTTCCGTAATCCGTTCCTGGAAGCGCTCCACCAGGAACTGCACCTGCTCCTCACAGGTCCGCAGGTTCCCCTTTTCCGAATCCTTGAGGTCCTTGTACCCCCGCGGCCGGCCTTCGACCGCCTCGTCCCATTCCGGATCGTGCGGAAAACGGAACCGGTCCAGTTCGAGGCACAGCTCCTCCGTGATGAACGCTTCTGCCTCCTCGGAATCAAGATCGGCGGTCTGCCCGAGAATCTCCGCGTACCGTTTACGGGCTTCCTTCTTCCAATCCTTGTCTTCCGGCTGCGGGTCCTCCTGGAGGTCCTCGAAAGTCGGGAATCGGTCGTATGGCAGAGGCTCTACCTCGCATGAAGCCAGCGCTCGGTCCGCTTCCAGGGGGTCGTCGGGTCCCTGCTGGGCGGTATCTCCAACCGCCAGCCCGTCGTCCGCGGGGTCATAGCGCGGCCATTCGTGGTCGCTGCCGTCGTCGGGTTCCCTGGTCCGCTCCGGAGTAGAGCCGAAGAAGCCGCTGGCCCTTTCCGTCCATGCACGGAGTTCCTCGACGCTCGCGCCCTCGCGTAGTCCGTCTGTGCGAGGATGGCCGTCAAAAACAGGAGCTTCTGCCCCTGCTCTTCCCTCCATCGCGCCCCGTTCGATGTCTGTCTTTACGTTTGTTTCCATGAGGCGACTTTGTTGTTACGAATCCATTATCGCACCAACGGAGAAGCCGAGGGAAGCAAGCGACAACGAAGGCCTGTGGTTTCCACAGGCCTTCGTACCGGATGGACGGTTCAGACCTCGATGATGACCGGAATCACCATCGGCCGGCGTTCGGTCTGGTCGTAGAAGAAGTCACCCAGGTCGTCGCGTAACTTGTTCTTAAGCACGTCTCGTTCGGGTTGCCGACTGCCGGAAGCCTGGGCGATCTTCTTGATACGGTTCCTGGCCTGGCCGATCAGCTTGCCGGATTCCTTCAGGTAGACGAAACCGCGGGAAATGATGTCCGGGCTGCCGATCAGCTTGCCGTTCCGCCGGTCGATCGTGGCAATCGCCACCACCATGCCGTCCTCGGCCATGTGCTTGCGGTCACGCAGCACCACTTCGCCGATGTCGCCCACCCCGAGTCCATCGATCAGTACCAGTCCGCCGCCGACCCGCTCCTTGCTGAGCCGGACGTCATCCGGACCGCGGACCTCGAGCACCTTGCCGTTGTCGAGGATATGCACGTTCGCGGTCGGAATGCCTTCCTCGTTCGCCAACCGCCCGTGGAGGACGCGTTTGCGGTATTCGCCGTGGATCGGCATGAGGTGCTTCGGCTTGAGCATCCGGAGCATCTCGCGGAGCTCGTCTTGCTGGGCATGTCCGGAGGTGTGGATGTCGTAAATCTTGTTATAGATCACGTCGGATCCGAGCCGGAACAGGTCGTCCATCATCTCCTCGACGGCACGCTCATTGCCGGGCACCGGCGAACTGGAGAGAATCACCGTATCACCGGCTTTGATCTGGATCTGCTTGTGCTCGCCCGTCGACATCCGCAGCAACGCGGAGTACTCGGTGGCCTGCGAGCCGGTGCAGATCACCAGCAATTCGCGGTCCGGGATGTTCTTGAGCTTCCGGACGTCGACCGTGATCCCCTTCGGGATCTTGATGTAGCCAAGCCGTTGGCAAGTCTCGACGTTCTTGAGCATCGAGCGACCGACGATGCAGACCTTGCGGTTCGTCTTCTCCGCGGCGTCGATCGCTTCCTGCAGCCGCGCGACCAAGGAGGAGAACGTCGACATGATCACGCGGCCAGGGGCCTTGCGGATCTGTTCGGTGAGTTCCTTCTCGATCTCGATCTCGGACACGGTATGTCCGGGCTTCTCGACGTTCGTGGAGTCGTTCAGCGACATCAGCACGCCGCGCTCGCCGATGCGCTTGATCTTGTCGAACTGCGCCGGCGTATCCGCGATCGGCGTCTCGTCGAACTTGAAGTCGCCGGAGTGAGTGATAACTCCGACCGGCGTGGTGATCGCAAACCCGACGCCTTCGGGGATGTTGTGGTTCACATGGAACGCCTCGACGCTGAAGACGCCCGCCTTGAGCACGTCGTCGAACTTAAAGCGGGTCACTTCCACGCGGCGGTCGAGCTTATGCTCCTCGAGTTGGTTCTTGATGAACCCGTCCGTCAGCTTGGTCGCGTACACCGTCGGGAAGCCGAGCTTCGGAATCAGGTACGGCGCGCCGCCGATGTGGTCGAGATGCGCGTGAGTGATGAAGATCCCGCGGATCCGATCCTTCCGGGCCTCCAGATAGGAGATGTCCGGAATCACGTAGTCGACGCCCGGCATCGTCTCGTCCGGGAACATGAAGCCCACGTCGATGATGATGATGTCGTTGCCGAACTCCAGCGCGGTGCAGTTCATGCCGATTTCGCCGAGACCGCCCATCGGGATGATCCGCAGGTGGTTCGGTCCCGGCGGAGCCGGCTTGTTCGTATCGATCTCGGCTCGGCTGAGGTTCAGTCCGGTCGATCGGTTCGGCGGCGGGCCGTTGCGGCGGCGGCGGTTCTTGGATCCGCCTCCGCCCGGACGTCCGCCCGGTTTGCCGGGAGTGTTCCCCCGCCCGCCCGGGTTCCCGGAACGGTTAGGTCGGCCGGGACGGTTGTCGCGTCCGGGGCCGCCCGGTTTGCCGGACCGGCGAGGTTGGCCCGAACGGTCCGAGCGTCCTCCGGACGGTTGCCCGGGGGCATCGGAACGGCCGGCTTGGTCAGGCCGGTTCGGCTGGTTAGGTTGATTCGATTGGCTAGGTTGGTTCATATCAGAGTAAACTTTCTTGGTTAGTAGTATCTTGTTTTGCCAGCTCGACCGGTGCGGTCGGCTTGGCGTCCTGGTTCAACATCTTGCGCACTTTCAGCTTGAAGACCGGTTCGATCTCCGGACTTTCTTCCGGCAACTCCCCGATCTTCTCAAGCAACTTCGGGATTTGCTTGAAGTCGTCGAGCAACGTGTCCTTCAGCGAGCCCGTGTAGAGCGCGGCGGCGGGATGGTACACCGGAAGGTAGGCTTGGCCGCGGAACCGCTTCGCCCGGCCGTGGTCGGCCGAGATCTTGAGGTCGGGCAGGAACCAGTCCATCGCGTGGCGGCCCAACAGCACGATCAGCTTCGGCCGGATGGCCGTAATCTGGTCGCGCAGCCAGGGCCAGGAGTGCTCGATCTCCTCCGGCTTGGGATCGCGGTTCCCCGGCGGCCGGCCCTTCAGGACGTTGGCAATGAACACGTCGTCCCGCTTCATGCCGATCGAGGCGATCAGCTCGTCGAGCAGTTTTCCCGCCGCGCCGACGAACGGCCGGCCCTGCAGGTCTTCGTTCTTGCCCGGCGCCTCGCCGATGAACAGCACGTCCGCGTTCGGGTTGCCTTCGCCCGGTACCATGTTCGTGGCCTTTTCACACGGCTCGAACCCGCACCCCTTGTGGGCGCGGATTTCGTCCGCGATCTGGTCGATTGTCTTCAACTGCTTCTGTTCCGCCCCGCACGACGGACCAGCAACATATCCTCCTACTTGAGGAGGGCGTTGTCGGTTGCCGTAGCTGATGGCGTCGGAGTCTTCCTGGAGAAGGACCCCGTCGCCGCGAGGCTGTGAGCGAGCGCGGTGCTTGGAAACCAAGTGACGGCGCTCCTGTTAAGTGATGCCATGGTACCCCATCAGGCCTTTCGTGTCAATGAAGGAGTTTATCCGAATAGAACATTTTTCCGCTAACCCCATGCAAGAAGGAAGCCAGATGACTTCCCGTAATCGTCATACGTTTGACAACCGGAGTAGAAGCCCATATTAAGTAAGCAGCCGGAACATCTCAAAAAATGAAAAACGCCATCGAACGAATACGCACGATACGCTTTCCCTTCCGGGCGTCGATTGCCGCTGTCATCGCGATAGGCATTACTGCCGCAATCGTGACATTTGCCGCCCCGGGGCAATATCAGAACAAGTACCCCAACATCATTTACGTGATCACGGATGACCAGACGTTCGAGTCGCTCAACAAGATGAAGTTCCTCACCCAACAACCGGATTGGATCAAGTTCAGCAGGGCGTATGCGAACACCCCAATCTGTTGTCCCGCCCGCGCTACGCTGTTGTCCGGTCAGTATTCCCACCACACGGGGGTAGAAACCAACAAGGAAGGCTGGAAGTTCAACGACCGATCGACCGTCGCCACTTGGCTCAAGGTCGTCGGGTACCGGACGGGCTTCGTCGGCAAGTACTTGAACGAATACCCGTGGAGCGAGCCGGGTACTTTCGTACCGCAAAGCGCGGTAAGGCCGGCCAACTACCGCCCACCGGGGTGGAATACATGGGTCGCGTTTTCCGGACCGCCCGGCTACTTGAACTACACGCTCAATATAAATGGCACACTGGTCAATAAGGGTGGCGAGGAGGCGGACTACTCCACCGATGTCCTGACTGACCAAGCGGCCCGGTTCATCTACGACAACAGCCGCGGACCGGCTCGCGAGCAACATCTGTTCCTGGTGTATGCCCCGTACGCGCCGCATACTCCGTCCACGCCGGCCGAACGTCATAGCGGTCTGTTTAAAGGCCTGAGCATTCCGCACGCTCCGAACTACAACGAGACGGACATTAGTGATAAGCCGAAGTGGTTACAGGAAAACCACGCGCAACCGTTGCCTACCCCAAAGCTCCAAGCCTACGACGAGAACCGCCGGAAAATGTACCGATCCCTGCAGGCAGTAGACGAAGGCTTGCAACGCATCTATCAGGCCCTCAAGGACACCGGCCGGTTCGAAAACACCGCGATCATCTTTACGAGCGACAACGGGTATAACTGGGGCGAACACCGCCTCAATGAGAAACGTTGCGTGTATGACGAGTGCTTGCACGTTCCGTTGTTGATTCATTTGCCCAACCAGAGCGGCCGTGCCGAGGGTAAGATCGTCGGCCAGGTCGACCTGGCGCCGACGATCGCGGCACTTGCCGGGACCACTGCTCCGAACGCCGATGGCAAAAACCTGCTGCCGTTAATCCAGAATCCGGGGCTATCCTGGGTCAACGAGGTGCTACTGCATGGCAATACGGCCCAGAAGAACATCGACGCGAAGTACCGGCCCCCGTTCTGGGGACTCCGCACTGGTCAGTACAAGTACATCGAGCTCCCCGCCACGGGCGAACGAGAGCTGTATGACTTGCTCAAGGATCCCTACGAACTGAACAACCTAGCCGGCGACCCCTACTACGCCGCCGTCCTGAAGGACCTGGCCGCCAAACTGTACGTTCGACGTGGTCCGATCAAGCCGAACACGTCCATCCAGTCGAGCACTGAGACGGACGCCGAGTAATCGCTAGCGCACGTTGCGACTTCCCGTAGTGCCGACCTCACCGAGCAGTGATGTGACGAGCAATATCCCTACATGCGGTATGATTATTCGTCATGGCTGAGCGCACCCCAGATCGCATCGCGGTATTGCCGGGAATCGGCATCGGGCTAGAAGTGACCGGCGCGATGAAGAGGCTCCTCCGGCAGCTCGACATAGAGTCCGAGGACTACCCTTTCGGGTACGATTCCATCGTCGAGTACGGCGAACCACTCACTGACGAGGTGCTGGCGGCCTGCGAAGCTTCCGACGCGGTATTGTTGGGTGCCGTCGGGACCCCGCCGGAAGAAGTGGAACGACTGAGTCGCGAGGGCTCAGGGAATGAGCCGACCGCGGAGCAAGGCCTGTTACGGTTGCGCCGGGAATTGGATTGTTTCGCCAACCTCCGGCCGATGGAAGACTACGTCCCCCCTTCGGAGGATCGGCCCGCGGTAGACCTGATGTTGGTGCGTGAGTTGTTGGGAGGGGTCTATCGCGGCGAAGGTCATATTACCGAGGACGAGGCGGTGGACATCGTCCGTTACGAACGGCACGAGGTGGAACGCATCGCGACCATCGGCTTCGAGGTCGCCCGGACACGTGCGCAAGAAAAAGGCAGACCTGCTCGACTCGTCTCGGTCGACAAGGCGAACATCGAATATATCTCTAAGTTCTGGCGGACGATCGTAACAAGGATCGCCGAACAATACCCGGACGTGGAGTGCACACACATGTTCGTCGATAACGCCGCGATGCAAATCGCGGCCAGACCGTGGGAGTTCGACGTCATCCTTACTGAGAACGCCAAGGGAGATATCCTGAGCGACGAATCCGCCGGACGGGTCCATGGTTCGCTCGGCCTGGCACCGTCAATCAGCCTGACCGCACGGGACGCAGAGGGAGTACCGACGGGTCCGGACATCGCCGAATCGGTCCATGGCGCCGGATTCGACATCGCCGGCGAAGGCAAGGCAAATCCTCTGGCTACGTACTATTCGGTGGAACTCATGCTTCGTTACACGCTTAAGCGTCCGGACGACGCTGACAACCTGCGGGCGGCAATCGATGACGTACTGCATGCCCAATACCGCACGCCTGACATGGTCACCATGGGACGAGAAGGCGCCTTCCGGATCGTCAGCACCAACGGGATGGCCGACTTGGTGTCGGACCGGTTCGCCGACCGTTTGGCGGCGCGCCGTCCGGCTACTTCTGCTGATTGACCGCTTCGCTGACCGCCTGCAGCAGCTGCGACGTGTCGACCCGCTTGCCGTCCACGAAGAACGTCGGCGTGGAGACCACTTGGAGCGCCTCGCCGTCCGCCATGTCCTTCTTGATCTTTGTCTTGTACTTCTGACCGCTGGCGGCGTCCTTGATCGCTGCGCCGTCTACTCCCAGTCCCGTGCCGTAACTCACGAACAGCTGGATCGCGTTGGCGTTGGCCACCTCGCTCCAGGCCTCCTGGCTCGCGAACAGCTTATCCGTATACGGGAAGAACTTGCCCTGCTCGTTGGCGGCCTCGGCGGCATGGGCCGCGGCCTGGGCGTTCTGGTGGATACTCAACGGGAAGTGCCGCCAG
The DNA here is from genome assembly GCA_025449535.1 of Candidatus Saccharimonadia bacterium. GTDB lineage: Bacteria > Patescibacteriota > SICC01 > SICC01 > SICC01 > JALYJZ01. The sequence goes on from JANWJF010000001.1 coordinate 369,615, forward strand.
ACGAAGTTGACCCGGTCGCCGAACTGCTTCTTCACCTGCTGGACGGTCGGTTGCGCCGCGGCGCAGGCCGGACACTGCAAGTCCGCGAACTCGACCACGGTCACCTTCGCCTTGGGATTGGTCTGGATGGAGTCCGACCGGACCAGCTTGCCCGGGTCGGCGACCTTCGCAGCGTCGTCCTTGCCGCCGTTCACGACCAATAGGATGCCGACCGCGACGGTGACCACGGCGGCGATGGCGATCAGGACTTTCGATTCGGTATTCATTTCCTGGACTTTTTCCAGAGTAACACCATGCAACCGATGATAACCAGGAAAGCCCCGAGCGAGAGCAGCGGGATGGTGACGAACCCGAACCACTCGATGTACTCGGTCGTGCAGGAGACGCCCGCGCGGCAGGTCTGCTCGGACTCAGGGAACACCTTGTAGTAGAGCAAGACGTGGTACAGGGCGACCAGCGCGCCCGCGATCGCCAGGGGCAGGACGTACTGGTAGACCTTAGCATCCCGTCGCAGGATGCCGACCGCCAGGATTATCACCAACGGATACATCGCGATGCGCTGGTACCAGCAGAGCAGACACGGCAGATATCCCGCGACCTCGCTGAAGTACAGGCTGCCGGATGTCGCGACCAACGCCTGGGTCCAAGCAACGTAGGCCAGTGGGCTAGGCTTGTTTTCGATTTCCGTCACGATCCTAGCGTATCAGCGGGCGGTGCGTCCGGCGAGCCGGCGGACGGTCGCCAAGTTCTTGATGTCCGCCTCGAGACCCGGCGCACCCTTGGCCTTGGGCAGCCGCTTCGCCTCGCCCCAGCCCTCCTTCGGCGTCTCCAGCATGAAGTCCATGTCCTTGAGGCGCGGGTCGCGGAGCAGGTTCCGGAACGCGGCCTTTCCGAGCTGGCCTTGGCCGATGTGGAAGTGTCGGTCCAAGCCTTGGCCAAGGTCGGATTGCGTGTCGTTGAGGTGGAACGCCTTGAGCTTCCGTAATCCGATCGTCTTCGCGAACCGGTCCAGCATCCTGGTAGCCCCGGTGCCGCGGATGTCGAACCCTGCGGTATAGAGGTGGCAGGTGTCGAGGCAGACCCCGACCCGCGACGGTTCGCCGACGCCACGCAAGACGTCCCGGAGCTGTTCGAACGTCCCGCCGACGCGCTTGCTGCCCGCTGAGATCTCGAGCAACAGCCGGCACTTGGTCGGACCGGCTTTCTTAAGCGCCTTTTTGATCGTGTCGACGGTCTGCCTGGTGCTTTCGGCCAGCCTCCCTTCCTCGACCGATCCGCCGAAGTGGACGACGACGCCGGAAGCTCCGAGCAGGTCTCCTTTCACGAGATCGGCCGCCGCGACCTCAGCCGCGATGCGGCGGTTACGCGCGTCGGCGGCGCCGACCTGCACGTAGTACGGCGCGTGGATATACAGCCGGGCGTTCCGTTCCTTGAGTCCTTTACGGAACGTCGCCGCTTCCTCCGCGGCCACCTTGGTCTCGCCGCGGCCGCGCGGATTACGGGCGAAGATCTGGATCGCCGTGGCGCCGAGTTCGTCGGCTTGGGTCAGTAGCGCTGGCAGACCCTTGGCGACGGAGAGATGTGCGCCCAGCCGCATCAACGCTCCGCGAACGTCAATCCACCGGTCAGCACGCCGGTCCCCTTGTCGAGCGTGAAGCTGCCGCGCTCCGGACGGATAAACAGCAGCCAGGTGAACAGTCCGTCTTCTTTGCCGGTCACCGAGGCCACCTTGCCGAGCGCGATCCGGACGGCGAGTTGTCCCTTAGCGTCCGCCGGGTCCGGTTCGGCCAGGGTGCGCACCAGCCGGGCCACCGCCTCCTCGGAGCTCCCAATCAGGAGGTACCGGTCCCGCACCTGCCAGACCGCCCGGCCCATTTCCGGTAACCGGGCGGCGGCGGCCGGACGGCCTTCGACCGTCACGGTGCCGATCGACAGCGGTTCGTCACGCTGCGACTCGATCTCCCGGGATTCCGTGCCGTCGGGAAGCACCTTCACCACCTCGCGGCGGACCGGTACCTTGGCCTTGGCCTTCAGCAGGCCCTGGAGCTCCTCCGTCTTGGCCCGGGCCGTCTCCGGGGAGTCGAACTCCAGCAAGCCCATCCAGTGACGGGTATCGCCGTCCTGGTACCGCGCGTACACGAACCGGTCGCCGGCCGCGGCCAGGTAGTCGCGTTCGACGTCGACGCCGAGTTGGCGGTTCAGCGCTGAGACCCCGTTCTGGAACCGCAGCACGCCGGGCAGATCCTCTTCCGAACGCTGCTCCTCGAGCAGCCGTAGGAACGCCAGGGCGTCCGTACCCGAGACACTGACCGGAGCGGCGGAGACGGGTGGTAACAGCTTGCCGGCGGTCCGCCCGAGCGTCTCCTGCACACGCGGCGGCCGGGCGTTGGCCGTTTCGATCCGCAGTACGTCGTCATCGTTCTCGATCGCCAGGCCGACCAGCGAGTAGTCCAGCCGCGGATACCCCTCGGCCAGCGAGCCGTCGAGGAAGACGTAGGCGTCCTCCGCGCCCGGCAGGTCGCCGGAGACTTCCGCGAAGTCCGGGTGGCGGTCGAACCCGACGGTCCGGTTCACCGCGGCCAGGATCTGGCCGTTGTGCGTGGAGAAGTAGACGTACCGGCCGTCACGGTGTGACCGGATGACGACCTTGGTGCCCGGCAGCCGGCCCGTGGAGAACGCCAGGCGTCCATGCTCCGGCGTGTCGACTTCGACCCGCTTCGGGTCCTCCAGGACGCCGTTGAGAGCCGTCGCCACCTGGGCGTACGCGGCCTCGTCCCGGACCGTGGCGACCGCCAGCAGCTGGTCGTCCCGGGTCCGGGCGAACCCGACCTCGCTGCCCAGCGCCTTCCCGAGCAGTTCCGCCGGCACCGCCTTCCGGACCGCCGCGACCAGCGCCTTGGTCTCGGCCGGGTATACCTTGGCGGACGCGCTGGTGCGTCCCACCGTCCCATAATCGAACGCCGCCAGCCGGGCCACGCCGGCGATCCGACTGTCTTCCGGCAGCTTCGCGAGGAGGTCCTTGGTCACCGCGGCGCGCGAAAGCGCCAGCCAAAGCGTGAGACCGGCGACGATCAACAACAGGCCTGCGACCAGCGCGGGGACCGACTGTATGCTCGTCACGGAATTCCGCAACCGACGCCTTTTCTTGTCAGCGACCATCCGGCGTATTGTAGCAAAACGGGCTCAGATGGCAGGCTGTTTCACCGCTTTCGCCTCGGCCAGCAGGCTGACCGCGCTCACGACGTCCAGCAACCCGCTCGGTGATTCCGTGCGGGTAAGATCGTCAGTCACGGTACCATCGGCTACTTTGCTGCGGCTACTGCCGTCCTCCGTCCAAGGACGGGATATCTCCTGGCAGACGAACCGTTCCGTCTCGGGGTCGAACACGAGGGCCCGTTTCGCGACGATGTCGATACCGTCGCGCCGTTCGTGTTCCGGTCTTGCGTACGCCAGGCACAGTCGGCGGACGGGCAACTGTTCGACCGAGAGCTGCAGGCCGATGCCGGCCTTGGAGCCCTGGCACGCCATTTCCCGGTCGGGAGCGCCGTCCAACCGGGCCGATACCAAGCGCCGGAGCATACGATGCATTCCCGACTCGCCGAGCGCCCGGCACTTCTCGGGATCCAGCAATTCGACGCCCGTCTCGGGATCGGCCGAGTACAACGCCCGGAGCCCGGGAACCGCCTCGAACGACTCCCACAGGGTCTCGCGGACCTGCCTGGCGATGCGCTCCTCGACCGTCTCGTCGGTGAAGTCACCGAGCACTTCCTCGTTATGCCGCCATTCGGGCTCGCGACGGCTGCGCAACTCGGCTTCCCGCCGGTTCGCCCAGGCTTGTTGGAACTCCGTCGGTCCGTCGGTATCGGCATCGGGACCGGCCGGCTCCCCGGTGACCTGCGCCGACTCGTGTCGGCCGCTTCTGACCAAGCGCATCCGACGCCGACCGCCGTGTGGCGGACGTCGGCCGCCGGACGACCGGAAAAGTTGTTCTGACGCTTCCATATGAATCGTGGTTCGATTGACCGAACGTCCTAGAGTATGCCGAAATCCCCGCGGCAGTCAATGTGCAGAACGCGGGGATTATTGGCTCGGTTTCGAGAAAAACGTCTTAACGACGGTGATGACCGCGCGGCGGACCGCCACGCTCCCGACCGCCACCGCCATTCCGCGGAGCACGGGACTGCCGGACTTCGTCGGCGATTACCTTTGGATCCGCGCCGCTGGCGGCCGCTTTCATCGAAAGGTTGTTCCGGCCTTGGGAGTCGACTTCGATCACCATCACCTTCACTTCCTGGCCGACCTTGAGCACGTCCTCCACGGACGCGACCCGTTCCTCTGCGATCTGGGAGACGTGGACCATGCCCTCCTTGCCCGGCATGAACTCGACGAAGGCGCCGAACGGCATCAGCTTGGTGACCTTGCCGTCGTAGACCTTGCCGACTTCCGGCTCCGCGGTGAGCGCCTTGATCCACTCCATCGCCTTTTTCGAGGCCTCGCCGTCGCTGGAGCCGATCATCACGGTGCCGTCGTCCTCCAGGTCGATCGAAACGCCGGTCTCGGAGGTGATCTCGTTGATCATCTTGCCGCCCGGGCCGATCACGATCCGGATCTTATCCGGGTCGATCTTCATCGTGGTGATGCGCGGCGCGTTGGCCGCCAGGTCCTGGCGCGGTTCGGGGATCGTCGCCAGCATCTTGTCCATGATCTCGAGCCGAGCCGCCTTGGCCTGCTCCAGCGCCTGGGTCATCACCTCCAGCGGAATGCCCCAGACCTTCATATCCATCTGCAGGGCGGTGATGCCGTCCTTGGTGCCGGCGACCTTGAAGTCCATGTCTCCCGCGAAGTCCTCGGCGCCCTGGATATCGGTCAGGACCTTGGTCGTATCGCCGTCGGTGACCAGTCCCATCGCGATGCCGGAGACCGGCTTCTTGATCGGGACGCCCGCGTCCATCAACGACAGGGTCGAGCCGCAGACCGAGGCCATCGAGGTCGAGCCGTTCGAGGCCAGGATCTCGCTGACCACCCGCATCGTGTACGGGAAGTCGTCTTGCTCCGGAAGCATCGGGACGATCGCCCGCTCCGCCAACGAACCGTGCCCGATCTCGCGTCGCCCGGCGCCGCGCACCGGTCGCGCCTCTCCGACCGAATAGGGCGGGAAGTTGTAGTGGTGCATGTAGCGCCGCTTGGTGTCCTCAAGCATCGTGTCGATGATCTGCTGGTCGCCGGGGGTGCCGAGCGTCGTCAGGCTCAGGGCCTGGGTCTGGCCGCGCGTGAACAGGGCCGACCCGTGGGTCCGCGGCAATACGCCGACCTCGCAGGTGATCGGCCGGATCTCGGTGAGCTTCCGGCCGTCCGGACGGACCTCGTGCTTGAGGATGCCCTCCCGGATGACTTCCTGCTCGACCTTGGTGAACGCGTCGTTGACCTGTCCTTCCGTCCACTTGGCATCCTCGGCCGCTTCCTCGGGAACCAGTTCCTTCTTCAGCCAGCCGGTCAGTTCCGCCAGCTTCTGTTCGCGTTCCTCTTGGGTCGAGTTGAGCGTGATCTCGAGCAGCTTGGCCCGGGCCTTCTCGGCGACCGCGCGCTCGAGGTCCGGGTCGGCTTCGGCCAAGGCCGGCTCGCGCTTCTCCGGGGCGACCTTGCCCACCAGGTCCTCTTGGATCGCAATCGCCTTCTTGATCTCGACCAAGGCCAGGTCGAAGGCCTTGAGCATCTGCTCCTCGGTGACCTCGCTGGCGCCGGCTTCGACCATCATGATCTTCTCCTTGGTGCCGGCCACGACCAGGTCCAGCTTGGATTGCTCGCGCTGCTCCTCGGTCGGGTTCACGACCAGGGCGCCGTCGACCTCGCCGATCCGGACGCCTCCGATCATCTCGACCATCGGCGAACCGGCCACGTGCAACGCGGCCGATGCGGCGTTCATCGCGACCATGTCCGGGTGATGGACGCCGTCGACGGAGAGTACCGTCGCGATTATCTGGATGTTGTTGCGCGTCCCCTTCGGGAAGAGCGGGCGGATCGGGCGGTCGATCAACCGCGAGATCAACGTCGCTTCCTCGCTGGGCCGGCCCTCGCGCTTGAAGAAGCCGCCGGAAATCTTTCCAGCCGCGTACATCTTCTCCTCATAGCTGACCATCAGCGGGAAATAGTCGAATCCCGGCTTCCGATCGCCGACCACCGCCGTCACCAGGACGACGGTATCGCCGTATTGCGCCCGGACGGCGCCGTCGGCCAATCCGGCCAGCTTGCCGGTCTCATACTTCAATGTCTCGGAACCGAAGGCTCCTTCCGCTGTCTTCACGTCGAACATACACTCCTCCTATCGTGGCGGGAGCATGTAGAAGTCCGGGGGTCGAAGGAATCCTTCGGCGCTCAGGTCTCGACACGCTCCGTGCCGTGTTATGGGTTATTTAAACGTCTACTTGCGTAGTTTAAGCTTCTTGAGCAGCTCCTGGTAGGCTGGCTCGTCCGTGCGGGCGAGGTAGTCCAGGAGCCGGCGCCGTTTGCCCACGAGCAGTTCCAGGCCGCGCTCCGAATGGATGTCCTTCGGGTGGCGCTTGAGGTGCACCGTCAGCTCGGTGATCCGGGCCGTGAGCAGCGCGATCTGCACGGGAGCCGATCCGACGTCGTCCTTCGACGTCGCGTGCTCCTTGATGATCTTGGATTTCTCCTCGGTTGCGGGCATAACGGGTTCCAGACTAGCAGGTCTCCGCGGATCGGGCCAGGCGGTCCTCGCCGGCCTCGGTCAGGGCCAGGCAGGACATCCCGCTCTTCCGATCGCGACCCCAGGCAATCTCCTTCCGCGCAATCATGCCGAAGGTCAGCTGCCGGACGTTGTTCACGCTCAAGCCGAGCCGGTCCGCGATCTCCTGCGGCGAGCGGCCGGGGTCGTACTCGCCCTGCGCGATCACGTCCAGGATTGCCACACGACCGGCTTCGTAGCGTTCCGACTCGTTTGGTTCTGGTTGGATCTCGGTGCGTTCGCTCATACGTATTTTCGCCTTAGCTATACACCTTACACGGCCTGCTCGGGTTTGGTAAGCCTACGCTCCAGGACATACCACGGCCCGTCGATCACGTCGGCGCCGACGGCGTCCCGCACGTCCAGGTCGCCGACCTTCTCGCGCCGCAGTCCTGAGAGGTACCCTCCTGTCCCGAGCCGTTCACCGAGGTCGCGGGCGAGCGCCCGGATGTACGTGCCCTTGGAGACGGTCGTCCGGAAGCGCGCTTCCGGCCATGCGTAGTCCAGCAGCTCGACCGAGCGGATGGTGACACTGCGCGGCTGCCGTTCGACGGTCCGACCCTGGCGCGCCTCCGCGTAGGCCTTCTTGCCTCCGGTCTTGATCGCGGAGTACGTCGGTGGCAGCTGCTCGATGTCGCCCGCGAAGCCCTCCAGGGCCGCCTCGGCCGCCGGTCGGCCCGGGTCCGTGGCGCCCGCGGTCGGTTCGACCGTCCCTTCGGCGTCGTCCGTAGCCGTCGTCGCACCAAGCGTCACTTCGGCTACGTACGTCTTGTCGCCCTGCACGAATCGCTCGAGCTGCTTGGTCGCGCTCCCAAGTCCGATCACCAAGAGACCGGTCGCCATCGGGTCGAGCGTACCGCCATGACCGACTTTCTTGATGCCGCTCATGCGGCGGATGTGCGCCACGACGTCGTGACTGGTCCAGCCGGCCGGCTTGTCTACCAGGAGGAATCCTGAAACGTCCATATGCCCATGGTACGTCTTCCGGTCACCCGAGCGGGCGGGACAGGTCGTCGCAGAGGCGCATCAGCTCGTCACCGCTCGCCGGACGGAAGCAGTCGCCGATCCGGAGCATGTCCGGCAGCAATTCCCGCCATTCGCCGAGGACCTCATCGTCGACGAACCGCTCCTTCAGCACGTGTACGTCCGCGCCGTCCGTCAGGTACAGCGCGGCCACTTCGTGACCACTGGAAACCGAGTGCTCACGGGTCAGCGCGACCAGTCCGGCATCCGGAAGGGCCGTCGCCCGCAGGAACCGCCCCCGTTCCACCAGTGGCTTGGGATCGGCGCCCCATTCCGCGAGGAAACGAGGAATCTCCTGCAGCGCCAGGTCCCTCATCCCCCGCCTGGACCGTTCCGCGGCGATGGCGCCTCGCATCACCTCCTTGGCGCGCTCGAAGCGGACCCTGCTGAGATCCGTCACAGGCAAGGTGCCGGGACGCCGCGTCCTGCCAGCACTAGACCGTTTACGCTTACGGGCCGATTCCAAGCTCCGTACGTTATCGATCGACACCGTTCCCTCGCTCATGAGTTCGCCCATCATGTTTTCCTTAGGCGCAGTGTACCAGTCCGCAAGACGTTCAGCTTTGCCGGTCGTTCTTCGGTCGTTGGTCGATCACCTGGCCGTTCGCGCCGGACTTCTTGAAGTAGGCGTCGAGTTCGTCGTCGGAAAGCGGCTGCTGCGGCTGCTGATCCGATCGGTGCGGCTTGTTCGAGACCTGTCCGGTCACACCGCCGCTGACCATGCCGTCGGGACGGCGCGGGTTCCGCGGCTGCGGGGGTCGCTGCCCGGCGGGACGCTTCGGTTGTCGCGACTTGCCCGGTCGACCTTGTTCGCGGGTCGTACCCGATCCGCTCGGGACGGAACGGGTCGGTCGGGTCGGGACCTGTTCCGCCGGCCGCGGTGGGAGACCCGCGGTGGCCGAACGGCCGGATGAGGTGTTCTCGGTCGGTCCCGGCACGCCGAGCCGCTGCGCCTGCCACTTCTTGATCTGGAGGACGACGTTGCGTTCCGCGTTCTCCAGCGGACCGTCGGTGTCGAATCCGGCCGCGCCCTTGTGGCCGCCGCCGTTCCAGAAGCCCACCACCTTGGTGGCGTCGACGCCCTTGGTGGTGCGGACGCTGCCGTCCACCCGACCGTCCTCGCGCTCGCGGAGCAGCAGGATGATCTCGGCGTCCGGCGCCGAGCTCATCAGCGAGTCGATCACGCCCTTGGCCTCGGTGGGGGTGCCGCCGGTCTCGGTGAAGTCGGCGTTGGTCAGGCTGGCCCAGACCACGCGGGTAGTCGGGTCGTACTGCAGTCGCGTCAACGCCCGGCCCCAGAGGCGGAGCGTGGAGAGCGGCTTGGTCTTGTAGACGTGCTGGATGATCTCCTGCTGCCGGCCGCCCTGGGCCACCAGTTGCGCGCTGACGGTCAGCGACTTCGGCGTGGTGTTGGCGTTCTGGAAGCTGCCGGTGTCGGTAATCAGGCCGGTCAGCAGCAGGGTGGCGACGTCCTCGGTCATCAGCGACTCGCCGAGCGCCTCGATCACGCCGACCAGGATCTCGGACGTCGAGGTCGCGGTGAGGTCGACCAGGTTCACGGCGCCGAAGTAATCGTTCGACGGATGATGGTCGATATTCACCACCGGCGCCTCGTAGAAGAGGTCCGGGTTGTCCTCGTACAGCGAGCCGAGCCGGTCGAGATCCGGCGCGTCGAGCACGATCACCAGGTCGAAGCTGTACGCACCCTGGCGGACCTCCACGTCCTTGTCGGCGAACTGTCCTTCCTTGGGCGAGATCACCACGTTGAGGCGATCCTCGCTGGTGTTGTACTTCAGCTTGTCGACCTTGGTCTTGGACGTGTTCACGCTGACAACGAGGTCCCGGCTGCCGGTGAGGTCCTTGGTGACCTTGTCGAGCGCTGGCAGGAAGGCGTACATCTCCGGCACGGCGTCACGGATGACCGTCGTCGGGTGCTTGCCGAGCTGCTCGAGCACGAGATGCATCGCCAAGGCGGAACCGACCGCATCACCGTCGGGACGGGCGTGCGTGACGATCAGGACGTTGTTGAACTTCCTGACCAGTTCGGTGACTTGTTGCTTAGGGCTGAGTTCCATGGGTTACGCGTGAAACGAACTTGATAGCATATCCATCGCTTTCCGATGTGTCAATGAAAAATCTCTGAAAAATTGCTTAATTATAAGGTTTTTTAGCGGTTTTGTCAATCCCCCAGGACTTGCCTGGGCGTGCGGCGACGGGTACGCTTAGGTTCGTTATGCCTCAGATCAAGTCAGCCAAGAAGCGCGTGAAGGTCGCCGCCCGGCAAGCGGAAGAGAATACGTTCCACCGCTCCCGCGCCCGGACCGCGCTCAAGAAGGTCCGGAACCTGGCCGACGCCGGCAAGACCGACGAGGCCGCGAAGGCGCTGCCGGAAGCGCAGAAGTACCTCGACAAGGCCGCCAAAGTGCGGGCGATCCACCCGCGGACCGTGGCGCGCTACAAGTCCCGCGTGGTGGAAATGCTGAAGAAAGCCAAGGCGACCCCCGCCAAAGCGGCGGCCAAGCCGGCGAAGGCCGCCGGCAAGAAGCCCGCGGCGAAGAAAGCTCCTGCTAAAGCCTCGGCTACCAAGAAACCGGCGGCGAAGAAGCCGGCCCCCAAGAAGTAACGACCGCGACTAAGCGACCGTCCGCTCGGCCACGAACAGCTCGAGCGCCTGTTCCGGATCGCGCTTGCCGGACTTTCCGGCTACGTCCAGTTCGGCCAGTTCGTCGTAGATCGCCCGCAGCTCCTCGGGACTGAAGCGGGAGGCTTGGCGACGGGCCTGCTTCACCGAGTACGGGTGCACGCCGAGTTGCTTCGCCACGGCCGCGTCCGGCTGGCCTTCCGCGGCCTGCACGCCTAATAGGATCCGGTACTGCCGGACCACCATCGCGAAAATCCGCTGTGCCGGTTCGCCGGACTTGAGCAGGCTCCGCAACGCGCCCTGCGCCTTCCGGAAGTCCTTCGCCGCCACGCCGTCCACCAGTTCCCAGATCGTGGAGACGCGGTTCGAGCCAGTGAGGCCGGCAACCAACGACTCCGTGACCTCCCCGTCGCCCGCGGCGACCAGCTTGTCCAGCTCGGTCGCCAGCGTCCAACCGTCGGTGCCGAGCGCGGTCACGATGTTCCGGGCGAGTCCCGGCGACAGCTTGGAGCCCGCCGCTTCGGCGCGCTGTACCAGCCAAGCCGCGGCCGCCGGCTCGTCCATCAACGGATAGTGCCAGGACTTGTCCGCCTCCTGCGCCAGCTTCGCGAACGCCTTGCGCCGCTTGTCGACCGCGCCGAGCTCCGCCACGATCGCGACGGTGTCGGCCGGGGCGTTCCCCAACAATTCCGCCAGCTTGTTCGCGTCGTCCGCCGGCTTTTCCGTGAACCAGTTCCGGAAGACGACGATCGTCTTGTCGTCGAAGAGCGACCCGCCGCGCAGCGCGGCCTTGGCCGCCTTGAGGTCCGACTCGTCCGCGTCCAGCTCGGTGACGCCGACGGCGCCACCGGCGCGCGCCTTGTCCAGCGCCTGCCGGAGTTTCCGATGCACGAGGTACGTCTCTGGCCCGTGGATGACGAGGATCATGATTACACTCTATCGAGTACGAATCTATATGTCCCCGCCGCAAATAACAGTGCGGCAAGATAGGCTAAAGTAATTCCAAGTATGGGCCCGGAAAGAGGCACCAAACCATAAACTGCTATGACAAAAAGGAGATTCGCCAAGCCTCCCAGTACCATTGCTTTGCCCGTAGAAGCCATGAACTCTATGCCGTGAGAACGAGTCAGGATTAAAAGCGTTGCAGAGAAAACAGCCGGGAAGGAAGAGAACAACCCGCCCCAGATTGGACCTAACAAGCTGGCAAAAAGAACAGCAATGCCAACGAAGGCACCAGCAAAGAGTGTTCTCGTAACAAAAACAGTACGTGAAAAATGGAGTGGCGGTAATTTTCTATGGGATTTTTTACGTAGGTAGGAAACGCTTACTCCAGCAAACAGTAATCCTAGAAGAACCGACAATATAAAAGGCATATCCCAGTGCACTAAAACTATAGTCATGGCGAACCAACATATAACAGAGGCGAGATAAGCGGGTATTAATCCTCCAAATCGGTAGAAAATCACAAACATGCTGACAAAAAGCATGCTGACACCTATCGGAGCCGGCATAACACTGGCCGCCTCGGTAATTCCAGAAGAGCCTAGGGTTAAACCAATAAAAGCTAGTCCGACTAAAGCTGTGCTAGGAAGTGCTAATAGCACGCCTCCAACTTTGGAGCCGAATTTTTCAGCAATGAACGTCATCAGGGCTACATAGAAGCCACCTGTGACAAACGACAGTAAGGCTTTAAGCGCTATTTCTTCAGATGTCATGTTTGTTTCGGCGGTCGCTGGCAACGCGGGCAGAGGTGCGTCCCCCGGCCGGCCACCACGATGCGTTCTATCGGCGTGCCGCAACGGCGGCACGGCTCTCCGGTTCGATGATACACCCGGGCCCGGCGCAGGTAGTCGCCGCGGGCGCCGCGGATGGTCACATAAGTATTGTCGGACGTCCCCCCGGCCCGCAGCGAGTCCCGCAGTACCTTCTTGATCGCCGGGTGCAGCGCCGCCCGCTGCGTCTTGGTGAGCGAACCGGCCGTCCGGAGCGGATGGATGCGGGCAAGGTTGAGTGCCTCATCCACGTAGATGTTCCCCAGGCCGGCGATTACCGTCTGGTCCAGGAGCAGCGGCTTGAGTTTGGCCTTCGGACGGCGCTTCAGCAGCGCGTCGAACTTCGCGGAGGTGAACGAACGTTCCAGCGGCTCGAGTCCGAGCGTCTTGATGAACAGGAGGTTGCCGACCGCGTCGGTCGAGAGCAGCTTGAGATAGCCGAACTGCCGCAGGTCGTTGTAGAAGAGCCGGCTGCCGTCGTCGAACGTGAAGACGGCGTGCGTCACCTTCCCGGGCAACTTCATGCCATCAGGCCGGTCGTTGGCGATGGCAGGGATCGGATGACCACCGGCTAGCACGATCTTTCCCTTAGCATCGCCCCGGGGAGCTTCCCGAAAGATCAGTTGGCCGGTCATCTTGAGGTGGATTACCAGCGTGCGGCTGCCGAACCGGATCAGCAAGGCCTTGCCGCGCCGGTCCGCGCCGGTCACGGCAGCGCCGACCAAGTCCTTCCGTTTGGCAGGTCGGACCGCGGTGAACAGCTTGGGTAGCGTCACTGAGAACGACCGGACGCGTTTGCCGGGCAATACCTCGGCCAGTCCTTTGCGGATGGTCTCTACTTCCGGTAACTCGGGCATACGTCCAGCTTAGCGGACGGCGCTACGGCGCTTCCTGCTTCACGAAGACGACCGTGTCCGGCGGCGCGGCGTGGTACGTCAACTTAGAGACCGGCCTCCCGTCCACGGTGGCCGACAGGACCAACACCGTCCCGAGCGTGCCCGCCGGATCGCCGGGTCCGGTCGACTGTAAGTCAGGGCCCTTGAAGGTCCCTACGGTGGTGGACTCCACCCCGATCCGGGCCCGGGAATCCACACGACTGGCCGCATCACTCAGCGCCAGGTCCTTGAACTTCTCTTGTTGCGCCGCGCTTTGATCGGGCGTCGCTTCGGCCTGCGAACGGGGTTGCTGGGGCGGGATGACCCGGTCGTCCCCATCGGCCGCCCAGACCGCCAGGAACAACAGCGCCAGACCCGCCGTCGCGAGCCAGAGCACCCTGGCGCCGCCGGCCTTCATCGCGCGGTCTTGGCCTTGGTCACGCCGGGCCGGTCCGACCGGCCGCGTTCCTGGCGACGAACCTTACCGGCCAGGATGAACAGCCGCTTCCCGGTCTCACGTAGCTTAATCTTGGCGAAGTAGCGACCGTAGCGGAGTACTTCGCGGATGCGATACTTGGTACTGACCGCCTCGGTCGTCTTCTGTTCAATCGCCTGGCGCAAATCCGCCGCGGTCCGGCCCGGGAACAACGTGTAGCCTTTGCCGACGGCATCCAGGATGTGCGCATCGGACCCGCCGGTCTCCGCGCGGAACAGCATCGTCCGGTTAAGCAGCCGGGCCCGGGCATTCTCGCCCTTCATGATCGGACCGCCGTTGACGATCTCGATGCCGTCGAACTGCTCCTTGATCAGGACGTCCGCGCCGACGCCGTCCGCCGTCAGCATGTCCGGGTCGATGTACTTCAGGACGAGCATCGGATGGGCGGCGATCGCCAGTCCGCCCTGCTTATGGATCCGTCGGATGGTCTCCCGTACCGGTCGTTCCTTGGGCACCGGCTTCTCGATGAAAAGCGCGAGGATGTGACCTTCCTGCGTGGTGACTTCCTCGCCGAGCACCAGGTCGAACCGGTAGTTCCCGGCCTCGTGGATCCGCTTCGCCTCGAACGCCCCATCCATCGTGTCGTGGTCGGTGATCGCGATGACGTCCAGGTCGGTCTCCTGCTCCACATGTTCGAGCAGCCGCCTGGGAGAAGTGCCACCGTCCGAAGCGGTGGTATGCAGGTGCAGATCCGCCTTGCCAGCGTCCGGCATCAGCGGATCTTCATGCTTCCGGTTTTGTTTGCTTGGCACGCAAACAGTATAACGGTTCAAGCCTGCTCGTTCGCTTCGGCGTTCCGGATGGCCGCTTCAAACACAAACTCCAGCACTTCCTTAAGCAGCTCCCCTTTGAATTCGGTGATATTGATACTTCGAGCCAGCGAATCGCTCGGGACCTTACGCCTTCCTTTCTGAGGGTTCTGCAGGACGACGTACGTCTTATGCAGACGGGTGATCACCGTCCTGAAGCCATCGAGTGAGACCGGGGCTTTTTTGTGACATTCCAGATAAGCTAAGTAGACTTCTTCCGCTGCCTGGAAAAGACGTTCCTTGTCTTCCCGCGGCATGCTGACCGCGCCCTCCCAAGACTGGCTGGTATCTTGGTACGCCCCGTAGGTCTCGGCGACGAATACCTCTGGATCCGTCTCGCTGACGATCTTTTCGCGGGCCTTCCCGTCCAGTATTTCTTGTATGCTCCGTTGGGCGACTTTCTCCACCCAGACCTGGAAGCTTTCGTGCCGGTCGGCGATCGGGAGGAAATGACGGGCCGTCAGATGCAGTACTTCCCGGGGTTTTTCCTCAGGAACGCTGACCTTCGACCCTTTCAGCTGCTTGCGCATCGCCTTCCGGACCGGCGGCAGGTATAAGCGCTCGACCGTGGCCACCGCCTCTTCATGACCCTTGCTAGCCGGGTCAGCGAATGCCTCGAACAGTTCCCGTTCCGCGGTCGGGACTTCACGACGAAACAGGGGTGGGTCCTCCTTGGCACCCGCCGCTTCTCGTTCCCGCCTGAGATCCTCGGCCCACTCGTCCAGGGTGTCGCCCTCTTTGAAAGCCTTCAATATTGCGCTCGTAGCACCATGGTTGTTGAGTAACCGCTGCCGGCCTTTTTCGCTGGTGAGTGTCGAGCCAATGGAGTTCACGACCCTGTCGAAATGCCTGGCAACGTGCTTTCGATCGATGCCAAGTTCTCCCTCCAGTAAGGAAAAGATGATGGTACGGGGAAGTACCGCCGCCTCGTGGGTCATCCGCGGATTGGTCACCGTTTTCACATCGACGCCGAAGTAATTGGCTGCGGTCAGGACCAAACGGTCAATATCTTCCGCAGAAAGTTCCGGGGATCCCGGTACTCGATCTGGTTTTGGCCTTGGCCTCCGCCGGGTTCGTTTCACTGGTGTTTGCCCTTGTGGGGCACGGCGTACGCCTTCCGCAAAGTCGTTGCCGGTTTCGAAGCCGGCCCAAATCTCTTCCGCACAAGCCGAAAGTTCGGGAGTGCTTTGCCTGTCCAGCAGACCATATACCGAACGCACGGCCGTATATCCTAACCGATCGGCGATCTCTGCTGGCGATGCGTTCATGCGACGAAGGAGATTAATCACCACCCACTTCGCATCCTGGACGTGTCCGTCACTGGAATGTTGATTCCCGGAACGTTCTGACAAGTGCTCAGGAGACAGGCTGAAGTAATTGGCAATCACGGTTACGAGACGGCCAGCCGTTTCGGAGTCGAATTCCGGCTTACGTTCGAGGAGCGCCGTTTCCAACACGGCCAGGTCTGTTGCTGCCTCCCTTCGGACGACCTCCAGATCCGCGGAGAAATCCGGACGCTTCTTATACACCAGCAAATACACGGCGTGCTCGGACGAACGGTTGAGCGTCCGCATGACCAGTTCCCTGGAAGCACCGACCTGGTCAAGCAACTGGGCTGCGATCCAGCGTCCCTTGAATACATGTTCGGCACGCCTGCTGCTGCGTATCTCATCGATAGTAGTCGAGCACTGCGCCGCGGCGACGGCCAGCAGGTCTTCAATGCGCCGCTCGACCTCGGCGGGATCAACCGGCTCGGCCGGCTCGGCCGCTTGCCCATCATCGTCGAATGAGACGGACACGCCTTCCGTCAGTTCTGCTTCCTGTATCCCGTCTGAAGATACGGCCGCCTCCGGCTTCCCGGCGTCAGGTTCGTCCGTTTCCTCGGCCAGCTGAGTATCTAACTCCTCTAAGACAGCTTCTACGCCAATGCCGTCGTCCTCCCCCGGCACCAAGCCGTCGTCGCCATAGGGTACGGCCTCTTCAATGGCAATCTCTGCTGGATCTTCTTCGTGCATCGTTGGTGTACGTAGGTGACCTACCAGTGTACACAACCGCTACGCCAATGGGCGCAGCTCGCCCCAGCTGGGGCCCGCCTTGGCCTCGACTTCGATCGGGACGTCCAAAGGATAGGCCTCGCGCATCGTCTTCACCACGAATTCGGTAACCTTGGGTACGTCCTTGGTCGGCGCCTCGAGCACCAGCTCGTCATGGACGGTCAACAGCAGGTTCGCGTCCTTTGAGACCTTCGCCAGTCCGGCATCGACTTGGATCATCGCCAGCTTGAGGATGTCCGCTTGGGTGCCCTGGACCGGCATGTTGATCGCCATGCGCTTGGCCGCCTCGCGGATCGGGTGCGAGCTGGAATTGATCTCGGGGATGTAACGGCGACGGCTGAACAGCGTCTCCACGTATCCGTCCGTCCGGACCTTGGCGATCATCGCGTCGATGTACTCCCGAAGCTTCGGGTACGTCCGGAAGTACTGGTCGATGTACTCCTGGGCCTCCGACACCGACATACCGGTGCTCTTGGCGACGCCGTGCGGCGTGGCGCCGTAGAGGATCGAGAAGTTCACCGCCTTGGCGGCGTAACGCTGTTCCGGCTTCACCTCGGACTCGAGGATGCCTGCGACCGCGGCGGCAGTCGCGGTATGGATGTCCTTGCCTTCGCGGAACTGCTCGGCCAGCTTCGGGTCCCCGGAGATATGCGCGGCGATCCGCAGCTCGAACTGCGAGTAGTCGGCCGAGATCAGCCGGCAGCCACGATTCGCGACGAACGCCTTCCGGATCTCGCGGCCTGTCTTCGTCCGGACGGGGATGTTCTGGAGGTTCGGGTCGGAAGAGCTGAGCCGGCCGGTGGCGGCGACGGTTTGGTTGAAGGACGTGTGCAGCCGCCCGGTATCCTTGCGGACCAGGTTCGGCAACGCGTCCAGGTACGTGCCCTTGAGCTTGGACAGTTCGCGGTGCTCGAGGATCAGCGGCACGATCGGGTGGGCATCCCGCAGCTTCTCGAGCTTACCGGCGGCGGTCGAGACGTGGCTGCCGCTTTGCGTCCGGGTGCCCGTGCCGACCTTCAGCTCTTCGAACAGCACCGCGGACAGCTGTCGGGGCGAAGCCAGGTTGAACTCGTGACCTGCCAGCTTGCAGACCTTCTGTTCGATCCTGTCCAGACGCTTTCCGAACTCCGCGGACATCTTCCCAAGGAACTTCACATCGATCCTCACGCCTCGCTGCTCCATCCGGCCGAGCACCGGCACCAGCGGCAGCTCCAGGTCGTCCTGTATCGCGCTCAGTCCCTGCTGCTTCAGCTGGCCGTTGAACTTCTCATACAACTGCCAGGTGACGTCCGCGTCCTCGGCGGCGTAGTCACCGAGCGCCTTGACGGCGACTTCGGAGACCGGCTTCTGGCCCTTGTCCAGGCCGGCTTCGGAGGTCCGCTTCGGCTTTCCCTTGCCAATCAACTCGGAGATCGGCTGCATCTCGTAACCGAGTTCCTGGTAGGCCAGCTTGTCGAGCGCCAGCGTGCGAGCACCGGGGTTGAGCAGGTAACTCCCGAGCATCGTGTCGAACGCGAGACCGCCTAGCTCGACCCCGCTGCCGCGCATCACTTCGTAGTCGTACTTAAGGTGGTGCCCGACGATCCCCGGCTCGGGCTTGGTCAGCAGCGGCTTCAGCGCGGCCAAGGTCTTCCCCCGCGGCAGGTTGGGGCCGTCCGCATGTCCGACCGGCAGATACCAGCCGCTGTCCGCGCGCCAGGAGAAGGACATACCCACCAGGACGGGCCGGATCGCGTCCAACGTGTCCGTCTCGGTGTCGAACGCGAAGACCGGCTGCTCCTTCAGCTCGGTCAGGAACTCCTTGAATTCCGCATCCGTCTTCACGATCCGGTAGTCGGACTTCGAGAAGTCGCGCGACGCGAGCTCGGGAGCCGCCGGGGCAGCCGGGGATCCTTCTGCCTCGCCGTCCACGCGCTGTCCCTCGACCGACATCGCCTCCTTCATCCGCGGCACCAAGGAGCTGAACTCCAGCTCCTTGAAGAGGGCAAGCGCCTTCTCCGCGTCGAAGTCGTGGATCGTGCAGTCCTTCAGGTTGAACTTGAGCTTCAGGTCGATGACGATCCGAGAGAGGTCACGCGAGAGGAACGCCTGCTCCTTGAACTCCGACAGGTTCGCGCGGACCTTCGGTTTGATGTCAGGATGTTTCGCCGGGTTCTCGTCGAGGATTTTATAGAGTCCCTCTAGATCTTTGTACTTTTGAGTCAGGACAGTCGCCGTCTTGTCGCCGATGCCGGGCACTCCCGGGATATTGTCGGACGGATCGCCCTTGAGCGCCTTGTACTCGACGAACTCTTCCGGCGTCAGGCCGGTCTCCTCCTTGAGCCGGGCCAGATCGTAGATGACCGTGTCCTTGATGCCCTTCCGTAGCGTGAAGATCCTCACCCGGTCGTCGACCAACTGGAGCGTGTCCTTGTCCCCGGTGACGACGTACGCGTCGAGGTCATGCTTCTTGCTGAACTGCTTGGCCAGCGAGCCGAGCACGTCGTCCGCCTCGTAGCCGGCCTGCTCGAAGATCGGCATCCCGAGCGCCTCGACGACCTCGCGCACCCGTCCGAACTGGGACCGCAACTCGTCCGGCGCCTTCTGTCGGGTCGCCTTGTACGCGTCGTACCGCTCGTGACGGAACGTCGGCTCCGGCAGGTCGAAGCTGACCGCCACGTATTCCGGTTTCAGCTCCTTCAGCACGGAGAGGACCGTCGCCGTGAACCCGAATACCGCGTTGGTGAGTTCGCCGTCCCGCTTGGCGAGGAACGGAATCGCATGGAACGCCCGGTGGATCAGGGCGTGAGCGTCGATCAGAACGAGC
This sequence comes from Candidatus Saccharimonadia bacterium, assembly GCA_025449535.1. GTDB lineage: Bacteria > Patescibacteriota > SICC01 > SICC01 > SICC01 > JALYJZ01. Next base: position 388,833 of record JANWJF010000001.1, read on the forward strand.
TTGGGACGGGCTTTGGCGGCCATGCCCCTATTGTCCCACGCTACTTCTTACGTACCAGCTTCTTCCATTCCTCGGCCGCGATCTCCGGCTCGTTCCACGGCTGGTTGCCGGAGCCATAGCGCATCACCAGCTGGGCGCCCTTGCCGAGGAGCGCCACGGTGTCGCCTCTCTTCGCGTGCCGGTACGCCAGGCTGATCGCCTTGCGGCGGTCCATCTCGATCTCGTATTGCTTGATACCTTTCTTCGCGCGCTTGATACCTTTGACCAACAGCGCGGTGAGTTCGTCCGGGTCGTCAGTACCGGGATCGTCCTCCGTCAGAATCATCAGGTCGGCGTACTCCGCATTCACCTCGCCGATCGGCGGGTACTTGCTCATGTCCCGGTTACCGTATGCGCCGAACACGGTGATCAGCCGTCCCTTCGTCATTTCACGAAGTGATTCCAACACGATGCGGTACGAGTCCGGCGTAGTGGCGAAGTCGACGATGATCTCGAACGGCTGACCGGCTTCCACCCGCTCCATCCGCCCCGGGACGACCTTCACCGCGTCCACGCCGGCGGCAATCGCCTTCGGCTGCACGCCGTACGCCAAGCCGACGGAGGCCGCGCCCAGTACGTTCGACACGTTGAACGTCCCGGGCAAGTGCGTCCTAAGCTTGAGTGGCTCGTCGTTCCGGGCCGTGAACGCCGTGCCGTCCGGCCGCGGCTGCACGTCCTCCGCCACCACCGTCCGGGCCAGCGGGTGGGCGTCGCGGACCTCCGACTTCGTACCGTAGACATACTTAGTGTCCGCGAAGAACTCCAGGAAGTACGGCGCCTCCTTGTCGTCGCCGTTCACGATCGACGTACTGTGCTCCGCCCGGCGCAGCCTGGCGAAGAGCTTGCCCTTGGCGTTCCGGTACTCCGTCATGCTGTTCCCATGCAGCTCCATATGTTCCTTGCTGAGGTTCGTGAAGACGGCCGTCTCGAACGGGATGCCCCAGACCCGGAACTGGTTGAGTGCCTGCGAGGTCACCTCGATGACCACATGGGTACAACCGGCGTCCACCATGCGGCGGAGCAGCTTCGGATTGGCAAGTCTCCCGAGGGTGGTCAGACTGGTCTTGTTACGGGTCTCTTCGTCTCCGACCTTCATCACGACTCCCGAGATCAGCCCTACCTTGTGGCCGCCCGCCTCCAGTACCTTCGCGGCCAAGTACGACGTGGTCGACTTTCCCTTGGTGCCGGTGATGCCGATTACCTTGAGGTTACGGCCGGGAAACCGGTAGATCAGGTTACCGAGCAGTGCCCATCCGAAGTGGTACGGCACCCGGACCGCACCCAGGACCGGGTCGGGAATCGCTTTGCGGATCGGCGCGAGGATTCTCTCCATGCGGTCATTCTACCGGGTATTCGAAGTGCCAGAACTCACGCTTCACGCCGAGCTTGAATCCGACGGACAGCATCACTTCTATCAGCAAATCCTGTAAACGCTCGTATTCCCGACTGACCGGATCTTGCTTGCCTTTATAAAATCCGATCGTCTGCGCGCCTTCGTCATCGTGCTTCGGGTTTCGCATCTTCACCTGCTCGCCGGTTTCTGGATCTACCAGATTCACATCGACCACTAACCCGGACATGTGCGGCCTGTCCCTCATGTTGTAGAGTCGGTCGGTAGCAGCTTGGCCGTATACGGCGTGGCGCCTACGGTACGCCAGCTCATACAGCTCCGGAGAACGGTAGGCGTCCTTCACGATCAGCTCGTACCCATGCTCGCGGAACTTCGCGTCCGCTTCCTTGAGCGGCCCGATCACCTCCGGCCGGATGAAGAGATCGTCGCCTTCGATCCCGACTTCCCGCAGCTCGTCCTCGCTCATCTTGAGCTCGTGCCGAAAGTGCCAATAGTAGTTCCAGACGCGGAGTCCGGAACCCCTGAGGCTGACCAGCTTCGGCGGTGTCGCCATGCCGCTATTCTAACCCTTACCGGCCGGAGCGCTTCGCCAGCTTCCGCCGGACGCGGTCGGCGTTCGTGAACAGGAAGTATTCCACCGGCCGGAACACGTAGTCCCGCGCGCCAACCAGGTTCGTCTGGCCCCCGCCGAACTTCAGCTTGAATTGGCGGAGTCCCGCCCACGCGTCGTTCTGGTCGTCCGTCGACGCGATGCCGGTCATGTTATAGAACGTACAGCCGCGTCGACGAGCCTCTTCCATGCCGGACCACTGGATCAGGTAACTGGCGTAGAGATTCCGGTCGGCCTGCGTGGACCCGCCATAGAGGTAGACCGCCTCATCACCGAAGAACGTCACCAGGGTCGCGGCCACCGGCTCGTTGTTGTGCGAGGCGATAAAGAACGTCGCGTCGTCGTGTTCCTGCATCAGGTACTTACGGAACAGCTCGTAGTACCACTTCTCACGATAAGTGATCCCTTGCCGCTTGGCCGTCTCTTCGAGGAGCATATAGAACTGGTCCAGTTCCTTCTGGCCGGTACCCTTGCGGACCTTCACGCCGTGCTTCACCGCCTTACGGACGTTGTAGCGGCCCTTCTGCTTGAAGCTCACGAAGATATCCTCGGGATCCGGCCGAAGGTCGACCTCGCTGACCACCGCGGCCTGGACGTCCTCGGGACTGTCCCGGAAGCCGGCTTCCGCCAACCAGTCCGTCGGGAACTCCTCCACCGCGAAGTGCGGATCGACCTTCACGAAGACCGTCTTGTCCTCGTGCGCCCGCTCTTCCAAGTGCGCGACGAACTCCTTGAGCGCTTCCCGGTTCTTGGCATCCTTCCAATCGCCGTCCTTCACGACCGGTCCTTCCGGCACGTAGTAGAAGCCGTAGCCGCCGGGCAGGGCCTTCCGCATCACCACGGCCTGGAGCCGGGTCTGCTTGCCGTCGCGGATACCGACGTAACTGACGTCCCATTCCATCTCCTGACGGAACCGGCCCCACTCGTAACTTTGCAGCACGCCGCCGCGATTCTCGCGCGCGAACTTGTTCCACGCCCCCTTGGCCCGGCTGAGGTCTTCTACCTGCATACCGTACTAGGATAGCAGCCGCTATCCTGATGGGGTGGATATCCTCGCCATCGAGACCTCCTGCGACGAAACCGCGGCCGCGGTGGTAACGGACGGCCACGACGTCCGGTCCAACGTCGTCAGCTCGCAGATCGACGTGCACCGGGTCACCGGCGGCGTGGTGCCGGAAGTCGCCGCCCGGCTGCAGCTGGAGACGATTGTCCCGGTCGTCGAGAAGGCGCTGGCGGACGCCCAGGCGGACTGGACCTCGATCGACGCGATCGCGGTCACCGCAGGTCCCGGGTTGGTCGGCTCGTTGATCGTCGGCCTGGAGACGGCCAAGGCGCTGGCGCTCGCCAAGGACAAACCCCTGATCCCCGTGAACCACCTGGCCGGACACCTCTACGCGTGTCTGCTTCCCCGTCATTCCCGCGAAGGCGGGAATCGGTCACGGGCGGCAACTGATCCTCGGGTCAAGCCCGAGGACGACGGTTTTTCGTTCCCGTACCTCGGCATGGTCGTGTCCGGCGGCCACACCGAGTTCGTGCTGATGCGCGGCCATCATGACTTCGAACTCGTCGGCTCGACCCGCGACGACGCGGCCGGCGAGGCGTTCGACAAGGTCGGCAAGCTGCTCGGCCTGCCATACCCGGCCGGTCCGGAGATCTCTAAGCTGGCGGAACGCGGCGATCCGAAGGCGTACGCCTTCCCCCGGGCGATGCTCGACCAGGACAATTTCGATGTCTCGTTCTCCGGCCTGAAGACGGCGGTCCGCCAGACGGTCGAAGGCAAGGAACTCTCGAAGCAGGGGCTCGCGGACGTCTGCGCGTCCTTCGAGGCCGCGGTCGTAGACGCGCTCGTCACCAAGGCCGTCCGGGCGGTCCGGGCGACCAAGCCGGCGGCCGTCCTGCTCGGCGGCGGGGTCGCGGCCAACCGACGGCTCCGCGAATCACTTACGGCGAAGCTGGACGTGCCGGCCCTTCTGACCCCGCCCGAGTTCGCCACCGACAACGCCGCGATGATCGGCATCGCGGCCTACTGGATGCGGGACGGGGCGCTCAGCGGCGACGCGCGGTTCGCCGTTCCCGCCGACCCGTCGCTCGGCCTTTCAGCCACGCGGTGATCCGGCGACGGTTGCCGAGCAGGACGGCCAGACCGATCAGGCCCAGGACCGAGACGGTCCACGACCCGCGCACCCAGCCGGGCGGTTCATAGGAGACCGTCAGCTCCTTGGCGACCACCGGCTCCGTAAGCGTGAGTTGGTCGTTCGAGTCGCCGGTCCGGACCTCCTCCTTGCCGCTGCGGACGACGAGCCAGGGGTGGTAGCTGACCGCCAACGCGGTATCGCGGCCGATCGTCACCGGACGGTCGAACTTCAGACGGTATGTGCCACGGGCGAACTCCGCGGAGGTAAGCGCGGTCCCGGCGTCCGGCGGCAGCCCGAACGGCCGGTCGAAGCCCCGCACCTCGTACAGCGAGAAAATACGCCCCTTCCAGGCCGGGCGGAGCCATTCCTGCGCGTCGAGCGCGCCGCGCGTCAGCGGGAAGGTGCTGATTACGTATTTGATGCCGCGGCGACGCAGGTATTCCTCCTGGGAACCCAGGTACGGACCGTTCCCCAGGGTCGAGGCGATCAGCACCGGTCGGGCTGATCCCTTGGTCCCTTCCGGGAAGTTGCCGTCCAGGTCCCAGACGCCGGGCAGCTCGCGCGGCAGTCGCTGGTTCGCGAAATGCGGCGAGCCCACGAAGTACCGCGACTCCCAGTTGAACTCGGACAGCACGAACTCGCCCGGGCCGATCCGCCGTTCCAGCTGCCCGGCCAGTTCCTGCAGCTCCGCCGTCGGCTGGTTGTCGACCACCCGGATGAAACCCGCCTTCTCCCGGAGCGTCGGCAGGACGAAGAAGTTCGCGAGTAGGACGACCGCGGAGAGCGACGCGGCGATTCCCACCGGCCGGTACCGGCGCGGCAAGCGCGCCAGCAGCGCCAGGGCGCCGGCGACCCCGAACGCGGCGAGCACCATCATCAGCAGCGCGAAGAAGGCATGGAAGCGGATGAACTGGCTGGAGCCGACGACGCCGCCGAACGGCAACAGGCCGTTGATCGCGTTGATGGAAAGCAGCAGCGTGAGCGCTCCGGTTCCCAGGAAAAAGCCGAGCTCCCGGAACCGGCGGCGGAACCAGAGGTACGCCAATCCGCCGACCGCCAGCACGGACAGAGGCCAGCCGCCGGAATCCTGGGACAGCAGCAACCCCCTGAGAATCTCTCCCGCCGGCAGCTGTTGGATCGCGCCGGTCTCGCCCATGCCGTCGAAGCTGCCGAGCAGCGGGATCCACCAATAGGCGGACAGCACCAGGCCAAGGCCGAGCACCAGGCCGTATCGCTTGAGGACCGGTACGACGTCCTTCCAGCGCCTGCCCCAGGCCGCGCAGACGACGAGCACCACCGACGCCAACAGGAACCAGTACGTGGAGAACGTGTGAGCCAGGACCAGCAGCCCGAAGACCAGGCCGGTCACGACCAGGTCCGAGGTGCCGCGAAGGTCGAAGAGATCGCGCTTCAGACGGCCGAGTGTCCAGATCGCCAGGACGAAGCCGAGTCCGTTCGGCAGCAGGCCGACGCCGTACAGCGCCCCGAGGCCGATCCCGAACGAGGCGTTCAACGAGAGCAGCAGGCCGCTCCCGAGCGCCGCCGGCAGTCGCTCCAATGAGAAGCTGCGCAGCAAGTAGTATGTCGCGGGCAGCAGCCCGACCCAGAGCGCCGCCGTGAACAGGCGCAGCGCGAACTCCGGATGGAAGACGTACGTCAGCGGACCGAGCAGATAGTACAGCAGGGGCGGATAGTACTGAAAGAGCCCGAATCCGCCGTGCCAGGTCGGGAACCAACCATCGAGCTGGCCGTGGGCCAGCAGTTCCTTGGCGAAGTACTCCGCCTTGAGCAGGTGCCCGCCGGCGTCCCAGGCCGCCAGATAGCCGTTGCCGTCCAGGGAGGGCCAGACCGTCGAGACCATGATCACCCCGACGACCGTCAGGATCGCGTAGGCGAGGAGTTGTTCGAACGTGAAGCGCTTCTTGGAGAGGCTGATCGGCACTCGTTAATGATACAGGCGCGAGAGCGGTATCATGGAACACGTGAGCCAGCAGAAGGAACTCCCCAAGACGTATGACCCTACCGCCCACGAGGACGCAGTCTACGCGGCGTGGGAGCGGTCCGACGCGTTCAAGCCGGCCTCGGACAGCGGAAAGCAGGCGGACAAGGACCGCCGCCCGTATTCGATCATCATGCCGCCGCCGAACGTGACCGATCGGCTGCACAGCGGTCACGCGATCATGCTGGCGCTGGAGGACGCGTTGGTCCGGTACCACCGCAAGCGCGGTTTCGACACGCTGTACCTGCCCGGCACCGACCATGCGGCGATCGCCACCGCCGCCCAAGTGGACAAGCGGCTCGCCGAGGAGGGCAAGACCCGCCACGACCTCGGCCGCAAGGAGTTCGAGAAGCGCACCTTGGCGTTCGCCAAGGAGAACAAGAAGATCATCGAGAACCAGGTCCGGGCGATGGGTACGTCCTGCGACTGGACCCGCAACGCCTTCACGCTGGATCCGGAAAAGAAGGCCGCGGTGGAAGAAGCGTTCAAGCGACTCTACAAGAAGGGCCTGATCTACCGCGGCAGCTACATGGTGAACTGGTGTCCCACCTGCCGGACGGTCCTCTCCGATGACGAGGTCGAGCACAAGGAACAGGAAGGTGTGCTGTATTACATGAAGTACGGGCCGTTCACGCTCGGTACCACCCGCCCGGAAACGAAGGTCGGCGACACGGCAGTGGCGGTCCACCCTCAGGACAAGCGGTACGCGAAGTGGGTCGGCAAGGAGATCGAGGTGAAGACGATCAACGGCCCGCGGACGCTGCGCGTCCTGGCCGACGAGATGGTCGACCCGGAGTTCGGCACCGGCGTGGTGAAGATCACGCCGTTCCACGACAAGAACGACTACGCCGTCTACGAGCGCCGGCCTGAGGAAGCCGGTCCGCCGGTCGAGGTGATCGGCGAGGACGGCAAGATGACCGTGGCCGCCGGCAAGGCCCTGGCCGGCCTCGACCGGTTCGCCGCCCGGAAGAAGATGGTCGATTGGCTGAAGCGGGAAAAGCTGCTCGTGAAGGAAGAGGTCCACAAGCATTCCGTCGGCCGTTGTTACCGCAGCGACGACGTGATCGAACCGCGCATCTCCGAGCAGTGGTTCCTGAAGGTCGCGGACATCAAGAAGCAGGCCGCCAAGTTCGTCGCCGACGGAGACCTCAAGTTCGTGCCGGAGCGGTTCGGGAAGACGTACCTCGACTGGCTGGAGAAACTGCACGACTGGTGCATCTCCCGGCAGGTCTGGTTCGGCCATCCGGTACCGGCCTACGTGAACGCCAAGGGCGAGGTCTCCCTGACGGCCAAGCCCGGCTACAAGAAGAGCCAGGACACGCTGGATACTTGGTTCAGCTCCGGCCTCTGGCCGTTCTCGACGATGGGCTGGCCGAAGCGGACGTCCGACTTCAAGCGGTTCTTCCCGAACGACGTCCTGGAGACCGGTTACGATATCATCTTCTTCTGGATCACCCGGATGGCGCTGATGACCGTCGCCTTGGACGTGCGCGACGAGAAGACCGGCGACCTGAAGCCACCGTTCCACACGGCGTACCTGCACGGCCTGGTCCGCGACCAGCGCGGTCGCAAGTTCTCGAAGTCGCTGGGCAATGGCGTCGACCCGCTGGAGATGATCGGCAAGTACGGCGCGGACGCGCTGCGCTGGATGCTCGCGACCTCGGCCTCGCCCGGCAACGATCTCAAGTTCGACGAGCAGCGCCTCGTGAAGTCCCGGAACTTCACCAACAAGCTTTGGAACATCTCCCGCTACGTGATCGAACGGACGGACGGCGACGCCGACCTCGCCAAGCTCGACCCGGACACCCTGACCTCGCTGGACCGCGGCATCTTGCACAAGCTGTACCGGACGGCGCAGACGGTCGATGCCGCGTTCACCGATCCGGCGACGTACGACAAGCCGGGCAAGACGCCGGAGCCGGTCACTCCCAAGCGATTGGCCAAGCCGTACGACCTCGGGTTCGCCGGCAACGCGCTGTATGAGTTCGTCTGGTCCGACTTCGCGGACTGGTACCTCGAGGCTGCCAAGGTCCAGCTGAGGAACCCCGAGGCGGCCGCGAACACGAAGCTCATCCTCCGGTACGTCCTCGAGACGATCCTCGGCCTGCTGCATCCGTTCATGCCGTTCGTCACCGAAGTGGTCTGGCGGGACGGACTCGGCAAGAAGAACGCGCTGATCACCAGCCCGTGGCCGGCGGTCCATGAGGACCTCGACCAGCCTGAGGACGGTGAGCGGTCCGACCGCGTCCGCGAGGTGATCGAGACGATCCGGCGGATCCGGGCCCAGCACAAGACGCCGGCCGCCTCGTTCGTACAGGCCTACGTCGTCACGGACGAACCGGCCTGGGTAGTGGAATCCGGAGACGTGATCAACAAGCTGGCCCGGGTGTCGATCCTCCGGGTCGGGCAGAACCCGCCGACCGGGGACGTGGCCTCAGCCGCCGTCGGGGACGCGACCGTGGTGCTGCCGCTGGCCGGATTGGGCAGCGACGTCGCGGCCGCGCATTTGCAGCGGGAAGTCGAGGCCAAGAGAATGGAGGTAGAGCGGCTCAAGGGGCGGCTCGCAAACGAGGATTATGTCCAAAACGCGCCGGAACACGTCGTCGCCGAGACGAAGGCCCAGCTCGCCGAAGCCGAAGCGGCCCTCGCCAAGCTCGAAGCGTCCTGAGCCTGCCGCACGCCGGAGCGGGAGCCGGTTCGCCAAGGCGGCCGGGATACTCGCCAGCGCCGCGATCATCCTCTTCGTCGTGGCCGCCGGTATCTGGTTCGCGTCGGCCGACTGGCGGGCGGACAAGGCCCAGGCCTACGACGTCGAGTCCCGTGAGTTACTGAAGCGGCGCGACGTCGACGGCGGCTACCAGCAGGCCCGTCTGGCATACGCGATCTCCCCGGAGCCGGACCGGGCGTTGTCGCTCGGCTCGCTGGCCTACCTCCGCGGCGATTACCAAGGCGCCCTGGACGCGTTCGGCCGTGCCGACGGAAACTACGCGGCATTGGGCCGCGCGGCGGCCGGTGCGCAAGCGGACGAGGCGGCGTACGAGACGGCCCGGGACGAACTGGGCGAGCCGGAAGATACCGTCGTCCGGCTGGGACTCTCCCATGCCGCGGTCGATGCCGCCGACTTCCCGACCGCCAAACGGCTGAGCGAGGGCGCCCGGACGATCGTCGGGGCGTATCCGTTCGTGCTGGCCGAGTCGATCGAGAATCCCGACCGGACGGCCCGGGACCTGCGCGCCGTCGGACGGACGGTCCCGCAGGTCATCCACCCGGACCCCACCGTAGCGGCGTTCCTCAACGAACTGACGGCCGTGCCGGCGGACGCCCGGACTGAGATCGGCGCGGCACTCCGGAACATGGCCGCCGCGGACGAGACGTTCAGCCGCCGGGTGATGCGCGGCAGCCTGTTGCTCGGACTGGACGAGTTCGCCGCGGCGCGGCGGATCGGCGTGACGGCCGCTGGCCGGCGGCCGGACTACCGCGACGCCTGGAACCTGCGGGCGGCATCCGACCTCGCGCTGCGGGAATACGATGATGCGCGCCGGGCCGTCGATATCTCCATCGAGCTCGATCCCGGCTTCGGGTACTCCTGGTACCTCAAGTCGCGCTTGGAGGAAGCCGGGGGCGACCGCAAGAAGGCGGACGAGTACCGCCTGCGCGCAAAGCTGCTTGGGTTTGTGCCGCCGGCCGGGTAGTGATTTGACTAAAACTACCTTGATTTAGCCAAAAAACAGCGTTATCCTGATCGGCTCGGACCTTAACACCCGTTGGCTTCGTCCACCGAGTCGCGAACGCCTCATGCGATCGTTTCTCGGTTATCCGAAGCCAACCCACTACCTAAGGAGATGGTGCAGTTGAACGGCTTCGACGTACTCCAGATCGCGGTGGGGCTCTGTGCCATCCCGATTGCCCTCCTCTTGAAGAAGTATGACCAGGAGAGAAGACGGGCGTCTCGCAAGCAACTCTCAAATGGTGAGCCAGAGGACCTTGTCTGGCTCGCGCTTGTCGTTTTCTCCTTGGCCATGGCGCTCGACTTCCTGGGGTCGCTCCCCGGTCTCGGGGTCGGTACCAAGACCGCGCTGGGCCAGGACGTCATCGAGCCGTTGAGCCACCTGGCGGTGGTCGCCGTGCTCGTCCTCGGGCTTTGGCGCTGCGACCAGATAGGAAGCCGCCTCGTGGTCTTCATGGCCGCACTCGGCTTGGTCGGATTCGTCTGCTCGACTTTCGTCGGGGAGGACACGACCGTGCGGCACCTGGCCAACGGCCTGATGCCTGCCTACAACTGGCTCATCACTGCGGTCTGTGTCGTGGCAATCGTGCGCATAGCGTACGAGCACGATGAACAAATGCAGTCCATCGTGCTATTCGTCCTTGGCCTGCTGGCGTTGGCCGCCATGGCCGGCCAGCATGACCTGATCGTGCAGTGGGCAAACGGTAACGCCCACTACCCAGTCCTGGAGTAACCAACCCTCAACCGCAGTCCGAAAGGAGAAGCGATGACCGCTTCAGAAAAGATCGGCTGTCCCGAGTGGTTCCAGCTCTGGGACCACGGCCCGTTCGAGGCCGCGTGCATCGTGCTCGTCGCCTACATCGGGATCGTCAGCCTACTGATGTTCCACGAGGAAGCCCGGATGGGGCTGTTCGGCCGCAGCCGGTACCTCACGTTCCTGATCGGCGGTCTGTTCGCCTGGCCGGCCATCGCGTTCAACGCGGCGCTCGCCATCGAACACTCCGGCCCGCTGGACCGTCCGTTCACGGAGCCCCTGCTCCATATCGGCCTTCTGGCCGCCGGGGTGCTCGCCGCCCTGATCATGGAGGTCGCTCCGCTCAGGGACGGGACGTTCACGTGGCGACAGGAGTTCAGCCCGTCGAAGCTCTACCACACGGTGGTCTTCGGGCCGCTCCTCTACGCGATCGTGCTCTCGCTGTGCATCACGTTCAGCGACCTGGGCAACGGCAGCCACACCTATACCACGGCGATTTCGTCCGCGTTGGCGTTGGTCTTCTTCGCCTTCGTGGCCGCCAAGGACCGTGCGGTCTACTGGACCAAAAACAAAGCCGACCCCCACGTCGAGTGGTACGCCACTCGCTGGAACGGAGAGCCTCGTTACGTCGAGCGTGACAAGCGCGGCCTCCGAGGAGGTGCCGTTACCTGAACAACCAAGTCCGACATCCGAGCGTCGGCACCCGCCCCGCCAGCAAACCGGCTGGCGGGATCCCGCCCCCTGAGATTTCATCAATTACGAAATCGAAGGGGGCGCCTGCATATCTGGAACCCAAGTCGTTCAGCTTGCGGCTGGGCGGACCATCTTCAGTTCTCGCCCAATCAGTTTGTGGCTCTTTTCTTCAGTCGTCATCACGAATCCTACCTTTCGGTAAAACCGTATGGCGCGTGCGTTATACGCTGCGACCCATACGTCTACATTCCTAGCGTCATCCAGTTGCTCAATCGCTTTCTCAACCAGCTGCTTTCCGATATTCAATTTCAGTTCCGGACCGTTCAGGTAGTCGGGATGCACATACAAAGCGTTGATTTCGTTATCGGACGGCGTGACATAAATAAACCCAACAACACGATCTCCGTCCTTTGCTATCCAACTTTTTCCGTTATCCCAATTGCGCTGTCGCTTTTCAATCGCGTCCGGATGATCAAAGTGTTGCGTATACTCCCAGATTGCTTCCTTTGAAATTCCGTTTTCTTCGTTGGGGTAGGTATCGCGCCAGCTCGCTTTGCGAACTTGGGCTATGCCCGGGACATCCGCCGCGGTTGCTTCCGCTATCTGAATTCCACTTTCCGGTGTCTCCGGCTTCATGTCGGTTTCCGTATCCATTTTCTTACCTGAAACCGAACAACGTGGAACGCAGGCCTGGCTCGTCCGCCGGCGAGTAGGCGTTAAAGACGCCTTTGAACCGCGGGCCGGAGACCGTCTTGGTACCGCCCGACCCGACGACTTGTACGGAGGTCACCCGGCCGGACACGCCGCGGCCGATGATCCGGATCGTCTCGAGCCGACCCACGTTGGTCCGGGCGTCCTGGTTCAGGATCGCCTGCATCTGATTGCGGGAATAGGACTTCGACTCCCAGTACCAATGCGGCGAGTCGGTTTCCCACGGGCTCGAAACGCCCCGGAGCCAACCCAGCGGCGTGCCGCCCCAGACGTTCTCGTTGTTCTCCGTCCAGCCGCCGGACGTCGAGTGGTAGTAGGCCGCGATCACCGAACCGTCATGGCTCAGGACCTGGCCGCTGGTGGCGCGGACCGCTTCCCGGGCCCGGGCGGATCCGGACCCGCAGGCCTGCGTCCGCGGCGAGCAGTCCTGGTTGCCACGGTTCCGGTAGGCGTAGCTGCGGGCCGCGACGGCCTGGGCCTTCAGCGCTTCCATCGGCCAGCTGGACGGCATCTCCCCGGCCACGACCCGGGCCACGTACTCCTCGGAGCTGCCCATGTTCGTGGAGAAGGTCCCGGCTTTGATGATCCGGCTGCCTTGGTAATAGTGCGCAAGGATGTCGCGGTAGTCCCGGCCATGCTGGGCCGCGCCCTTCGCGCCGTACTGGCTCATGCCGAGACCGTGTTCCGTACCGCCGCCGGCCAAGGCGAACCGGTCGCCGACCGGCTGATTCCGTTTGATGAAGTCACGGTCGTTCTCGTTCTCGAACCCAGTGCGTTCAGCCAACGCCCGCTCCCGGGCTTCGGCCTCCCCCAGCTTGTCGCCGTTGGCCTCAAGCTGCAGCTTGAGCAACGCAATCCGGTCCTCCAGGTCCTTGATCTCCGATTCCAAGGCGTTCTGATCGGTGACCAAGTCGCGGCGCTGGCCGTCGAGCCCGGCGATCTCGCCGTCCAGCCGGTCGACCAGGTCCTCTTTCCGATCGATCAGGAAAGTCGTGTACTGCCCGCGACGCAGGAACTCGCTGAGTGACCCGGAGTCGACCAACGCGTAGAGAAGGTTCCCGTTGTCGGAAGAGACGTATGCCTCCTCCATCGCCTCGCCGCGCTGGTACTTCAGGTCGACCAGCTTGGCATTGATCGCCTCCAGCTTGCGGTTGCTGGCCTCGACTACCTCCGTCTGCTTCCGGAGCCGGGCTTCCGCCAGCTTGATGTCATCCTTGGAAACCGCTTGTTCCTCTACCAAGCGGTTCTGTTGGTTCTTGTAGAAGGCGGTTTCCGCGCGCGCCTTGTCGAGCTCGCCGTCCTCGGCCGACGCCGATGGAATCACCAAGCCGGCTCCCATCAGGGAGCAGAGCGCGACGGTAAAAGCGGTTTTGCGGAGCGTTTGTTTCACGGCGGCCGGTGGGTCAGATGTCGCGAGCGACCCGCCAGACCTCGTCGACCGTGGTGACCCCGGTCAGGGCCTTAAGCAAGCCGTCCTGTTCCATCGTCATCATACCCGCCTGCCGGGCGGCATGCCTGATCTGGCTGACCGGCACGCGGTTCATGGCCAGGCGTTCCAGTTCCTCGTTGATCGTCAGTACCTCGAAGATTCCGATCCGACCCGCGAAACCGGTGCCGTTGCAGCGGACGCAGCCCTTGCCCTTCATGAAGAGCCATTCTTTTTCCGGCGGCAGGCTGTCCTTACTCAGCTTGGGGAGGTCCTTGAGCACCCGCCGGATCGCCTCCATCGCCGTGGCGTCCGGCTTGGTCTCCTCCGCGCAATGCGGACAGACCTTCCGTACCAGGCGTTGGGCGATGACCGCGTTGATCGCGTTGGCGAGCAGGAACGGGCGCACCCCCAGGTCCACCAATCGCGGAATCGCCGTCGGGGCGTCGTTGGTATGAAGCGTCGAGAGCACGATATGGCCCGTCATCGAGGCCTGCACCGCCTGATCGGCGGTGTTCTGGTCGCGGATCTCGCCGATCATCAGGACGTCCGGGTCGAGCCGCAGTACGGACCGGAATCCCTCGGCGAAGTCGTACCCGTGCTCGGGGTCAATCTGCGACTGGGTCACGCCGGGCAACCGGTACTCGACCGGGTCCTCCAGCGTGACTAGTTTCTTCTGCGGGTCGTTGAGCCGGGTCAGCAGCGAATACAGGGTGGTCGTCTTTCCGGAGCCGGTCGGCCCGCACTCGAGCACCAGCCCCTGCGGCCGGTCGATCGCGGCCAGCACGAGCTTCCGGGCCTCGCCGGTAAGGCCGAGGGAGTCCAGGCCGATTTTCACGGAATCCCGGGAGAGGAGCCGCATGGTGACGGCCTCGCCGTATTGCGAGGGCATCGTCGCCACCCGGATGTCGATATCGCGCTTCCGGTCGCCGTCTCCTTCGCTGACGGTGAAGCGGCCGTCCTGCGGCAAATGGTTCACGTCGAGCTTGAGCTTCCCGAGGAACTTCAGTCGCGAGAGCAGGCTGGCCAAGACGTCCGCCTTAAAGTCGGCGACGGTGTGCAGGACGCCGTCCATCCGATAGCGGACCCGGACGCCATCCTCGGCAGGCTCGATGTGCACGTCGGAGGCACCGACCTTCACCGCGCCGCTGAGCAGCGTATCCACCACCTTGGTGGTCGGCACGTCGGTGATCTTCGACTTGAGGTCGAGGAAGGACTTGATGTCCGTCTCGAACGATTCTTTTTCCTCGTCACTGACGGAGACGTCGGAGGCCGACTTCACCGCCTGCGGCAGCTCGTCATAGAGTTGCATCGCGTACCGGAAGGAATCCTCGCCGATGCCCGAGATTAGGTAATCGTACGGCGTGGAGCGGCCCAGGGAATCCAGCGCCTGGTCGGTCTGCTTGACGCCGGGCTTGAGCACGCCGAGCCGGACCTTGTTGCCGGCCTTGATGTACGCGATGATCCCGTACCGCTCGGCGATCTCACGGGGGATGATCGCCAGCACCTCGGGACTGATCGGGTAGCCCATCAGCCGCACGAACGGCAGATGGGCCTTCTTGGCGGCCTCGCGCTGCCGTTCCTCGGCCTTCTCCGCCTTGAGCTGGTCGACGACCTTGCCCACGTCACCGCGGGAGAAGAAGTCGACATCTTCCTCGACCTTAGGCGCCCGCTTGTCGGCCGCGCCGACGCTCTGCACCACCTCCCGGTCGTCCTTCATCGAAGGCGTCATCGTATGCAGCTTCTTCCGCTGCCGCTCCTCGTTCTCGTTCAACTCCTGACTGACGTCCTGGTTTCCCATGGGGTTGGACGGCGCCGGCTTGTCGGAACCGAGGTCCTTGCGGACGAAGTCAGCCAGCTTGGCGCGTTCCCGTGATGTGAGGTTGTCGTTGGCCATAGTGTTTCTGAGAAATTACGTAACCATAACACTTTTACGTGTTTTTGTCAATGCGCATGGCGGCGGGCGCTTGGCGTAGTAAAAAGCGCGATCCATCCCGAGGCGGCCGAGGATTGACAGAGGGGCTCAAAAGTGTTACCATTAAGCAATTTTTATGAATACCCCCGACAACGACACCGATCGTCAGGCGGCCGAGGAACAGGCCGCCGCCTACGGCGACGCCGTCGCGTACCACGAGGAAGCGCCGGTCGGCGACGAGGACAACGCCAACGTCGAGATGCCGAAGCAAGCGGCGCCGCACCGGTTACTCCGTCCCCGGAACCTCATCGTGGCCGCGGTGGCGCTCGTCCTGGCGGGCGCCGCGGTGGCGGCTTGGTTCCTGATCCTCCGCCCGACCCCCGAGAAGATCCTCGGTGAGATGTTCCAGCGCATGGAGAGCGTGAAGGCGTTCGAGTACGACCTCGACGTGAAGGGCGAGTACCGCCAGGACGGAAAGGCTTCCGTCTCTGAGGCGCTGATCGGCCAGGCCCAAGCGGCCGGCAAAAGCGGGAACTTCGACCTCTCCCTGCAAGGGATCTACGACTACCGCGACGCCAGCGAGCCCCAGGTCTCGTTGAGAGCCGAGGGCTCGGCGTCCGACGGCGGGAAGACCTACGACGGCGCGTTGGAGCTGCGGTACGTCGGCAAGACCGCCTACCTGCAGCTGGCCAACTCCCCGGACGAATTCAAGCAATACACGAAGCCGTTCCTCGGCCAGTGGCTGATGTTCGGTGAGAACGAGGTGAACCAAGGCAAGGAGCTCACCACGCAGGAAGGCCCGACGATCGACGACAAGGACGCGCAGGAGATCGCGCGGATGCTGCTCGATACCGGCGCGGTCCGCCTGACCTACGATGGCGGTGACACGATCGACGGAGACGCCGTCGACATCGTCGGCTACGAGATCGACAAGGACGGCCTCAAGGAAGCGATGCCGAAGATCTACCGGATCGTGGAGGACGAGGACATGCCGAAGGAAGAGCGGAAGTCGTTCGACGACAACCTGGAGATGGTCGAGTTCGAGCCGGGGCGGATCGCCGTCGACAAGAAGACGAAGCTGCTCCGGGAATTGACCGTCAAGTTCGGCGGGACCGAGAACGACGTCAGCACGACCGTCTCGACGACGCTCAAGTTGAAGAACTTCGACGACCAGGTCGGCAAGGTCGAGGTGCCCAAGGGAGCACTGACCTTCGAGGAAATGGCCGCGCGCCTGTCCAATGACGACGACCGCGACGACCTGCCCTACATGCAGGAGCTGCTGTTCGGCGCCGATCCCGGCAAGCGGGACACGGACGGCGACTCGTTCCCCGACGGAGCTGAGGTCAAGGGCGGATACGATCCGGCGGGACCGGGACGGCTCCAGAACAGTTGGCTCGGCTCATCAGGCCTCTTCGGCGTCTGAGGTAAGGTATAGGCACGGAGGGGTGGCTGAGCGGTCGAAAGCACCGGTCTTGAAAACCGGCAGGCCCGCAAGGGTCTCGGGGGTTCGAATCCCTCCCCCTCCGCAGCTCAGCAGTCGATCAAACGGGTAGCACGGTCACGAGCCCGGGTCTTCTCGACCAATGCCTTGGTGAGTTCTGCTACGCCCTCGTATGCCCGGGCGAAGTCCGTCCGGCTGACCCGCTGTGACCCGCCGCGCTTCACGTCCGACAGCATGGCATACGGACTGCGGGCATCGATGGGATGGACCGGACGTTTCCAGTAAGCCGCCATCGGGATAACGGCCAGTGACTCCCGGTTCGCCACGGCGCGGACCTTGATCCGCATCGTGAAGTCATACTCGGCGTGGTTCGGACTCTTCAAGGGCTTCGACGGCACGTACTCCTCCACGATGAACGGACACCGCTCCGAACGGAACCACCGCATATACGGAGCGGCTTGGTGCTTCGGCGGGATCCTGTTGACGAACAGCGTTTCCATCAACGGCTGGAAGGTTTCTCGCGACACCGGCGTGACTCCCGAATTCTGCCCGAAGTGCGTCGGTTTGATCACAAGCGTGTCGATCCCTTCGGAATCGGCGAGAATTTCCTCGATCGCCCTTCTGACATCAGTATTGTAGAACGTCCAGGCCCGGGGTCGCAGATGCTCCAGTCCGGCCGCTTCGCAGAAGTCGCTGAAAGCGTCCTTGCGGTCTATCAGGAATCGTACCGCGCCCGGGTTCATCACCACGACTTGGTCCGGGTCGCCGTACCGCACGTGATCCTGCACGCCGTGGTGCCAGATCACGACCGGCACTTCGGACAGGTCGGCGAACTGGAAGTCCCCGGACTCCCCGAATCCAGGATCGCGCTGCATCTGTTGCGCCTGCAACTCCACCGCCCAGGGCACGAAGAACCCTTCGGGAACCTTTCGGCACTGGTCGTCCATACCGAGCACCCACGGTCGCCCGGGTCCTATCCGCGGGTGTTCGATGTGCGATTCCATCGGCATCTGCGGCACGCCAATCGCCCGATCAAGCTCGTAGGCCCGCTCCGCGATGACGCGCTCGCCCTTCGGGTACCCCCTGTAGCCAGACGTCGTGCCGTTGAGCTCGAGCAGCTTCGGAGGCCCTTCGGCCGGCAGCTTGAGGTCCACCGACAGGCTCAGCATCGTCGGGTCGCAGGACTCGATGCGCTCCACCGTGGGCGCGATCCCGTGGTATTCATACCGCTCCAGGTACGCGGTGAGTTCATCATTGAACTGACCGTCCGGCCGCGTTTCCTGTGCGCGTTCAGGCATAACCGGAAATCATACTGTCCTTGGCTGGACCGGACAACCGTTTGGGCGCGTCTCCGAGGACCGCTAAACTAAAGACGCGTTACCATCGCGACACGGAGAGGTACCCAAGTGGCTTAAGGGGCGGGATTGCTAATCCTGTAGGTCGGCATCAGTCGGCGCGTGGGTTCGAATCCCACCCTCTCCGCAGCTTATTCTCGGGACCGCCGTTCGTTGATTTTCACCATCACCTCGCGCAGATCCTCTACCGAATCCTCCTGAATGGCCGTGACCAGCTCCGGTTCCGTCAGAAGCATGTCCCGGATTTCTTCTTGAGGGACGTTCGCGAGTCCTTCCAGCATCGGCAACGTGAACCGCAGGGTATCAATCCGTCCGCGGCGCCAGGTATCACGGTCCGGGATGCCGTCCCGCTGCCACCGCCGTATCGTCCGCTTCTTCACGCCAAGTACTGCAGCCAAGTCGACAGCCGGAATATCATACAATCGGCCGATCTCCGCCAGGGCCTGGCCGTGACCTTCGTGAATCTGCGTCCTGTAAAGGTAATCCGACCGCGCTTGCCAGGGCGCCTGCGGGTCCCGCTCCAGCACGTTCTGACGAATCAAGCGTCGGCCGGCGCGGATGCCGGCCTTGCCGCTGACGGGCTCACCCTTGAGTGCCCGCTGCCGCTCCTCGTATTCCGCGAACCGGATCGCGTCGTCCAGCTTGAACAGGAATCCCTTGCCGTGCGCTTCGTCCGCCAGCCGCCGCAAGGCCTTCCACTTCGGCACTTTCGAACCGCTGGCCGAACCCCGGTGGTTCTCGAAATACGCTTCCAGGAACACCTGGTCCAGCAGATGGAGGTCGCCGTCATGCTGATACTGGCGCTTCAACCGGCGTTCTTCGTCATACGTGTCGAATGCCATATTGTCCAACCGTCGAGCGACTTCTTCCGTAACCGCCTCGTTGAGCCACCGCAACCGATCCTCGGTCCGCTCGTCATGCACCGGGAGCGGCCGGTGAATCCTACCGCGAGGCAGTCGCTTTTTGATGCGAGGTGCGACGTGCGGTGTACCTACCCGGAAATGCAGGCCGTTCCGTTGATGATGGAACGTCACGTTACCGGAGTCCGAGTCCCGATAGGCGAGGATCGTTCGACCTGCCAGCATATGGACCATCTCGTGGAAGAAGTAGTGCCGCTGTAATATCTCGGAAGTAGTATCGTCGGTCACGCCGATCGACTCGTCGTCATTGAAGTAACCGCCGATGCCGTGCCTGCCGTCCGGACGCAAGTAGAGCGCCGCTGCCAAACCGGAATAGACCCGTGGGTTCACCCAGCCGATCCGTTCGTATAACTCATCGCGGGTCAGCGGCAGCCAGCCGTCTTCGATTGCCTGTTCCGCCGCCCCGAGAAACTCTGTGAAATACCGTTCGAACCGTTCGCGATGCTTCTCGGACCCTAGCACGAACCGTGTCTCATAGTCTTCCAGCCACGCCTGCAGGTCGTCGTCCGAGATCGCATCGAGCAGTTCCGGACCTTCCGTGCCGTCGCAGCCTTCGGGGATCGGGATTTGGTACTCGGCCACGTATCCCTTAAGGAATTCCTCGTCGTGCGTCCAGAGCGGACGCAGCTTGTCCCGTACCCGTTCCAGGATGTGGTGCCGCCGCTCCGAGACGTCCACCAATCCCTGTCGTTCCGCCGCCGAAAAGGACCCGAGCTCGGCCCGTTCATACTCGGCGAATCCATCCGTGGGCGGGATATTGCGGTTCATCCGGTACAGTCGATACTTAGGGTGCGATTCTGTAATTCGCTCAAACTGATGGGGTTTTTCCATGACCGTTCATTCTATAGAAGAAGCGCGGCCAGGCAATGAACCCTGGCCGGGCCTTGACACTTCTTCTAAAAAGTGCTATAGTTAGCCAATTATTTAGGAACCATGGCTATCCAAAAGCAGCCCGACACCCCCGCCAAGCCGTCTCCGGAGGACTCCGAGCGGCCGATCCTGGCCTGGGAGGCCAAGGAGTTCGTGGAGTATGACCGGAACAAGAAGTGGTACGTGGGCGCCCTGGTGCTCGGCGTCCTGCTCGTCGCCGGTGCGTTGGTGCTCCAGCAGTGGCTGGCCGCGGCGGTGTTCGCCCTCGCCACCTACGTAGTGGTGCGGCACGCCGGCGACAAGCCGCGGACGCTCTCGATCTCGATCTCCAAGCTCGGCGTCGAGGTGGCGGACCGCTTCTATCCGTTCAGCGAACTCCGGACCTTCTGGATCATCTACCACCCGCCGGTGAAGACGCTCACGCTCCAGAGGACCGACCGGTTCAAGCCGCTGGTGAAGCTCTCCCTGGCCGAC
The DNA here is from genome assembly GCA_025449535.1 of Candidatus Saccharimonadia bacterium. Classification (GTDB taxonomy): domain Bacteria; phylum Patescibacteriota; class SICC01; order SICC01; family SICC01; genus JALYJZ01. The sequence continues at coordinate 409,253 of JANWJF010000001.1, forward strand.
ATCGACCCGCTGGCCGTGCAGAACGCGCTCAAGGACCACCTCGCGGAACAGGCAAAGGAGAGCGAGGACTTCGTCGACAAGCTCAGCCGGTGGATTCGGTTATAAGTTTCGAAAGGGCGAGACAGCATGGGTGAAATACCGCCAGAACGTCTTGCAGTAACGCCCCTTGAGACAGAACGGTTGCTCCTTCGTCCGGTCCGGGCAAGCGATGCTGCGGACGTATTTGATTACACGCGACGGCCGGAAGTCTCTGAGTTTCTGCCGTGGGAACCGCACACCGATGAGCAAGAAACCTTGCGTTGGCTGACGGAAGATATACCGGCCAAGGTCGAGAGCGGGGATCTGATTTATGCAGTCGAGCTCAAGGAAGGCAGCAGGGTAATCGGAGTCTTCGATTTGCACATGGATGCGGAAAATCGCAAGGCGCAGCTTGGATACTCGCTGTCTCCGGACTTCCATCGGCAAGGATACGGCGTTGAAGCGTGTGAGGCATTGGTTCGACATGCGTTTACGGTAATCGGACTAAACCGGATTGAAGCGGGTTGTGACGTTCCGAACGAAGCCTCCTGGAGGCTCATGGAACGGCTCGGGATGAAATACGAGGGTACTCGGAAACAAGACCGGTATTTCAAAGGAAAATACCGAGACAGCAAGTACTACGGCCTGCTCAAGTCTGACTGGGAAGCGGCTCAAGCTTGATTCTGCAATAATTCCAGCCGGTGGATTAGACTGTAATCCGTGAGCGACGAGCGACCGAAGGAGAAGCAGCGGCCTGAGATTCCCGTCCTGGAGACGGAGCGGTTGCGGCTGCGCGCCCTCACCATGGACGACCTGGACGGATTCTACGCGTTCGTGAAAGAGACCGACGTCACGGACTACATGGGGCGGCCGCCGTACGAATCGATCGACGCGGCACGGGCGCGGATCAAGGAGCGGCTCGAGAAGCGTTTCGGATACGGACCCGATCGGTTCACTTGGGCGGTCGAGGAAAAAGCCACCGGTCGGTACGTCGGCGAAGCCGGACTGCATAGCGTCGACAAGAAGAACCGACGCGGCGAGCTGGCCCGCGGCCTGGTCGCCGAGGCCCGCGGCAAGGGCTACGGCGCGGAAGCGGGGCGGGCGGTGCTGGACTTCGCATTCGACGTACTCGGATTGAACCGTGTGCAGGCCGTCACCCGGACCACCAACGAGGCCTCGCAGCGAAGCCTGGCCGGACTCGGATTCTCCAAGGAAGGGACTTTGCGCGATTACTGGACGATCGACGGCAAGCCCGCCACCACGTGCATCTACTCCCTGCTCCGCGAGGAGTACCGTACAGAAAAAGCCGCTTAGTCGGCTACAATAAGTTAGCCTGAACCGATCGAAAGAGGTGCGCAGTCCCGCGAGCACGCTTTCGATCGGAGAGGAGCAATGCCTACGGAAGCTGGAGCGATGTGCTTTGGCTCAGCGCGGAAGCTGAAGTAGCATTGCGACGAGCGCCTGTAGCTCAGTGGATAGAGCGTCGGCTTGCGGAGCCGGAAGTCGCAGGTTCGAATCCTGCCAGGCGCGCCCGGACCCAGTACCATCAAGGGGATGCTCTATTCCCACCATCACTTCACGCACCACCTCCGGTTCACGGAAGTCCGTCGGCTGTATTGGGCGCGGATGCTCGGTGCGGCGGCCGGCGGATTGGTGGCGATATTCATCCCGCTCTACTTCCTCGGACTCGGCTACGAGTTCCGGGAGGTGCTGTTGTACTACGTCGCCTACGCGGTCTCGAACATCGCCGTCTGCTATCCGATGATGCGGCTGATGGTGAGGATCGGCCCGAACCGCAGCATGGCGCTCGGGAACCTGCTGCTGTTGCCGCTCTTCGTCGGCTTGATCACCTTGGACACGCACCACTGGCCGTTGGCCGCGTTGGCGTTCCTGGCCGCGCTCAGCAACGAGGCTTACTTCCCGGCGCTGCACGGGAACTTCTCCGCGTCGGAGACGCCTGGCAAGGACGGCCGCCAAGTGGGTATGTTGTCCGCGCTGACCGCTTTCGGCGGGGCCTTGTCCCCGGCGATCGGGGGCTTCGTGGCCCAAGCGTATGGCATCAGCTTCAACTACGGGTTGGCGGCCGGACTGTTCGTGCTGGCGGCCGTGCCGCTCCTTCTCGCCAAGGAGGCCGTGCAGGAGCACGACCTGAGCCTGAAGCAGCTCAAGGGCCAGCGCCTCCTGAGGGACGGCGTCGCGAATGCCGGCTTTGCCGTCGTGATGCTGACCGATGCGGTCCTCTGGCCGATCCTGGTCTACCTGCTCGTAAAGAACTACGCGGTGGTCGGCGGCCTGGGCTCGATCCTGGTGATCAGCTCTATCGCCACCGCGCTGTACGTGGGACGGCGCGAGGAATCCAAGGGCGTGAAGCACTACCTCCACCGCGGATCCATCACGCTCGGGTTGTTGAACGCCCTGCGGATCTTCGCCACCTCGGCCGGACACGTGTTCGGTCTCAATCTGCTCGGCGGGATGGGCAACCAGTTGGCGGGCACTACGTTCATGACCCGCTTCTATGAGAATGCCAATGCCAGCGCCCGGCTGGCATACATCCGTCTGATGGAATACGCCTGGTTCACCGGTTGGGGACTGGCCGCGCTGCTGCTCTACGGACTGACGTTCTTCCTACCTACCTCGGCCGTGCTGACTGCCGGACTGCTGCTCGCGATCCCCGCCAGTTTCCTGATGTCTCGCATCCGCTGACGGTATAGTGGGGCCATGGCGGACGTCACCCACCTCAAGATCGACGACATCGACGGGTTCAACCACTCGTCCGGCGAGATGTCGCTCCGCAAGGTCCAGCAGGCGCTTGGTGTGAGCTCGTTCGGAATCGCCGTCGTCGAGCTGGGTCCGGAAACGGACGTCTATCCCGAGCACCACCACGACGGCGAGCAGTTCGGACAGCAGGCCGACCAAGAGGAGGTCTTCCTGGCGCTCGGCGGCGGCGGAGAGATCGAGGTGGACGGGAAGCGGTATCCGCTGGACCCGGGGCACATCGTCCGGGTCGGCCCCAAGCCGAAACGGAAAGTGTACCCCGGCGGCGAGGGGATGCGGCTGCTGGTGATCGGCGGGACCCCGGGCAAGCCGTACGAAGCCAGGTAATATAGAAGGCACGTCCCCGTAGCTCAGTGGATAGAGCACTGGCTTCCGGAGCCAGGTGTCGGGAGTTCGAATCTCTCCGGGGACGCAACGATTCCGGTTGACTGCTTGGAATAAGCCAACTACGGTAATAACCGTACTAGCTAGGCTAGTTCAGCTAGCACCTCAAATCGACGACCGAAGGGATCAGAGATGACCCGCAGGATCCATGGCCGCCAGCGCGGCACCCCAACGACCCCGCCGACCGGCTCGACGCATCCGCAGACGCCGCGGATCGAGACCGTCCCGCAGCTCTAGGAGCACTAAAACGCGGGTACGGTCCACATCATGAAGTAGGGGGAGCAGCGCGGGCAGAGAACTAGTACAAGTATCACACGCGTGAGCCGCAGACCTCCTCTATGGAACTCGGCTCCGCTCCCCCCTGCCCAAAATCAGCTTGCGATAGACTGGCGCACGTCGTCCAGCAACCGTTTTGCAGCACCTTGAGCGACAGCTGCCTGCTCCGGCTTCATGTCACCGGGGTTCTTTCGGGCGGTACGCAAGCAGTTATAGCCCCGGGACAATACAAGACGAGCCTCTCCAGACAACCCGGCCTGTTGGTACGCGGCGGCGGCAGTCGCCGCTTCACTGGCGGCTGACTCGGGACGGCCGCCGGCCAGCAAATCGTCAATCTGGGCCTCGGAGAGCTCTGCCGCCTTCCTGATTTCTCCCCGTTCAATGGCAAGTGTTCGAAGCCAATGCCGGCAAACGGTCCGGTCCAAGGGATGCTCCATTCGCTCCAGCTGCTCCCTGAAAAAAGTCTCGATTGTCTCCGCTTCGACCCCCTCTTCGCTCATCAGCGTAATCGCTCGCTCCTGGACGGCATCGCCGTCGGTGAACCGCGTGCCTTCGGGATTTAGGAATTCCGTAAGCGCTTCGTCCGGACTGGGACCTTCGGGAGTCATGACGGGTCATGGTACAGGGTTTTACCACTCCGCTCCAGCCGATAGAGGCTACAATGGAACATACCCGGAGGAGTGCCAGAGCGGTCGAATGGGGCGGTCTCGAAAACCGTTAGGCCCGCAAGGGTCTCGGGGGTTCGAATCCCTCCTCCTCCGCAAGGTCAACCGTATCGACCAGGTCGTGCGTGCATCCGTTTGATTTTTTCTGCTTGGTCCATAGCATTCAACGACTTAGCACGGCCAACCCGGTAGTTGGCCAGCCGTGAAGACGTGTAACCAATTTCGCTAACATGCACACCTTCAGCCGAGTAATACAAAACTTCAGCCAGTTCATAGTGCTCTAAGGCGAAATAATGATCAGCGAGATAGGCCAAGGCGTTAGCTCGCTCGACAGAGGAAAGGTTACTTTGAGCAAGTACTTTTTCTGCGAGAGCAGCGTATTCAAACTGACCTTCTTCCTTACCAAGCTGACCAGGAAAGTCGATTTCTTCGATTATTCGGGAAATAGTGATATTCCCCAGGGTTTCGCGTGGCATAACGGAAAATCATACTATCGGAGGAATATTCAAACAATCAGTCGTGCCCTACCTCGGCTCTAGACAAATGCCCCAAAAAGTGGTATGCTTCGTTAATTTCCTGGCTGAGGGGTTACACTCGAATCGACGGAAACAAACATGCAAAACCTACGTAAAACGTTTCGGACGAACGCACGACGGCTTCGCGGTGTGCGGCTCGGGCCGTTCACTTGGGCGGCACTGGCGGCGTTCGCGCTGATTGCCTCCATCCAGGTCTTCGCCTCCAGCGGGGAGTACGCACCCGGAGCGGAACCAACGCTTGAGGACGAGAAGTCCTGGTCCGCCCCCGGCCGGTATTACCTGAGCTGCGAGACGGTCGACGAATCCGGCTGCACCAGCGTCGACAACGACCTCGGCGTCTTCGCCAAGAAAGGCTACACCGTGACCTTCCGTTCCAACGAACTCGAGGCGGGCCGGTACAAGCTCCGCTTCGACTACCGCAACTACCAGGGCACGCTCCCGCCCGGGTACGCGTTCGACGTGGACGTGCTCCTGAACGGCAAGAACGTGGCGGGGCGTACGATCGAGCTGACGACCGGGGGCAACGGGCCGTGGGCCTTCCAGCGCGAGGTGAAGGTCCCGGACGGCGAATCGACGATCACGATCACTTGGAAAAACGACCGCGAACTGCGCGGCGCCGAGACCAACTTCGGCGTGATCTCGGCCGCGCTGGTCTCGCTGGAGGCGGAAGCGCTTACGGCCCGGAACGACGCCGCCCGGGAACGTGACCTCTCGGCGTACCGCTCGGCCCTGGCCCGGTACGTCGCCGAGCACGGCGACTATCCGAGACAGCCGACCGTCCGTCCGGTCACCGAGAACGGCCCCCTGATGCAAGCGCTGCGCGGTTACTTGGACACGTTCCTCGACGACCCGCTGCCCGACGCACGTGACTATTACTACGTTTCCGACGGCCAACGCTACGGCGTCTGCGCGGACTTCGAGGGCGAACGCGGCGTCCGCCTGGAAGCCGGACCGTCCGGCACCCGCAAGGTGCCGGGTTCCGCAGCCGAGTGCCAGCTGCTCAACTAGAACGCACCCGGTCCATCAGGCGCTCTACGAGCTCCCGATCGACGGGTTCCCCCTGCACGACGCCGCGGACCTTGATCGAACTGCCGACGATGGCGCCGTCCGCGATGCCCATCTGGGCGGGAGCGTTCTCTGGCGTCAGTCCGCTGCCGACGACCAGCGGTACGTGTTCCAGCGCTTCTCGGACCGCCTTCAGGTCGTCCAAGTCCGTTTCCGACCCGGTCCTCGCCCCGGTGACCACGACGGCATCCCCGCGTTCCGCGGCCTTGGCAGCGGATTCGGAGATCGGCGGCTCCGGACCTTCGAACTCATAGTACTTGGGGTGGACGCCGCCCAGCACGGCGATGTCCGGATACCTGGCCCGCATGGCCTGGAGGTAACCCACGTCGACCGGCTGGCAACCGTGGAAACGGCCGACGATGTGATCCATCTGGATGAACCGCCCGCCGGTCTCCTCGGCGATCCGCATCGCCGCCGCGAAGTCGTTCGGAAGCAGGTTGATGCCGACCGGAATGTCGGCGTTCGCCGCGACCGCGCGAGTGATCCGCGCGATCGTTTCCTGCGCCTCGGGCGTTGAGTGGTTGGGGTCCTGATAGCCCCACCCGTAGTTCTCGACGAGCACCCCGTCGACCAGCGGACCCAGGACCTCCAAGTCCCGCAGGGCCGCGTCGGTCTGCTCGGTAGAGCCGTCCCATACATGCAACATGGCGATGATCGGCTTTTCCACGCCGAACACCTCCCGGAACCGATTCCGTGCCCCTATCCGCTCTGACGAAGGCGGACCTTCCATGGCCTTATCTTACCCTTGTTCGGCCAGGACGTGGGCGGAAAGCCGGCGGATCAACTGCTCTTCGGTGACCTCCCGGTCCTCGGGCGGCGTCGCGTTGAACTTCAGGAACTGCTGCAACACGTATTCGATCGGATCGTATTCCTTGACGACGAACTTCATGCCGCGCCTCCCGGCCGTACCGCCAAGCCGTTCTCTATCCGGTAGCGGAGCACGCGGGTGACGGAATCGTTCAACCCGGAACGGTCTCGGACCAGCAACGAGGCCGACAGGTCCTCGAGCCGCAGGATGTTCTTGGCCGCCGCGTCCCGGAGCTTCCGGTCGCGGGGCCGGACGTTCAGTTCCAGCAGCTGCCGGTACGGGACGTCGGTAAGCTGTTCCCAGGCCTCGGCGTCCACGACCGCCTGGAGACGCGGATACGTCTCGTACGCCACGCGGAGTTCCTCGGTCAGCCGGAGCAGGCCCGCCAGGTGCTTCCGCACGTACATGCTGGATACCTCGAACCGCGGCTGATTTCGTAATCGTCGTTTCCTGATGATGTCTCGCTTCATGTCCCTCCCAGAACGTTTAGCTATCGAGGATACGGCTTAAAAATGCCTTTGTCAAGCGGTTTATGGTGGCTGTTACAATCTATCCGTATGCAGATTTCCCCGGACATCTTCCGCAGGTACGACATTCGAGGCGTCATCCCCCAGGATCTGGATGAGGGCGGTGCGGAACGGATCGGCCAGGCTTTCGTGCAGGTTATGGGCCCCGGACGAACAGTGGTCGGACACGACGTCAGACAGACCGGCGAATCCTTGAAACAGGCTTTGATCAAGGGCCTGACGAAAGCCGGGATGAGCGTAATCGATATTGGCGTCGTCTCGACCGACTGTTTCTATTTCGCCTGCGCTGAGACGGGACTGCCGGGACTGATGGTCACCGCCTCCCACAATCCGCCTGAGTACAACGGGTTCAAGATGGTCCGTAAAATTCCGGAGTTGCTAACCAGCGAAGAGATACAGAAAGCGGTCCAGGGCGATCCGTCCGCTGATACGGCCACGCCGGGGACGGTGAAGGAGAAGGATTTCAATGACGCTTTCATCGAACGGATGCTTCAAATCATCCCACCTACGAAACTCAAGCCGCTCAAGGTCGTGGTTGATACCAGTAACGGCTCACAAGGAGCGTATTGGAAGAAGCTGGAGAAACGGCTGCCGATAACGCTGATTCCCCAGTACTTCGAACCGGACGGCACGTTCCCGAACCACGACAACGACATCATCCAGGAAGCAGCCCAGGAACCGCTTCGGGAACGGGTGGTCAAGGAGAAGGCTGACCTCGGACTCATCTTCGATCCGGACGGAGACCGTTGTTTGGCCGTCGACGATCGCGGGAAGACGATCCCGGGAGACTTCCTTACCGCCCTATTGGCCGAGACGATGCTCAAGCGCCAGCCGGGCAGCACCATCGTCTATGACATCCGCGCCAGCGATGCAGTACCGGACCACGTCCGGGCACTCGGCGGCAAGCCGTTCGGCTGGAAGATCGGCCATTCCGTGATCAAGCCGAAGATGGTCGAACACGATGCCGTGTTCGGTGGCGAAGTCTCCGGACACTTCTACTTCAAGGATTTTAATTTCGTAGATTGCGGCCTCCTGACGGGCCTGACCCTGCTCGAATACGTCAGCGAACTCGACGGTCCGCTCTCCGGCAAGGTCAAGGAATTCGAATCCAAGTACTTCTTGTCCGGCGAGATCAACTCCCAAGTCGCCGATCACGAAACGGTGCTGCGAAGGGTCAAGGAAACATACCGGGATGGCGAACTGAGCGAACTCGACGGCGTGGCCGTCCGGTATCCGAATTGGCATTTCGTAGTCCGGACCGGCGCCAATCCTCCGGGGATCGTCCGTCTCACGCTCGAAGCGAACTCCCAGGAGCTGATGGAAGAAAAACGCGACGAAGTCCTCGCGTTGATTCGGACATAACGGGGTTCTAATCGACCGCCGCTTCGCGGTACCATAGCCCGGTATGGCCAAAGCCAAGAAAGTCCAAACTTCCGCCGGTCTCGACTACGGGATCATCGGTAACTGCGAGACCGCCGCGCTGGTCAGCAAGGAAGCCAGCATCGACTGGTTCTGCTTTCCGCGGTTCGATTCGCCGTCCGCCTTCGGCCGCCTGCTCGATTCCAAGCAGGGCGGTTTCTTCTCGCTGAAGCCCGTCGGAGCCAAGTTCTGGTCCAAGCAGAGCTACCTCGAGGACACCAACATCCTGGTGACCACGTTCGTCTCCGATGAGGCCGAGGTCGAGGTCACCGACTTCATGCCCATCTTCTCGGAACCGTACCGGACCCGTCCCCTGCAACGGCTCTGCCGCCGGGTGAAGGTGGTCCGCGGCACGGCGGACGTGGAGATGATCATGGAGCCGGCCTTCGACTACGCGCGCACCGCACCCAAGTTCGAGTTCCGGAGCGGCGTCTGGCTGGCCCGCGGCGAGGGACAGACGTTCATCCTCTCCAGCAACGCCGTCCTGGTGGACGCCTACGACAAGAAGGCCGACCGGCTGGAGCGGACGTTCGCCCTGAAGGAGGGCGAGGTGATCGACTTCGTGCTCGGGTACCGGAAGAACCTCTTCGACGTCGGCCAGTTCGACGGCAACGTGGACAACACCGACGTGCTGGAAAAGACGACCCACTTCTGGCGGCAGTGGCTCTGGAAGCTCGAGTACAACGGGCCGTACTTGGAACACGTGAAGCGCTCGGCATTGGCTTTGAAGCTGCTCACCTACGCTCCCACCGGCGCGGTGGTCGCCGCGGCGACGACTTCGGTGCCGGAGGAAATCGGCACCAACCGGACCTGGGACTACCGCTACTGCTGGCTCCGGGACGCCTCGTTCACCGTGGACGCGCTCTTCCGGGTCGGCCTGTTCGCCGAAGCGCTCGCCTTCATGCACTTCCTGCGCGAGGCGATCTCGCAGGGCGGACCGGAGATCCAGATCATGTACCGGGTCGACGGCGCTGAGGAGATGACCGAGCTCAAGCTCGACCACTTGGCCGGCTACAAGAACAGCGTCCCCGTGCGGATCGGCAACCGGGCGGCCAACCAGCTGCAGCTGGACGCCTTCGGCGAGGTGATCGACATCGCCGCGGTGGTCTTCGAGGAGAAGCACTACCTCTCGCCGGACATGTGGAGCACGTTGTCCGAGCTGGTCGAGGTGATCTGCAAGTTCTGGCGGGAACCGGACAACGGGATCTGGGAGCTGCACGACGAGAAGTTCAAGCTCAACTACACCGCCTCCAAGGTACAGGCCTGGGTGGCGGTAGACCGAGGCGTCCGGCTGGCCAAGCGCATGAAGGACGACGAGAAGGCCAAGCGCTGGAGCAAGGTATGCGCGGAGATCAAGGACGACGTGATGACCCACGGTTGGAACAAGGAGAAGCAGGCGTTCACGATCGCCTACGAGCGCGAGGAGATGGACGCGGCGGTCCTGCATATGCCGCTGTTCGGCTTCCTCGACGCCAAGGACCCGAAGATGAAGAAGACCGTGAAGCGGATCATCAAGGAGCTTTCCAGCGGGGACTTCATCCGGCGCTACAACATGACCGACGACCAGGGTGAGACCCAGGCGGCGATGATCATCTGCAACCTCTGGCTGGCCCAGGTGCTCGCGAAGCAGGGAGAGGTCGACGAGGCCAAGCGCCGCTACGAACAGATCCTGGAGCACGCCAACCACCTCAACCTGTTCTCCGAGAACATCGATCCGGAGAGCGGCGAGCTGACCGGCAACTTCCCGCAGGCCTACACCCACATCGCGATTATCCAGACCGCGCTGGCGCTGGAAGAAGCCGCCCCGCGGAAGAAGTCGAAGACTACGGTCGGCACCGCCGAGGGCCGCACGCGACGCAAGCCGCCGGTCTGACCTAGAGTCCCATCGCGGACTTGGCGGCCGCCAGCGTCTTCTCCGCCTCGGGCCGTGCCTTGGCCGCGCCCTTCTCGAGCACCTCGTCCACGTACGAGGGGTTTCCCTCCAGTTCCTCGAGCGTACGCTGGATCGGCCGCAGCGTGGTGACGATGACGTCCGCCAGGGCTTCCTTGAACTCCTTGTACCCCTTGCCGGAGAACCGTTTCTCGAGCGTCGGCACGCCGTCACCGGAAAGGGTGCTCATGATCGTCAGCAGGTTGCTCACGGCCGGCTTGTCCTTGCCCGACGTGATGTCGGAACCGGAGTCGGTCACCGCGCGCGAGACCTTCCGCCGGACGACGTCCTCGGGATCCGTCAGTTCGATCCGGCTTCCCTCCGTCTCGGCGCTCTTCGACATCTTGGCCGACGGGTCGTCCAGTCCCATGACCCGTGCCCCGAGCTTCGGGATCATCGGTTTCGGCACCCGGAACGTCTTGCCGAAGCGACGGTTGAACCGTTCCGCGAGATCACGGGTGAGCTCGATGTGCTGCTTCTGGTCTTCGCCGACCGGCACCAGGTCCGCCTGGTAGAGCAGGATGTCGGCGGCCATCAGTACCGGATAATCGAACAGGCCGACCCCGAGTGAGGCTTCGGCCTTGCCACCCGCCTTGTCCTTGAACTGCGTCATGCGCTTCAGCTCGCCCATCGTGGCGATGGTGTTGAGCAGCCAGGCCAGCTCGGCGTGCGCGGGGACATCCGACTGGCGGAACAAGGTGATCTTGTCCGGATCTAGCCCGCAAGCCAGATGGATGTTCACCGCGTTTCGGATCCGCGAGGCATACTCCTTGGGATCTTGCGGCACGGTGATCGCGTGGAGATCGGCGACGAAGAAATGGCAGTCATACCCGTCCTGCAGGCCGATGAACTGCCGGAGCGCCCCGATATAGTTGCCGATGTGGAGGTTCCCGGTCGCTTGGATGCCGGAAAGGACCCGCTTACGTTCTTTGCCCATGTCCCCAGTGTAAGCTGAGGTGGTGGACGATAAAAACCCGAAAGCCAAAGACCGGGAAACGCTCCCCATCGAATGGCGGGTGAGCGGGACGCTCGCCTGGTTCAGTACGTTGGGTCGGGCGGTCGGTCCCGACGAGTTGCGGCGGCTGCTCCTGCGGCAGTCCGCGGAACGGCCGGAGATCGAACAGGCCCTGTCCCGGTTGGCCACGAAGGTCCATGAACGCCGCGGCCGGTACTGGGTGAAGGGCGCTACGGCGCACCACCCCACGGTCCGGACGGAACGGGCCTACCGGTACAAGTGGTGGCGGACCAGGGTCGCCGTCAATCTGATCCGACACGTGCCGTTCCTCCGGATGGTCGCCGTCGGGAACACCCTGGCGGACCAGACCGCCTCCACGGACAGCGACGTGGACCTGTTCATCGTCACGGACCCGAAGCGGCTGTTCACCGCCCGGCTGTTGGTGACGCTCGTCCTGCAGCTCTTCGGGCTCCGCCGACACGGCAAGAAGGTCGCCAACCGGATGTGCCTGTCCTTCTGGGCCACTACGGAGCATCTGGACCTTTCCGACGTAGCCTTCGACCCGTACGACATCTACCTGGCCTACTGGATCGCCACGCTGCGGCCGGTGCTCGACAGCGGCGGGACCTACCGGGCGTTCCTCGAGGCTAACGGATGGGTCACGCGGTATGTGCCCGGTTATGCCGACCTGGACTTCGACGTGGCCGCCCCGGCGCGGACGGCGGCCTGGCGGGAACGCCTGCTCTCCGGTCGGGTCGGGGACTGGCTCGAACGACGCCTGTCCGCCTTCCAACTGAAGCGGATCGACACCGAGCCGCGTGCCAAGGAACCGGACGTCCGGATCGTCGCCGACCGCACCATGCTCAAGTTCCACGAGAAAGAACGCCGCAAGACCTACCGGACCGACTGGGAACACCTGATGAAGTCGCTGGGCTTCGATCCGAAGCGTATCCTGGAGTAAGCTTGCCTGCTAAAATACAGACATGGTACTGTCGCGGTTGCTCGACGCATTGTTTCCCCCGCGCTGCGTCGCTTGCGCGTCGCCGGGATGCTGGTGGTGCACCGGCTGCGACCGGAAACTCCTCCCGCCGCCCGACGGGCCGACCCCTGGCCTGGACCGGTTATTGGCCGCGGCGGCCCATCGCGACCCGGTGACGCACCTGGTGAAGTCCCTGAAGTATCGGCACGCCAAGGCCGTGGTCCCGGCGATCACCGCCCGGCTCGCTCCGTTGGCCGCGGACGTGGCGCGGGAACGCCCGTTGCTGGTGCCCGTCCCGCTCCACTCACGGCGCCTGCGGGAGCGCGGCCACAACCAGTCGGCGCTGATCGCCGAGGCGGTATCCGAAGCGACCGGACTGCCGCTCTCCGACGCCTTGGCACGGAGGCGCTACACCCGGACCCAGACGGGGTTGGGGCGGGCGGATCGGCACCGGAACGTCGACGGCGCGTTCGAGTGGACGGGCGCGGCGCTTGGCGCGCAGCCGGTGCTCCTAGTCGACGACGTATACACGACCGGGGCCACGCTGGCCGCTTGTGCGGAGGCATGCCGCGCCAGCGGCGTGAAGCACGTCTACGGACTCACGGTCGGCAGGCGCTAGTTCAGGCTCTGCTCGCCGGCCACCGGGAAGGCCTTGCGTGGCTTGTAGTTCGAATAGAAGACCCGGTCGATCGGCTCGGGGCCGCCCGTCACCGTGTACCGGAACGAGGCGGTACCTCCGCCTTCTTCCGTGGCGTTGATACTGAGTACATCGGTGGCGGACTTCCGCCCATCGGGCGTGCCATAGAACTGGTAGGTGATGGACTGGCCGGACACGCTGGTCTGCACCAGGATGTGTCCCTTGGTGTTGTTGACGAACTTCATGTCCGGGTTCGGTGGATAGATCGTGGCGTCCATGCCGATCGGCGCGTAGTAGTGGACGGCGTAGGAGTGGTTCGTGCGGTCGGTGATCGGCAGGCCGGTGTCCATGGCTGCCCGGAACATCGTGGTCGAGACCTGACAGAGGCCGCCGCCATACTGCGGCGTGGTCTTGTTCTCGAGGATCACCAGCTCGGGGCGATACCCCGTCTCCGGTCCGACGTCCCCGAGGGCCGTATTGAACGAGAACTCCTGGCCGGGCTTGATCAGGATCCCGTCGAACTTCGCGGCGCCGACCCCGATGTTGAACGTCCGGTTGACCGGACTGCCTTCGAACGTCGTGGTCGCCGAGCCGATCAGTGTCTTCAAGCCGAGCTTGCCGAGGTTAGTCGGGCTGACCGTGGCCGGTTCCCGGACGATGCGCAGCGTGGCGACCTCGCCGCGCTTGGTCCGGTCGATGACCTCGCGGACGGCCGCCGCGCGATCCACCACCAGGCCGTCCTCGGATTGCCCGGAGAAGACCACCTTGCCACCCTGCATCGCCAACCGGCCGTTCCGGGCCGGGCGGTCCACCTGGTCGGCGACCGTCTTCACGTAGGTCCCTACGCGTTCCCGGTCGTACTCCGCTGCCAACCGGTACTGCTCCTCCCCGAGCTCAGCCGGGGTCAGGTACAGGTCCTTCAGGAACGCCGGCACCACGGTCGCGTCGGACAAGGGCGTCTTCACGGTCCGCTTCGCCACCTCGAAGCCCACCCAGTCCCGGACCGTGTCCGCGCCCGGATGGAATTCCCGGTCACTCGCCTCCACCAAGGCCGGCTGGTCCGCCAGGAACCGGGCCTTGGCCAGGGCCGGGGCCAGGTCGCGGGAAGTGACCCGGGGACGCAGCGTGACGCGACGCACGGTGACGCTCGTGCCAAACCGTTCGATCGCCAGGCTGGCGTCCCGGACCGCCCGGTCCGTGTCGATGCCGAACCCGTCCTCCGCCGGCCGGCCCTCGAAGTCGTCACCGACGCGGACGACGGACGCATCGACGGACGGCACCGTGGAATCTGCCGTGCGTTCGAGCAGCTTCTGCTTGAGCGCGGCCCGGTTCAAACGGTAGACCAAGGGGGAATCATACGTGCCGAAGCCGAACGACGAAGGCGCCAGGGCGATACCGAGGTCGCTCCGCCCGGCCCGCATCGCCGCCTCGGCCGTGGCCTTGGCGTCGATCTTCAGGCCCAGTTCCGCCGCCGGAAAGACGTACGCCTTCTTGCCGTCGACGAACGTCAGGCGCTGGATCTCATTGGCCCGGTCAGCGATCGTGGCCGCCGCTTCCGACTCGGTCTGGCCACCGAGGTTACTGCCGGCCACGGACACGCCGGGCAGTACCCGGTCGCGATAGATGACCTGGCTGAGGCCGACGATACCCAGCACGATTATTACGACCGTCAGGGCAGCGCGCAAGAACGGCCTACCCCCTCGCTCGCTCATCGCTCCCCGCCGAGCAATTCCTTCAGTACCACTCGGGCCTGCTCGTGCCGGTCCGTCTCGGCCTGCGCTTCGCTCAGCAGCCGGACCACGACCGTATCTCCTTTCCGGACGTCCGGAGCCTGTTCGCGGGGCCACTCGAACCGCCGGTCACCGAGGCGCAATGTGACCGTTCGTGCTGAGACGGATTCGACGACCGCTTTCTGCTCATGCGGATTCATTGTAGACACTGCTTACCGTTTGGACATAGGGAACGTATCAGTATAGCCTGCCCGGACGTGCACCGCTCGCTCAATCCAGAACGGACTCGTAGACGGCGAGGGTCTCGCGGGCCATCCGCTTCCAAGAGTACCGCTTGGCCTGTGCCAGGCCGCGCCGGCGGAGCGAGGTCCGCAGGCGCCGGTCGGTCAGTACCCGCTCCAACGCCCCGGCCATCTCGGCGGTGTTCCGCGGGTTGAAGAAGTGCGCGGCCGTGCCGAGGATCTCCGGCATCGGTTGGGCGTCGGAGGAGGTCACCGGCGTGCCGCTAGCCATCGCCTCGAGCGGTGGCAGGCCGAATCCTTCGGTCAACGAGGGGAACACGAACGCATCGGCGGAAGCATAGTACTTCGGCAGGTCCTCGTAGTCGACGAAGCCGGTCAGCCGGACGTCGCGCTCGAGCCCGAGTCGCCGGATCGTCTCAGGGATGATCGGGAACGCCGGGTCGCGCTTACCCACCAACACCAGCTCGACGTCGCGACGCTCACGGAGCTTCTTGAACGCCCGGAAAAGTCGGATCAGGTTCTTGTGTTCGCGCCATTCGCCGGCGTACATCAGGAACGGCCGGTCGAGGCCATGCTGACGCCGGAACGCGATCTTCGCCGCCGGACTGAGCGGCCGGTAACGATCCTCGGCCGCTTCGTAGATCACCTTGATCCGATCCTGCGGCGTCCGGAACTTCCGGGCCACCAGTCGCCGCTGGTATTCGGAGATCGTGATCACCGCCTTGCTGTGCGCGATGCCTTTGCGGACGACCAGACGCATCGGATGCATCTTGAGCCGGGAGAGCCGGCTGCGGCCGGAGTACTCCAGCAACGTCACGTCGTGGACCGTCACCACAAACGGCTTCCGGTATCGGATCGGGTAGTTGAAGTTGGTGAAGTGGACCAGGTCCAGACCGGCGCGCTCGAGTTGTCCCGATAGTCCCAGCTGTTCGCGGAACGTGTAGTGGCGGATCGTGGTCGGCAGGACCTCGAACGGTAGGCCGGAGCGCTTAAAGGCCGGCACGTCCTCCTCGAGAAGCAGCACTATGAAGATGTGTGGCGTCCGCAGCTTGGCGAGATGCTCGAGCAGTTCGCGGGTGTACCGCGCCAGGCCCGAGCCGGTCCCGTAGAACCGGGCGTCGACGCAGATCCGCTTACCCTGTCGCTTGCTCACGCGGCCCTCCGCTTCGCTGCCTGCGGCAGCACGGTCAGCAGCAGTACGACCATGAAGACCAAGGCCAGGTCGTTCTTGAGGATCGGCGTGTCCACCAGGCCGTGCGTGACGATCGCGGCCGTCATGGCGGCGGCCGGCGGGACCCAGGCGTCACGGCGCCGGTATAGCAGCCGGGCGGCGGTACCGAGCAAGCCGAGGAGTCCCAGCAGCGCCAGCAGGCCCCATTCCGTCCAGGTGACCAGGAACACGTTGTGGGCGTCCGGTGCGCGCGGGATCACGAATTGCCGGAGTTCCTCATCCCCGCCCATCCGGCGCCGCACCTCGTCCTGGAAATGCTCCGGGCCGGCGCCGAGCAACGGCCGTTCCCCGACCACTT
This sequence comes from Candidatus Saccharimonadia bacterium, assembly GCA_025449535.1. Lineage (GTDB taxonomy): Bacteria > Patescibacteriota > SICC01 > SICC01 > SICC01 > JALYJZ01. The sequence continues at coordinate 425,728 of JANWJF010000001.1, forward strand.
CCAGCGCGGTCTTCCACAGCACGCTCCGGGTGGAGTACTGGTCGCTCCGTTCGACCAGGGTGAGCCCGGCGGTCGCTACCAGTCCGAGGGCCAGGGCCACCACCGCGCCCCGCTTCAGCCAGACGGCTCCGCTGCGCAGCGCCACCAGCGTGGCGGCTCCGATCGCGAAGGCGAGCACGCCGCCACGCGACTGCGAGCCGGCCAGCAGCCCTAACGCCAGCAGCGCCGGTACATAGCGGACGTACGCCGGCAGCCGCTGCGGCCAGCCGATCAGAAGCAGGCCCAACGGCACGCCGAGGTGGGCCAGGAAGTTCGCGGACTGGAACGGTCCGGTCAGCCGACCATCGTACGACAGCGCCGTGCCGCCGAGCGCCAGTGCGGCGGTCCAGAGCGCCGTGATCCCGACGGCGGCGGCGGCTCCGTAGGCGATCGGACGAGCGGACTCCTTCGTGAACACGGTCCGGGCCACCACGAAGAACAATACGGGTTCGAGGAAGAACGCTCGCCACAGCCCGAGTCCCTGCTGGGGGTCCGGCGCCAGGAGTGCAGCCACGAGCGAACCGCCGGCCCAGAGCGCGAGCCAGGGGTCGTACGGCGACCAGCGGGGCTTGTACGCCGGCCAACGGCTGAGTATCCCGAGCAGGACCGCGCCGAGCAGCAGCTCGAGCAACGTGGTCGGGAGACCGAGCGAGCCGCGCACCTGGTAGAGCGGCAGCGCCGCGACCACCAGCCCCAAGCCGCCGCCGGGGTGGCGACGGGTGAAGAGGAACGCTCCCAGAAGGAGCGCCATCACCGCGACCCAGGCGATCGGGCCGGCGACGGTGAGGGTCTGCTCGGCGCCGATCGCGGAAATCATCGGGAGGACCTGATCGGTACGGTGACGGCCAAGAGTAACGCCCAGGGCACGAACAGGAAGAGGTAGAAGAGGGCGTTGTTGAGGAACGAGGCCGCCAGGTAGGCGATCGTGAAGAAGAACAACGCGTTGGCGGGCTCGGCTGCCGGACCCGCGACAGCACGCAGCCGCCAGAGCCGGCGCAGCACCTGGGCGTAGAACGCCAGGAGCAGCGCCAGGCCGACGATCCCGGTCGTGACCCATATGTTGAGCAGCGAGCTGTCGGAGCCCTGGATCGAGTTCTTCTTGAGCGCCTTCTCGGTCACGACCTCTTGGTCAACCAGCGCCGTGCCGTAGGCATTGTAGCCGACCCCGATCACTGGACTGGTCTGCAGCAGATCCCAGCCCTGCCGCAGCGTGGTGATGCGGGCGCTGCCGGTGGGATCACACTCCTTGTCCGTCCGTTCATCGCAGTCGAACCCTTGCTTGGAGTACCGCGAGGTGTCCGCGAGCGAGGGCGCCGTATCGAACCGCGAGCCCAGCCGGGTCGGTACGAACAGGGTGCCGATGAACACGGCGACCAGCGCCAGGCTGAATAGCTTCTTGTACTTCCAGGCGACCGCCGGGACTGCGATCAGCCCGGCCAGCCAGGCGCTGCGGGAATAGGTCAGGTACAGCCCCACCCAACCGGATAGGAAGAGGACGACGTACCCGATCCGGGTCCAGTGCTTCGTGATGAAAGCCCGTCCGAGCGAGAACGCCATCACCAGCGCCAGGAACGGACCGAAGAGGTTCGGGTCGTAGAAGGTGGACAGCAGTCGGCCCAGGTGGGGGTCCCACCCCTGCGGCACCATGAAGATGAAATTCGGGAACAGGGCGAGGATCAGGAAGCCGAACCCCACCAGCGCCACAGCGGCGGCCACGAACCACTCGGTGACCGGGCGGCGCAGCTCCTTGGCCCGGGAGGCCGTGAACCAGGCCAGGAAGAACACTACTGAGATCCGCGCCAGATAGGACGCGGCGACCACGACTTCCTTCGGTTCGTATGCGAAGGCGTTGATGCCGAGCGCGACCGCGGCCCAGAGCAGGAACGACAGGCTCCACTTCCAGACGGAATCGTGCCAGACGGACCGGAGGAAGTCCCCGAGGGAGCGGGTCTTCAGTAGGTGCCCGAGGACGGCCAGGGACGAAATCCCGAGGACTACGTCGAGGATACTGACGGCCGCGCCGAAGCCGGAGAACGGCTGGATCCGGACCGCCTGCCCGGCGACGAGCGAACCGAAGATAGCCGCGACGAGCGCGACCGGCCAGAGTTGCTTCGTGCGGGATGCCGCCATACGTCTCATGATACTGAACCTAGCGGTCCAGGGCCTCCCGGATCGCGCCCAGGGTCGCCTTGGCGCTCTTGTCCCAACCGAACCGCTTGGCGCGTCGCTGTCCGGCGGCGGACAGCTTGCGGCGGCGCGGCGCGCTGCCGAGCAGCCGTTCGATGCCGGTGCGGATCGAGGAGACGTCCTGCGGATCGACGTACTCCGCGGCGTCCCCGGCCACCTCGCGCAGCACCGGCAGGTCGGAGACCGCGGCCGGCGCTCCCGCGTGCATCGCCTCCAGGACGGGCAGGCCGAACCCTTCCAGCAGGCTCGGGTAGGCGAAGACGGTCGCGCCGCGGTACAACGCGGCCAGTTCCGCGTCGGTCGGCGCCTCGATCACCTTTACCCGGCGGGTACCGACCATGGCCCGCTTCACCGGACGGTACCGCCAGCCCCAGCGGCCGGCGATCACCAGCGCGGTGTCACGGCGGCGGGACTCGGGGATCGACCGGAACGCCTCGATTAACCGGGCGTGGTTCTTGCGCGGTTCGATCGTCCCGACCGCCAGGACGTACCGCTTCGGCAGCTGCTGCGCCTTGGCGACCTTCCGGGCCGCGGCCGGCGCGGGAGCCGTTCGGAAGGAATCCGCGGCCAACGGCGCGACGGTGACTTCCGGCACGCGGCGGTACCGCTCCCGGAGCGCCGTGGCCGTCGCCTCGGAGTTCACGACTACGCCGGCGGCCTTCCGCAGGGCGTGCCGCAGCGTCAGCCGTTCGATCAGCCGGGTCCGCAGGCTCCCGCCCCACTGCCGCGAGAACGCCAGCAGGTCATGGACGAAGAGTACCGTGGGTACCTTCAGGTGGCGAGGGGTGAGGTAGCTGAGCGGCGAGAAGTAGCAGTCCACCGCCCGGTTCGCCGCGGCGGCGGTCCGGCGGTGCCAGAACGGTCCGCGTCCCGGTACCACCCGCCAGCGGCAGTTGTCCGGCAGGTTCCAGTCGAACCGGCGGTCGGTGAACAGCAGCCAGGTGTCGCGCGGCGACAGCCGCGCCAGGCGTGGCACCAGCTCGGCAACCACGCGCCCCTTGCCGGCCCGACGGTCCGGCGCGGCCTCCCGTACGTCTACTCCGATAACCATACCGCCTATTTTACGGCACTTTTCGGCGGCGCGACGCGCGCGTTGCCCACGCCGAGTGCCTTATAGTACGCGCCGAGCGTCTTGTGGGCGGCGCGCTGCCAGGTGAACCGGGCGGCCTGCTCGTGGCCCGCCTCGACCAGGCGTTCCCGGAGCTTCGCGTCGTCGAGCACCCGTTCGATCGCCAGGCGCATCCCCTTGTCGTCGTCGGGGTCGAAGTACAGCGCGGCGGTGCCGGCCACTTCCGGCATCGAGGAGGTGTTCGACGTGACGACCGGCGTGCCGGCGGTCATCGCTTCGAGCAGCGGGATGCCGAACCCTTCGTAGTGCGAGGGGAAGACGAACGCCTTGGCGCCGGAGAACAGCGCCGGCAGTTCCGCGTCCGGCACGTAGCCGGTGAGGATCACCCGGTCCGTCAGGCCGAGCTTCCGGATCAGCCGTTCCGTCTCCTCGAACAGCCAGCCCTGCCCGCCGACCACTACCAGTTGCTCGCGTACGTGCTTGCGCATCGCCGAGAACGCCAGCAGCAACGTCTCCAGGTTCTTCCGGGGCTCCAACGTGCCGACGGTCAGCAAGTAGTCGCGGTCGATACCGTACTTCTTGGCGATCCGGCCCCGGGTCGCCGGGTCCTGCTGCTCCGCGAACCGCGGATGGGCGGCGTGCGGCACGACGGTGATCCGGTTCCGGGAGACCCCGAACGCGTCGATGATGCCGTCGCGGGTCGACTCGGACACGGCGATGACCTGCGCGGCCCGCTCCAGCGTATCCGGCACGAACCGCTTGAGGTACTCGAGATTCTTGGGCTCCACGTAGCCCGGGTGCTTCACGAAGGTGAGGTCGTGGATCGTCACTACGAACGGCTTGCGGGTCGGCGGGGCCACGTAGTTCGTGAAGTGCCATAGATCGCAGCGCGGCGCCGGCAGGTCCACCGTCGGCCAGCCGACGGTCTTCCAGAGCAGCTGCCAGCCACGGCGCCAGTTCCCCTGGAACGGGTAATGATGCGCGTTCGGGGCGGTCGGATGGACCGGGGATCCCCACAGGTGGTAAGCGTTCTGCGTATCGAGCTTGAGGAGTGCCGGAACCAACTGCTTGATGTAGACCCCGGCGCCGCCGGCCTGCCCGCCACGGTACTCCAGCCAGCGCGTGTCGATGTTGAAGGTGTGCGCCATACCTACCAGCTTACCGGCTTTTCCGTGCGACCTTCGCAAGCAGCCGGTCGAAGTCCTCGGCGGCGGCGTCCCAACGCCAGTTCCGTTCCACGTCGCGGCGGCCGGCTTCGGCCAGACGCTTCGCGAGCTTGAGGTCGCCCAGCACGCGGCCGATCGCATCGGCGAACCGTCGCGCGTCCCGCGGGACCTGGAGTCCGTTCTTGCCATTGCGGACGGTCTCGGCCAACCCCGCTTCGTCCACTGCCACGACCGGGGTGCCGGAAGCCATCGCCTCCAGCGTGATCAGCCCGAACGGCTCGCGGACCTGGGCGGCCGCGAACACGGACGCCTCGCGGTAGGCCTTTTTGAGTTCCGCGTCGGAGACGCCCTTCCGGATCTGCAGCCGGACGCCACCTTCCCGTGCCAACCGTGCCAACTCCGGACCGTAGTCGCCGCGGTCGCCGATGACGACGAGCCGCGGTCGTGCGGACCGCTCCAACAGTCCCAATGCCTCGATCACGAACTGGTGCCCCTTCAGCGGATGTAGCGCCCCGACGGACAGGACGAACGGTTCCCGCGCCGTGCGACCGGGCCGGAACGCTTTCGTATCCACCCCGTGCCGGACCACGTCGCTCGCCACGCCGTAGACCTTCCGGACGTTCCGTCTCGTGTACTTGGAGTTCACCGCCACGGCCGTAGCCTTGCGGACGGCCCGCCGGTCGAACCGGACCCGCCGACGGTCGTAGGCCGCCCGGACCGCGCGCTTGGCCGCCGTCTTCGGGTTGGCCGTGAACGGCTCGCGTTCCTTCTCGTAGACGCCGCGCAGCGGCTCGGGACAGAAGTACAGCGACGGTGTCCGGAGGTACGGCAGCACCTCCGGCGCCTGGGTCAGGAAGCTGGCCGTCGCCAGGACGGCGTCGAATCCTCCGGCGTCAATCCGCCGGGCCGCCTCACGGCCGAAGCGGGGCACGGCCCGGAGCTTTCGGTAGTCGGCCAGGAGGCCGGTCCCGCCGGGCACTTCTATCCATTGCGTCGGCACGAAACCGCCGATCCCGAAGAAATCGCTGGCGGACGTCGGCGCGAACAGTTCGAACTCATGTTCGCGGCGCCGGGCCCGGACGTACTCGGAGAGCACCCGGAGCGCCCCGCCGGAGGGAAGGTTGTGATACAGGGCGACCTTCACCGGAGCCCCCAGTGCCAGCGCAGCGCGCCCCACAGCATCGGCAGCTGGTTTACGGCCATCCGATAAAACGGCTTTCCGGTCAGCAGGCTGAGCAACGCCAGCGGGATCCATGCCAGCAGCACGAACGCGAGCGTGACCGGCAGCAATACCAGTGCCAACAGCCGGGCCACGGCCACGTACCCGTCACCGTGGTGCTTCTGGAAGAACTTGTAGAGGCTCGGGTAAAAGAGGTTGAAGCGCTTTGCCAACGAGCCGCCCGAGTCGATGGCGGCGCCCCAGTGATGCAACACGCGAACGCCGGGCTGGTAGAGCAGGTCATAGCCTGCTTCCCGCACCCGGCGGCTGAAATCCGTCTCCTCCAGGAAGATGAAGAATCGCTCGTCCAGCGTCCCGACTTCCTTCAACAGGTCCCGCCGGAACACCTCGCAGGCGCCGAGCAGGTCGCCCACCGCCCGACGTTTCCGGAGCTCCGCTCGGGTCAGGAGTTGCTTGCCTGGGTACCGGATCGTGGGGAACAGCCGGTACAGCACGCGGTTGAGCAGCGTGTACTCGAGGAACAAGGTCAGCAAGCCCGGATCCCGCCAGGAGGCCGATTGCTGCACCTCGCCGTCGGCGTTCCGCAGCTGCGGTCCCACGACGCCGACCTTCGGGTCCTGCTCGAGTTCCTTCGCCAGCTTGGAAAGGCCACCCTTCGGCACTTCGGTGTCGCTGTTCAACATCACGACCACGTCGCCCTTGGCCACTTTGAAGCCCTGGTTATTGGCGGCCGCGAATCCTTTGTTCTTCTTGTTCGCGATCAGCCGGACCTTGGGGAACTCCTTGCGAACCATCGCCACGCTGCCGTCCTTGGAGGCGTTGTCGATCACGATCACCTCGGCCTTCGGTTCGGCCGTGCGAAGCGAGACCAGGCACTCCCGGAGCAGTTCCTTGGTATTGAAGTTGACGATGACGACGGAGAGCCTCATGAGAAATGCTCCTTCAGTTCGGCGACGCGGTTGCCCGCGGCCAGCAGCTCGTCGGCCGAGGTCCCGGCATCGATCCAGTACCCGTCCATCACTTCCACGATCATCGTCCCTTCCTTCACGTAGAAGCTGTTGAGGTCCGTCACCTCCAGTTCGCCGCGCCCGGACGGCTTCTGACGCTTCACGAAGTCGAAGACGCGGTCGTCATAGAAGTAGACGCCGGTCTGGGCCAGGTTCCCCTTGGGCCGCTTCGGCTTCTCGACGATGGAGACGACCCGATCCCCATTCAGCTCGATCACGCCGTAGTGCTCGGGATGCTCGACCTCCTTGCCGAAGATCATCGCGCCTTTCTTCCGTTTCTCGAACGCTTTGACGGCACGCGACAGGTCATGCGTGAAGATGTTGTCGCCCAACAGTACCAGCAGCTTGTCGGCACCCGCGAAGGACTCGGCCAGGCCGATCGCCTGCGCGATGCCGCCCACGGAGTCGTCCTGGATCTCGTACGAGAGCTTGAGGCCGAAGTCGGCGCCGCTCCGGAGCAGGTTGATGAAATCCCCGGCGTGTTCCGGGTTGGTCGTGATCAGGACCTCTTCCACACCCGCGCGAGCCATGGCTTCCAGCGAGTAAAAGATCATCGGCTTCTTGTAGACCGGAAGCAGATGCTTGTTGGTGACGTGGGTGAGCGGACGCAACCGGGTCGCCCGTCCGCCAGCGAGTATCAGGCCTTTCACGGCTTAAATCGTAGCATGCAGGTTATTTGAGTAGACTGTACGCATGAAGCTCGTCATCCAGATCCCCTGTTTCAACGAAGAGAAGACCTTGCCTCTCGTACTTAAGAGCATCCCCAAGCGGATTCCCGGGATCACGGAGGTCGTCGTGCTGGTCGTCGACGACGGTTCGACAGACCGGACGGTGGATATAGCGAAGCGGCACGGCGTGAAGCACTTCGTCCACCACCGCCGGAACATGGGACTGGCTCGTTCGTTTCAGGATGGCATTAACGAAGCCTTACGACAGGGAGCCGATGTCGTCGTCAGCACCGACGGCGACAACCAGTATCCGCAGGACAGGATTCCGGACCTGATCAAACCGATCCTCGAAGGGAAGGCCGACATCGTGGTCGGCGACCGACAGACGAGGACGATCAAGCACTTCTCCTTCACGAAGAAACTGCTCCAGCGGTTCGGCAGCTGGGTGGTCAACCGGGCCGCCGGCACGGATCTGCCGGACGCGGCCAGCGGTTTCCGAGCCTACTCCCGCGAATCGCTCTTTCGGCTGAATGTCGTCACCCGGTTCAGCTACTGCATGGAGACCATCATCCAGGCGGGAAACAAACGACTGGCCATCGCCAGCGTGCCGATCAAGACGAACGAGAAACTTCGGGAGTCCCGCCTGTTCAAGTCCACGCCGCATCATGTATTGCGCTCCGCGATGGCGATCATCCGCAGCTACCTGATGTACAAGCCGTACGCGTTGTTCATCACGTTGGGTCTCGCGTTGCTGGCGCTCGGGCTGATCCCGTTCGGACGATACCTCTGGTTCCTGTACACCGATCCCTCCCCCGGCAGCCACCTCCAGTCCCTGATTCTCGGCGCGGTACTCCTGATCGGATCGTTCCTCAGCGTCATCGTTGGCGTGATCTCCGACCTGGTCCGGACCACCCGGATCCTGCAGGAAGACGAACTCGAACGGACCAAGCGGATCCAGTTCGACCGTTGATCAACGCTTCTTGCTGAGCGAAACGGCCGCGATCGCCGCCGCTCCGGCGACCGCGTCCACCGCTACTGTCACCAGGCGCCAAAGTACGACCGCCGGTGTGGCAATGCCGTTTGCCGCGAAAAGCGCTTCGCGTACGCCGAGCCCGCCCGGCGCGAAGACCGCCAGGATGCTGATCGCGAAGGCGAGTGAGTTCAGAGCGACGGCTTCCGACACGGCGACCTCGGCTTGGACCGCGACGAGGGAGGCCCAGAAGGCCAAGCCGGCGACTGTCCACCCCGTGGCGCTCAAGGCCAGCAGACCGGCCTCCCGATGGGTCGAAAGCGCGGCCAGCTTAGGAATCCGGACCGTCTTCCGCAGGACCAAGGCTGCTGCTCCGGCTGCCGCCAGGACGAACAAAAGCGTGATTCCAAGCGGACGGCTGTGATTGAACAGGAAGATGATGCCACCCAAGGCCAGGGCGCTGATGATGAGGTTGGTGTATTCGATGATCTGCGCCTTGCTGCTCGCCTTGACCGGCATTCCCATGTCATGCGCGTACTTGGCTCGGAAGGAGAATGTGAACAGGCTGGAAGGCAGATATTTGTATGGCTGGGCCGCGAAAAAACTGAACCAGGTTCTGGAAGGCGTCGATGGGTCTACGGTTCGACAAACCAGTTGGGAATGCCACGCCTGCAGTCCGTAACAAGCTAGGTACAGGAACCCTGAAAGCACGAGCCAGCCTTCCCGGCCGCGCAAGTCGTCCGCCCGGAAGTCGGAGAGGAGTGTCCCCGCGTAAACCGCGACGTAGTAAATGACAACCGCAAGGACCACGACCTGCGTGATCAGCAAGCCGGTTCGTAAGGCTTTCTTTGAAGAAGTTTTCAGTTGCCTAGTTAGTTATTCGTGGTCCTGATAAGTATACTTTAGGAAGTTCTAACCAAGGTTCGCTTTGACTCATTCGCAATCCGGCGCGCAGGAAACACAAGGCATGCTGTCGCCGTTCCTGGCACGGCAGCGTTACAAGCACGCCGCCCGGTTCGTGGCGGGTAATGACATGGTCCTCGACATCGGCTGTGGGTCGGGAGCTTTTCGAAAGTATCTGCCCAAGAACGCCACGTACTTCGGAGCGGATACCGTGCGACATTGGGACGAAGCGGATCCTCACTTCTTCGTGACGAAGGTCGGTCAGCCGCTGCCTGGCCAACTCCGCAAACAGCGCGTCTCCGCCGTCACGGCCCTGGCCCTGATCGAGCACTTGAGCGAACCCGGACAGTTGTTCCGGGATGCGGGGCGGGTCCTGCCCGAAGGCGGCCGTCTGATCCTGACGACGCCCCACCCGCTGGGACGCAAGGTCCACGACTTCGGCGGGAAGCTGGGGATCTTCAGCAGCGACGCCAGCGAGGAGCACGAAGAGTTCCTCGACAAGCGGATGATGAAGAGACTGGCGGAACGGGAAGGATTCGAGCTCGTTCGCTACAGGCGCTTCCTGTTCTGGATGAACCAGGTCGCGGTGTTCGAGAAAACCGCCTCGTAGGTTACCGCTTCAAGACGAACCGGTACGCATCTTGCGTCGCTTTCGCCGCGGACTCCCACGTATACCGCTTCATGCGGCTGCGGAGGGCCCGGCGACGGGAAGCCGGCATGGCGACTGCCCGGAGGATCGCCTCGCGAATGCTTCGTACGCTTTCCGGGCGACAGATCTCCGCCAACTCGAAGTATTCCTCGTGGGGACTTTGCGCCGTCTGGACGATCGGACAGCCCGTCGCAGCGGCCTGCAGGCTCACCTGACCGGTCGTCTCGTACCAGCTGCAGAGGACATGCGCGGAAGCGGCCGCATAGGCGTCACGCAGCTCCTCCGTGGAAAGGTTCCCGACGTGCTTGAGCGGCACGCCAAGCCGCTTCGCCTCGTCGACGCAGTCCTGCCAGTAGTCCTTCCCGTACCCGGTGATCGGGCCGGCCACGACCAACGTCAGGCCGGTGCCCGCCATCGCCCGCACCAGGCCATCCTGGTTCTTGAGGACTTCGGTGCGTGCCGCGTTGAGAACGAACGTATCGAGTCCGTGCTTCTTCTTGAACCGTTCCGGGCGGGCCTTGGCGAAGTAGACCGTGGGGATGCCGTTCGGCGTGACACGGATCGGGGCGCCTGTCCGGAACCGGCGCCGGATGTACCGTGCTTCTTTCAAGGAGGTCGGCACCAGAAGCGCCGCGCCGCCAAGTAGTTCGTGCGTTCGTCGCCAAGCCGAATTGCTTTTGACTCGCTGGTCCGTCCAGCGCGAGAACGCCATAAGGGCAATCCGGGCGCCGGTCACCCTGGCAAGCAGCCGCCAAGCGGGATTCGCCTTGTGCAGCATGCCGTAGAAGTCTGTGTTGATCGCTATCGGCGAGACGACGTATGGTACGCCCGCTTTCCGGGCGCGGGCCGCCTGCTTGTAGGTGGTCACTTCGTCGAAGTCCCAGAAGTGGATCAGGTCCACGCCGCGCAGGGGCGGTTCGGCCGCGTCCGTGACCGTCACGGTGACACCGTTCTTGCGCAGCTGCGCGGCGATCTCCCGCATCCGGACGGAACCGCCGCCGACGCGGAGCTCCTTCTTCGGCATCAATTGGAAGAGGACCTTCATCCCGCCTTGCCTCCCTCCGGCCATCGGCCGGAAGACCGCGGAGCGGTCAGGGCGTCGTCCTGGCGGCGAGGCGGGATCATCGCGAGGGCTTCAGTTCCCTGAGGATGTCCTTGGTCACCACCCGGAACGCGACCAGCAGCAAGCCATAGATGGCCGCGCCTACCGGGACCGCCAGCCAGATCGTGTCATGGAACGGCCAGATCGCCCCCGCCATGATCGCGGCGGCCAGGAATATCCGCGGCACCGTGCGCAGCGAGACCCGGACGCTGAGGCTGCGCCGAGCCAGGACATAGTAGGCGGTGAAGACCACCACCTCGGAGGCGACCGTAGCGACGGCCGAGCCGTTGATGCCGTACTTCGGGATCAGGAGCAGGTTAAGGATGACGTTCAGCACCAGGCCGACGCCGGCCACCCGCAGGACCATGCTCTGGTGGCCCATCGCCACGAAGAGCGTGCTGAAAGTGAAGATCGCAAAGGACAGCAGGATCGCCACCAGGATGATCTGGAGGGCGTCCGCGCCGGAGACGAACTCGCTGCCGCCGATGACCTGCATGATCTGCGGCGCCAGGACGATACCGCCGGCCGCCACGCCCGCGCCGCCGGCCACCAACGCGTCAAAGACTTTCTGGACCATCGCTTCGGCGTTGGCGGTCCCCGACTTGAGCCGCCGGACCAGCACTGGAAAGACAGAGTTGTTGAAAAAGCCGGGCAGTGCCATCACCAACTCGTACACCTTGAAGATCACGCCGTAGACGCCGACTTCCGCGGTGCTCCGCATCAGCGAGAGCAAGAAGATGTCCACCCGCAGATACAGATGGAGGATCACCAGGGCGGCGCCGTACGGCACGGATTCCTTGAGAAGCTTCTTCCAGAGCGTCGTGTCGGTGGCCAGACGCAGGGAGACGAACTCCCGCACCAGCAGCGTGGAGACCAGGAAGGTCACGAACGATCCGAGCGCCGCGGTCGCGACCACGGCATAGAATCCCCAGTCGAGCGCGATCACGCCGATCACCGCACCGAGCGCGACGACTCTCCCGACCAGATCGGCGATCACCGACCGGCCCATGATCAGCTTCGTCTGGAACAGCGAGATCAGGGCGGAGTTGAGCAATCCGAAGAACTGCGCGCCCGCGGCGATGCCGATCGCCACCTTCACGTCCGGCTCGTACGGCAGCAGCCAGCCGATGCCAACCGCCAGGCTGAAGACGACCGTCGCCAATAGCGCCCGCAGGACCAGCGTGTTCGAGACGATCTCCTGCATCCGCCGTGGATTCCGGCTCATCTCGCGAACGGCGATCGTGAACAGGCCCATGTCCGCGGCGATGCCGAAGAACGAAAGATAGACCAGCGCCAGGGTGAACTTTCCGTAGCCGTCCGCGCCGAGGTAGCGGGTGAGGATCGCCACCGAGACGAGCCCGATGAACATCACGACGAGTTTGCCGGCGGCCTGGACGGCGGTATTGTAGGCGATCTTCTTGGTGGCGGACGCGGCCATCAGACCTCGAGGATGAAGAAGCGGTGGTACGGATTCAGATGCGGGTGGAATTCCTTCTCGACGCGTTTGAAGTCCTTCCGCAGGAGCTTCCGGAACTTCCGTACGGAATACCCGCGCCGCCCAAGCTCCCAGTAGTGTTCATGGTTGCGCTCATGCACGTCGCCGGCCAGGAACTGCGGGATCCGGAGCGGCAGGCGGAGCGTCTTTCCGGGGCCGTAGGTCAGCGATACGGCCCCGATGACCTCCACGGTCAACGACGAGTACGGGATGGAGATCACCACTCGCTTCTTCGCGATACGAGCCAGTTCCTTGAGCGCATTCGGCACGTCCGCGAACGGGATGTGCTCGAGGATCTCGCAAGCGACGACGACGTCGTGGCTGCCGGACTTGATCGCCGAAAGGTTCCGGATATCCGCGACGACGTCCGGCTTCAGGCGTTTGTCGAAGTCGCAGGTCGTGACCTTGTAGCCCGCCCGTTTCAGATAATCGGCGACCAGCCGGTTGCCGATGCCGATCTCCAGGACCGTCTTCGGATTCGCCTGGCGGACGAAGTCGATCTGGTAGAAGTACGAACTGAACCGCTGCAGCGTGTCGTACGCGGCACCGTAATGCTCTTTCGAGTCGACCTGGACCTCGAATTCCTTTCCGGCCATGACCCCATCGTAGCAGTCGGCCGTCATATATACTGGGTCCGTTGCGAGCAACCGTACTACGAATCCAATGATGAAACCGAAGCTGGTCCTCTACTATGTCGCGGTCGCCGCGCTGCTGTTGATTGCGGCGTTCTCGTCACTGCGCTTGCTCAACCTGGACAGCGTCAATTACATCTCCATTGCGCAGCTGTACGCGGACGGCCACTGGAAGGAAGCGGTCAACGGGTACTGGTCTCCCTTGTTCAGCTGGTTACTGGTCCCGTTCGTAAAGCTCGGCATAGACGGTCAGGTCGCCAGTCGGATCCTGATGATACTGTTCGCGCTGGGCAACCTGGCCCTCGGTCATCGGCTAGTCCGGAAATACGCCGCGGATAAAGGAACACGAGCGGCAACCATCATTTACCACCTGGCGATGGTGCCGCTTCTGATCGTCGCGGTACGAGGGGTGATCACGCCCGACCTGTTGACCGTGTTCTTCGTACTGTCGTTGTTGACCGTCTTGACCGGCGCTGCCCGGCGGAAAGACCGGTCCCGCCGCACGCTGGTCTTCATCGGCCTGCTCGCGGCAGCAGGCTACTTCGCGAAGGCCTTCTTGCTGCCGTTCTTCGTGGTCATGGGTGCGGCGTGGTTCTTTGCGCTGGGAGAAGGCGGACTCACCGCCAGGTTCACCGATCGTTTGAAGCGATTCGGATTGGTCCTGGCCGCCTTTGCAATCACGATTCTCCCGTGGGTCGCCGCGCTCAGCCTGAAATACGAGCATGCCACGACCGGGAATTCCGGCGAGTACAGCCTGGCGTACATCGGACCGAACAACGTCGGCCATCCCGGCCGCAATGGCTTGCTCTCTCCTCCGCACGACTTTTCGCTGGGGCCCATGGAAGACCCTTCCACTCATCCGTACTTGCCCTGGAGTCCGCTACAGAGTCGTGAGGATTTCGAATACTACGTCGACTACCTCGTAAATCAGAACTTCGAGGCGGTCAACCGTGTCCTGACGACGCTGTCTCCGTATCTGCTCGGAGTGCTTTTGGTCCTGGTCGGCTTACTCGTAGCCGGGAAGGTCGACCGACGACAACGTGACTTCCTGACCTTAATCGCGCTTATGAGCCTGGTGTATTTGTCCGGCTACTATGCGCTGCACGTCGAAGGTGGCGGCCGGTATCTCTGGCCGGTGCTGGTGCTCTCAACCTTGGTGACTTCGATATACGCTGGGACCTGGTACGTGCGCTGCCAAGGCCGGCCTCGGAAGATCCTGGCGATCCTCCTGATAATCGCCCTGGTGTTTCCCGCTTACCGCAACCTATACGTCCACGACAAGGAGCGGGGCTACAGCGAGGAGTTATCCCTCTACCAGGCAGGTCAGTTCGTGAAAGAACGGGTGGAGCCGCGGTCCCGGTTCGCCAGCAACGTGCTTCGGGCCAGCACCCGTATTTCTTACTACGCCAACCAGCTTAGCTACGGCACCACGGGACAAGGTGTGACGCTGAAGGATCCCGGCACATTGAAGGCTTTGCGCGACTACGGAGTCGAATACTTCTTCTACGTCGACCATCCTCTCCTGGACAACGACGAGGAAGGTCTCTCAGGCTTCGAGGTCATCGGTACGACACACGTAAACTTCGCGGATCACCGCAGCAAGTTCCCCGGCGGGCCGCACAAGGCGTACCTGATCAAACTGTAACTAGGACTTCCGGACGGGACGGCCAGGGTACGCCCGGGCGACGAGAGCCGCTACCAGCACTCCGCCCAGGAGCAGTCCTTGCGGCAGGCTCCAGAGGAAATGATCGGCTAGCGCCATCAGCACGAACACGCCGGTCAGCGCGAACAGCATGAACTCAATCGAGCGTTCCTGGCGGTCCCGGGAGGATACCTTGTGGAACCGGCGACCGAGCCGGACCGCGAACCAGGCCAGCAACGCGCCGCCAAGCAGGCCGAGTTCGGAGACGACCAGCAGCGGCACGTTGTGCACCGGCTGGTACTGGTAGGCGGGGCGGGCGGGGTCGGCGGACCGGGCGGCCAGCACGAAGTTGCCCGCGCCGACGCCGAGCGGCTGGTCGGCGATGACCAAGGCGGCCTGCTCGTACCCAGCCTTACGGTTGGACACGCCGGTCTCCTGGCTCGACTCCACCACGGTCCGGCCCTGCCAGTACGGCGCCAGCAGCAGGGCGACGCAGAGGGTGATCGCGGCGGCGGCGGCGGCCGGCCAGGGCAGCCGTTGCCAGCGTCGCCAGGAGAAGAGGGCGACCAGGATGCCGCCGACCAGCGTGGCGGCGATCGCGACGCGGGAAAAGGTCACCAGGAGACCGACACCGAGCAGCACCAGCAGCAGGACGTAGCCGACCTGGGTGCGGCGGGGCCGTGCGCCGTCCTTCCAGAAGACCACGGTACCCACCCAGAACGCCGCCGCCGCGAGGTACGCCGCGAGGAGGTTCGGATGCGGTAGGCTGCCGTAGGCACGGACGTACGTCTCCCCGTCCGCGACCAGCTTGGCCACCCCGAAGCGTTCCGGCGCGATGTCGCTCTCACCGAGCCACCACAGGCCGAAGTCACGCTGGAGCAGGAACTGGGCGATGCCCCAGGCGGCCTGGACAGCTGCGCCGGTCGTGAACGCCCACAGCGCCTGGCGGAGAAACCGGCGGTCGCGGAACTCGTGGGCCAGGACGTACACCAACAGGAACGCGACGAAAAGGTGGACCAGGCCGATACCGGCTAGGAACCCCCACGGCGCCCAGAGGATCGTCGCGACGGCCAGGCCGAGCATTCCCAGCAGTGGCAGGAAGGCGCCCGGGTCGCGGTCGGCCTGGGTCCGGAGCCGGGCCCAGAGCACCGCCGCGACCACGACCAGGACTTCTATCGCGTACAGGGCGGGCACCGCGAAGCTGTTCCGGACGCCCGCCACCTCGCTTCGCGCCTCGGAGAGGATCAGGACACCGCTGACCGGAAGCAGGAAGAGGACGGCGAGCAGCGCCGCCCGGACCGTCCGTTCGAGCTTCGATTTTCCAAGTTCCCTCCAGAGCTGCTGCATTGGGTCTATTGTAAGCGTTACCGTTTACGGACGCGGGCACGTTCGGAGCAGAGCATGTTTTATGGACCGGGCACCGTCGACAGCGAGACGTTGCCGATTAATGACGCAACGCACTTTTGTCCGGTGACTTCGGGACGTCTCGCTTGCCGAGGTGCCCGGTCCCGCCAAACCTCCACGAGGCCCAGGGAGCTCCGGTGGCGGAACGTCCTGAAGCTGCAGGCAAAAACGGCCGACCAGAAGTCTGATCAGCCACGTTCCGCGCCGGACGTTCCCTGGGCCTTACTCTTCCGTCTTCTTGATCATCACCCGACGGCCACCGCCCTCGCCGATGGACTCGGTGGTCACCTCCGGGTCGTCGCGGAGTTCCACGTGCACGAGGCGCCGTTCGTACGAGGTCATCGGCGCCAGCACCGCCAGCCGACCGGTCTTCTTCACTTCCTCGGCCTTGGCCTTGGCGGTCTCCTTGAGCTGCTCCTGCTGGCGGCTCCGGTAGCCGTCGACGTCGACGATCGCGGTCGGCGATCCGCCGGCCCGCGCGGTCATCACCCGCAGCACGTGCTGGAGGGACCGGACGACCTCGCCCCGGTGGCCGATCAGCGCGCCCGGGTCCTCGGCGCCGATCTCCAGCAGCGGCGGATCGTCCTCGCGCTGCTCCACCGTGGCATCGATGCCCATCTTGGCCAGGATCTCGGCCAAAATCTCGCGGGGCTGGGTCAGGGTCTTCGTGGTCACTTACCGCTCCGCTTCCGGACGGTCACGTTGGCGCCGCCCTTCTTCTTCACCGTACCCTTGCCTTCGATCACCTTGGTCTTCTTGGCCTTGCCGTCCACCGGATCATCGGGGTTCGCGACGTTCCAGTCCTTCTCCGCCTCGGCCTTGGCCGTAGCCAACGGCATCTTCTTGATGATGTAGTACTGCTGGGCGATGGTGAAGATCGTCGAACTGGCCCAGTAGAGCGGCAGCGCCGCCGGCAGCGTCACCGAGAAGACCAGGGTCAGGATCGGGAAGAGCAGCATCATCTGCCGGTTCATGCCGGGCATTTCCACGCCCTTCGGCGTCAGCATGCGCGATTGCCAGTACATCACCCCCGCGGTGACCATGCCAAGGATGACGTTGGAAGGATGGACGCCGACGGTCGAGAGATCGAGCACGCCGAGGAAGGTCGGGTCGACCGTGCCCGGGTTGGCGACGAACGAATAGAGGTGGTCGAAGGCCTTGCCGGCGACGAGGTCCTTGATCGCGAAGAAGATCACGATCAGGAAGGGGATCTGGACCAGCGTCGGCAGGCAGGAGGAGGTCGGGTTGATGCCTTCCTTCTTGTAGAAGGCCATCATCTCCTTGGCGAGCGTCTCACGGTCGTCCTTGTGCTTCGCCTGGAGCTTCTTCAGCTCGGGCTGCAGCGCCTGCATCCGCCGCTGGGCCTTGAAGGCCTTGGCGGAGAACGGTCCGACGGCGATCCGGACCGCCAGCGTCACCAGGATGATCGCGATGCCGAAGTCGCCGGTCAGGTTATAGAGCCCCACCAGGGCGTTGAATATCGGGTCGAAGAATATCGTCTTGAGCAAGTCCATGGATTACCTCCGTACCGGATCGAAGCCGCCGGCCGCGTGCGGGTGGCAGCGGGCGATCCGCTTAGTTGCAAGTCTGGTCCCTTCGATAAGTCCGTGCCGGTCGATCGCCTGCTTGGCGTACTCCGAGCAGGTCGGATGGAAGCGGCAGGTGCCGTACGGCTTACGCGACCGCAGCCAGCCGTGGTCGGCGGACAGGGTCTTCTGATAGACGCTGATCAGGATGACGGCGAACCGCTTCATCGGAGCGCCCCCGCCTGCTTCAGCAGCCCCTCGAGTTCCGTGCGGAGCTCGTCGGAGCCGGCCCTGGTCGCCGGGCGCTTCGCCGAGACGACGATCTCGACCGCGGCCAGGTCCAGGCCGCGGATAATCTCCCGGAGCCGACGGCGCACGCGGTTGCGGTCGGTCGCCTTCAGGCTGACCGTTTTGCCAACGGTGAAGCCCGCCTTGGCCCGATCCGCGTCGGCGGCCCGGACGGACAGGAGCTTCCCGTGGGCCGCGCGGCCCACGGCGAACACCCGATCGAACTCCGCGCGGGTCCGGAGCCGGTTCGTCCGGTCGGCTTGTCCGGACGGGTAAGGCCTCGCCAGCATCAGCGCTCCCGCGATCACCCGTTCACCGTCAGGCGCTTGCGCCCTTTGGCCCGCCGACGGGCCAGGACCGCTTGGCCGTCCTTGGTCCGCATGCGCTTCCGGAACCCGTGCTTGCGGGCCCGTCGGCGCTTGGACGGTTGGTACGTTCGTTTGACCATACCCAGACAGTATACCCAACTTTGCCCGGCCGCTCCGGCATCTCCGCCCGGATGGCCGGACGCCGCCGATGCCGGCGTCGTGTATCCTGTGAATTGTCTGGTATCATTGCTAAGCCGACAGCAGAGACCGACCGCTGTCACATCCCAAACGCATCTATGGACCCCAAAAAAATTTGGCAGGCCGTTCTTGGTGAACTTCAGGTGACGATGTCACGTCCTAACTTCTCGACATGGCTGAAGAACACGGAACTGCTGGATATCCGCGGCACCACCGCCCAGATTATGGTCCCGAGCGTCTTCGCCAAAGAGTGGCTGAAGCGCAAGTTCAACGAGGACATCCTCGCCGCCTTGCAAAAACAGGTCCCAGAGGTGGGCAAGCTCGACTTCCGGATCGGTCGGCCGCAGGAGACTCCGTCGAAGGGGGCCGCTCCCTCGGAAACGGACGACTTCGAACCCGCCCCGGCTCCCATGGCGAACGTCGCCAAGCCGACCCCCCAGGTCCGCTGCACGTTCGACAACTTCGTCGTCTCGAACTCCAACCAGCTAGCCCACGCCGCGGCCAAGGCGGTCGCCCAGAACCCCGGCACCACCTACAACCCGTTGTTCATCTACGGACCGGTGGGGCTCGGCAAGACCCATCTGATCCGGGCGATCGGCACGGAGATCCGCCACCGCACGGACAAGGAGGTCCTCTACGTCACCGCCGAGAAGTTCACCAACGAGGTGATCTCGGCGATCCAGGCCAATAAGACCGCCCGGCTCAAGAGCCGCTACCGCAAGGTAGACGTCCTGATGATCGACGACATCCAGTTCATGGCCGGCAAGGTCCAGACCCAGGAGGAATTCTTCCATACGTTCAACGCGCTCCGCGACGCGGAGAAGCAGATCGTCCTGACCTCCGACCGTCCGCCGAAGGCGATCGCCACGCTCGAGGAGCGGCTGATGAGCCGCCTCACCATGGGCATGATCGCCGACCTCGGACCGCCGGAACTCGAGACGCGTATCGCGATCCTCCGCACCAAGGCCAAGGAACGCGGCTACGACATCTCCGACGAGGTCTGCGAGTTCATCGCCAAGGCGTTCCAGCAGAACGTCCGCGAGCTCGAGGGCGCCTTGATTCGAGTGGCCGCCAACGCCGAGCTGATCGGCGAGCCGCTGTCCGTGGAGCTGGCGGAACGCGTGCTCGGCTCGATGTTGGCCTCCCGCGAGCACAAGAAGATCTCCACCGACGAGGTGCTCGAGGCCGTGGCCAAGTTTTACGACGTCAGTGTGGACGACCTGAAGGGTCCGAAGCGGCTCAAGGAGATCGTCAAACCGCGTCAGATGGTGATGTACCTCTTGCGCGAGGAGTCGAACCTGTCTTACCCGAAGATCGGCCGGGAGCTCGGCGGACGCGACCATACCACCGTCATCCACGCCGTCGGCAAGATCGGCACCGCTACCGAGGTCGACGAGCCGCTCCGCCGTGAGCTCAGCCTGATCAAAGAACGACTCTACGGATAACCATGTTGAGAACCATGTGTATGACCTGGGAATCAGTTGTGTATCCCGGGTACGTTTCTGTGGGTGAATCCGAACCGATTCGGCACGTCAGGTTTGCCTCTGGATTATCGACGCGTCATCCACAGGGCGATGGGGATGGCGATTCGTTATGATAGAGATACTTTCCGACGCTTTCCCCGTTTCCCCAGAACCTACTGCAACTACTGGATTTATATAAGAAAGGAATCACCCGGGATGTGCATAGCCTAATCTCGAACCGGCACTGTGTATGAAACTCGTAACCACTCAAGACCAACTCGCCAAGGCCCTCAGCTCCGTCAGCCGGATGGTGAACCCACGCGGCACCCTGTCCGTGCTGGCCAACGTCCTGCTTGAGACCAAGGACGGCCGACTCCGGATCTCCTCCACCAACCTCGAACTGGGGATCGACTACTCGATTGGGGCGAAGATCGAGCAGGGGGGGTCGATCACCGTTCCCGCCCGGTTGTTCACCGACTATGTGAACAACCTCGGCGAGGAGAAGCTTGAGCTGTCGACCAAGGACCAGACCCTGGTGATCAAGAGCACCGGCGCGCAGTCGACGATCAACGGCATCGCCGCCAGCGAATTCCCGGTGATCCCGGAAGTGAAGGACGGCAAGTCGGTCACCGTGTCCGCCGCCGGCATCAAGGACATCATCCAGAAGGTCGCGATCGCGGCCGCCAGCGACGAGACGCGGCCGATCCTCTCCGGCGTCCTCTTCCACTTCAAGGACCCGGAGCTCAAGGTCGCGGCCACCGACAGCTACCGGTTGGCGGAACTATCGATGCAATTCGAGAAGTCCGCGCCGGAGGAGCTCAAGGTCGTCGTACCGGCCAAGGCGCTGGCGGAGCTGGGACGCATCGTCGAGACGGAGGAAGTCACCGTCCGGACGGCCGAGAACCAGGTCCAGTTCGAGACCGAGCACGTCCGGCTGGTCAGCCGGCTGCTCGAAGGCGAGTTCCCCAAGTACGACCAGATCGTCCCCGAGAAGCTGACCACCAAGGCGGTCGTGAAGCGCGAGGAGTTGATGGGCAAGATCCGGATCGCCTCGCTGTTCTCCGAGGACGCGGGGTTCGGCGTACGGCTCTCGTTCGTCGCTCCCGGCAAGGTCGAGGTCGCCGCGGAGACGGCCCAGGTCGGCGATTCGCACAGTTCGCTGTCCGGCAAGGTCAGCGGCCCGGAGAACACCGTCGCGTTCAACGCGCGGTACCTGCTGGACGGCCTCAATGCCGTCGGCGGCGAGACGATTACGGTCGAGAGCGATGGCAAGCTGAACCCCTGCGTGGTCCGCGGCAAGGCCAAGGATTACCTCTACGTCGTGATGCCGCTGCGGGTGTGAGCGGACGCGGTAGACTGAGAGTATCGCGCTTACCCTCACCAAACTGACGCTCCGTAACTTCCGTAGTTACCGGCAAGCGGCGTTCTCGTTCGCGCCGCGGACGGTGATCGTCGGACCCAACGCTGCCGGCAAGACCAACCTCCTGGAAGCGGCGTTCCTGTTCTCCGCCGGCAAAAGCTTCCGGGCCGGTCGGGAGTCGGAGATGGTGACCTGGGGGGAATCGACAGCCCGGGTGGAGGCCGCGTTCGCAGGCGGGTCCCGGCATAAGGCGGCTCTCACGCTGGACGCGTCCGGCCGGGTGATCAGGAAGTCGTTCGAGCTCGATGGCAAGGCCAAGCCGACCAAGGAGCTGCGGCGCCGGTTCCCGATGGTGCTCTTCTCGGCCGAGGACGGCCGGTTGGTGGACGGCTCGCCGGGCCGCCGCCGACGGGCGCTGGACCTGGTGGTCGGCCAGGGGTCGGCGGCCTACCAGGACGCGCTCTCGAAGTACAACCGGGCGTTGGCTTCCCGGAATCGGTTGCTCGAGCAGATCGCGGCGCGGGAGGCGTCCGAGGCCGAGCTCGACGTCTGGGACGTGCAGTTGGCCGAAGCCGGCACACAAGTGGTCGACGGGCGCGCGGAATACGTCGGTTCGTCCGCGGATCCGCTGCGGAACGCATACGACGCGTTGACCAAGCGATCGGGCCACGCCGCCGGCCGGTTGTCGGTCGCCTACGAGCCGGTCGCGGACTTCGAGGCGCTACTGCGCTCCCGACGCGGCCAGGACATCGCCATCGGGACCACCTCCGCCGGCCCGCATCGCGACGACTGGTCGATCCTGCTCGACGGCCGGGCTTTGGCCTCGTTCGGGTCGGGCGGCGAGTTCCGGAGCGCCGCGCTGGCCTGGCGACTGGCGGAAGCGGCCTGGCTGGCGGCGGTCACGGAGCGGGAGCCGATCCTGCTGCTCGACGACGTCTTCTCCGAGCTTGACCACGCCCGCGCGAAATCGCTCCAAGACGCCTTGCCGGACGGACAGTCGGTGATCACCACCCCGGAGCCGTCCGAGGTCCCTGGCGCCCTGCGCGAGGGGGCCGAGGTAATCGAGATAGAACCGAAGGAGCGGGTCGATGCGTAAGGGAACGGGCTTCCGGACCGTCTCCGACCTGCTTCCCGACCGGCTCAACCGGCTGCGCATCCGTAAGCCCGTGGAGGCCAGCGCGGTTTGCCGCGCCTGCGACGCTGCGCTCGGCAAGACGTTCGACCACGGCGTGCCGATGCGGGCCGTCTCCTTCCGGAACGGCACGGTGAACGTGGCGGTGATCAGCCCGGCCTGGTCGCACGAACTGACCGCGGCTGCCGACGAGGTCATCGAGCATACCAACACGGAACTTGGAAAGAAGGCCGTGACGAAGCTCCGCACACGGGTGGCGCCAGGACTGGCCCGCGGCGAGGATCAGATCACTTAGAGCCGCTTGAACTGGTCGACGTCGAGCACGAAGACGGTCGCGCCGCCGACGGTCACGTCCACCGGGTCGGCCATATAGAAGTCGCCCGGCCCGCCCATGGTCGGAGTCGGGGCCAGCGTCTCCTCGTGGCTCCTGGCCGATTTGCCGACGATCTCGCAGACCTTCGCGACGTTCTTCGGTTCTGTGCCGACCAGGATGATCGCGTTCTTCTCCTTGAGGAACCCGCCGACCGAGTCGATCCGAGTCGCCCGGAAATCACCCTTGGTCAGCGCGGCGACGGTCTTCTCGGCGTCGTCCTTGCTGACGATCGCGAGCACGAGCTTCATCTGCTTGCCGGCTGGACTCATGCCTCAAGGGTAGCAGAAGGGCTTACTTGGGGAAGTCTATGTGCCAATGCTGGGCACCCGGGCAGACTTCGTAATTGTTCGTGCCTCCGTATTTCTTGGCGACTTCGTGAATTTTTTCGATATTCCGGGTACTGCACGTGAGGTCCAAGGCCTCGCCGCGGTAATGCGGGGATTCCGCACTAGAGTGGCACTTATCGGTGATGTTGCTGATGTCCACGTAGGCTCCTTGGTTCGATGCCTCGATGATCGCCTTGAGGATGTCCGGGTTGACGTCGACGTTCTTCGGGCCGCCATGTGCACGGCACGTCATCTGGAATTCCTGGCCGTTGGCAGCGCGCTTCAGCTGCGCCATCGTGTCGCCGGTGTCGCTCTTGTAGCTCTGGCCGATCTTGCCGCCCTTAATCAGGGAAAGGACCTGCTGAGCAAGCTCCTGGACGTTGCCGGATACCGTGCCTCCGCCGGCACCGGGACTGCAGTCGGCCCCTCTGGTAGTCGACCCCCCGCCTCCGGTGGCGGGGACGTGATGCTTCTCAGCATGCTTCATGACGTCGTCGGCGTAGCCGTACCCGGCAGCCTTTTTCGTCGGTCCGGCGTTGTATGAAGCCAGCGCGTCCCGCCAGTCGTTCTTCGCATTGAATCCCTTGAGGATCTTGGCGGCAGCGTAGATCGCGTCGGCTTCGTTCATGATGTCCTTCTTGCCGTCGCCGTCGCCGTCCACGCCATAGGTGTCCCAGTAATCCGAGCCGATGGCCATCGGCCCGACGTAGGGCCCGCTGGTGGCGACGTTCGTACTGAAGCTGGTCTCGTGGAAGTGGATGCCTGCCAGCATCGACGGTCCCTTGTCGCCAAGGCCGAACTGGGCGGCCGCCCCTTGGTAGAACGGGATGAACTTGCCTGGAATCGGACCAATGTTGCCTGGTCCGGTAGAACCGTCCCCAGTGTCGGCCACGGTGGACGTGTCGTCAGGGCCGCAGTCCGCGAGACCGCCGCCGCCGATCGCGAGCGCGAACGCAGCGATGATCAACGGGACGATCAGGACGATCCCCGCTACGAGCAGCCCGATGCCGATCCACTTACTCATGGGATCCCTCGTGGCGCGTCTTGCTTGCTGTGTTCGGTGAAATCATGATGCGTCCTCAGTACACGTGCGGGGCTTCCGTTTTCATTTTCAGTACATACGTGCCCGGGGCTTGCCCTACGTCTTTCAGCCAGCCCTCGATGAACGGACGCTGTTTCCGGATCGCGAACTGCTTGTCCTGTCCCGGCTTCACATAGACCGTCGCGTCGATCACGAGTTTGCCGTCCCGCCTACCCGAACCCAGGAGTTCCACTCGCCAGTACAGGGTCAGTTTCGGGACCCGGCTGACCACGGGGTTCTCCTCCTCGGCATCCTCGACGCTTTCCTTGTACACCTTGGTCGCCAGCGGCGACACGCTCGGAGTACCCGAAGGAGACATGGACGGGACGGGGCCAGGCCGGTTTCCGGAATCCCGTGGCGTCATCGCCACGCCGACCGCGATGGCTGTCGCGAGCGCTCCGCAGGCCAAGACCGTGATGATTACTTTCTTGCGCATGTCATTGCTTTGAAACCCCGATATGCACGTGGTCGTAGTGGTCCCCGCCCTCGTCGGTCCGGTAGATCAACTGGAACCGATAGCCGCCTTTGGTGCCGTTCACCAGGCCGCTTCCGTTCCACTGGATGCCGAAGCAGCTCGCGAGGTCTTCCGCCAGTTGGTCCATTTCCGGCGTGGGGCTGGTGCCGTTGGAAATGTCCGCCGCCCAAGCCACCTCCGGCGGTCCCTTGTGCTCGGAAGTGTTACCCGACGTGGTCTGCTGCGAGTGGGCGGCGTTCGCCGCTTCGACCGACTCGGGGGTTACATCCTCGAACGCGATTTCGTGCGCTATCGGCAGGGCGACGTCGTCGATGATGTCCTTGGGGGTGCCGGTAAGCTCGCCGCAACTGGCGGATCCTCCCGATCCGACCTGCCCGGCGCTTCCCCCGGGTGACGCTCCGGATACCCCGACGATGATCACGCCGATGACCAAGACGAGCACGAGGACGACCAGCGCCACGACCGCGGCAATCCAGACCGCCGGGTTCGCCAGGAACATCGCCGCTCGGCCAGCTTTTGCCGCTTGTTCGACCTGCTTGACCGCTTTGGCGGCCTGGGCCGCCTGTCCGGTCCTGCTTTGGTCGTCAGCCATGGTTACTCCTTACCAAATTCAATGGCATTGATCTCGGTGGCGCTCCAACGTTCACCGAAGCGTCGCCAGGCGATCTTCAGCTTCTGCTCGAATACCTTGCCGGTCTTCAGGTCCGTCGAGCGGAGCCGGACGACCGCCGTGGCCGTTCCTTCCGCCGAGCTTCCCGTCACCCGGGTGTCGAGCGCCTCGCTCCGCACGGGTTGCAGGAACGGCGCCCGGTCGGCGTACCGAAGCGTACTCCGGTAGTCCTCGAAGGCCTGCTTCGTCATGTAGGGACGGACGCTGTCCACGTACACTTGGTCGACGCGTTCGAAACTCCGGTATTTCACGGCGAACTCGGTGGAAAGTTCGGTGAGCAGTCGGCGGTCTTGCTCAACCAACGGGTCTGCGGTAGGTGACGGGGAAGCGGAAAGGACCGCTGGCGTCGGCTTCGCGCCGTCCGGGACGGACAGTACCAGCACGGTAATGCCAGCGACACAGACGGCCGCGGCTACGATCAGCAGGATCTTGAGTTTCTTGTTCATGTGCCCCCTCCGACGTCTCCGGCGAACCGCTTAGCCTGGAGCGTGATCGCGTAGACGTACCAGTCAGCATGATTATACGAGTAGATGCCGTCACGCCAATTCTTAGGGGCCCCGCCGGATATGAGATGGTTGGCGGCGGCGCAGGCGCCGTTCTCGACTGAGTAGGCGGGCCAGCTCTTTGATCCCGGCTCGTTACAACCGACGACGAAGGCCTCCCAGCTGCTCTGCAGGAACTGCCACGGTCCGCCGGCGCCGGAGCTGTTGACCGTGCTGTACCCCGTATCGGCGAACCCCGACTCGATACTATGGATGCCGGCCAGGATGGAAGGCCCGCAGCCGCCCAGCTTCTTCTTTTCGGAAACGGTACTGTAAATGGGAATGAATTTCTGAGGGACCTTTTCGGTATGCCCGGACACGTACGCGGTGCCTTCCGCCTTGCCAGCCGCGGCGTCCGAGAGAATCTGGTCGAAATCACAGTCCCCGGAGAGTGACCCACCTCCGGCGGCCGGGGCAGTGCCGCCTGCCCCGCCCAGCGCCGCCGCCATGAACAGGACCGGCACCATCAGTACCGCCGCGGCGACCACCGCGCTCCCCACGATCAGCAAGGGCATCCCGCTGGATGACTGCGCCACGTTAGTTCCCTTCCGGCCGGAGGCCTGCGTTCTCAAGCTCCTCGAGCTGCTGCGGGTTGGTGGTGATGATCTGGTCCTCGGCGTAGCTCGCCAGGACCTTGATTGCCACGTGGTTCAGTCCGGCGAAGAACAAGCCCTCGCCGACCTCGCTCTCCAGGAGCAGCATCTTCTCGCCCTCGGTGAGGTTGAAGGTGTCGGCCACCAGGTCGATCGAGGCCGGGGACTGCCGGAGCAGCATCTGCATCGAGCTGTTGGTGACGATCGCCTTGCCGTAACTGGAGTTCAGGAAGTCCTCGACGTCCTGGGTGACGGTCGTCAGGCCGAGGTAGTACTTCCGGGCCCGCTTGGCCAGCGAGAACAGGAACTTGGCCGAGTCCTCGTGACCCATCATCTGCCAGGCCTCGTCGATCACCATCAGGCGTTTCTTGCGGTCCTTCCGGATCAGGTTCCAGATGTGATTGAGGATCATGTACATCGCGATCGGGCGGAGAGTGTCCTCCAGGTCGCGGATCGAGAAGGTCAGGAAGTGGTTGTCCAGCGAGACGTTCGACGGCTTGTTGAGCAATCCGGAGAACGAGCCAGTGACGTACTTCTGGAGCTTGGCCGCGACTCCCTCGGCGCCCTGCATGTTGTTGAGCACCTCGTGGAAGTCGGTCAGCGTCGGCGGCTGGTTCTTGTGGGTGGTCACGTCCGTGGTGATGTCACGCAGCGCGTACGTCTCCATCAGCGCGCGGTCGACCAGCGCGTCCTGCTCGGGGGCGAGCGAGCCGCACATCAGGGCCACCAAACCGTGCAGGTTGGTGATCGCGCTACGCAGGATCGCCTCGCCGTCCGTCTCGTCGCCGATGGCCGGCGGCAGGTCGAACGGGTTGATGTTGTGTTCCGAGCTCAGCGAGACGTTCACGTACCGGCCCCCGACCGCGGCGGTCAGCGCCTGGTATTCATTCTCGGGGTCGATCACGATCGCCTCGGTGCCGAACATCAGCGAACGCAGCAGCTCCAGCTTCACGGCGTAGGACTTGCCGCCGCCGGACTTGGCGAACATCACCATGTTGGCGTTCTCCAGCGTGAACCGGTCGAAGAGGATCAAGCCGTTGTTGTGCCGGTTGATGCCGTAGAGGATGCCGTCCGACTGGGTCAGCTCGGAGCTGGTGAACGGGAACGTGGTCGAGAGCGACTCGGTGTCCATGTTCCGGGTCACCCGGAGCTCGTCCGTACCAGCGGGCAGCGAGCTGTTGAAGCCCTGCTCCATCTGGAGGTTGGCGTACTTGGTGAAGACGAGCTTCCCGTTCAGCGTCGACTCGAGCTGCTTGGTCAGCTTGTCCAGTTCGTCCTTCGACTTCGCGTACAACGTGAAGTAGAGGGCGTACTGGAAGAACTTCTCCTCACCGCGCTGCAGCCGGTCCCGCAGCTCCTCGGCGTCGCCGAGCGCGGTCTCCAGTTCCGGATCGCGGACCTTGCCCTTCTCGCGGTTGAGCTGCCAGGCGGATTCCATCTGGCCGACCTTCTTCCGGAGGTTCTGCATGACCTCCTTGGTCTCGACCGGGTAGATGAACATCGAGACGTCCATCGTCACGTCGTAGTTGATGATCGGGTTCAGCCAGTTCGTGTTGATGTAGCGCGGGTAGGTGAAGACGAACAGCGTCCGCACGAAGTAGTCCTCCAGCTTGAGGTAGTTGAAGGTAATCTCCATCGCGGCCGGCGCGATCAGGTCCTTGATCGTCGAGATGCCTTCCTCGTAGACGCGCTTGGCCTCCTCGAACTGCTTGGTCTGCACCTGCTGCTGGGAACGCTCCTCCGTGCCTTGCTTGTTCGAGCGCCAGGCGAAGAACTTCTCCAGGAACCCTTGCTTTGGCATGGCGACGGTCTGGGCTTGGGGCTGGACCTGTCCGATCGGCTGGGAGCCTTCGTACGAACCTTCGCCGATCGTCGGGGCCTGGGGCGCGGCCGGCTGCGGTCCGGCCGGTGCCGGCGCGCCTTGCGGCGTCATCGGGTCCATCCCGCCCTGCGGTTGTCCTTGCGGATAGGCGTCAGGCATCCTGTCCTCCCTGGGTTTCGGGCTCCTTGCCCGAGATGGTCGCCGCGGTCAGATCGTCGACGTTCACGAGCTTCTGCTTGGTGGCTGTCTGGGGGTTGTAGACGCTGTAGAAGAGCTCGACCAGTTCCTCCGAGTTGAGCTGGACCGCCCGGACCCCGATCGCGCCGAGCCCGGACGCGGCCCCTTCTGCGCGCTGCAGGAGCTGGCCGCGGAAGTTCTGGAAGTCCGCCTCGCGTTTGGCTGACTCGGCCTTGGGGTTCGGTTTGGTGGCGAACAACGACTTGATGCCCTTCACCTGTTGCTCGACCCCAGGCGGGTAGAATGGCACCACCACATAGAACCGCTTGTCCATGATGTTGGTGACGGAGATCAGCCGCTTGATGAACTCGCCGTATTCGAGGGTCTGGAGCTTCACCAGTTCCAGTGTCTGGGATTCCGCGCGTTTGCTGAGCTTATCGAGGTAGTAATCCAGGTCCAGCCGTCGGGAGTGGATCAGGATCTGGATCGGGAAGTTCAGGGAGTTGAGGAACCGCTGGTAGGCGAAGATCATCGCGTCCTGTTCCTCTCCCGACTTCAGGGCGAAGTTCACGGCGCTGGTCATCAGCACGACCCGGAGCGAGCCGTCCTTGAGCACCACCACGCCGTCCTTGATCTCGGCGATATTCAGGTAGGCCTGCGTGGACGCAGCCTCCTGCTTCCTCTGCTGTTCCTGTTGTTTCTTGTCCGCCATGTCAGGCTCCCTGGGTCCGTTGCGGTTGCCGTTCGGATCCCTTGAGCACCCGGTCAAGGTTGGCGCTGGCCCGGTCCGAACCGGTACCGGTGTCCTCCCGGGCGAGGATGTCCGCCGGCTCTTCCTCGTGGGCCATGAAGATGTTCAGGTGGGGTTTGGCCTGGGCGTCGCTGGTGACCCGCCCGGCCGTCTCCGGGTCGTCCTCATCGCTCCAGCCGCGGGCGTCGATCACGTGCGCCAGCTTGGCGAGCTTCGAACGGACCTCGTCGTCGCTGGGTTCGTCACGGACCACCTTCGGCGGCGCCTGGCGGTCTTCCAGCTTGATCTCGGCCAGCGTCGGCAGGCGCTTCCAGGCCCGCCGGGAAGGGCGGGTGGAGAAGCTCACGAACGAGGTGATGAACTTCAAGAACGGTTGGTCATACGGCTTTATGAACACGAACGCGGTCACGAACGTCCAGGTGAAGAAGGCGGTCACGAAGAAGGCCGCCTGGGAGACGGTGTAGACCGTGTTGAAGCTTACGAACGTGACCAAGCCGCCAGCCAGCAGGTAGAGGAACTGCTTGAGCGTGAACGGCCCGATGATCTTGTCCTCGAGCTCGACGTTCTGCGGGATCTTGTAGCTGGAAGCCATGTTCTGTGTGTATGATTCCCGCGGTTAGTACCCGCGAAAATTAACCAATAGTAACACTTTTTTAGCCAAATGTCAACGCCTAGAGGCCCAACTGGGTGCGCAGGTGGTCCAGCTCGCTGTCGACCTCGTCGTAGGCCTGCGGCCCGCCGGCAAGCGGCACGAAGCCCTCGCGTTTGCCTTCCTTCATGCCCTGCAGGATGCGCAGGCGTTGCAGGCCGCCCTGCTGGTCGAAGGTGGACGCGATGGCCAGGCGCTTCGACTCCACCGCCACGTTCCGGTGGTTGAGGTTCATGTTCTGGCCCAGCGCCGTGGCGTTGGCCTGGTCACGCAGGGCTTGCCGCCAGACCTGCTGCCCGGCTCCTCCGGCGTCTATCGCGTGCAGCGGCGCCCCGTTCCGGGCATACTCCATCGAGCTGGCCATGATCTTGCGCATGCCGTCGCCGTCGCGGTTCTTCACGGCGATGCCCAGCTCGGTCCGGTCGAAGTCGCCGGCCTGGAGCGTGCCGCCGCGGTAGCTCTTCTTGACGCTGGCCAGGAGCGGATCGAGGTCAGCCATGTTCTTGTGGTAACCGGTGCGGGCGTACTTGGGCAGCATCTCCCAGTCGAACCAGCCCTGTTGGGACAGGCCTTTCACGGCGGCCAACGACCCGGTCCGGCTCTCCGCGAACCCTTGCTCGAGCGAGCTCAGCCGCAACGGTTCGCCGTCGAGCTCGGTCTTGCCCATGTCGGCGGCCACGATCCGGCGCATGGCGCCTTCGTCGATGCCCTGGTTCTGCATGTCCTTGAGTTCCTTGTCGACCAGCCGCTCACGGAATGACTGGGCCTGGGTGGAGTCGAATCCGGTCAGCGAGCGTCCGACCCCGGCCACGCCGGCGTCCTCCAGCGCCTCGTAGAGGTCCGTACCGGCGCCCGCGGCGCGCAGCTGGGCCCGTTCTTCCTGACCTTCGGTGCGCTGCTTCAGGAAGGCGCGTCCGGTCCGGGCAGCCTCACCGACGGTCATGCCGCGGCCCAGCGGGACCAGGCCGACCGCGCCGAGCCCGCCCTTACCGGCGCCTTTGCCGAGACGCGAGCCTTGCCGGCCGGCGAGCTGGGCGATTCGTCCGCCCATGCCGATGGGCACCATCACTGCAGCGATGACGATGCCGGCGAAGAAGATCGCCTGCAGGATCGCGGAGCCGCCCGGGTCCCCGGTATCGGAACCTTCCAGGGTGGACCGCAGCATCAGCGAACCCGCGAAGAGTAGCAACATCGCGATCGGGGCCATGTAGACCCACTGGATCCAGTTCTTGAGCAGGTTGCGCGACTCACCCCGGGTCAGCGGTAGCACCAGGAACAGGAAGACCACCGGCGAGAGGATCGCCAGGACCCAGATCACGATGATCCGGACGACCAGGAAGAAGAGCAGGATGATCAGCGCGACCAGGATGATCAGCGAGGCGAGCAGCAGCACTACCGCCTCGCCGAACCCGTCGACGAGCCCGTCCGAGTAGCCCGACCCGACCCCGGCCGCCTGTTGGATGAAGTCATGAGACCGCTCCAGGAACGGTTGGCTGAGCACGGCGGCGGTGTTCGCCATGATGCTCGCGAACAGGAAGCTGAAGTTCACGCCGATCACCGAGAACACCAGCAGTGGCAGCAACGAGCGGATGTTGTACTTCTGCGGCTCCAACCGGAGGATCGACATGAAGGCCATCGTCGAGAGGACCAGGATGAACAGGACGTTCACCAGGTCGCGGACCACCATCCAGACGTCGGCCACGCCTTGGTTGTCCATCAGCGTCCCGGCGTCCAGGGCCCATTCCACCGCCGAGGTCACGCTGCCGATCAGGCTGGTGATGATCTCGGCCATCTTCTCCAGCGCTTGCGAGAACGGGTCGCTGGCCGCCCGGTCGATCAGGCTGCTCTGGTTGGTGCTCGTCTGCACGTGTTCGCCCTTCTCGGCCCACTGCAAACCCTTGTCGTTGAGCAACTTGTCCAAGAAGTCCTTCGCGAACTCGGAACTGTCGAAGCTGTTCAGCTGGGCCACCAGGTTGTCGGGGACGGCGGCGTCGCCCGGGTCGCCCCAGACCAGCGCCGCGATCTTGGCGCCGTCGGTATTGATCCGGTAGATGACCTTCAGCGGCGTCTGGATTGGCGTGTCGCCGCGGTACGGCGAGAACGTGAAGTCCCAGTTGTCGAGACCGGTGCCCCGGTCCTCGTGGTGGACCGCCGTCAGCCGGAACTCGACCGCGCCCGGCGTGCCGGCGGTGCAGGTGGAGACGGTCTGCTCGCAGACGAAGACTGAGACCTTGTCGGGGTCCGCCTTGGTAGGGTCCTTCGGCGGCGGCGAAGGCCGCCAAGCGAACTTAGGCGCGTCGTTCCCGTCGATCTTGAAAGCCTCCCGCACATCGTCGGGTCCCTGGAATCCGTTCACTTGTGCCGCGCTGACCGCCTCGGCCTGCGGTGCGATGGCGAAGGATGCCGTCATGGCCAGGACGGCCAGTCCGGATTTCAATAATGTGAGTAAACGGTTCCGTTCGATCATTTTCGTGCAGTGCTCATTGGATTGATTACGCCTCTTCGGTGCGGTCACGCAGTTTGAAAAGGAACGCCCCCTGCGTCCTTTCCGCGTGCGCCCCCGAACACCCAAAAAGCGCTCAATTATGACCTAATTGAGCGGACAGGTCAAGTGGGGGGTCGATTTGTCAGATACCCCGTATGTCGTCCGAATCCGGTGCGTCTTTGGTTCGACGGCCTTCCGGAAGGACGACGCCGCCCGAGCTGGTTCCCGAAGTTCTCGACCCTCCTGTCCCACTGCCGCTTCCGCCGCCAGAGCCTCTGGAGGAGTAGTCTTCTCCGGCGTGAGACGGATTGGCAATCAGCGTATCCCACATCGGTCCGTGCTTGTCGCTTAGGCTATCAATAGTTTTTGTGGGGATCTTGCCGTTGTCGTAAGCTTTTCGCAACGCTTGGACACGCGCCGGTGAATTTTGCTCCAATATACCTTCCACGGCACCGACGGACAGGTTGTCCCGTAAGAGATTAGCTCGATTCGGATCTTTCGTAGTGGCCAAGTCAGTAAGGACTTCCGGGCTGAATTGCGTGACGTTTCTGCTGCCAAGGTCCTGAATTTCGCGCTGTTGCGCTGCCAGCGGTTTCTTAGCGAAGTTGGCGGTCTCGTTGGCCAACTGCTCACCCTTGCGCCGTTCCGCGAAGGCGCCGGTGCGGATGTCGTGAGCGAGTCCCAGGGTGTCGTGCATCTTCGAGTTCGGTTGGAATTGCCCCTGCATCCGTTCCAGTTCGTCGGTGTCGAACTGATCGGCGTAAAGCTGAGCTTCCTTTTCCTGGGCGGTGCTCATCTGTGCAGCGGCCTCAGCCCCGGCTTCGCCGCCAAGCCGGCCGCCGGTAGCCGCGGACAAGCGCTTGTTGAACCCGGACCGGATACCGGCGCCGCGCAACGCCTGTTTGCGCTCGGCGCGCTGCTTGCGCTGATCGTTGGCGGCGGCCAGTCCGGATTTGCGAGCAGCTACCCCACCGAGTCCCTTGCCGGCTCCGAGTCCGGTCCGACCGGTCTTCTTCGCCGCACTGGCGGCCCGTCCCATCACTTCGCCGCCGAGTTTCAGCGGAATCATCACCGCGGCGATCAAGGCGCCGACGAAAAAGGCGATCTTAAGCAGGAAGTCTGGCCCGTTGATGTCTTGGTTTTTCGATCCGACGTTTGAAACAATCTCCGCCGCGACAAACAGCAGCATGAACGCGACGGGAGCCATGAAGATCCACTTCATCGCGTTCTTCCACCATGATGACGCCAAGGAGCGTGTAAAAGGGAGGATCATGAACAGGAAGACAAACGGCGAGAGCGCGGTGAGCAGCCAGATCATCAGTATCCGGACGACGAGGAAGATGAACAGAATCAGCATCGCGATGGCGACCACGATTACCATGAGGACGGCGATGACGACCTGCCCGATGCCGGACTGGGGATCGATGATGCTGCCGTCCACCGGTGGGTTCGCCAACAGGCCGAACGCCTTTGACGCGAACGGCTGTGCGATGATGAAAGCGACGTTGGTCAGGATCTGCACCAGCACGAAGCTGAAGTTCACCGCGATTACCCCGAAGATCAGGCGCGGGAGCAAGGCCCTGATCCCGTAGCGGTCGGTATCGATGCGCAGGATGTTCGACAGGGCGACTATGCAGAGAATCAGAATGAATATTACGTTTACGAAGTCACGGATGGTCTTCCACGCTTCGACCAGGCCCTGGTTGTCGGTGAGGGTCCCGACGTCGGTCACGTTCAGCAGGGCACGTTTCACGAAGTCGAAGAAGTCACTGATCGCGACCTTCAACGCTTCCAAGGCCTTTTGCATGGCCTGCGCGAAGAAGTCGTGGTCGCTAGTGCAGCGGTTGATGCCATTGAACTTCTCGGCGACTTCGTCAATCGTCTCCTGGTCATCCGCCTGGTCGGTCAGTTCCACCCCGTTGAAGTACTTTTCCTCGTCGAGGCCGCCCGACCATTCGATGTCCGAAGCCCAGGCATCTTCCGCGAACGTGCCGGCGCAACTCGCCGTGAACGAGAAGTGCATCTCGTCGGAGCCGAACGCATCGTTGCCGG
This sequence comes from Candidatus Saccharimonadia bacterium, assembly GCA_025449535.1. GTDB lineage: Bacteria > Patescibacteriota > SICC01 > SICC01 > SICC01 > JALYJZ01. The sequence continues at coordinate 460,112 of JANWJF010000001.1, forward strand.
AAGAGAACCGACCATTGTTCGCCTTGAGCGAGACGTTGAGCGCCGGGTTGAATTCGTTCCGGAAGACATAAATGATGTTCTCGTCGTTACCGCCGCCGCCGAATGGCGTGTTCTCCTGGACGTCGCCGGTGGAGTTGTTGTGGATGTCGGTCAGCACGAACCGGACCAGGTGGACGTCGTCGTGACCGACCGCGGTCCCCTCACCGTTCGGGTTGTGAATCAGGTGCTTGCTGTGGACGTAAAAGTACGGGTTGCCGTCGTACTTCGAACCGATGGAGGCGTTCCCGCGTGCCCGGAAGTCGGAAGGTTCGCCATCCTGCCCGGCGTTGATATCCAGCTTGCTGATTCCGCCGGGGTCGCCCTCGTTCGACTCACCGAAGAACGCGAGTTGAGCTTCCTTCCGGCTCCCGATCGCGTTCATCGCCCGCTTGACCCCTTCCCAACGCTCCTGTTCCTTGTTGTCTTCCTGTATCTGATCCGTCTCGTCCCCGATCATCGCGAAGCACTCCTCCTCTTCGGGAGTCAGTTCCACAGGTGGGAGGTGTTGCATGTCCTCAAAAGGGTACTTGTCCTTGCACTCCTGGAGGGTAATCGCGTATGCCGGCTGGATGGCCGGGCCGACCATGGTCGCGAGGAAGGCGGCGGCCAGGAAAGTGGAAATCAACCGCTTGATCCGCTTGTTCATCGCAGATCCTCGATCCGTTGCCGCGCTCGTTTCGCCACCCGCCTGAAGAGTCCGGGTTGCCGCTTCTGTTTCTTCCCAAGCATTTTCCGGAACCGCCGCTTCTTCGCGCGCTGCAGGAGCGTATCGGCGCTTTTCTCGATACCTTTGCTGACGGCTCCGCCGCTGCCGAACACCAACGCGCGGGCGCCTTCGTACAAGCCGGCGATCTTCGCTCCCATCACTCCGGCTCCGATCAGGACGCCGGCGACCGGCGGGGCGATTACCAGGGAAGCGATCAGGGCGATGCCGTACGCCTTGGCGAAGCGGCCAGTCAAACGCTTCTTCCAGGTCTGCAGCCGGTCACGGCCGTACTCGACGACTTCTCCGGCTGCATCGGACGGCTGACGTTCGCCCGTCGGGTAGCCGTTCTTGATCAGGTTCTGCATCCATTCGATGGCTTGCTGGAAGCGTTCCTGTCGGCTTCGGTACTGGTCCGTCAACTCCTCGACCCGCTGCTCGATCGCGTCGAACAGTTTCTCGCGCATTTCTTGCTTCAACTCCGGTGTCTGCGAGGACTCGGCGAAGGCTTGCTCGAACTCCTTCGCGAGCTCGACGGCCTCGTCCGCCCGGGCCTGCACGTTCTCGCCAGCATGGTGCCGTTCCAAGAAGTCGACCCACCGGCTCGCCTCGGTGCGGAGTACTGTCCGCTCGTCTTCAGGCTCCTTGGAAAGCGAATCCTCAAGCGATTCCCGGAGTTCGCCGGGTCGCCGGGCTTCCGCCACGGCCTGCTCGAGGTACTCCTTGGGCGCGCTGGCCTCGAGGTTCGCGATCGCCTCCTGCTCTGCCTTGTCGATGTCGCCCTTGCTCCATTCGGCGCCGTACGTCTTGGACTGCTCGATGTTCGCACGGACGTCGGCCAGCTCGGCCTCTCGGTAGAGTTCCTCCGCCCGGACCATCAGACCGCCCGCCTCGTTATAAGCCGTCCGTACGATCTGCTTCTTCTGTTCACGGGACACCCGGTGGTACACCCGTTCGTATTCATGCGGACTCTCCTCGAAGTCGGTCGGATCCGGTTTGAGCAAGGCCTCGAGGTCGACCCCGGCGTCCTGCAGCTCCCGTTCCCGGTCGCGCGAGAAGCGCAGGTCCCCCAGGGCCACCGGCGCCCGGTTGTCCGGACCGTACGAGACCTCCATGAACTGCTTGCCGTCGTACGTGCCGAGGTACCCGGTGATCTCCACCTGGTCCTTGCTCCCGGCTTCCCAGACTTCCCGCAGGGCGGCCGGACCTTTCAGGGCCTCGACGGTCGCTTTGTCGAAGTGCGGGTCCTGGTCGACGCGCGGTTCGAAGTCTGGTGTGTGTTTTTCACTCATGTTCGGTTTGCGAAAAATTACCCAACCATAGCAGAAAACAAGCCAAATGTCAAGTATCAGGCGGGAAACCAAAAAGCGTCCTCGAGGAACGCTTTTTGGATTCAGCGGACGTGCGGTCGACTAGACGTCGAACCGGCCACGGACGCCCAGGTAGTCCTGGATCAGCCGCGTGAGCACGAACGCGATGAAGATGACAATCAAACCGAGCACCGCGTACAGGATGGTCTTCCGGGCGGCGTCGACCTGTTCGGCGTTGCCGGTGGAGACCACGTAGCGGAAGCCGCCGATGATCAGGAAGAGCACGGCGATGGCGCCGGCGAACAGCAGCAGCGCGTCGATGACCCGGGACAGGATCTCGCCGAAGTCAGTCTGGTTGGTCGGAGACTCGATGTCCGGCTTGATGTTGGTCGGGGCTTGCGCCGCGGCGACCGCGTTCTTGGCCATGACCAGCGACAGCGCCGCGCCGTAACCGACACGGGATAGCGTTTGCTTCACTTTTTGCATATGTGTTTCACCTCCTTCCTATACGGTTACCACTCTACCAATGGTCACTACGATGGCATAGGAAAGGAACACGACGGCCAGGCCGATCACGGAGTAGAGCAGGCCGCGCCGGGCCGCCTGGACCTGGTCCTGGTTGCCTTGCGAGGTCGCGTACCGGTAGCCGTTGATGATGATGAAGAGCACGGCGACCGAGGCGCTTAACAGCAGCAGCGCGTCGGCGATGCGCGGCAGGATGCTCTGCGGGTCCTGCGGCGCGCCGCTGATCGCCCCGACGATGCCGGGCGCGTCGCTGATCTTCTGCCGTGAACGGAGCACGCCTTGGACCAACAGGACGATCGCGTACGAGCAGATCGTCAGGATGAAGCCGGCGATCGACCAGGTCAGGCCCTGCTTGGCCTTCTCGACCTTCTCCGGGTTGCCGGCCGAGAAGATGTATTGGTAGCCGTTGACGACGACGAAGAGTACGGCGACCGAGGCCGCGAAGAGCAGTCCGAAGCGAATGATGTTCACCAGTATCCCGACCACGCCGCCGAGGTCTGAGGCGCGCGGGTTCTCGGGAATCTGGAAGAAGCCGAGCGCGGCGTGCGCGGACTCCGGTGCGACCAGGATGCCGATCGCGGCGAGGACGCCGAGGCCGAGCGCGAATTGTCTGAGGGAACGCATGTTCATAATCCCGAGTTAAATCCCAGCGTGCGCGAGACCAGGATGATCAACGTGACGGAGACGAGCGAGACCACGAACCCGAACACCGCGTAGAGCAGGCTCTTCTTGGCCTTCTCGACGAGTTCCTGGTTGCCCTGGGAGACCATGTATCGGTAGCCGGAGATGATCAGATAGAGCAGCGCCACTGTCGGCAGGAAGACGATCAGGATGTTGAAGATCGCGCTGACCGGTTCGCCGAGGTTGCCGAACCCGGACAGCGAGTGGATCTCCCGGGGGTTCTTGTCCGGCTGCGGCAGGGCGGCCTGGGCACCGGCCGGAACGGCCAGCGAGAGGAGCAGCAGCGAGTTGGCGATCCGTCTAATCATTCAGCCTCCGGGTTTCGAGAAGTCGATGTCTCCGCAGCCGGGCTCGTTCTTCTCGCAGGGCTCGCTGACCGTCCGCGGGTTGATCGTGTTCAGGATCAACGCTGCCAGGATCAGGAGCGACAGGCCGATCAGCGTCTTCTCGACGATGTCCTTGGCGTTGGAGATCTTCTCGGGATCGCCATAGCTGGCCATGTAGGTGTAGCCGGCGTAGATCAGGGAGATCACCGACAGCAGCCCGCCGATGAAGGCGACCCAGAGGTACACCGCGTTGACGTATTGGATCACCGAGGTCTTCTTTACCTCAGTGCCGGTGACCGGGTCGATGTTCGAGCCGCTGGTGTCGAGGCCGTTCTTATCCGTGTCTTGCTTGCCCTTCTTCTGCTTGGTCTTGCCGCCACTGACGTCCTTGGCGTCGTCGACGCCCTGCTTCGTCTCCGCGGCCTTCGCCATCGGAGCGTCCACCGTGAAGTGCGGACCCACCGGCGTTATCGCGACCGCGGTCGCGACGCCCAATCCGAGCGCCGCCATGGTCAACCTCCTGATTGTCGTTCCGGTTCGCATAAGGGGGCTATCATACGGCTAGAAAACGTCTCTGTAAAGCGTCAGGACTCTTGCTCTTTAAGCTTCCGCAGGACGTCCGTAAGGTCGTTCGCGCCGCGGTCGATCGCGTTCTGCGGGCGTTCGCCGCGGAGCACGCTCTCGACCATCCGGGCGAAGATCCGGTCGGCCTTCTCGGGATCCCCCTTGTACCAGCTGCGGGCCGTCTCCAGCTGCTCCTGGAGCGCGTCCAGGCCGCCGGACGCCGAGACGTCCTTGCGGGCCGGGACCGACCGGGTGGCCTCGGTGTATGCGTACATCGAGTCCGTGTCGGTGAGGTAGCGGATGAACTTCCAGGCCTCCTCGGCGTGCTGGCTGTCCTTGGAGACGGTCTCCGCCCAGAAGCTGGCGTAGTTCACCGGGCTGGTGCCTTGGATCTGCGGCACCTTCTCGATCTGGTACTGGAGGTCCGGGTTCAGCCGGTCGATCTCCAGCGCGTGGTACGCGTACCCGAAGAAGTACCCGACCTTGTTCTGGGCGAACGCCCGCACGGAGTTACCGCTTCGGCTGTTCCAAGAATAGTTCGGAGTCCGCGGGTCGGCGAAGCTGGTGTAGAACTCGAGTCCGATCCGGCCCAGCGGCTTCTGTTGCCCTTCGACATCCTGGGTGAGATTGAAGGTGGCCTGGGTGTGCTCGTCGTTGGTCATCTTGGTCCGGTTCTGCAGCATGATCAGCGCCAGGATGTCCTGGCCACGGCTGACGTTATTGTCGCCGAGTGCCACCGCCGAACGGGTGAACGTGTCGCCCTGGCGGCGGTTGATTTGTCTGAGCACGTTCGGGTTGCCATCCTTGCCAATCAGCTGTTCCCAGGTAGCCGGCGTCTGTTCGACCGCCGCGTCCGACTCGATGTTGTCGTTCACGTACATGCCGATGGTGTCCATGGACAGCGGCAGTCCGTAGATGCGTCCGTCCTTGACGGTCTCGCGGGCCGGCGGATAGAAGTCGCGTTCGTAATCGACGGTCTTGTACGTGTCCTCGGGGACCGGCGAGATGCGGTCGAAGTACCGCGGCAACCAAGTGTTATGCACGGCGAAGATGTCCGGACCGCGTCCGTCCGCCAGCGCGTCGATCAGCGCCCGCTCGTATTCCTGGAACGTCAGCTTGCGGTACTCGATCTGCACGTTGGGATGCGCGGCCTGGTAGTCGTCGATCTGCTGCTGGTACTTGTCGGTGTCGTCGAAGACGCGCCAGTAGCGCAGGACGGTCGGGCCGGTGTCCTTCGGCGCGGCCTGCTGCTTCTTGCCGCCGAACGCGGCCAGCGCTATCCAAGCGACCAGAAGCACAAGCAGCCCTACGCCGACAACGATGAAAATAAGCCGTCTGTTCATATTTGTTTCACGGGTTTACTAGGCTGATTCTACCGTGCGCGGAGCGTAGTTGTGAAGCGGCCTTCGGATGTATACTCGGTCCCGTGAGCCAAGAATCGAAATCGACGTCGTCCCGGCCCCCTGTCCGCAAGGCGGTGATTCCCGTCGCCGGGTTCGGTACCCGGTTCCTACCGGCGACCAAGGCGACGCCCAAGGAGATGTTCCCGCTGGTCGACAAGCCGCTGACCCAATACGTGGTCGAGGAAGCGGTGGCGTGTGGGATCGAAGAGATCATTTTCATCACCGGGCAGGCCAAGCGGGCGATCGAGGACCACTTCGACCGGAACATCGAGTTGGAGTATTTACTCGATAACAAAGGTAAAAAAAAGCAATTAGAACAGGTAATGGAAATCGCCGACAAGGCGGACTTCGCGTACGTCCGGCAGAAGGAGGTGCTCGGACTCGGGCATGCGATCCTGCAAGCCCGGCATCTGATCGGCGACGAGCCGTTCCTGGTGATGACGCCGGATGATATCTTCTCCGGCAACGGTCCGGCTTCTCAGGCCTTGATCGACGCGTACGAAGAGACGGGTACGCCGATCGTCGGGGTGCAGGAGGTACCCAAGGACCGGGTCCACCTGTACGGCATCGTGTCCGGTGAGCCGGTGCGTGACGGGCTGCTCAAGATGTCGGGTATCGTCGAGAAACCGGACCCGAAGACCGCCCTGACGAACCTGGCGCAATGCGGCCGGTACATCTTCATCCCGGAGATATTCGAGCATTTTGCCAAGGCGGAGCCCGGTCCGGGCGGGGAAATCCACATTACCGTGGGGACGAACGGTCTGATTTCCGAGGGTCCGGTGCATGCGGTGACGATTCCTAACCAATACCATGACGCCGGTAGTAAGATCGGCTACCTGCAGGCGATCGTCGAGTTCGCGCTTGAGCGGGAGGATTTGGGCGACGAGTTCAAGGCGTATCTCAAGAAACGCTTGGCTGACGAAAAATAGTCTGTTTCACGTGAAACAGGGTTGGCGTTTTCTGCTTCAACCACGACGGGTCCGAAAGCGCTGCTGATCAAAAAGAGTGGCGCTCTTCAGATATCAAGCTTCAGGGCGCTTTCGTGACCCGTGTGGTTGAACCTGAGTACGAGAAACAAGCCGTTACCGTCCGGAACGCCCTGAGGCACCCAGTTTAGTTTGCTTGCATCAACGTAATCAGCCCGCGTTCCGGCGGTAACCGGTTTGTTTCGTATCCTTACTTTGTTTCACGTGAAACTTTTTTCTGCTTTTTCGTCATTTCTTCGAGATTTTTGCGAATTTCCACCTCTTTTCCACGGTTTTCTGGATTGTAGAAGCGTTTTCCGACGAGCTTGTCAGGCAGGTGCGAGTGGCTGACTTGAGCGTCAGTCTGCCCGTGAGCATATTCGTAGCCGCGGCCGTAGCCTTCCTGCTTCATCAGTTTGGTCACGGGATTCCGTAAGTGTATCGGGACCGGCAGGGCGCCCGATTGCCGCACTTCGTTCAGCGCGGAATCGATCGCTCGGTACGAGGCGTTGCTCTTGGGCGTCGAAGCCAGGTACGTCGCTGCCTGACTGAGATTAATCCGCGCCTCGGGCAGGCCGATGTACCGCACGGCGTCGAACGCGGCGACCGCTACCTGTAACGCCTGCGGATCGGCGTTTCCCACGTCTTCCGAGGCGAATATCACCATCCGGCGGGCGATAAAGACCGGATCCTCGCCGGCTTCGAGCATCCGCGCCAAGTAATAGACGGCCGCATCCGGATCCGAGCCGCGCATGCTCTTGATGAACGCGGATATGACGTTGTAGTGTTCATCGCCCTTCTTGTCGTAACTAAGCGCTTTCTTCGTCAGGATACGCTCGATCAGGTCCGTGGTGATGGCCCCGGAAGACGCGTTCCAGGCGGCTTCTACCGTATTCAGGAGCATCCGGGCATCGCCGTCGGCCAGCGCGACGAGCAGTTCCTTCTCCTTGGCACCGATCGTCCGTTTTCCCGCACTTTTCCCCAGTTCAGAAGTAGCTCTGTTAAGTATCTTTTCAAGTTCCTGGGGGTCAAGGGCATGCAAACGGTACACATGTGCGCGGGACAAAAGCGGCCCCACTACTTCGAAACTCGGGTTTTCCGTCGTGGCGCCGATCAGCGTGACGGTGCCGGCCTCCACGTGCGGCAGTAGCGCGTCCTGCTGGGCCTTGTTCCAGCGGTGGATCTCGTCGATGAACAGGACGGTCTTTCTTCGTAACCGAGCGTTTTGTTCGGCAATCGTGATGACTTTCCGCAAGTCCGCGATGCCGCTGGTGACGGCGGAGAACGGCACGAACTCGGCGTCCGTCAGCGAGGCGATCAACCGCGCCAGCGTGGTCTTGCCGGTGCCGGGCGGTCCCCAAAGGATGATCGAGGGCAAAAAGTCTTTTCCCAGCAGCGTCTTCAGCGCGCCTTTGGCACCGACGAGGTGTTCCTGGCCGTAGAATTCGGAAAAGTCCGTCGGTCTCAATCGATTAGCTAGAGGTTGGGCTTGGAATTCGGAGGGCATGGTAACTATGCAGTCTACTGCAACTGCGTTCCCTCCGCCTCGGCGATCGGCCTACTCGACCGTTTTTACCTTAATCGTGCGCTTCTTGGCTTTTCCGGACTTCGGGATGGTGACCGTCAGGACGCCGTGCTTGAACGCTGCCTTGGCCTTGTCCACTTCCGCACCGACCGGCAGTTCGACTATTCGCGAAAACTTGCCCCAGTAAATCTCCTGAACCACAGCATTTTTACTCTTGACGTGGTTTTCCGACCGCCGCTCCCCGGAAATCGTCACCGAGTCGTCGTCGGCCGCGATCTCCACGTCCGCCGGATCCACGCCGGCGATCGGTGAGACGATCACGATCGAATCGTCGGTCTCGTGTACATCGACGGCGATCTCGCCGCCAGCGGACTCTTCCCCCGCCTCATCCGTGCGGACCGCGAACGGCTCGGGCACCGGCGCCGCCTTCGGCTCGGGCTGGGTCGTTCCAAAGAACGGGGAAGCTGACTGATCGTCTGTTTGTGCCATCTGGATTAACGCTACTAGTGTGCCTGGGGGCGGTCAAGGATTTTCGGTACCCTGCCATCGAAACGTGGCTGACAAACGATGTAAACTCGCTCTGTTGCTGCCATGGTCAGAACGTTTCGGTTGGCAGGGTGCCTCAACAGGAGAGTGTTTCATTCACGGAGATGCTTGCTAAAAGGAGGAGCGTTCCATCGCCAAGCATCCGCTTAATGTAGCTAGGTCAACAAAAGTCGAATTAAACCTGGATACGTCAGGACGTCTTGCTTGCCAAGATGCTCGCTCTAGGCAAACGGATCGCGTTGACAAAGTAAGCGGCCAGTCGCTAGGATGAAACTTGTCTGGCACTCTAAATGTATGAGTGCTAAATCGTGAGAATTAAGCAAGAAACCGCAAGGAGGTACTGATGAACATATCGCCTTTGGCTGACCGCGTGGTCATAGAGCCGATCGAAAAGGACGAAGTGTCCGCCGCGGGGATCGTCATCCCCGATACCGCCGAGAAGGACAAGCCGCAGAAGGGCAAGGTCCTGGCTGTAGGACCGGGCAAGGTCGGCGACGATGGCAAGCGCGCCGCGCTAGAAGTGAAGAAGGGCGACACCGTCCTGTTCACGCAGTACGGACCGAGCGAGTTCAAGGTGGATGGCAAGGAAGTGCTGATCGCTTCCGAGTCGGACATCCTGGCGGTACTAAGTAAGTAATCAGGAGGAACGGAAGACATGGCAAAGCAGATCATTTCCGGCAAGGAGGCCCGTGCCAAACTCAAGGACGGCATCGACATCCTGGCCGACACCGTGAAGGTGACGCTCGGGCCGAAGGGCCGGAACGTCGTGCTCGACAAGTCGTTCGGATCGCCGACGATTACCAACGATGGCGTGACGATTGCCAAGGAGATCGAACTCGACACCAAGGAGAAGCTGTTCGAGAACATGGGCGCCCAGCTGGTGAAGGAAGTCGCGTCCAAGACCAACGACGTCGCCGGCGACGGCACCACCACCGCGACGGTGCTGGCGCAATCGATCGTCACCCAGGGCCTCGACCACATCGCCAAGGCGTCGAATCCGGTTTCGATCCGGGTCGGCATTGAGAAGGGCACGACCGCGATGGTCGACGAACTCAAGTCGATGAGCAAGGACGTGAAGACCACCGACGAGATAAAGCAGGTCGCATCACTGTCTGCGCAGAACGAGGAAGTCGGCGCGAAGATCGCCGAGGCGATGGACAAGGTCGGCCGCGAGGGTGTCGTCACCGTGGACGAAGGCACCGGCTTCGGCTTCGACCTGGAGGTCACCGAGGGCATGGAGTTCGACAATGGCTTCGTCTCCCCGTACATGATCACCAACCCGGATCGGCTCGAGGCGGTGATGGATGACGCGTACATCCTGATCACCGACAAGAAGGTCTCCTCCGTGCAGGAACTGCTGCCGTTGCTCGAGAAGCTGGCGCAGTCCGGCAAGAAGGAACTCGTGATCGTGGCCGAGGACGTGGACGGCGAGGCGCTGGCCACGTTGGTGGTCAACAAGCTCCGCGGTACGTTCAGCGCGCTGGCGGTGAAGGCGCCGGGCTTCGGAGACCGTCGCAAGGAGATGCTGGCGGACATCGCCACACTGACCGGCGGGACGGTGATCAGCGAGGACGTCGGCCTGAAGATCGAGAACGTCGAGCTGGACCAGCTCGGCCGGGCCGGCAAGGTCATCGCCACCAAGGAGCGCACGACGATCGTCGACGGCAAGGGCCAGAAGAAGCTGGTGGACGACCGCGTGGCGCAGATCAAGAAGGAGATCGACTCCACCGACTCCGACTACGACAAGGAGAAGCTGCAGGAACGGCTGGCCAAGCTGGCCGGCGGCGTGGCCGTCATCAAGGTCGGCGCGGCCACGGAGGTCGAGCTCAAGGAGAAGAAGCACCGGATCGAGGACGCGCTGGCGGCGACCCGGGCCGCGGTCGAGGAAGGCGTCCTGCCGGGCGGCGGACTCGCCCTGTTCCGGGCCTCCAAGGCGCTCGACAAGGTGAAGGCTGAGAACGATGACGAGAAGGTCGGCGTGGAGATCCTGCGCCGGGCGGTCGTCGAGCCGCTGACCCAGATCGCGAATAACGCCGGACAGGAGGGCGACGCGGTCGTGGCGGAGCTCAAGAAGAAGGACGACGTGAAGCACGGCTACGACGCGCTGACCGGCAAGTACGTCGACCTGTTCGAGGCCGGCATCATCGACCCGACCAAGGTGACCCGCTCGGCGCTGCAGAACGCGGCGTCCGTCGGCAGCTACGTGCTGACTACCGAAGCGGCCGTGGCCGAGATCCCGGAGAAGGAAGACGCTCCGGCCGGTGGCATGGGCGGCGGCATGCCCGACATGAGCGGCATGGGGATGTAAGCTTCCTCAGCCCTGTACAAAGAACCCCGGCGTGAGCCGGGGTTCTTTGTACGTCGATACGATGTCAGGCCGCCGCCGCTCGATTTCGGACGTGTTCCCGGGCCGATTGGACCAGGTGTTTAGCGAAAGGCGTTTCCGCTCCTTCGTCCAGCACCTGCGCGGCTTTGGCACCCCACGGGGTATCCGGCGACTGTTCCGCTTCCGCCAGGGCAAGGAGAGCGTCCGATTGGCTGCTGCGGGCCCGCTTCGCGATGGCTGCCAGACCGTCGACCGACGTGTCCTGATACCTGCCTTGCGTCAGGTTCTTGTCCAGGAGCCAGACGACTTCTTGCTGGGCGCGTTCTCGCCTGCCGAATTCGCTCTCGCTGCTCGCAAGCTCCGCGAGCATGACGGCGATCTCTTCTTCACGGCCTTGGTCCTTGCCGGTCTCGATAATATTCCGGATTGCACCAACGACACAGACGTCAGCTACTCGTTGGAGCGAACCTTGGAACGAACGTGAACACTCGAGGTCGAACGTGTCGCCGTCCCGCATCACGAACTTCACGCCCGCAAGTACTTCGTCAATGACTCGAGGATCGTGGGAACCAGGTGAGTCTGGTCCCGGGCGTCCCTTCCGGCCGGTGACTTCGCCGCTGGTCAGCTTCACGAAACCAGCGAGCCGATCCGTGGACTGCAAAGAGTCAGCAGGATTATTATTTTCAGCGGCTATCCGCCATTCGCGGACAAGCTCCAGTGCCCGTTCGGCGGGGAGCTCGGTGAACGGAACCCGTTCCGCCTGTTCAATCATCCTGTCACGTGGTGTATCGCCTGTCGGCATAATGTACTCCTTTGCTCAATGGTTGCAGGTTAGCGTACTAACATAGCAGAGATTAAAAGTATTTCAACAAAGATACTTTTTCTGCAGGAACGCTTTCTATCGTAATGCTCGAAGTGGTATGATTTTCCGCTACTTATGGATGGTGAACCATTCGGTTTTGACGAAAAATCACCCGAAGCCGCGAAGGCCTCGGTAGAGGAGCTACGCGAAAGCCTTGCAGTGGTCGCGGAGCGATTGCCGACGGAAGAAAGCCGGCGGCTATTCGCACATGCCCTATCTGAATTCTGGCGGCATTTCGGTGTGGCCTCGGCGCATTCCGCCGTCCGGAAGGTCCTGCCGAATGCGGATATCGAGCAGTTTGAGAGAAACGCCCAGGCCGAACTACATTTTGCCAGCCAGCGCATCGGTATCGCCAAGACTCTTATCAAGGCGTATCACAAGACCATGGATCTTGGTCCGGAAATCTCAGCGGAAGTGCTCAAGGGCACGGTGGCCGATCTTGCCAAGGAAGACTCTAACCACGCAGAATGGATTGGTGACTTCGTAGCCAGCCTGTTCGAAGATTGACCGGTATCATACAGTCATGGAAAACATCCCACCCTGGTCGGATGAGGCCAAAGCGTTCAAACCCGGCAAGTACAAGCACTTCAAGGATCGCGACGGCGATCACCTATATGCCGTCCACTTCGTGGCGCGGCACTCGGAGACCGGCGAGGAGATGGTCGTCTACCAGTCCGGTTCGCACCCGGACCGGATCTGGGTCCGGCCGTTGAGCATGTTCGTCGAAGAAGTCCGCCGCGACGGATACGAAGGCCCTCGGTTCATCAAAGTCGACTGAACCAGTCCGTCCATCCGGGGCGCAAGCAGGTTCGGTAAATACCGAGGTCACTGCTTGCGCCGGGCCGTCACGGCTACGTGTTACTGTCTACGTCTGGCCTTCGTCCGGAAGTTTTGTTTTAGGCGGCGGTGTTGGCGATCTTGAAGATGGCGGAGGGTCCGAGTTCAGCATGTGGACCGGGCACCCTCTTCTGCGAATCTCCTCTTCCAGTTCACCGAGGGAGTTCTCTTCCTCGGAGTCGTCGTTAGTCGTGTCGGTCGTGATCAGGACGTAGCTGCATCCTTTGAGCAGGACCGGATCAGGGTCGGGTTCGTACTTGACGATGGTGTGCTGCGGTGCCACCGCTCCTGCTGCCAGGAACCCAGTGACGAACGTAATCATCACTATGCCGCTGACCCGTGCCCTGGTGTCTCGGGAGTTGATTACGACGAACACGCTGATGAGACCGAACAGAATCATCAGCAGTACAACGAAAACAGGCATCGCTTTCCTTTCGTAGACGTGACGGGATGGACGGACTGGTTTGTAACGTGCGGTTCGTGACCCGGCCAACCAACCCAATGGGTGGTGCGGGAGCTCTGGCGGTGTTTCGAACTTCGAAACGTGGTTCCGCGCAGAGCCCCCGACTTTTCCATCACAACCACCTAATAGCTCATGCTGCTTGTGACTTGCGGAGCCGGACTTCCTCCAGGAACGTTGCAATCGCTTCGCCCCTGCTTGACGAGACAGTGGTTCCGTACGGGGCGTTTGCGAAGTTTTCGAGGATCCTGATCAGGTTCGGGTCGAGGACTTCCACAAGGATGTCGAGCCAGATTCTCGCCGCTTCCGGCTCTTCCTCATAGAACTGGGTCGTGTTAGTAGCGCGGAGCCAAGCACTTGGCAAGAGCTTCCGGAACTCCGTCGCGCCGCATTCCCGTGCGAACTTCCTGAGCGCATCCTGGTCGATGTCGTCCGGACGGATCGTCCCTCCTTTGTAGCTCTCCTTGATGCACGCGAACAACGGGTCGAATTCTATGCCGAGCCGCTGGTAACCGGTCCAGGCGTACCGTTCGAGCACCTCAAGGTCGAGCCAGGCTTCCCTGGCAAGTCCCTTGACGCAGGCAAGCTCTCCGATAAGCGTGTCTGCGAATTGGCGCTCTTCGTTGGTCAGGTCTTTGATGTGACCCAGCTTGAACCGGATGACCCGGTACATCTGATGGCTGCCGAACCCCATGAGCACCATGTTGTGGAGCGTTTTCTCGACGAGGTCCGCGGTCACTATGCGCGCCGCGCTCTTGTTGTCGACACCGGTAGTGAGCTGTACGTCCCGGACTTGTCGACGGATGAACTTCTGGTGTTTCCACTTCCGATGCATGTCGGTAAAAAGCCTCAACGGCCTCTCCCTTCTCTCAATCGATATGCCTCATGCACATCGATACCCGTGGTTGTGACGGGTTGGTTGGCCGGGTTTTCAAAGTACGAGCCGCTAACTATACGACTTTTTTAGCTTAACGGCAATGTTTTTAATTCAAGCCGGACTTCGCTCATCCTGCGGCTCATTGACAAAAGCACCCCCAAATGGTATGGTCATCTAATTTCCCAATCTGCCACCGCCAACCCTCACGACGGCACCTCGGGAAAGAAACCAAAAGAAAATGGGATTCCAACCGGACAAGGAAGCGCTCGTAAAACTGCTGAACGGCACGTTGGACGGTCACGCCCGGCTCGGTGACAAGAGCGTCCATTTCCTGGATGGCATCAAGCACGTCCGCGACCTGTTCGAGCAGACGTTCGCCGAGTCGGTCGAGCAGGAGGAGCTGCTGGAATTCTGCGTCAGCCTGATCTGCTCGATCCAGCCGGAGGAGCCGCGGCTGAACCGTTTCCTCTCCGAGTTGGAACAGGGCATCCTGGCCGCTGCCTACTTCCTGTACACGGCGATGCATCCGCTGGAATACAAGCCGGCGCGCTTCGGCAAGCATGCCGAGTAAGGGGTGGGCATGAGGAACACGCAAATCGTCGCGACGATCGGCCCGGCGTCCGAGACGCGGGCCGTCTTGCCGAAGCTGCTCGAGGCCGGCGTGGACGTGGCCCGATTGAACTTCTCGCACGGCGATTATGCGGAGTTCGAACGGATCGTGAAGGACATCCGGGCCTGGTCGAAGAAGCGTCGGAAAGTGACGATCCTCCAGGACCTGCAGGGCCCGAAGCTCCGGGTCGGCGAGATCGCGCCCGGCACGCGGTACAAGGACGGCGCCGTGGTGATGGTCACTCCGGAAGCTGCGACCGGCGACGAGAAGACGATTCCGGTCACCTACGACGGACTGGCCAAGGACCTCAAGAAGGGCGATACGATCCTGCTCGCCGACGGCGCCGTGGAACTCGAGGTGCTGCAGGCCGGCAAGCGCGACCTCAAGACGAAGGTCCTGCATGGCGGCACCGTCGGCTCGCACCAAGGATTCAACGTCCCCAAGCGATCGCTCAGCGTGCCCGCCGTCACCGACAAGGACAAGGACGACCTGGCCTGGGGTCTCGCCCACGAGGTCGACTGGGTGGCGGTCTCGTTCGTCACCTCCGCGGACGACGTCCGGCGCGTGCGTCGGATGATCGAGAAGGCCGGCGTGGACAAGCACCCGCGGATCGTCGCCAAGATCGAGAAACACGAGGCGGTCGACAACCTCGAGGAGATCATCGACGCGGCGGACGCGGTGATGGTCGCCCGCGGCGACCTCGGCGTGGAGATCGACCCGGCTGAGGTGCCGTTCGCGCAGAAGGAGATCATCCATCACGCCAACGCCGCTGCCAAGCCGGTGATTACCGCCACCCAGATGCTGAAGTCGATGACGGACGCGCCGCGCCCGACCCGGGCCGAGGTCAGCGACGTGGCCAACGCCGTACTGGACGGCAGCGATGCGGTGATGCTCTCCGAGGAAAGCGCCGTCGGGACCTACCCGGTGGAAGCGGTCCGGACGATGGCGCACGTAATCGATGACACGGAGCGGCTGTTCCATCGCCACCGCGAGCGGCTCGGACTGTAAGAACCCACGAAGAATCCCCAGAAAAGCCTTTACCGTAACACCTTTTTCTGTTATCTTTCCAACATCAATTTCCCGATCACGGCAGATACGGACCTTTAAAACCAGGGCTTAACGAACACGGTTTTAGGGTCCCTCGGCTCCAGAAGGAGGAAGACGGATGGACGCTTTGGTAGTCGCCGCGTCGGGATTGACCGACGCGGAGTTTCGCACGTTCGTGGTGATCGGGGCGGTTTTCCTGCTCCTGCTCATCGCGATCAGCCGGATCAACCCGCCGGACGAGCCGTCCGGAACCCACCGGCACCGCTAGGTGGTGACGGCATGGGAATGGCATTGATCGCACTCGGATGCTTGGTCGCCGGCGTGCTCGCATCGTGCGGCATCGCCTACGTAGGCGAGCGGCTGATGGGGCGCGCGGCGACGCAACGCCGGGATGTTAGGAAGTAGGCTACTGCGGTTCCGCGAGGAATCGTAGCGGCGGTTCGAATCCGCCCTTCCCGAATCGTGCTGGAGTAGCTCAATTGGCAGAGCTTCGGACCTATAGTCCGAAAGATGCGGGTTCGAGTCCCGTCTCTGGCATCGATAGCATCCAACGAAAGGAGACTGCCCGAAGAAACACGGAAGGCAACGACGACACATGCGGAAACCCTCCTGTCCGTACGTCATCCCAACCGCGACAAAGGGTGGGGACGATGGACGCGCAGGTTGGAAAAGGAAGAACGGACACGCCCCGTACGCCGCCGGCTCGCGCGGTTACGGGAGAAGATCCACCAAGAAGGAGGCTCCATACGTAGTACCGCTGCATGCAGTACGAAGTAAGAACCATCCATCCAGTATCCAGTCGAAACCAGAAAGGTTATAGACAAGTGTCAACGACCACCGATGTTCCAGCGCAGCAGAAGACCACGATGACGGGTGACCGGACCGGGGTGCTCCCGGCCCGCCTACCGGTCCTTGGCGGGGACGGCATCTCCGTGCTCACGGAGATTGACGCCGAGGACGCCGCCGCCGACGGTATCGCCATGCTGATGGCGGATGCCGTTACGAACGGGATCCCCCTGTCGGACCTCGTGAGGACCGACGCCATGTTCGAGGAGGAGCCGGCCGAGGAGTGGCCGCGCAATATGGAGGAGATCCGAAGGGACCTCGAGACCCTCGGCGACTCCCCGGACCGCGACACGGTCCACCGGCACCTGACCGCTCTCCAGCAGCACCTGGAGGACGAGTTCCGGGCCAGGCTCGAAGCCATGACCGAAGAGGACGTCATCGTCCTCGTCGAGGAACTCCCCGAGGAGCGGCTCGAGGTCATGAAACGCCTGCTCACGGGCAGGAGGAGCGCGGTCGAGCACCAGATCGACACGTGCCGGTTCCGGCACCGGAGCAATCCGACCGTAGCCCAGCGGCTCACCGAGCCGTTCCGGGGCATCCTGCGGATGATTACGATGGTGCTCAAAGCAGTGAAACAGCGCCTCAAGGAGGTGGCACGCCTCCAGTCGAGGACGCCGGTTCCGATCGGCGCCTAGCAGTACGGGCCGTCGAGGCCCAGAGCACGCGGACTTTCCCGGGAGGAGAGAGCCGTGAAACCAGTTCCCTGACGAGAACTGACCTTTGACGCGTACTGGCCGCAAAACCGTGGGAATCCCGTCCAAGCCAGCTCGTTCTTCGGAACGTTGGGCGGCCCACACCTTTGAAAGCCCCTTATTAACATCTTCGTATCGCCATTTGGCGCATACCGATCGGTGTTAATAAGGGTTCTTTCTTTGTTTGAAAAAAAATCGTAAAAGAAACGCAAAAAGTTTTTGAATTTTTTTTGAGATTTTTTCACAGCTTTTTTTGGAAAGAATCTATACTGGTAAACACGGTGAGGTGGCCGAGTGGCTTAAGGCGCACGCTTGGAAAGCGTGTGGGCGGGAAACCGTCTCGTGGGTTCGAATCCCACCCTCACCGCAGGAAGGCCCGCATGCGAACCCGGTGGTTTTTACCGCCGGGCGGACGTACATTGTAGGGGCAATGGCATCGGAAGAAACAACGGGACGACGGCCGGAACGTCCGCGCGGCGAACTGACTGAGGCCGAGCTGAACGAGCTTCTGGCTCGCGACATGACCGCCGAAGTCGCCGGCTTGGTAGAGCGATGGACCGCGGACGAGGTGAACGAAGCTCGCGAACGTACCCAACGGGTCGAGCTAGACTTAGATGACCGCCTTCCGTATCCCCGATGGGCGCCCGAAGTCTTTTTTCTGAGT
Organism: Candidatus Saccharimonadia bacterium; assembly: GCA_025449535.1. GTDB lineage: Bacteria > Patescibacteriota > SICC01 > SICC01 > SICC01 > JALYJZ01. The sequence continues at coordinate 477,920 of JANWJF010000001.1, forward strand.
GCCGAGAATGCGATGGCTCGGTGTCGCGCCTACGGCGTAGGTCACGGCGCCACCTTGGAGCAGCCGATGGTCCAGAGCCGGTATCAGCGCGCTCGTGAAACCGCCGTCGAGCTACTGGGCGTAATCACCGACCCCGAGAAAACCCATAGTCCAAGATGGAGCGATCGTTCCCGAGCGGAGGCGTTCCCTGCCGTGATGGCCGCGATTGAAGATCCGGAGCGCCGGAGCGCTGTGACTGCCCGCGCGTTCAACTTGGCCATGGAGACGGCCGTCCTTCAGGAGGCGTTAAGCGATCATAGTTCCCGCTGGGTAGAAGACATGAAGGATTTTCATGAGAAGTTTTCGGAATGGAAGGAAAAGCTGGCCGCCGCGGTCGAATTGACGGCTGAGGATGAAGCGCTGGTCGACCAACGGCTGACGCTCCTGGCGATGGTTACCAAGGCTCGTTCCGTGGTCGGCGAGGTGGCTCCGGACCTGCAACGGTTGTTAGTGGAGAACCTGCCGCAACGAGGGTCGTACCCGGAAGGATTCCTGGAGAAGGTCAAGGATCTCCTGGCCGGACGGATGCAGCCCGTTGTCGACGCCGGGAACGAGCTGGAAGAAATGCGGGTGTAGCGCGTGTCCGCGAAGACCGTCGTGATCATCGCCTTTCTCCTGCTGGTGATCGGCGCGGGGACGTACGCGGCCGTTCGCGGCTCGGACGACGCGGCGGAACCGGCCGCTACCGCAACGACTGAAGCCTTGCCGGCTGCGCAGAAGCAGGCCCCGGCGCGGGTCGCCGGTACCTACGTCGATTACGAGGAAGGCGTCATCCAGAAGTCCGACGGCGAACGCGTGCTCTTCTTCCACGCGCCGTGGTGCCCGCAATGTCGTTCGATCGAAAAGGGCATCAAGGAGGACGGCGTGCCGGACGGCCTCACGGTGATCAAGGTCGACTACGATTCGAACCAGGAACTCCGCGAGCAGTACGGGGTCACGATCCAGACGACCTTCGTGAAGGTGGACGAGGACGGCAAGGCCATCGGCAAGCCGTTCGTGGCGTACGACGACCCGACGTTCGACTCCGTGAAGCGCAACTTCCTGGATTGAGATGGCGCTCTTGGTGCTGTCGTTCCTGGCTGGTGTCCTGACGGTCGCCGCGCCGTGCGTGCTGCCGCTGCTACCGGTGATCGTCGGCGGCTCGGTGGTCGACCCTTCCGGCCGGCGGAAGGATCCCGATTGGAGGCGGCCGTTGGTGATCGCGGCCAGCCTGGCCGTCTCGATCGTCCTCTTCACGTTGCTGCTCAAGGCGACGACGGGACTGCTCGGCGTGCCGCAGCAGGTCTGGAGCACGGTCTCCGGCACGATCGTCGTGCTCCTCGGCAGCTACTTTCTGTACCCGGAAGGCTGGGACCGGATCAGTACCCGCTTGAACCTCTCCGGCCGTACCGGACAAGCGCTCCGGGAGTCGCAGCGGCGCGGCGGCCTGCACGGCGAGGTCCTGCTCGGGGCGTCACTCGGACCAGTGTTCAACAGCTGCAGCCCGACCTACGCGCTGATCGTGGCGACGGTCCTGCCGGTGTCCTTCGCCGAAGGATTCGCGTACCTGGCTGCCTACGCGGTCGGATTGGCGGGGACGCTGCTGCTGATCGCCTACGCCGGGCAAGGCCTGGTGAAGAAACTCGGCTGGGTGGCGGATCCGCGCGGCCGGTTCCGGAAGGTTATCGGCGTACTGTTCGTGCTCGTCGGGCTAGCGATCCTCTTCGGCCTGGACCGCGACCTGCAGACGTACATCCTCGAGCGGGGCTGGTACGATCCGATCGGCGAGTTCGAGCAGCGGCTGGGCATCTGACCGGGTAGGATGTAGGCATGACCCGCATCTCCGACGAAGCGGTCGAGAAGGCCACCGGCAAGCGGCCCAAACAATGGTTCGCGCTGATCGACAAGGCCGGCGGCGCGGAGTTGGCGCATAAGGAGATCGCCCGCTACCTCTACGACGAGCAAGGCGTGGCCGGCTGGTGGGCGCAGATGATCACCGTGGAATACGAGCGGTCCCGCGGCAAGCGCGAGGTCGGCGAGACGGCGGACGTCGGGTTCGAGGTCGGCGTGCACAAGACCGTCGAGATATCCAAGGCGGCGGCCTGGAAGGCGGTCACCTCGACGAACTGGATGTCGCGCTGGCTCTACGCCACGCCCAGGCTGGTCGAAGGCCGGCCGTTCAACAACGAGAAGGTCGCCGGCGAGGTCCGGGTGGTGCAGCCGGGCGAGAAGATCCGCCTGGCCTGGAAACCGACCGGTTGGGAGCGCAGCTCGACCGTACAGATCCTGGTCCAGACCGCGCCCAGCGGGAAGACGCGTCTGGCGTTCCATCACGAGAAGCTGGCGGATGCGAAGATGCGCGAGCGGATGCGGGCGCATTGGAAAGCGGCGGCCACGGAGGTGCCGGGTGGCTGAGGTCGCCCCGCTCGAAGGGACGAAGGTCCCGCTGCTCCGTCGCCGGTCCGTCGCGAAGGACACCGTCGAGCTGACGTTCGACCGCTCCGGAGGACCGTTCGCATTCACGGCCGGCCAGTACGTCACGCTGGTCGCCGATTCGGCACTGGGCATCGATCCGCCGTCCGACCTGCGCGACCTCTCCATATCCTCGGCTCCGGACGCGCCCGGCGAACTGAGCGTCGCGTACCGAGAATCGGACAGCCCGGTGAAGCGTTGGCTCCGCGGCCTGACGCCAGGCACGGACGTAAAGCTGCGCGGACCGCTCGGTCACTTCACGCTGCCGGACGACGGCGCGCCTGTGGCGATGGTTGCCGGTGGCATCGGGGTGGCCCCGTTCCGCTCGATGCTGTTGGATTCGGCTACTGACCGCCAAACCGGCCTGTTCTGCTGGAACGTCAGCACCGAGCGGGTCCCGTACGCGGACGAATTGTCGCGGTTGACCGCCGGACGCCGCCGGGACCTCAGCCTGCATGAGGGCTTGTTCGAGCCAGGGCCGCTCGCGTCGTGGCGGAATGCCCACCCTGGTTCACATTGGTACATCTCCGGTCCGTCGGAAATGGTCTGGAACGTGCTGGCGGCGCTCGAGCAGCTGGGCGTGCCCAAAGACCGCGTCCGGACGGAGGAATTCACCGGGTACGAGGACCGGCCGGAAGGATGATTGTCATTCCCGCGGAGGCGGGAATGGAGTGCTTGCGCCCGAGCGTTGCATCTTGATTGGATGACCCTCCGCTTTCGCGGAGGATGACGGAAGTAAGGCAGACTGAGTAGGCAAAAATCCGTATACTGATGACAAATACCCAAATCCGCGGGTATTTTTATTTGTCATGGCAACGAAGCAAAAAATCCATGCCCCACACGTCGATCGGCCTGGCCGTGTCGTCACGGAAACCGGTAGCTGGCCGGAGGCTACCGAGCATCGTGACCGTCTGCTCAGGCTAAAGGACTTTTATACGGACGAAGAGCTGGCGGGGATGCTCGGCTGCGAGGTCGAGAAAGTGGAGCGATGGCCCGGCGACTCACGAGGCAGGTCAGTCCATGACAACTTGAATTTCTTGAACCACCTGGATGCGGCGGCGGCAGTGACTCGAGCCTTTGAGGGGCTACTGGATTCTGAGTGCACACGGGAGCTCGTGCTTCGGCCGCTGGAGCGACTCAATGGCCGATCATTGGCGGACATGGTCGGAGCACGAGATTGCTTCAAGGCCGGTGCGGAGGCGCAACGCATCGCCGAATCACTAAAAAGGAAACGATCGTGAGCGATACCGAGGACATCAAGGCACGGCTCGACATCGCTCAGGTGATCGGCGAGACCGTCCAGCTGAAGAAGGCCGGACGGAACTTCAAGGGGCTCTGTCCGTTCCATAACGAGAAGACCCCGAGCTTCATGGTCAGTCCCGAGCGCGGGAGCTGGCACTGCTTCGGTTGCGACCAGGGCGGCGACGTCTTCGACTTCGTGATGCAGCGCGAGCGAGTCGACTTCCCCGAGGCGCTCCGGATGCTGGCCCAGCGGGCCGGCGTGGAGCTGAAAGGATTCGACGCCAAGGCCGGCAAAGCCAAGCAGCGCCTGTTCGACGCCAACGAGGCCGCCGCGAAGTACTTCCAGGCGGCCCTGGCGCACAAGACCGGCAAGGTCGCCCGGGACTACCTCAAGGAACGCGGCGTCTCCGCCGGCACCGCGGACACGTTCCGGGTGGGCTACGCGCCGGACGACTACGACGCGCTTGTGAACGCGCTCAAGAAGAAGGGGTTCTCCGACAAGGAGATCATCGACGCGGGCCTGGCCCTGGCGGGCAAGCGCGGCCCGTATGCGCGGTTCCGCGGACGCTTGATGATCCCGATCACGGACGTGCAGGGCCTGACCCGCGGGTTCACCGGCCGGGTGCTCGCTGCCGACGGACAATCCGACGGGAGCCAAGACTCCCGCGTCCAGGCCAAGTACGTGAACACGCCGGAGACGCAGGTGTACCACAAGGGCAAGCTCGTATTCGCGCTCGACCTGGCCAAGGAGCCGATCATCAAGTCGGACGTGGCCGTGCTGGTCGAGGGACAGATGGACGTGATCTCGGCCCATCAGGCCGGGACCGAGAACGTGATCGCCGTCTCCGGGACCGCCCTAACCGAGGACCAGCTCCGGTTGGTCTCGCGGTACGCGGAAAGCCTGGTGCTGGCGCTGGACGCCGACGACGCCGGTCGGAAGGCGATGCTCCGGGCCGTCGAGCTGGTCGGTGACCGGGATCTTGAGCTGAAGGTCGCGGACCTGGGGGATGCCAAGGACCCGGACGAGCTCATCTCCAAGGATCCCACGGCCTGGAAACGGGCGATCGCCGACGCCCAGCCGGTGATCGACTTCCTGATGAACGACGCGCTCGGCGAACACGAGGCGCCGTACGACCGGACCGCGATCCGGTCGGTGCTCGGCGCGGTCTTGCCCGCGCTCCGGCACCGGTCCGGCGTGGACCAGGATTACTACGCCGACCAGCTGGCGAACGCCTTGGGTATCGAGACGACGTCCGTGAAGGAGCGGCTCAAGGGAGCGAAGGCCGTTTCCCCGGTCGGCCGCACGCCCGTCGAGGAAGTGGCGCAGGCCGCCGCCGAACGGAAGCAGGCCGAGGAACTGGTGGCCGAGCGGATGGTCGGTTTGGTCGCGAACACGCCCGCCCTCGGCGCGAAGCTGGAAGACATGAACCTCGCGATCTTCACCGGGGCCTACCGCCAGGCTGCGGAAGAGCTGGAAAGAAGGTATACTAAGCGGACGAAAGGGAGTCCGTCGGACGAGGTCCGCGCACTCCTTGATGTGTGCGCCCTGGCGGCGGCCGAGTACGATCCGATGAACGAGGACGAACGCGCCGCCGAATTCGACCGGCTGTATGTCCGGCTCAAGGCGCTCTGGGTCCGACGGTTCCAGCCCAAGCTGCGGGCCGCGATCAAGCGGGCCGAAGCGGCCGGCAAGACGGACCGGCGGGACGAACTGATGAAGGAATATCTCACCCTTACCAAGGAAATCGTGCATGGCTAAGAAGACCACATCCAAGAAGAAGACGGCGACCAAGAAAGCGACGTCTACCGCCTCGGCCAAGGCCTCGGCGAAGAAGACGGCCAACACGGCCGTAAAGAAGGCTGCGCCGAAAGCCGCGAAGAAGAAGGCCGTAGCCCGGAAGCCGAAGGTCGTGCCGAAGAAGACGGCAGCCAAGGCTCCCGCCAAGAAGACGGCTCCGGCCAAGACGGCCAAGAAGAAGGCCGCCGCCAAGAAGGGCAAGAAGGTCGACGTCGGCCCGAAGAAGACCGCTTCCGAGCTGTTCGCCGAGGTCGTGATAAAGCATGAGTTCGGCAAGGACGTGAAGAAGCTGCTCCGCCGCGGCCAGGTCGCGGGATTCGTGTCCACCGAGGACATCGAGGAGACCGCCGATGGTGACGACGAGCTGAAGAAGAAGCTCAACTCATCGCTCAAGAAGCTGAACGTCGAGATCCACCAGGCCGCCAAGAAGAAGGAAGACGGCGACGAGAAGGACACCGAGAAGGACATCGACCACGAGGAAGAGGAGACGAGTGACATCCAGGACGACTCGGTCCGGATGTACCTGCGTGAGATCGGCCGGGTGCCGCTGCTCACCAAGGACGACGAGGTCCGGCTGGCCAAGCGGATCGAGAAGGGCGACAAGTCCGCCCACGACGCGCTGGCCGAGGCCAACCTCCGGCTGGTGGTCTCGATCGCCAAGAAGTACATCGGCCGCGGGCTGCCGCTGTTGGACCTGATCCAGGAGGGTAACACCGGCCTGCTGCGCGCCGTCGACAAGTTCGACTACAAGCGCGGCTACAAGTTCTCGACCTACGCGACCTGGTGGATCCGCCAGGCGATTACCCGCGCCATCGCGGACCAGGCCCGGACGATTCGGATCCCGGTCCACATGGTGGAGACGATCAATAAGCTGGTCCGGACCCAACGTCGCCTGGTACAGGACCTCGGCCGCGAGCCGCTGCCCGAGGAGATCGCCGCGGAGATGGAGATCGACGTCGAGAAGGTCCAGCACATCCTGAAGATCTCGCAGGAGACGGTCTCGCTTGAGGCGCCCGTCGGCGAGGAGGAGGACTCACGGCTCGGCGACTTCATCCTCGATGAGGACACGCAGAGCCCGGAGGATTCCGCCGCCACCCAGTTGATGAAAGATTCAATCCGGAAGGTCCTCGGCGAGCTGACGCCGCGCGAGCAGAAGATTCTCAAGATGCGGTTCGGCCTGGACTCCGGCAAGACGCACACGTTGGAGGAAGTCGGCTCGGAGTTCGGGGTCACCCGCGAACGGATCCGGCAGATCGAAGCCAAGGCCCTCAATAAGCTCAAGAAGAAGCAGGACACCAGCCGACTCAAGGACTTCCTGGGTTAGTCCTCGACGCGAGAGGTCAATTGAACCGTTGGCTTAACGGTGCTATAACTACCTGTTAACAATCCGTCATTCAGTCCGCAATCACCGAACGAAGGAGGTTGATGCCGCATGACGGCAACCACGGCTGCAAAGGAAGGCGAGCTCACAGGGAACGGTTCCCAGCTGGACCTTGTCCGGGCGATCCTCAATCCCCTTGAGACTTTCGAGGTGGATGTCCGAGGGCTAGAGCCCAAGCGGGTCGTTAAACTGAAGCTCAAGGTGCGAGGCGTCGTGCTGGTGGATGGAGGTTCGCAGCTAATCGGCGAGGATCTCAAAGGCACCGCGTATCTCATCTTCTGCAACGATTCGGAGAAACGCATCTGCTACATCGAGGTTCCCTGGCTGCAGCTGCAAGAAGGAGACCTGAAGGCATGCCGACTGGCCTACTGCGACCAGGAGCTCATCGACGAGCATCTCAAAATCAAGCTGGCCGGCGAGTAGGCGTTTGGGTGGTTGCGGCATACGGGGGCCTCGTCTTTGGTATTCACCTGACGAGGCTCCCTACCACCTGACTGAATGGCGGATATGACAATCTTCTAGTCTCTCGAAGACTTGCTAGGCTAATCTTTGCCGAACTCCTCAGTTAGCAGCCGCGCGATCTCGATCGCGGCCGCCAGGTAGTGCAGGTCGATTCCGTCGAGCAGCGCCTCGGGGCCTTGGTCGATGACAATCTCGCCGGACGGATGCTCCGCCAGGTCGATTTCGCCCGCCGTCAGCACCGCCACCTCGGCCAGGCCGGCTTCCTCGTCGAGTTCGTACGTGTCCGATCCGTCCTCCTTCGGTCGCTTCGGCCGTCTCGGCGGCTTCCGCTCCGCCCGGAAGAGTTCAAAAAACGCTCCCGAGTCGGAGCGTTCGTAATCCTCGATGGCGCCGGTGACGCCTACGTCTATGGCGTCTAAGTGGTGTTCGATCTCGCGCATCGGGTTCCTTTCATGGCATCCGATGGTAACGAATAATCATATGGTTGTCAAGTATTCTACCGACCCACGTAATACGCGAAGATGTCCCGGGACGCCTCGGCGATTCGGCCGTGCACCTCCTCGACCTTGCCGCGGAGTCCCTCGGTGAAGATCGCCACGGCGTAGGACTTGCCCCGGTAGCGGACGATGCCGACGTCGTGCTGGCCGCCGTTGAAGGCGTCTCCGGTCTTGTGATAGACCCGGGTGTCCTTCGGGAGGAGCGCCGGGATACGTTCCTCGTACTCGCTGTGGTCCAGGATGCCGATCAGCTCCTCGGTGAGGAACTCGTCGGCCAGGAGGCCCCGTTGGAGCCGGTCCATGAACCGCAGCATGTCTCGCGGCGTGGTCGTGTTCTCGGTCACCGAGGTGTCGGCCAGGCCCTGGTCGTTGGCGAACCGTTGGAGCTTCGCCTTGTCGAGCCGGGTCGCTAGGACGTAGGCGGCGGTGTTGTCGGACTTCTCCATCATCAGTCGGGCCAGCTCCCGCCAACTGTACCGGTGCGGCGCGGGCTTGTTCTGGATGACGCCGGTGCCGTAGCGTTGGATCTCGTCCGGCGCCAACGTCAGGACCTCGTCGAGGTCGAACCGGTTGTTGGAAGCCTCGTGGTACATGAACCCGACGATCACCAACTTGGTCGTCGAGGCGGCGTCGTATACCCGGTCCGCGCCGAGCAGGAACTCCTTCCCGGTCTCCAGGTCGCGGGCAGCGATGCCGATCCGACCCTCCCCGAGATTCTGGGCGATCCGGATCGTCAGGTCGCGTTGCGAGTCGACGTTCGGGAGGCCGTCGTCCGCGACCGCCGGCTCCGCCGGGCGCGTCGGCTGCTGGGGCGGGGACAGGAGCAGGGACAGCCCGACCGCGACTATCGCGACCGCCAGGTACTGCCGCTTCGAACCCCGTCGTACAGCCTTTTTCCTCTCCGGGCTGATGTGTGTTTCATCCACGAGGTCATTATACTTTTAGATGCGCCCGATGGCGCACTCTCCGGAGTAGCTCAGCGGTAGAGCAACCGGCTGTTAACCGGTAGGCCGTCGGTTCGAATCCGACCTCCGGAGCCACGCGTAAGTGCTTTCAACTAATGTTTAGAAAGGCTCAACTATGCAAAAGATCGCTACCCGAATTTTCATCTGTGCTTCGCTCGCGTTTGGCGTATTGGGAATCTCGGTTGTCCTTACCCGGCCCGAGGATGATTCGCTGCTCTCCAAGCTCCTGTTTATTACGGTCTTCATCATCCTGCCGTCGTTCGCCCTGAGTGTTGCCGGTAAGTACTTGAACGATAAGTCTTAGTTCGAACATAGTACGCTTTGCGGAGCAAAGACCTTACGATTCCTTCCTTAGGATATTCTTCATCGCCTTGCCCCTCGCCAACTCATCAATCAACTTATCTAGGTAGCGGACTTCCTGCATGAGCGGTTCTTTGATATCTTCCACTCGGATACCGCAAATTACGCCTGTTATCAAAGTTCGCGACGGATTTAGCCGAGGAGCTTTCGCGAAGAAAGTCTCGAAGTCAGTCCGTTCTTCCAGTCGCGCTTCCAGCTCTTTCTGGCTGTACCCCGTCAGCCAACGGATGATTTCATCGACTTCTGCCTTTGTGCGATCCTTTTTCTCTGCCTTGGCAACGTAGTACGGGTAGACGCTGGCGACGCTCATTGTGTAGATCCGATGCTTTGTCATGGCCCTTTTGCTCCTAAGACTTTTTTGATCGCTTACTAAGCGCCCACCGCGCCGAAGGACTCATGGGCTTGTCCTTCCGATGGATGCAGCCGATCCAACAGCAGGGTCGGCGCTTTCCTTCCTTGAGCTCCTTGACGGTCCGTTCGACGTGTTGCCTTCTCGTCTCCGCTTGTTTGACGAACGTCGTCCAGCAGATCCATTCGTTGCGGGCCAGTGGCGTCAGGTCGTTCCAAGCCGCTAACGCGGCCGGATCGGAAGCAAGCGATTTTCGCAAATCCGTTGGTACGTTATGAACGGTACCGCTGGAAATTCTTTTGCTCATAGGCTCATTCTAGGAATTTTTTGGATTAGAAACATCCGCTCATTGCCCCGGCAGGGTCGATTCCCCTGGCGAGCGAGGGCGCCGCTTGTCCGCTACTTGAAAAAGTGGCTTATTCATGGTATTATTACGCAATTTTCGTATACACCATGTCTGCCGAAACACCCAAACCGAACGCCGTGGAACGCGAGACGCCCGCCGAGCGGAAAGCCGCGTACGCAGAATTTCGTAGCTCACTTGCCGACCGATTCGTGTTTCACGGCGAGCGCGCGGTGGAATACTCAAACTTAGCTGTTGATGTCCGCCAGCTCGGCGAACTGCTCAAGGACGGCCGATTCAGTTACGTCGAGGTCGAGATGTCCGAAGATCCGCAGTCTGGTGAAGCCAAGCTCGACAAGGTTAGTATGCTGGTTCCAGACACGGAGACCGGTGATTACAAGGACGGTGCGACCATTTACGAGGCGTACTTGCCAGTCGGTGAGGTCCGTAAGTTCGAGTTACACCGCAACCTATCCTTTGGAGAGACCCAGCGGGCCGAAGCAGGATCGGCCAAGGCGACGGCCATGATGGTGATGACGGAAAGTACCATTCAACTGGCGAGGCGGGAGATCCTGATGGACAAGCCAGAAGGATACAAGGGAGAGCTAGCCAGCGTCGCCGAGGTCCGGAAGCTGCTGGGCAGCCTGCAAGGATAACAGGTCGTATAATGGGCCCGTCATGGCTCGCAAGCGACCGAAGCACCCCACGGCCACGCTGCTGCGTGTCGGATCCCTTCGCGTGAACCTGCTGAACGGACAGACCGACTGGCGGGAATACCTGGTCTGGCAGCTCGGCCTGCTGGCCGCGGCGCTTTCGCTGCTGGTGATACTGCTCCTGCTCTGGCGGCCCGCAGCCGTGACGGAAGTAACCGCGCTCTATGTGCTGCTGGCGGCCCTGCCGGGAGTCGCTTTGGCCTCGGTCTCGCTCTGGTGGCTGATCAAGCGCGAGTACAGCCGCAGCAAGCGGTTCGCGTTGGCATTCCTGGTACTGTCAGCACTTACCGCCTCGCTGGTGGGTTTGGGGATGTTCGAAGCCGTGCCGGAAACGGGGTGGTTCGATTTGCTGCTCGTCGGTACCCTGCTGTATCTGATCGGCACCGGTGTGATCGGTCTGGTCATCTTCGTCCGCGGGGACGACGTCTCGCCGTGGTGGAAGCGGTGATATACTGACTCGTCATCATGCCTGTCGCCGAACTGCATCTCGATAACCCGGAAATGGCCGAACGGTTACGCAGCCGTCAGGATGAGTTCGCCGCGCTACTCGGCGTCGAACCGGAAACACTGCGCCACTTGGAGTTCTGTGACTGCTGCCATGGCGAAGACTGTTGGTGGGCAGACCTAACCGACGACGTGTTGGATTGGTACGGTCTCAACCTGGCTGATTACGACGAGTCATGCGAATACCGTGCCGATGTCGCCGGCGCCGAGTGCGGTCCCTGCGGTGGCACGGGCTTCAAGGGCGGCAGTTTCGATCTGACCGTTGAGCAGTGGCACCAGCTTGGCGGTCAGGACCGCAGCCTGTAGCCCGTCTGGAAGATCCGGTAATTCACTAGGAACATCACGACGCACCCTAGGAGGACCAACCCGAGCGAGAGCCAAGGGTCGACATCGGAGGCGCCGAGCATCCCATGCCGGACCAGGTTAATCATGTAGAACAACGGGTTGAAGTGGCTGATCGTCTGGAAGACTTCCGGCAATAGGCTGACCGAATAGAAGACGCCGCCGAGGAAGATCAGCGGCTGGAGGATGAAGCTGGTGTATAGGCTGATCTGGTCGAACTGGTCGGCCAGCACGCCGGCCAGTACGCCGAGCAGCGCGAAGAACAGTCCGACCGACAGCAGCCCGCCGAAGAACAGCACCGGGTCGGCCAGCGGCAAGTCGATCAGGAACGAGGCGGTGACCAGGGTGATCCCGGCGACGATCGAACCGCGGATCAATCCGCCGAGCGTGTATGCCGCCAGCAGTTCCAGTGAACTCAACGGGGAGGCCAGCTGGTCGTCGATCGCGCGCATGAACCGCATCTGGAACAGCGACGACGAGTTGTTCTCGAACGCTCCCATGGCCAGGGCCATCATCACCAGGCCGGGAAGGATGAAGACGATGTAGGAAAAGCCTTCGAGGTCGCCCACCCGGCTGCCGAGGGCCGCACCGAAGATCCCGATGTAGAGATAGGTGTTGAGGAGCGGGGTCAGCAGCGTTTGCCGCTTGATGTTCCAGTAGCGGGTGAACTCGCGCTTGAGGACCGTGCTGAAGCGGCGGAAATTGAAGGTCACGGCGTCTCCTGTCCTTCCTCGTCCGCCTCGGCGGTCCGTTGCAGTTCCTCGCGTCCGACCACCGAGAGGTAGACGTCCTCGAGTGTCTTCTTCTTGAACTTCTTCTTCAGCTCGGCGACCGTGCCGGTCTCGACGATCTTGCCGTGGTTGATCAGGGCGATCTGGTTGCAGAGCTGCTCCGCTTCCTCGATGTAGTGGGTGGTGAGGAGGATGGTCTTGCCCTCCTTGTTGACCTTCTTCATGTAGTGCCAGAGCTCGAGCCGGAGCTCCACGTCCACGCCAGCGGTCGGTTCGTCGAGGACCAGCATCTGCGGGTCGTGCATCAGGGCGCGGGCGATTACCAAGCGCCGCCGCATGCCGCCGGACAGCCCGCGCGGGTTCTGCTTGCGCTTGTCCTGCAGCGAGAACGCATCGAGGAGTTCCTCGATGCGTTTCTTGCGCAGCTTCTTCGGCATGCCGTAATACCCGCCGTGGTAGTCGAGCGTTTCCTCGACGCTGAGAAACCAATCCAGGCTCATCACTTCCTGCGGCGACAAGCCGACGTGCTGCCGGGCGACCGTGGGGTCGGCCACCGCGTCGTCGCCGAACACCTTGATCGTGCCCTTGGTCGGGATGGTCAAGCCGCTCATGCAGTGGATCGTCGTGGACTTGCCGGCGCCGTTCGGGCCGAGCAACCCGTAGAAGTCACCCTGCTTGATGTTCAGGTCGATACCCCTGAGGGCGACGGTCTCCTTCTGGCCTTTCTGAGAGCGATAGGTCTTGCGGAGCTTCTTGATCTCGAGCGCGTCCATACCGGTCCAGTATAGTCCTTCGCGCGGCCCGCGGCCCCGGCGTCTATACTGAAACCATGCCGCGCATCTACACCCGGACCGGCGACAAGGGACTGACCAGCCTCTACGGCGGACAGCGGATTCCCAAGCACCGGGTGCGTCTGGACGTGGTCGGGACGCTCGACGAGCTGAACGCGATGCTCGGGCTGGCCTTGTCCGAAATCACGCAGAAGGACATCGTCGGGCCGTTGACCGAGGTCCAGAACCTGCTGCTGAACATCGGCGCCGAGGTCGCCGAAGGCGGCACCAAGGCCAAGAAGATGATCGACGACTCGCTGCGGATCAACCCGATGCACGTGGCGACGCTGGAACGCTGGATCGATTCGTTCGAGCAGGACGTGCCGCCGCTGACGACGTTCATCCTGCCCGGCGGGTCGCCGGCCGGAGCCCGGTTGCACCTGGCCCGGGCGGTCTGCCGCCGCGCGGAGCGCCGGCTGGCGGAACTCTCGGAGAAAGAGGGCGCCAACCCCGCCAGCCTGATGTATCTCAACCGTCTGTCCGACTTCCTGTTCGTCCTCGCCCGGACCGTGAACCACGCCGCCAAGGCGACCGAACGGACCTGGAAGAAGTGACGCGTGGAACCTGCCGCAGTCGCTTGCCCACGGATAACCGAGGGAGCATACTGGCGTCGAGATTCGACGGAAGGAGGTGATGGAAAGTGGAATCAGTCATCGATCAGATCGAAGTGAACTACTGGGCGGTCCTCGCCTCGGGCGTCGGCGCGATGGTGGTCGGAGCCATCTGGTATAACGTCTTTTCCAAGCCGTGGCTCAAGGGCGTCGGGTTGACCGAGATGAAGGCGAAGAACGGCAGCAACTTGGTCTATCTGTGGTCGTTTTTCTGCATGCTGGTGATCGCCTACGTGCTGGCGCACGTGGTCGGCTTGGCCGAAGCGGACGACGTCACGGAAGGCCTGGCCACCGGAGCCTGGATGTGGCTCGGGTTCGCCGCCACGACGACGGCGATCAACTACCTGTATCAGCAGAAATCGCTGAAACTGTACGCGATCGACGCGGGTTACATGCTGCTGGTCTTCTTGCTCAGCGGCGCGATCCTTGCCAACTGGCCGGTATAGTCCTCACGACAAAGGGCCTTCCGCAGAGGGCCTTTTGTTTTGTCGATTCTGCCAATGACCTGCGCGCCCGGTACACTAAGGTACGTAACCGAAGGAGGACTCCATGGCCGATTACCAAGCGCAGCCGTACGACGAGAAGCTCGACAAGCTGACGGGCATCTCGAAGGAGACCAACCGTGCTCACTACGGGCTTTACGAGAAGTACGTGGCGCAGTACAACCGCGCGACGAAGGATCTCAAAGAGGCGGACAAGTCCGATGCCAACCAGATCTACTCCTGGTACCGCAGCGCCGCGGTGGACCTGACCTTCGCGATCGGCGGCGTCAAGAACCACGAGATCTACTTCGGCCACCTCGGCGGGGACGGCTCGCCCGTGGATGGAGGCTTCCAGAAGCAGGTCGCCAAGGACTTCGGCAGCTGGGACGACTACGTCGCCGACCTCAAGGCGGCCGGCATGGCGGCCCGCGGCTGGGCCTGGACGGCCTGGGACGACGACTTCGGCAAGCTCATGAACGTCGTCGGGGACGCTCAGAACACCTTCCCGGTCTGGAACGCCCATCCGGTGGTGGCGCTGGACGTGTACGAACACGCCTACATGGCGGACTTCTCCACCGCCCGGCCGAAGTACATCGACGCGTTCCTCGCGAACCTGGACTGGTCGGTGGTCGAGGAATCGTTCAAGAAGATCCACGCCTGAGCCACGCGCTTGCGCTCGCTTGCCGTCGAGGTTATGGTGACCTCGTAAAAACAAAACTAACCTCGTAAGGAGGGTACATGGCGCAAGACAAAGCCGTGAAACGCAGCGTGCTGCGGACACTCGGACTGACTATCATCACGTCCGGGTTGTACATGTTCTATTGGTTCTACGTGACCAAGAACCAGCTGAAGCAGGAACTGAAGACGGACGACAACGTCGGCCTGCAGACCGTGGGATTGATCGTCCCGATCCTGAACGCGTTCATCGTCTACTGGCTGTACCGGGACATCAACAAGGCACGGGACTCGAAGAAGCTCGAGACCTTCCCGGCCGGCTGGTACGTGGGCGTCCCGTACATCCTGATCGCGATCGCCTTCGCGATCGGATTCGGCTCGTTCTTCTCCTTCATCGGCAGCGTCGTTGGCAACGACACCGGCGGCGCCGTGGCTGCCACCGGCGGACTGGTCCTGGCGTTGCTGTTCGCCTTCGCGGGAGGCATTTCCCACTACGTCTTCTGGGGCTTGGCCGTCAGCAAGCTCAACCAGTATTGGGACAAGGTCGGCAGGACCACGGCCAAATTCTCCACCGGCGAGATCGTCATTGTGGTTCTTGGTCTCGTGCTCGGCTACTTCAACGCGACGATGGATCGTACGGCCAACACCACCGAGAGCGACCAACAGCTGGAACAGCTCCAGCAGGAACTCGACAAGTACGACACCAAGTACTGATCCGAACCTGGCTTACCCGATGCGCGCCGCCAAGCGGCGCGTTTTCGGTAATTAGCGCCCTGCCGGCTGCCAGCCGACCCGGGCCAATCCTTGGGTGACGCCGCAAACCGCGTCGCCGACTTCCTGGACGGTGATCGAGTGCTCGCCGGCGATCGTCGATACCTCCTCGCGCCCTTCCTCATGGAAGCCGTAGAACTGTTCGAAGATCCGCCTGTCCCGTTCGCTCACGCCCGCCTCGCGCATCGCCGCTCGCAGCTCGGACAACCGTCGCCGGTGCTCGTCGAAAGCCGCCCAGCGTTCGTCCCCCACCTCCGGTCGGCGCTCCAGGAACTCACGGTCCCGGTCCGCCAGGTAGGAGAGGTCGCCGCTTACCCGCGGGTCGCCCACGACCCCGCGGTCACGCTCGGCGACGCCTTCGGATCCTCGTTGTTCCGATTCACTCATGGCTAACCGGAAATCCTACCGCCGTGCTCGTGGGGCGTCAAGCGCCGTCCGGCGGTAGAATGACGGCATGGCCGACTTCACCAAGGTCCGGACCGACTTCCCGGCGCTCACAGACGACTCCGCCTACCTGGACTCCGCGGCGACGGCGCAGAAACCGGAGACCGTACTCAAGGCAATGGACGGATTCTACCGCGAGCGGTACGCGCCGGTTTCTCGCGGCAAGTACGCTGCCACGGAAGCGGCCACCGCGGAATACCGGGCAGCCCGGGAGGCGGTCGCGTCGTTCATCGGCGCCTCGGATGCCTCGGAGATCGTCTTTACGCAGAACGCCACTGCCTCGATCGATCTGGTCGCGCGCTGCTGGGCCATGGCTAACCTCGGCAAGGGCGACTCGATCCTGTTGACTGAGATGGAACACCATTCGAACTTCGTCCCGTGGCGGCTGTTGGCGGAGGCGCGCGGACTGGAGCTGCGTCTCGCGAAAATTGATGGGCATGGAACGCTGGATATCAATGACTTCAAGCGGAAGCTTCCCGGCGCGAAGCTCGTCGCGGTGACCCATGCTTCGAACGTGCTGGGGACGATCAATCCGGTCACGAAGCTGGCGGCCCTGGCGCACGAGGCGGGGGCGAAGCTCCTGGTCGACGGGGCGCAGGCCGTCCCGGGCTTACCCGTCGACGTCGGGAAGCTAGGAGCGGACTGGTACGCGTTCAGCGGGCATAAGGCATACGGCCCGACCGGCATCGGTGTGCTCTGGACGCGGCGGGAGGTATATAGGGAGATGACCCCGGCATTCGGAGGAGGCGGAACGGTCGGCAAAGTGACGTCGAAGAGTACGACGTTCCTCGACCCGCCCGCGAAGTTCGAGGCCGGGACGCCGCCGGTGGCGGAAGCGATCGGCCTGGCGGCGGCGTTGGAATACCTGGAGAAGATCGGCATGGGAAACGTGCGCAGCCACGCTGAGTCGATCACCACCCGGGCCCTGGAAACGCTACAGGGGATCGACGGCGTGACGGTGCTCGGCCCGCCCGATGCGAAGGATCGCGTGGGGCTGGTGACGTTCCTGCTGGACGGCGTCCATCCGGGCGACCTGGCGGTCAGCCTCGACCACGACGGCGTCGCGATCCGCTCCGAGCAGCAGTGCACGCAGCCGCTGCACCAGGCACTGGGTCTCGAGGCAAGCGCCCGCGCGAGCTTCGGGATTTATACGGACGAAAGCGACATCGACCGGCTGCATAGGTCATTGCTTTCGGCAAAGAAGACATTGGTTTGATACAGTAAGCGGCCATGGCTAGGATCGACCAGCGAGATGCCGCCGAGCGCGCCCGCGAGTATGAGCGATTGGAAGCAGGCTCCCTTCGGGCGGCCGCGCACGCGCTCCGGGAGACGTTCGGTCCCCACAAGGAGTTTCCGAATGCGGACGGCAGCGAAACGTTCGTGGTGAAGATCGCGGGACCGAGCGCGCCGCCCAGGCAGGGGTGGCGGTCTCCTCTCGATACTCGGCCCGTGCCGCAAGGCGCGCCGCTCGAAGTGTTGGCCTATCGCAGGTTACGTGATGGATCGGTCAGCGGAGCGTTCTTCGCGGTCATCGATGACCGCGACCATCCGGCGTTCCCTGACGTCGGTGCTCCGGAACATCCATTCTCGGGGAACTGGGCCGGCGAACTGTCCAACGACACGCGGATGGGTCTTTTGACCTCGATTATGTGGGAGTTAGTGCACGGATTGCCGGAGGATAAGATATTCGGGCTTCACGACCGGCCACCCTTGGGCCACCAGCGGTAACGCTCGACGTCGCAGGTGAACTCCTTCGGATCGACGGCGATCCCTTCGGCCTCGACCTCCGCACGGTGGGTCGGCATGCCGCCGGGATAGCCCGGCGCCATCCGGCCGTGCCGGTTCACAACGCGATGCCAGGGTAGTTCCGGGTCGCCATAGTGCGCCACGAACCCGACGGCCTGCGCCTTGCGGGGCGCGCCGAGGATGGCCGCGATCTGGCCGTACGTCATCACCCGGCCGCGGGGAATCTTCCGGACCAGCGCCTCGACCTGCTGTTTGAACGTCAGCTCAGGCATTCGAGAGGTACTCGAGCAGCAGCCGCGTCCCGAAGCCGGAACCGCCCTTCTTGGTGTACCCGGAGTCCCTGTCCGGGGTAGCCGGGCCGCCGATGTCGAGGTGGACCCACGGGACCGTGCCTACGAAGTGCTTGAGTAGCAGCGGTCCGGAAAGGGTGTAGGCGCGTCCCGACACGATGTTCGAGAAGTCCGCCACCTCGCTCTTGGTCATGTCGTCGTACTCAGCCGGGAACGGCAGCGGCCAGACCTTCTCGCCGGTGCGCTCCCCGGCTTCCCGAAGTTTCTTCTCCAATCCCGGCTTGGTCGCGAAGATCGCCGCGTACGACGGGCCCAGGCTGATGTCCGTGGCGGTCAGGGTTGCCAGGTCGATGATCTCGTCCGGCTTGTCCTTGGCGGCCGTGTGGGCCAAGGCGTCGGCCAGGGTCAGCCGTCCCTCCGCGTCGGTGTTGCCGACCTCGATGGTCTTGCCGTTGAACGTCTTCACCACGTCGCCGGGCTTGTAAGCGGCTCCGCCAAGCAGGTTCTCGACCGCCGGCAGATACCCGGTCACCCGATGCTTCACGCCGAGCTTCTTCAGCGCGCTCATCGCGCCAAGTACCGCCGCGCCGCCGGACATATCCAGTTTCATCGACTCCAGGCTGCCGCCGCGGGTCGGCTTGATGTTGATGCCGCCGGCGTCGTAGGTGACGCTCTTGCCCACCAGGACGACGTGTTTCTTCGAACGGGTCTTCGGCCGGTAGGTCAGCTTGATGAACTGCGGCGGCTCGTCCGAACCTTTGGCTACGGCCAGGGTCGCGCCGAGTCCTGCTCGCTTCATCTCGGCCGGGCCGAGTACGGAGATACCGAGGCCGCTCTGCTTCGCGATCACCCGGGCTTCCTTCGCGAACTGCTTGGGGGTCAGGTGGGACGGCGGCTCGTTGGCGAGGTCGCGGGCCAGGACCTGCGCTTCGGCGGTCACCCTGCCGCGGTCCCAGGCCCGCTTCAGGGCGGCGGCGTACGCCGGGGTCGGCTTCGGCGTGATCGCGACGATTCCCAATGGCTTCCGGGCCTTGCCGCTCTTATGCTTGGTGAACTTATAATCGCCGAGGAGGAGTCCTTCCGCGCAGGCGGACAGCACCCCGGCGCTCTTGGCCGGCGGCGCCATCAGGGCGAGCGAGTACAGGTGGTGCTGGCGGGCGAACGGCGCCAGGCTCCCGTTGATCTTGCGGATGTCCTCGTCGGATCCGCCGGTGCCCACCCCCGCGACCAGCAACCAGGAGCATTTGAGGCCCTGCGGCGCCGGCAGCAGGAACTGCTCCCCGACCGTGCCCTTGGCCTTACGGCGCTTGGCTTCCCGATCGATATCCTTCAAATCCGCGGCCGAGAGGTACGCCGCGAAGTCCTTGGGCACACCTTTGCCTTTGACGAAAGAAACGACGAATGCATCGGTGCCTCGGGGAATCGTCTTGGAAACGTGAAATTTCATGGTTCGTCCGTAGAATGTAACAGTATCCAGTATATAGGGATATCGGATACTAAAAGAATGTGTCCAGGATCGGAACGTGGCGCAGCCTGGTAGCGGACGTTAATAGTTTGTGCAAAAAGTCGGGGCGTGGCGCAGCCTGGTAGCGCGCACCGTTCGGGTCGGTGAGGTCGCCAGTTCGAATCTGGCCGCCCCGACTTTTTGCACAACGCAGGCAAGCCTGTGCCCAGGCGCCGAATCTGTCATTATGATGGCGCGTTGATATGGCCAAAGGCGATTCAAACCGGGACGGCGACGCGGCGGGCACGCCCCAGCCGAGCGTCACGCAGCAGATCCTGACCTCGATCGTCCAGAACACGGACGACGCGGTGATCAGCCGTGACCTCGACGGCAAGATCCTCACGTGGAACAAGGGCGCCGAGCGCCTGTACGGTTACAAGATGTCCGAGGCGGTCGGGAAGCCGGTCAGTATCATCGTGCCGGACGACCTGCCGCCGGACGACCGCGACGTCGTCAGGCGGATCCGCCGCGGCGAGCACGTCGAGCACTACGTCACCACGCGGCAGCGCAAGGACGGCAGCAAGGTGGTGGTGGACCTCACGGTCTCGCCGCTCCGGGACAAGCGGGGCCGGTTCATCGGCATCTCCAGCATCGCCCGTGACATCACCGAGCAGAGCATGATGCTCAAGCGGCAGCGCGAGTTCATCTCCATCGCCTCGCACGAGCTGCGGACCCCGCTGACGGCCCTCACCGGGTACCTGGCCCTCTCGCAGGGTGCGGACGATCCGCTCCAGGCCAACGAGTTCACCCGGCGGGCGTACCAAGCCGCGCAGCGCCTGACCAAGCTGGTCGAGGACCTGCTCGAGGTAGCGCGACTGGAGGAGGACCGGGTGGTCCTCGACCTCGCGCCGTTCAATCCGTCGGCGATCGTCGAGGAGTCGGTGCAGGAGCTGGCACCGGTGGTTCGTCAGAAGCGGCTCCAGCTCCGGCTGAAGGACGAACTCACCGGCCGGGACCTGGTCAAGGTCGACCCGGTGAAGTTCCACCAGATCGTCCGGAACCTGCTCGACAATGCTCTCAAGTACACGCCGTCCGGCGGGCGGGTCAGCGTGAACCTGACGTCGTCCGGCGACGTGGTCCGGATCCGAATCAAGGACACAGGCATCGGCATCGACGAGAAGAACCTGGAGAAGATCTTCGATAAATTCTTCCGCGAGTACACGGAGCTGTCCGTGCACGCCGGCGGCACGGGATTAGGTCTGTTCATCACCAAGCAGCTCGTGGATCGGATGGGCGGCACGCTGGCGATCCGCTCCCGCCGCCAGCAGGGCACCGCCGTGACGCTCGAGTTCCCGAAGGCCAAGGTGCGGAAGCGGAAGACTGCCGCCAAGCGGAAGAAGTAGAAGCCTGCCCCGCTTGCTACAATGCAGGCAAAGAAATAAATATGACCCGCACGCTCACCATCACCTCACCGATAGACGGTTCGGTCGTCGGGACGGTCCCGCGCCGGACCGCCCGCGACGTCCGCACCGCGTACTCCCGCCTGGCCAAGGCGCAGCGGGAATTCGCGTCCGCGCCGCTCGCCGAACGGCTCCGGGTGACCAAGCTGCTCGCGACGACGCTCCTTGAGAACCGGAAGAAACTCGCCGACCTGCTGGTCCGCGAGATCGGCAAGACGCCGGCCGAGGCGGACACGGAGGTCATCCGGACGGCGGACATCGTCACGGGGACGATCCGCGAGGCCAAGCGCCAGCGGCCGGAAGTGATCAAGGACGCCGGGAATCCAAAACGGCGGCAGGAGGTCGGCCGGATGCCGCTGGGCGTGGTCCTGGCGATCAGCCCGTTCAACTATCCGATCAACTTGGCGATCACCAAACTGGCCCCGGCCTTGGCCGCGGGCAACGCGGTGCTCTGGAAGCCGTCCACCCAAGGTTCGGTCGTGGCGACGCGGTTCGCGCAGGGACTCTACGCGGCGGGCTTCCCCCGACAGCTCCTCGCCGTGATCACCGGCAGCGGTTCCGAACTGGGAGAAGCCTTGGTGACCGACCCGCAGTGCGGCATGGTCTCGATGACCGGCAGCACGGAGACGGGGCAGTGGATCGCGGGGCGCACTGGCGCGATTCCGCTCTTCCTCGAGCTCGGCGGGAACGACCCGGCGATCGTCCTGGCGGATGCGGACCTCGACCTGGCGGCGAAGCACATCGTCGGCGGGGCGTTCAAGCTGGCCGGCCAGCGCTGCACCGCGGTCAAACGGGTGTATGTCGTCCGGTCCGTGGCCGACCGGCTGGTGCGGAAGATCGATGCCGAGGTCGCCAAGCTCGGTCCCGCCGGCGACCCGCGCGAGCATCCCATCGGGCCGCTGGTCGACGACTCGGCCGCGCGGCGCCAGCGTCGATTGATCGCGGACGCCAGGAAGCGCGGTGCGAAGGTGATCCGCGGCGGTACGGTCCACGGTCGCTACGTGGAGCCGACGTTGCTCGACAAGGTCCCGCAGCGCGCCGCCGTCGTGCGGGAGGAACAGTTCGGTCCGGTATTGCCGGTCATCCGGGTGAAGGATGCGGACGAAGCGGTCCGGCTCGCGAACGACACGGAGTACGGCCTGCAGGCCAGCGTCTTCTCACGGAACGCGAAGCGCGCCCGCGCGGTCGCGGATCGGATCGACGCCGGCGGCGTCCATCTGAACGGCCCGGACCAGCGCGGCCCGGACAACTTCCTGTTCACCGGTCACAAGGGTTCCGGCCTCGGCGCCCAAGGCATCCGGTTCGCCCTGGAGTCGATGAGCAAGCCGAAGACGACGGTTACGAACCGGTAAGCTTTCCAGACCGCTCTGACTCTTGACATAAGGGCCGTTTTGTGTTTCAATTAAGCAATTTTTGCAATGAAACACACACCAATAAAAAGTAGGTCGCGGCTGCTTCTCGCCCTGTTCGCCTGCCTGACGCTGGTCGGGACGGCGGCTCCGGCCGGGGCGCAAGGCGGCTCGGTGGCCCGGGACCAGAACCACCTCGAGTCGTTGGACGAAGAGATCCTCTCGCTGGCGGCGCGGATCCCCGAGCTGCGCAAACAGATCGCGGAGACCGAGGAACTGCAGAAGGACACTGCGAGGAAGGTCGCCGCGGCCGAGCACGAGGAGGCCGAGCTGCGGCCGAAGCTGGAGGCGGCCGTCGCGGAGTACCGCCGGTCGGTGGACGCGCTGAAGGAAGCGATCCAGATCGACTACGAAGCCGAGGATCCGGGCGTGGTCGAGCTGGCGGCGGAGAGCGGGACGCTGAGCGAGAAGTTCAGCCGGGCCAGCTATCGTGCCGCCATCGGCGAGTCGTTCGAACGGCTGGCGGAGGACGCGGAGGACGCGGAAGCGAAACTCCGGCAGCAGAAGGACCGGCTGGACGGCACGATCGGTTCGCTCGAGGTGCTGCAGCGCCAGCAGCAGGCGTTGGAGCTGGGGCTTGAGGACCAGAAGCGCGAGCTGGCGGAGTCGATCGACAACCGCGAGGACGAGGCGCAGTACCTGCGCGTGCGGATCACCCGGGCCAAGGCGGTGCGGGACGGCCTGCTGACGGCGTCACTCGGTGGGGCGTTCACCGAGGGCGAACGGGTGGAGCGCGGCGATGTGGTCGGGTTCGAAGGCTCGACCGGGTTCTCGACCGGCTGCCATACGCACTTCTCGGTGATCGACGGCGGTCGCTGGGCCGACCCGGCGCTCTACTGGCGCGAGCTGGCCAAGCCCGCGGGACAGATCTTCCAGCCGTTCGGCATGACCGACTGGGCGAAGCGCGGCGTTTACGGCGGTAACGTCCACAACGGCATCGACTTCGTGCAGGGCTGCGGCAACGCGGTCCGGACCGCGGCGGACGGCGTGATCATCCGCGACATCCGGAACGACGGCTCCGGCTTCGGCCACTATGTGATGGTCCGCCATAAGGGCGGCATCATCACGCTATACGCGCACCTGATCTAATCTGGCTGTCCAAGGCGGACCGCTCCCCGGCGGATGGCTTCCTTCTCGACGGCCTTGTCCTCGAGGTATCGCCACGATTCGCCGCACCCTTTGCACCCGGTGATGTGGTTCCGCATCCGTGCGGCCGTTTCCTCGCCGATAACGTCGATGTTCCCTCGATGTAACGCCCCCATGCGGGTGGTGCTAATGTGGGTCATCGGCCCAACGAAGAACGGATTGCGTACGTCTAGCGCGATTCCCTCGAATACGGCTTTGACGGCATCCGTGGCGCTGTCGACCTCGCCCAGCTTGAGATAGTCCCAGGCATTAAGCCCGTCGCCCTCGTGCGAAGGCTCGACGGTCTGCATGGCTACGCGCAAGGTTTCGACATCCAAGAGCCGTTCTCCTGCCGTGTTAACCGTGTACAGTAGTTCCGGGCCTTCCTGGATCACGTGGCGTTGGTCGAACCGTAGTTCGGGAATCGCCGCCATCTCTTCCAGCAACTCAAGATACTTGGCGGCCCGGTTAAGCGCAGCGAAGTCCGGGGCTTCGGTGGGAGGCTCGGGAAGACCGTCTTCGGGCGAGCCGGGCAGTCCCGCTATCGTGTGCAGAAACAGTTCCGGGGGCCATTTCGCCAGCTCGGCCAGACGGGTGAAGCGCTCGCGGACCTTCGCAAGGGGAACGGCAGGGTCGGCGGTGTCGTACAGGTGCTCTCGTCGCTTTTGTTCCCGCTCGTCGGGTTCGGGAAACAGTCCGGCCAAATCGTCGAAACGACCTTCTTGAATCGCAGCTCCCACCCAGTGCAGCTCGGGCAGTACCGGAGTGGTGCGGCTGAAGAAATCGGGAGCACGTTCGTCCTTTGTTGGGGTGTCTCCTACCGGTCCTTCGGGCATAGTGCTCACACTATACACGGAGGAAGGCGGCCCATCGTCACCTACGTCCGCAGCCAGGGGAATCTCGATGTCGGGATGTCGCATCGCGACGTCGTCATCGGATTCCCGCTAGCCACCACCTGGCTGGATCATGCTTCTTTTTTCGACGGGGCTTCGAGGGCACGGACCACCGGAAGTGAGAACGCCATCGCGATTCCGCCGTAGTAGCAGGCCTCTGCGATCGTCTCGTCTTCGATGAACATTGACCCGACGAGACCGCCGATGAACCAACAGACCATCCAACAGCCGAGGAAGACGTAGAAGGCCTTCTCCGGCAGATGGTCCAGTCCCTTCGACAGCAGGACCAGCGCTCCGACAAGGGCCGCCCCGCCGACGATCACGAGCGGCGCGTAGCCGATCACGTCTGCGACGAACGGCCAGTTCATCACGGCGCCGCCGAAGCCGACCAGGAACGCCATGGCGGTGAACAGGCCGATCGTGGCGTACCCGATGATATTCCACATCGTGTCCCCCATACTTCTCCTTTCTCGATCCAGCCGGTGATGGCTGGGTGCGGACGCAGGTTGGTAAAGGTCGCCGACGGGCAACGGTACCACGTGCCGGAACCGGCGGCTAGGCGCCGTACTTCTTCCGGTTGGCGTCGTACAGTTCCTTGAACAGCAACAGTTGCGCGCCGGAGCCGATCACCACAGTGGCGAACGCGACCATCGCCCCGATCGTGGGAATCGCGGTGACGAGGTAGTAGATCGCCAGGCCAAGCGTCCCCGCCCCGAAGGCCGGCCAGAACCGGTCGGGGAGCTTCCGGACGAGTGCGCCGCCGATCGCCAACGCCGCGAAGACCTTGGCGGAGTACAGCACCAGCCCGTAGGCGAACAGGGTGAAGAGGCTGAGCGGTACCCCGACCAAGGAAATCAGCAGGATGCCGGCCAGCAGCGGCGTCACGAGCAGGAACCCAAGGCCTGCCAGTAGGCTGATGCCCGGTCGGCCGGTGAGGAGTTCGGACGCGTGTACCGCGGCCCGGCGGGCGTAAAGCAGGATGCCGAGCAGCAGCAGCACCGCGCCGAGGAACCAGAAGATCTGGCCGTTCAGCCGGTCGAGGAACGTCTCTTGTTCCTGCTCCTGCTTGGAGAAGTCGACGGAACCGTCGACGGTCGAGCCCTTGTCGCGGACCACTTCCTCCGGACCGGAGTAAGTGACGTTGCCGGCGATCCGCGATCCCGATGCCAAGCGGAAGTCGCTACCGGTTTCGGCGTCGAGGTTCCCGCCGACGGTCCCGGAGACCTGTAGGGTGTCCGATCCGACCCTGGCGTCACTCCCGATCGCGCCGACCAGCGTGACGTCCTGTCCGTAACCGACCAGGTCGCCGGCGATGCGGGCGCCCTTGGTCACGTCGAGACTGTTGCCGAAGAGGATCGCGTCCCGACCGATCCGACCGGAGATGGTCACCTCGGACCCGGCCGCCCGGACCGACCCGCCCACGGTGCCGCGGATATCTACCTTGGCGCCGGCGGCCCAGACGTTGCCGGTCACCCGGCCGAGGACGGTGACCTCGGACCCGGCCGCGACCACGTCACCTTCCACCGTCCCGACTATTGTGACGCTGTCGCCGACGGCGTAGAGGTCGTCCTTGATCACCTGGTCCCGCCCCACGTTGACCACGTCGGCGGCGCGTCCGGTGGCGGCCTGGACCGTCGCCGGGACCAGCAGGCCTCCGACCAACGCGACCGCGATGAGCACACGTTTCATGCTTTCAATATACGCCATGAATAGCAACAAGCGACCGGGCCAAGGGGGCAAGCCCGATCACTCGCTGCAGTCGCCCCTGGAGGTGTGCCGTCTCCAGAAGCCAGCCAGCGTAGCAATTAATTCTATGGTTGTCAACAAAAAACGCCCCAAGGGGCGATGTTCGCGGCAACCTTCCGAATCAGGCCTCGAACCGGGAGAGCAGCTTGTCGTTCTCCTGGGACAGCTGGCTGAGTAGACGCCGGATCTTCTGGGCGTCGCGCCGGTTCGGCTTCTCGGCGGCCAAGGCTTCCAGCATATAATCGATATCCTCGTATTCCTCGAGGAGGACTTTGAGCAGATGTTGGACGTATACGGTCTTCATGGGTACAAAAAAACAGCCACGAGATGTGTCTGTTTCCTCCGTTTCCCTTGCGGGACCAGCATTATGCGCCGCTCTCCAGGCAGTGTCAACGCCTAGCGTTTCGCCTTGGCTGTGCGCTTCATGCGCGTGCCGAGCGTCGTCTTGATCTTCCCGACGATGTCGTCCGGAAGGTGGAAGGTCTTCACCAGGAATTCCTTCGCCCCGAGCGAGAGCGCCAACCGCTTGTCGTTGTCCGCGCGCTCACCGCCGAGATTGGTCAGGACGATCACCGGGATCCGCTTGGTGGCGGCCTGTTCGCCGAGCTTCTTCAGCACCTCGAACCCGTTCAACTCCGGCAGCATGATGTCGAGCAGGATCAGGTCCGGCTTCAGGCGCCGGGCGAGGGCTAGGCCCTCCTTGCCGTCCGTCGCCATGGTGACCCGGAACGTCTCGAGCTCCAGCTTGGTCTGATACAGCTCGGTGAGCATCGGATCGTCTTCGATGAGCAGGATATGGCCGCTAGCTTCCGACATAATCACCAATGATGGGACGCGAGGGACGTCCCGTCAATGGCGCAAGTTCCAAGCCTACCCAGCTGGCGTTTTGGCAGTTGTGACAAAATGGCGCGGGCGTATGATGGTCCGTACTATGGCGTTCACGTTCTCACCGCCGTTCGCCCGCACCGTCGTCAACCAGGTAATGAGCCTGCTCGGCAAGGACGTCACGTTGACCGATCCGGACGGCGCCGTGCTGGCCTCGTACAACCCCGACGCGGTCGGTAGCAAGCTGGACGTCGGCAAGACGGCGTCCGCCTCGGGAATCGTGTCGCTGGAGGACGGCGTCGGGTTCGCGGTGACGAACAGCGGCACGGCGGTCGGCGTCCTGGTGATCCACGCGGACGGCAAGGAAGTGAAGGACACCGTCCCGATGACGCGCAGCCTGGTGGAGCTGCTGATCGGCCGCGAGGCCGACCAAGGCCTCTCCGGCAACCTCGACCAGCTGCTCTGGCAGTTCTTCAACGCCACCACCGACGCCGAACGCGAACGGCTGGTCCACGACAGCCAACTGCTGGGACTCGACCTCACCAAGCCGCGGTTCGTGGTCCTGGTGTCCATCCCGGGATTCGCGGACAAGCTCACCGCCAGCAAGGACAAGGAGTTGGCGATCGAGCGGATCCGGGACCGGCTGAACCGGGAGATCACGGCGATCTTCCCGACTACCGATGACAACGCGATATCCTACTTCGGCCACGACGAGTTCCTGATCCTCAAGGACGCCTCCCGCGGTGAGGAGACGTTCGACCTCTTCCGGAAGAAGAGCGACCGGATGCTGGCGAACCTCGGTACCGAGGGCGTGACGGCCGGCGTCGGCGGCATCTACCCCGGCCTCAGCGGGCTCAACAACTCGTTTTCCGAGGCGGACTCGGCGCTGCGGCTGGGCCGGAAGCTCCACGGTCCGGGCAAGGTCTACGAGGTCGGCGACCTCGGGCTGTACGTGGTGTTCGGCAACGTCCCGCGCGACCGTCAGATCGTCCTGGCCAAGCGCCGGCTGGCGCCGCTGCTTCGGGACGAGCACCTCACCAAGACCGTCCGAGCGTACTTCGGGGCCAACCTCAACCTGACCCAGGCGGCCAAGGAGCTCCACGTCCATCGCAACACGTTGATTTACCGGCTTCGCAAGGTGAAGGACCTGATCGGCCTCGACCCCGAGGCGTTCGACGACGCCGTCCAGTTGAAGATGGCGTTGTCGTTGCTGGATTTGTCCTGAACGTCCTGACCGAACTCCGGGTCCAGCCAGCGGGGCGGAACCGGATGACCGCCGGAACGCTGCTGATCACGGCCGAGCGGCCGACCCCGATTTCCCCGGCTTCAGGGCGCTCCGGACGGTCACCGGTTCCGCCTTGTTCCCGGGCAGGACAAATCCTCGTTGGGTTTTGGTGGGATTTTCGTAAGTTTGCCTAATGCTCGGTCGGCAAGACGTGGTATGGTATTGTCTGGACTTGATGATTTACTTGATTGCTTATGGCTAAGAAAGGCACATCCACGGGTACGTCGCGCAGGGGATTCGCCTCCATGACTCCGGCGCGTGTGCGTGAAGTGGCCGCCAAGGGCGGCAAGAAGACCGCCCAGGGGCACGACATGGCGATGATCGGGCAGGCCGGCGGCAAGGCCACGGCCGAGCGCGGCGCCGCCTACTTCGCGCGAATCGGACGGCTCGGCGGCAAGGCCGGCAAACGCGGTCCCGCCAAGCAGACTGCCGCTCCGGCGCGGTCTCGGACCAGGACCCGCGGCAGCCAGGCGTGAGCGCCTTTGGCGAAAGTTCCAACGGTCGCTCCGGGAAGCGGCCGGTTTTTTGGCGGTTCCTCCATCGTACCGGCCATCCCGGCCCGGTAGCGTGGTAACCGGACGACAGGGCGTCCACTTCACAACAAGGATCTCCGCAGGGCAACTCCTACAAGTAGTGTCGCATCGGACCCGTGACTCCCGTCGGCCCGTGGGCCGCCGGGGCACCGGACCACTTAGCATCACCAGGGTTTAGCACCGAGAGATCCATCAGCCGCGAGTAGAGGCCCCGAGCGTCTCGGGGCCTTCGTGGCGTGCCGGTCTCGAGGCGAAGAGCAGCTGGGGCGCGGTCTTGTCCCGGGATTTGGCAAGCCGGTAGACCGGCAAGGGTTCGTGCCGCCGGACCCGTCGTCCTTCGGGCAACCGGATCGGCAGGACCGGTCCGAGCAACAGGTTGGTGAGGATCGCCTGGGCGACGAGTACGCTTTCCTTCACGAGGTGCTTCTTCCCCGTGGCGATGGTCACGTGGTACGTGCCGATCGGGTCGCGGCGCCAATTCCAGGTGGTCTGGCCGCTGGCGCAAAGGCCGCGGCGCTCGAGGATCGCCAGCATCACGTGCTCGAACACGTGGCCGAGCTCGGTGTCCTCCAGCTCCTCCGTGAACGGCAGGCCGCTGCGGTTGTAACAAAGATGCTCCCGGAGGGAGGGGAGCATGTCGAGGAGGTGGGCGCGGAGTTGGTCGACTTGGGAACTGTAGAGGGAGTGGTGGAACCGGATCGTGATCCGGGTATGCCGGGGGAAGAACGTGATGGCGCTGATTTCCATGGCCCTTGTTTATGGACCCACCCTAGTTATCTACATCTAGTGGGTCAATCCACAGCAATCCCCAATATGTGGAACATTCCTGTGCCTGTCATCCCCAGCGCTCGGCTGGGTTATACACTTCCTTGCCTGTCGGGGATACCCCAGGGACCTTTCGCGTGTCCACGCCCGGGCGGTGTATAGTAGGCAGCAATGGCGGTAAATCCCGTATTGAACCAGTCCCCGAACCGGATCCGGAACGCCTTCCTACTCGGCGCCGGGGTCGGCGTGGTGATCGCGCTGGTACTCGGCGCGCTGATCCGCGGAGGCGCGGCCAGCGCCGACGACCTCAAGGGCGTCGAGGAGCGGCTGACCGCGATCGAGGAGAAGCTGGCGACGCCGACCCCGGTCCCGAAGGCCAGTGCCGCGCCGGAATCACTCACGCTCAGCGCCATCAACGAATCGCCCGAGAAGCACATCGGCCAGACGGTCGAGCTGTCCGGCAAGGTGTCCAGCGAACACCAGGGCGTCGGGTTCATCCTGGTCGACGCGGACGGCAGCTACCTCTGGGTGCATACCAACGCGAACATCCCGGAAGGCACCGCGACCGTGAAGGGCAAGGTGGTCAAGCTGGAGGACCAGCTCGCGGAGTGGAAGAGCGAGCCGGGCTGGCCGGATGACGACACCACGCTCACCTCGCGGCTGCGCGAGGAAGTGATCTTCGTCGAGGCGGAGGACGTCTCCTGATGCCGACGTTGGTGGTCAGCTGGATCGTGGTGGGCGCCCTGGCCGGGTTCCTGACCTATTCGTTGTCCCGACGCCGGCTGCCGGGCGGCTTGTTCGCGAACCTCGTGGTGGGTATCGTCGGCGCCTTGGTCGGTGGGTACCTGATTTCCGACACCACCGGCACCGACGTCGCCCGCGGCGCGGTGACCTGGGGCATCCTGGCCGCTGCCCTGGTCGCGGCCCTGACCGCCTCGTTCATCGTCCAAGGCGAAGCGAAGGCGCGGACGAACGGACAGAAATCTTAGAGTCGGTACACCGTATGGTTGGCGGGGTTCATGCCTTCTTCAACCGTGTCGTCCTTGACGACTGCTAAGACGACCTCTTTAATCGTCCCTACGCAGACGCAGCCGTCCTTTAGGTACTTTAGGGCTTCCCCATACTGCCTTGCGGGTAAATCTCGCCCGATCGTAATGTGGGGTTCGAAGTTCTTTTCGTACTCCTGGTGACGAGCATCGACATAGTTGGTGTACTGAACCAGAGCCGACAAGAGCGCTCTCTGAAGGTTGACCAACTGCCGGGCAGACTGGGCACGAATCATGATCGTACTGTCTGGCTCCGTTTGCTTAGCGACAACTTCATCAAAACGGACAGTCATTTTTCCAGGTAGCTTTCGGTTTGAGAAAAAGTGGTCTAGTTGATTTCGTATTGTGGGAACTTTTTCATCTTCTATGAAGCAAGGCTGCTTCAAGGTGTTGTGGAAGTGCCACGGCTCGTCGTACTTTTTTCGAAACTCGTCCAACCAGTCAGGCCGCTCCGTCAGACGGAGTTTCGTGTAAACGGCGAATATCCTCATGGTGGCAGTGGCAGGATTCGAACCTGCGACCAACAGCTTATGAGTCTGCTGCTCTACCGCTGAGCTACACTGCCGTGCCCGTACAGTATACGAAATGCCTACCCGTAGGTAGGCATTTCTCCGTGTAGCGGGGGCAGGATTCGAACCTGCGACCTCGTGGTTATGAGCCACGCGAGCTGCCACTGCTCCACCCCGCAATGCGCCGGCACGTCTTTGTGTCGGTTGTATCAGTATAAGAAGTCCGCCACGGGACCGTCAATGAGCGTCCGGACGGGGCCTTTGGAGCTTGCCTCGCGACGTGCCACCCCGCTTCAACGACTCGATGGCTTCCGCCGGACGGTCCGACCGCATCAGCGCGGTCCCGATCAGTACGGCGTCCACGCCGCGGGCGTTGTACTTGCGCAGCTTCTGCCGCGACTTCGCGTCCACGCCGAACCCGCTTTCCGTGACGACGGTCACGCCTTCCGGCGTAGCCTCCAGCAACTCTCCGGTCACGGCGACGTCCACCGGCAGGCCCTCTGCGCGCAAGTTCCGATTGTTGATGCCGATGATCCCGGCGCCGGATCGGACCGCCCGGTCCAGGTCCTCCGCGTCATGGGCTTCCACGAGCGCGTCCAGGCCGAAACTCTCGGCGTATTCGCGGAGATACCGCAGCTGTTTCGCATCCAACTGGCTGGCGATCAGCAGCACCGCGTCGGCGCCGAAGGCCTTGGCCTCGAGCAACTGGTACGGATGGGTGAGGAAGTCCTTGCGCAGCAGCGGCTGGGAAGTCCGTTCCCGCAACGCGGCCAGGTGCCGGAGCGAACCGCCGAACTTCGTCTCCTCGGTGAGCACCGAGATCGCGTCGGCAGGCGCATACAGCTCGGCGATCTCATCGGGACTGACATCCCGAATGCTACCTTCCGTCGGGGAAGCCGGCTTGTATTCGGCGATCACCGACAAGCCGTCCGTGCGCAACGCCCGACCGAAGCAACCGTCGCGGTGGCGCCAGCGTTCGACTTGCTCGATCAGCGCGCCCAGCCGGACCTCCTCGCGCCGCCGCATCGCGGCCTCCAGCGAGGCTTCCGAGAGTTCCTCCAGTACGGCAGGGGTTTCCATGACCGGTTACCGTAACAAATCAGTCCTGCCGAAGCGAGGCCATGGCGCCGATTACCCCGGCGTCGTCGCCGTGCTTGGTTTCGACGATCTCAATCGCCCCGATGCCCTCGAGATGTCCGTTCGTCTTCCGTTCGATCTCGGGAAGGCGTGCTGCCTGCTTCTCGGCTACACCGCCGCCCAGCACGAAGCGTGCCGTCGGATGGGCCCGGTACAGGTCGTAAAGTCCCCGGGCGAACCAATCGGTGACGTCGCCCAGCTCCTCGTCCGAGAGTTCCGCGGGCGGCTTCCCGAACCGCTTCTGCAGGTAGCCGCCGCCGACGTAGGCCTCGAAGCAGCCGTGCCGGCCGCAGTTGCACCGGGGGCTCGACTCGTCCCAGCGCAGGATCACGTGTCCCGGCTCCGGGGCGCCGACGATCCGCGGCTCGCCCTTATGGAATTCGACGATGCCGCCGCCGACGCCGGTACCCCAGGTGATGACCCAGCAGTCCTCGCTGTGGTCACCGAACGCGGCTTCGGCCCAGGCCGCCGCTTCTGCGTCGTTGACCAGCTTGATTCGGCAGCCGAACGACGCCTCCAGGTCGGCCTTGAGCGGCTTGCCACCCCAGTCCTTTAGATTAGCCGAGTGAAGTAACCCGGAACCATCCGGTGCATGTTCCCCCGCGACGCCCAGGCCGATGCCAGACGGGGATTCCTCGCCGACCAGGCTCCGGACCGCTTCGCCGAGCCGCTCCAGGTCGTCCGCATACGTGCCGCTGACCTCGAAGCGTTCGCGGCCCTTGATCTCGTCCGAATCCAACCCGTCGAACTCGGCGACCCGTCCGGACGTGCCGCCGATGTCGATACCGATGTACTTCTCACTCATAACTGAACGAGTATACGAGAATCATCATCCTTTGCCAAAAAAGTACTCCCACCATTGCTCGGGATTGGACGGCGGCGTTTCCGGACGGGCGCGCTCGCCGGGCTGGGTGATACTGACCAGCTCTTCGTTCTTCGGCTTCGGTACTACCACTACGCGCTCGCCGGGCCGCTGGTAGCCGAGCCGGGCCCGCGCCTCCTTCTCCTTGTAGGAGTCGGTGCGATAGTACGCGAGCAAGCTCTTCAGCTCGAGGTTCCGTTGCTTCAGCTCGTCTATCTCGTGCGAAAGGATCTTCTCGTCCTGGTGGACGCGGTAGTTCTCGTAGATCAGCTTGCCGGAACCGAGCAGCAGGTAGGCGAAGACCAGCACGCCGAAGGCGGTGATCGCGCGCCGCTTGAGCCATTCCGTGCGGTCCATAGTGACAGCTTACCGCTTTGGCCGTCAGCTATCAGGCGTCGGATGATAAGGATAAGCTGGTAAGTGTGGAAACATGCGGGAAGAGGACTTTCACATCTTCGCTCGCTCGTCGGGCCCGTAGCTCAGCGGTTAGAGCACCCGGCTCATAACCGGGCGGTCCTAGGTTCGAATCCTAGCGGGCCCACAATTTGTAGATATTTTCCCGAGCCAAGGCCCAGGAAATACGAGACGCTTTAAAAACCCCTTGGTTACTTGACTTTTATGCTCATTTGGACTACTGTGAGACAATTTTGAAGATGCCAAACAAACACAGGAAAACGTATCTCGGAGTCACCGCCGGGGCTTTGCTGTTGGCCGCCGCGGCCGGACTGTATCTGGATGCACGCCAGCCCGCCACGGACATCAGGAACCACGAGATCGGCCGGGACAGCCTGGGCGACGGTCGCGTCACCGCCGGCACGGATACCGCGCCAGGCAACGCGATCGCGACCACCACCGAACTCGCGTACGAGTCGCCGGAACTGGAGACCGGTCTGCCGAAGGCGAACGCAATCGGCGTCAACTGGACGCAGGAGGGCGACGGCGAGGCCGAGCTTGAGGTCCGCACGAACGACGGCGACGGATGGAGCGAATGGTCGGAGCTGGACGGCGACGATCGCAAGGACGGGACGGTCGAGCACAGCGCGATACTGCTGACGGAGAACGCGGAGCGGACCCAGTACCGGTTCGCGCTTTCCGGGAACGTGAAGCTGTCCAAGCCCAAAGTCTTCGCGATCGACGCCACCACGGGTCCGGACCCGGAAAAGAAGACGGTCATCGGCCAGATGTTCGGTGGCAAGGCTTCCGCGATTTCGAATCCGCGGATCTACTCCCGGTCGGAATGGGGCTCGCCGGAAGCTGGCGGCTCGCCGCGCTGGACGCCGAACTATCACAAGCTGCAACGCGTGATGGTGCACCATACCGTCTCGAACGCGACGAACTCGTTCTCCAGCAGCGCCGCCAACGTCCGGGCGATCTGGTATCAGCACGCCAACAACAATAACTGGGGCGACATCGGCTACAACTACCTGGTGGACATGGGCGGCCGGATCTTCCAAGGTCGGTATTACAACAAGGCGCATGCTGAGGCCAACGACGTAGAGGTCGAGGGCGGCCATACGTTCGGATACAACGACCGCAGCATCGGCATCGCCGCGCTCGGCGACTTCCGGTATGATGGCTCGAGCGGGGCGCTCCGGGAGAACATCGGCAAGATCGCCGGGTTCAAGATGGCGCCGTACAAACTGGGTGCGACCGCGCGGTACCAGGACGAAAGCGGACGGTCCCAGTACCGGATCGGGGGCCATCGGAACTACACCAGCACGACCTGCCCGGGGAACAACCTCTATAACGTGCTCGGTACCATCCGCAACCGGGCCCAGGTCTACCGGGATGCGTACGTGGCGCAGTCGACCTGGGACTACGGGTACGTGAGCAAGAGTTCGCACAACGTCAGTTTCCGGCCGGGCCAGACCTCGGACATCCATATCGTCCTGAGGAACGACGGCGAGAACGTCTGGCGAAACGAGGGTTCGCCGATCGTCCGGCTCGGAACGGACCGGCCGCGTGATCGCAACAGCAAGTTCGCCGCGACCTGGCTCGCCCCGAGCCGGACGGGAACGTTCGAGGACCAGGCCGGCGGCGGTGACGACGCCGACATACACACGGTCCAACCGGGCGAGACGGCGCGGTTCGAGTTCACCGTCACGGCGCCGTCCACCCCTGGTACCTACAAGGAGTACTTCCGCCCGGTGGCCGACGGGGCGGGTTGGTTCTATCGGGACATCGGCATGCATTGGTCGCTCAAGGTCCTCCCCCCCGGCTACAACTACGGCTTCGTCAGCAAGTCGGCCACGCCCGCCACGATCACGCCCGGCGTGGACACCCAGGACGTCACCGTGCGGCTCGAGAACACGGGAACCGAGTCCTGGCCGGTGGACGGCGCGCTCCGGCTCGGCACGGACCGGGGCCGGGACCATAAGTCCGCCTTCGTGACCACTGCGGGACCGGATCCCTGGATCTCCCGGACCCGGCCCTCGGCGGTGGACTCGGTGGTGGGTGCGCCCGGTGACACGGCGGTAGACCCCGGCCAGGTCGCGGAGTTCGACTTCACGATCACCGTGCCGGCTGGCCTCGCTGCCGGCAACTACAAGCTCTACGTGCGTCCGGTGCTGGACGGCGTGAAGTGGCTACCCGAGGACTACGGCATCAACTTCCCGGTCCCAGTGGCTCCCCAGCGGCGCACGGGCACCTGGACTACCCGCTATGACGGCAGCCAGACGAACTTCCAGCAGGGCACCGTGAAGCGGGTACGCCTGGCGATCGCCAACACCGGCCGGATGACCTGGCAGGGCAGCGGCCCGGACCAGGTGCGCCTGGCCACGAGTAACCCGAAGGACCGCAGCAGCGCCTTCAGGACCGAGGTGGGCGAGGCGCCCGACGCCTGGCTGTCCCCGAACCGGGCCTCGGCCATCGACGGGACGGTCACGGACGTGGATACGATGACCGTGGACACCGGGGACACGACGATCGAGCCGGGGCAGGTCGCCTTCTTCGACATCTACCTGAAGGCGGACCGGCCGGTGGGTACCTACCGGGAGTACTTCGCCCTGGTGCAGGAAGGCATCGCCTGGTTCCCGGACACCGGGTACAACATGTACCTGAGGGTGGTCGAGTAGCGGCTCGGATACTTCGCTCCGGTTTCAGTAGAATGGGACGGTGATTGACGCGCTGATCATCCTGGTCCTGCTGGCGTACGCCTACTTCGGATACCGTCGGGGCTACTTCGCGGGGATGGCGGAACTGGTCGGGTTCATCCTGGGACTGGCCGTTGCCTTTACGTTGTCGAAGCCCCTGGGCGGGCTGTTCGCGGAGATCATCAACCTGCCGCGGAGCATCCTCGACCTCGGTGCCTTCATGGTGCTATGGATGCTGACCGAGCTGGCGGTGTCGTTCGGTTGGCGGTTCGCCAGCAAGAGCCTCCCGGAGAAGCTGAGCAAGCACCCGGCGAACCGGGCGGCGGGAGTATTGCCGGGAATAGGCAAGGGCCTGGCGTTCATCACCATCCTGCTCCTGATCGTCGCCTCGGCCCCGATTCCCACGAGCACCAAGCAGCCGTTCGTTGAGTCCGCCATCGGCAAGCAGCTGTTGGCTGCGGGAACGGTCTTCCAACAGCAGGTCAACGGCGTCTTCGGCGAGGCGTTGCGGGATACGCTGGCGTTCAAGACGGTGAAGACGGGCAGCAGCGATACGACGGAACTGGGATTCACGGTGAAGGATGCGTCGGAGTGCCGGGAGGACGGCAAGAAGCTGTTCGAGAAGGCGAACGCGGAACGGGCGGAACGCGGCTTCCCGCTGTTGGAGTGGGACGACGGGCTGCGCGCGGTGGGACTCAAGCATTCGCAGGACATGTTGGCGCGCGGGTACTTCTCGCACGTGACGCCGGAGGGCAAGGATCCGTTCGACCGGATGGCGGACGCGGACATCACCTACGTCGTGGCGGGAGAGAACCTGGCGTTCGCCCCGACGGTCGACATCGCCCACACCGGCTTGATGAACTCGCCCGGCCATAAGGCCAACATTTTGAAGGAAGACTTCCGCAAGCTGGGCGTCGGCTGCGCGGATGGCGGCATCCGCGGGCAGATGTACTCGCAGGAGTTCACGGGCTGAACGGTTGTGGCCGTGTCCGCGAACCGGTATGGTGGTCGGTTATATCGATATGAGTAGTACTGAAGCCAACACGGGAATCGACTCGCGGATTACCGTCGATGAAATCAGCTGGCAAGAAAAAACCACCGGAGATGCCTTCGTCGCCTGTGTCGAGGAGCTGCTCGAGCCTTTCCCCATCACACCCCAGGAGGATGACGAGTTCGAAGCGCACCGAAGCGACCGGTGCGGCGAGTTCCCGGTCACACCCGGTCTCGACATCAGAGTCCGGCGTAGCGGTGCCATGCATGAACTGGAGTTCGTGGCGGGCATCCGCGTCTGGGTCGGCGGAGAGCTCCGTTCGGCGACCGAACGGGTTTCCTTCACGCACAGCGGCGGCCGTCTGCACATCGATACTTTCGCTTCGCTTGAGCCGCAGAAGGGGCACCGCCAGGAGCTGGCCCTTGCGCAATACACCGCGGGCGGCCATTTGCCGTTCCTCGAGTCCACGGACGGGTTCGCCAAGGTCGAGGCTTTCAAGGAGATCGTTGACCACCCCGAGGCGTACCTGCGGCCGTAAAGTGCTGGACGGTCAGTCCGTGCCATACTTGATCGCCTGGATGCCGAGCTCCGGGACGTTCACGCCGGGCTTCCGGCCGATGACGAACTCGATGGCATCGACGATCTCGCCGACATTGAGCGTCGTCTCGGAATCGTCGTCCTCGCCGAACGCGCCGGGATAGATACCCCCGACGGTGACCCCGTGTTCGCGCGCTTCCTTGGCGAGGCTCTTCGTGAAGCCGTCCATCGCGAACTTGGCCGCCGCGTAGGCGGCCTGGTGCCGCTCGGCATAAAACCCGCCTTGCGAGACGACGTTCACGATCCGTCCGGCGCCCGCTTCCTTCATCGC
The DNA here is from genome assembly GCA_025449535.1 of Candidatus Saccharimonadia bacterium. GTDB lineage: Bacteria > Patescibacteriota > SICC01 > SICC01 > SICC01 > JALYJZ01. Next base: position 515,936 of record JANWJF010000001.1, read on the forward strand.
GGCGTAAATCTCCCGGGTGAAGAGCATCGGCGCCAGCGCATTCGAGCGGATCTGCTGCTGAATGTCCTCGGGGGCGGTCTCTTCGTACGGTCCGCCGATCCAACCGCCGGAAGCGTTGATCAGTACGTCGACCGTCTTATGCGACTTGAGGATGTCGGTGGCGGCCTGCAGGGCCTGGTCCGGATCGGCGGCGTCCCCGGCTTGGTATTCCGCGCCGGTTTTGGCGGCGATCTGCTTCAGGCGTTCGGCGTTGCGGGCGACGAGCACGACGGCGTCGTTCTTCAGCTGGCCTGCCAAGGCCCGACCCAGCTTCCCGGTCCCTCCGGTAATGACAATCGTCCGACTCATGCCATCAGGATACCATCGGGTACCCTGTACTTATGCAGCTGCTCGACGAAGTCCGGGACATCCTCCAGCCGTATCGTGATAGGAAGCTCATCGTGGCGGTGTCCGGCGGCGTGGACTCGGTGGTCCTCCTCGACCTGTTGAACGAACTCCGCCATGAGTTGGAGCTGGACCTGGTCGTCGCGCATGCGGACCACGGCCTCCGCCGCGGCAGCGCCAAGGATGCCCGGTTCGTCGAGGCGCTGGCGCACGGGTTGGGACTGCCGTCCGCTTCCACGCGGCTCGACCTGAATCCCGGCGGCAACGTCGAGGCTCGCGCTCGCGAGGCCCGGTACCGCTGGCTGGAGACCATCCGCAAGCGCCGCAAGGCGGACTACGTCGTCACCGCCCATCAGGCGGACGACCAGGTCGAGACGCTCTTCCTGCACCTGGCCCGGGGGACCGGCATGCAAGGGCTTTCCGGCATGAAGACGCTGTCCGGCACGGTCCTCCGCCCGCTCCTGGGAACGCCGCGCGCCCAGGTCGCCCGGTACGCCCGGCGCCGTAAGCTGAAGTTCCGCCGCGACCCGACCAACCGGAACGTGAAGCACGCCCGCAACCGGATCCGGCACCAAGTGATCCGGAGCCTCCGGAAGATCAATCCGCAGCTCGTCGAGACGGTCAGCCAGTCGATGCGGGTCTTCTCCAACGAATACGAGGTCGCCCGGATGCTGGCGGCCCGAGAACTCGCCCAGGTGACCGTCAGCGCGGGCGGCGACGGCCGCAAGCTGAAGCGTGCCAAGCTGATGAAGATGGACCGTGGGGTGCGGCATCTGGTCTGGCGGGAGGCGCTCCGGCAGCTGGCCGGTGACCTGCGCGGGTTCGCGCTCCGGCACCTCGAGCAGCTCGACGACCTGTTGCACCGGCAGACCGGCAGTCGGGCGCATCTGCCACGCGGTGTGACCGCGGCGCGTCAATACGACGAACTGGTCCTCCGGATCGGTCCACCGGCCGCGCCGCCGAAGCGCACGACGCTGGCGGTTCCGGGCGAGGCAGACTTCGGCGATCGGACGATCTCGGCGAAGACGGTCGCCAGGGCCCGCCCGGAGGCGTCCGGTCGGACGGCGGTGCTGGACGCGGTCGCCCTCGGTGACGAACTGGTCATCCGTCCGCCGCGGGCTGGGGATCGGTTCAAACCGGTCGGGATGCGCGGCAGCAAGCTGGTCAGCGACCTGCTCACGGACGCCAAGGTCCCGCGCGACGAGCGGCCGTGGGTGCCGGTCGTTCTCAAGCCGGGCGGTCGCGGCAAACGCCAACAGGTCGTCTGGGTCGCGGGGTACCGGGCGGACCGGCGGTTCGTGCCGCGCCGCGGCGGCAAGCGGGTCGTGCTTCGACTGGTCTGACCGCCGGTGCAACGCCCCCGCCCCTGCGGTACCCTAGGTAGGTATGAACCGAAGCGTGCGCAGCTTGCTATACCTGATCGGCGCGGTGATGATCGTCGCTTTGGTGTACTCGTCCACCGGTGTCGGCCAGACCGCCAAGGAGGAAGTGCCGGTCACCCGGGTCATCGAGCAGATCAAGACCGGTCAAGTGGACAGGATCGAGGCGGCCGGCCGGGAGCTCACGGTAAAGCTCGCGAACGGTAAGACCGAGACGACCAAGTACACCGGCGACTCGCTGCCCCAGTACCTCAAGGACTTCGGCGTGACGGACGCCCAACTGGCCAAGGTCGAGATCGAGGAGCAGGGCGCCAAGGACTACTCCGTCTGGATCAACCTGGCGAGCTTCGTGCTGCCGCTGCTGCTGATCGGCGGGTTCCTGTTCTTCATGCTCCGGCAGGCCCAGTCCGGCAACAACCAGGCGATGAGCTTCGGCCGCAGCCGGGCCAAGCTCTTCAACGCGGAGAAGAAGTCCAAGGTGACGTTCAAGGACGTGGCCGGCGCCCACGAATCCAAGGAAGAGCTTGAGGAGATCGTCCAGTTCCTGAAGTATCCGGCCAAGTTCGCGCAGCTCGGCGCGGAGATTCCCAAGGGCGTGATGATGGTCGGCCCACCCGGCACCGGCAAGACCCTGCTGGCCCGCGCCGTGGCCGGCGAGGCGGACGTGCCGTTCTTCTCCATCTCCGGCTCGGAGTTCGTGGAGATGTTCGTGGGCGTCGGCGCCAGTCGGGTCCGCGACCTCTTCGCCAAGGCCAAGCGGAACGCGCCCTGCATCATCTTCATCGATGAGATCGACGCGGTCGGCCGCCAGCGCGGCGCCGGACTCGGCGGGTCGCACGACGAGCGCGAGCAGACGCTCAACCAGATCCTCACCGAGATGGACGGCTTCGAGCAAGGCACCAACGTGATCGTGATAGCCGCCACCAACCGGCCGGACGTGCTCGACCCGGCGCTGCTCCGCCCGGGGCGCTTCGACCGCCGGGTGCTGCTGGACCGGCCGGACGTGAAGGAACGCAAGCTGATCTTGGAAGTGCATGCCAAGGGCAAGCCGCTCGAGAAGGGGGTCGATCTCGGGAAGATCGCCCGTCAGACGCCGGGCTTCGCCGGCGCGGACCTGAAGAACCTCTTCAATGAGGCCGCGATCCTGGCCGCTCGGCGCGACAAAAAGAAAGTCGGCCAGGTGGAGCTGACCAACAGTATCGAGAAGGTGATGCTGGGTCCGGAACGCCGTAGCCGTGTGATGAGCGAACAGGCGAAGAAGGTTACCGCGTACCATGAGGCCGGCCACGCGCTGGTCGCGACGTACCTGCCGCGCACCGATCCGGTCCATAAGGTCAGCATCATCTCCCGCGGCATGGCGGGCGGCTATACCTGGTACCTGCCGGACGAGGACAAGCTGCTCCACGCCAAGCCGGATTTCGAGGACGAACTGGCCGCGATGCTGGCCGGCCACGCCGCCGAACGGGAGGTCTTCAAGGAGGTCACGACCGGCGCCAGCTCGGACATCCAGAAGGCGACGGAGCTGGCCCGCCGGATGGTGGTCGATTACGGCATGTCCGAGAAGCTCGGGCCGATCGCCTACCGCGAGAAGGACGAGATGGTCTTCCTCGGCCGGGAGCTTGGCGAGCAGAAGCATTACTCCGAGAAGGTCGCCGCGGAGATCGACGCCGAGGTGAAGCGGATCATCGACACGGCGTATGCCCTGGCGCAGTCGACGCTCAAGAAGCACCGCAAGAAGCTCGACATGCTGGCCGCGGAGTTGATCAAACGGGAGACGATCGAAGGTGAGGAGTACGACAAGCTCTTTCCCGATGCGCCGAAGCTACAGAAGGCTAAGCCCAAGCGCAAGGCGCGCGCCTAGCGGCGTATACTGAGGCCGACGCACGGAGCGTATGGTCAAACAAACCGTCAGCCAGCTGAACCGACAAGCCAAGGGAGCGATCCGGAAGTTCTTCGGATTCTCGACGAGCGTCGGCGGGGCGGCGGCGATCCTCGGCGTCGCGTACTTTGCCAGTCGCCTGTTGGCCCTGGTCCGCGACCGGCTCCTGGCGACCGGCTTCGGCCCCGGGCCGGAACTGGACGCGTACTTCGCGGCCTTCCGGATCCCCGACTTTATCTTCAACGTGCTGATCTTCGGCGCGATCTCATCTGCGTTCATCCCTGTCTTCGCCGGCTACCTCGCCAACAAGAAGAAGGAGACCGCGGACAAGGTCGGGTCGGTCGTCCTGACGGCGGGGATCATATTACTGATCGGCGTCGCCGGGGTGGCGTTCGTGTTCGCGCCGGAACTGGCGCCGTTCATCGCGCCGGGGTTCACCGACGCGCAGCTGAAGGAAGTGGCCGAGCTCACCCGGATCATGCTGCTCTCGCCGATCTTCTTCGGTATCGGCGGCATCTTCGGGTCGGTCCTCCATTCGCACCAGCGGTTCGTGGCGTACTCCGTCGCGCCGCTGCTGTACAACCTCGGCATCATCGCCGGCGCGCTGGTCGCCCCGGAGCTTGGCGTGAAGTACCTGGCCTGGGGCGTCGCCGCGGGCGCCTTCCTGCAGATGTGTATCCAGGTCGTCGCCGGACTCCGGACGGGATTCCGGTTCCGGCCGAACCTCAGTATCCGGCACCCCGGTGTCCGGCGGATCTTCTGGCTGATGATCCCGACCACGATCGGCGCGGCGATCCTCCAGATCAACTTCCTGGTCGAGACGGTCATCGCCTCGACCCTCCAGGCCGGCTCGCTGGCCCAGTTCTGGCTGGCGACCAGCCTCTCGATGGTGCCGGTCTCGGTGGTCGGCGCGGCGTTCGCGACGGCGGTGTTCCCTGTGCTCGCCAAGGCGGCCTCGACCCATCAGACCTCGCTGTACGTAGAGAACCTCGTCACCGTGATCCGGAAGATCCTCTTCGTGATCATCCCGGTCAGCATCGCGGTCATGCTGCTGCGCGCGCAGATCGTCCGGTTGGTCTACGGCGCCGGCAACTTCGACTTCGACGACACGCGGTACGTGACCAGCATCCTGGGCATCCTGGCGGTGTCATTGTTCGCTCAGGCCCTGGTGCCTTTGCTCTCCAAGGCGTTCTATGCGATCCGCAATACGCGCACCCCGGTGATCATCGCCGGCGTCGCGATGCTGGTGAACGTGGCCGTGGCGATCCCGGCCAGCCACTACCTCGGGGTGGTGGGTCTGGCGCTGGCGTTCAGCCTCGCCTCGATCGTCCAGGTCGCGCTGCTCTTCTTCTTCCTTTCGAGCAAGGTCCCGGCGGTGGAGGACCGGGCGATGCTCTCGGCGATCACCCGGATCACGTTCGCGTCCCTGGCCTCGGGCGCGGCGATCTACGGGACGTTGTACGGCGTCGCCTATCTGATCGAGGACATCCAAAGCACCCAGACGGTGGCGTTCTTCGCGATCCAGACGGTACTGGCCGGGTTGGTCGGCTCCGGCGTCTACCTGATGCTCACCACGGCGATGAAGCTGCCGGAAGCGCGGTTGCTCCTCGTCCGGGCCCGTCACCCGCTCGACGCGGACGATTGATTTACTGCTTGGTTGACGCTCTTTAATCGCTTTGCTAGCATTCTTCGTTATGGGCGAACGATCAGAAGAAGCACGAAGGGCGGAGTTCGAGGCGTCCCGCGAACCGACGCCGGACGGTCGCAGCCTGGAGGATTTTCCTGTGGGTTTAGAGGTAGTTGCATACATGAGCAACTACGGGCAGCTGGAGCTCGGAAATGCGACCATCGTCGGGCATACCAGGTTTGGCTGGGTGGAGGTACGTCCCCGCAACCTGGATCGTGGCGCGCCCTTTGGACGCCGCGATGCCGTCTTTAAATTCTCACCCCGCTCACCTGGCCTGTTGCGTTCTGAAGAATTGGAATCGTTGAAAGGTTCCCGGGAGCAGGTACGGTGCTGGGTCGGGCAGGGCGATCGGTATGATGAACGGGAAAGTCGACGTCTGGTCGACAAGATCGTCGGTTACTCAGGGTACGATGGTCCGGTGAAGCCCCCCATACCTGGTGACCCCGTCCGGAAACGGTCAAAAGGCGTCAATAAGGCCGGCTGGCCCGGCGGCTGAGGGGTGACATGGATTCCGAACGCCTGATAGGACTTTTAAGGGAACACGCCGAAGCGTCCCGGGAGAAGGGGGCGCTTCCCGGTGAACGCACGCTCGAGGACTTCCCGGTCGGCGCCAACGTGGTCGTCTACACCCTGGCCTGGGACCAGCACGAACTGCGTCGCGGCACGGTAGCCGAACATTCCGAGTACGGGTTCGTAGTGGTTGAGCTCGAGACGAAGCAACGTGGAAGGCTTGGCGTGCCGTCGTCGACGCGCTTCTCTCCGGAGTCTCCCGGTTTGTTGCGCATCTCCGACGTGCAGCGGCTGCGCCATGCGCCCGAACGTGCCCGGCGTTGGAGCGAGGACGGTGGTGTCTATAACGCCCGCGAACGGCCGCGGCTGGTGAGCAAACTTCTTGGGTACACGGGCTACGAGGGCCGTCCCCGGGGCTCGTCCGTGAATCCGCCCTCCCGTCGGTCGAGAAAGGGCTTTAACCGCGTCCGGTAAGCGTCTTTGCGTCGGCTTTCAGCTACTATTAGTAGTATCTGATGGCCAAACGACGCACCAAACGAACACGAGCCCGTACGCGCAAGAGCCCGGCCCGGCGCCGCACCCGGCGGTCGGAACCGGAGCCGCGCGAGCCGCTGGTCCACCCGGACACCGCCCGGCAGATCCTGGCGATCGCCTTGCTGGCCGGGGGGTTGGTGCTCGCCTTGGCGTTAGTGGGCGTCGGCGGTCCGGCCGGTTCGGCCGTGGCACTCTGGGCGAAGCAGGCCGTCGGGGCCGTCGCCTGGGTGCTGCCGCCGGCCGCCGTCTACGCCGGCTGGCGCCTGTACCGCCGCGAGGAGCTGCCCCGGCATCTCGTAGTAGGGTTCTTGATCACGGCTGCGGCGGTCACCGCCCTGCTGCACCTGCTGGTGAAGGTCGACGAGCTCCCGGCTGCCACGGACGGTACGTTCGGCGGTCTCCTCGGGTACGCCTTGTCGGCTTCATTCACGTACGCGGTGGGCGGTATCGTCAGCCTGATCGTCTTCCTGGCGCTCCTGGCCGTCGGCGTCCTGGTGATGACCAACCGCTCCAAGGCGGGTGCCGGGCCGACCGTCGAGCAGACCCCGCCGCCGAAGCGCAGCGACCCGGTCCCGCCGACCGCTCCGCCGGCCCCGAAGGAACGCCCGGCACAGCCGGTCGCCGCCCCGACCGAGTTCACGCCGCGGGTGGTCGACAAGGCCTGGGAGCAGCCGCCGATCTCGTTGCTGTCGGACGACACCTCCGAGGCGGACGCCGGCGACACCAAGCACATGGCGGCGATCATCGAGCAGACGTTGGCGAACTTCAACGTCGAGGCCAAGGTGGACCACGTGCACGTCGGTCCGACGGTGACCCAGTTCGAGCTGCGCCCGGCACCCGGCGTGAAGGTCACCGAGATCACCCAGCGGTCGAATGACCTGGCGCTGGCCCTGGCCGCGCACCCGATCCGGATCCAGGCGCCGATCCCCGGCAAGGCCTCCGTCGGTATCGAAGTGCCGAATCAGAAGGCCGCCACGGTCCGGCTCCGGCAGATGTTCGAGACCAAGGCGTTCAAAGACGGCGGCGCGTTGCCGCTGGCGCTCGGCCTCGACGTCTCCGGCCAGCCGGTGGTTACCGACCTCTCGACGATGCCGCACCTCTTGATCGCCGGACAGACCGGCTCCGGCAAGTCCGTGGCGATCAACGCGATCCTGATGAGCCTGCTCTTCACCCACTCGCCTCGGCACCTCCGGTTGCTGATGGTCGACCCCAAGCGCGTCGAGCTCACCAACTACAACGACATCCCGCACCTCCTGGCGCCGGTGATCGTCGAGTCGCCGAAGGTGGTCAACGCGCTGAAGTGGGTGGTCTCCGAGATGGAACGGCGCTACCAGGTGTTCCAGGAGGCCGGCGCCCGGAACCTCATCGAGTACAACAAGGGCGCCAGCCGAAGCGGAGCGAAGGCGTCTGACGCCAAGGACGAGATGCCATACTTAGTGATCGTCGTCGATGAGCTGGCCGACCTGATGCAGGTGGCCGGCAAGGCGGTGGAAGGCACGATCACCCGGATCGCCCAATTGGCCCGGGCGACCGGCATCCACCTGATCATCGCCACCCAGCGGCCGAGCACGAACGTGATCACCGGCGTGATCAAGGCGAACTTCCCGAGCCGGATCGCCTTCGCGGTCAGTTCTAACACCGACTCGCGGGTGATCCTCGATTCCGGCGGCGCGGACAAGCTGCTCGGCAAGGGCGACTCGCTGTTCATCACCGCCAGCACGCCGCAGCCGATCCGAGTGCAGGGTGCCTACGTGGAGACGCGCGAAGCCAACGCCCTGACCGACTTCTTGAAGGGCAAGGGCGAGCCGGTCTATGAGGAGTCGGTGACCGAGTCACAACCGGGCGGTCCCGGCGCCAGTGGCGAGGGAGACGGCGGCGGGGACGATCCGATGTACGAGGAGGCCAAGGCCGAGGTGATCCGCGCCAAGAAGGCCTCGACTTCATACCTGCAGCGCCGGCTGCGGATCGGCTACGGCCGAGCCGCGCGCCTGATCGACACGCTCGAGGAGAACGGCGTGATCGGTCCGGGCGAAGGCGCCAAGCCGCGCGAAGTCCTGATCGACCCGGAGGAATAGCATGGCGATGCGCGAACCGTCGTCCATCTGGCGCCGCCTGCTGCTCCTGGTAATGGCGGTGTCGCTGCTGGCCATCGCGATAGACGTCGTCTCGGACGGCTGGGGGTTCTACGACAAGCGGGTGAACGCCGCCAAGGAGCTTGCCAGGATCGTCTCGGTACCCCAACTCAAGCTGGTGCCGCCCCACGTGGATAAGATCTCCGAGAAGCGTGACGTCGGCGAACAGTGTTTCATCCGGGTCTGCACCGAGAGCCCCGTCAGCGTCCGGCAGGACTTCCTATTCCCCGGCTCGAAGTCGGAGATCATCGGGTTCTACGACCGGGCGTTCGTCGGGCATGGCTGGGACTGGTCCAAGGGTCCGAAGAGCGCTACGTATACGCACGGGACGTCCGAGCAGGACTGCGTGTCGGCGACCCTGACCTTCGAGCAGGAGACCATCTATCGCCTGACCTACACGCCGGACTGCGGCTGGCGGCGGTAAGCCACGGCACTCTGATACAATCAACCGTTAGCCGGTTCCGGCTAGCGAACTTCGCCTCGAACCTTCGACAGACCCGCGTAATCCTGACGAAAGGAGCGTCCATGCGGACGACGACGTATGTACTCGGTTCCATCGTGGTCTTCATCGCGATGATCGCGGTACCGTTGTATGGCATGGCCGCTCTTTCCGAGGTCACTGGTGGCCATGTCGAGTGGGTGATTTACACCAGGGTCGTCTTGGCCCTGTTGCCAGTACAAATCCTGACGGGCGGTTGGTTCGGCTGCATCCTGGACTTCTTCTACAAGCAAGCAAACCGGGAAAGGCAGGTATCGCGATGAGGCTGGTCCTCCGTGTGTGTGTCGCGTGGTCGGCCGTCGTGGTGGGATCGGCGTTCCCGGCACTTCTGGCGGAGGTCGCCGGCAAGGACGTCGATTACGTTGCGCTAGGTCTCCACTACGTCGACCGGCTTCCCTTGCTCGTAGCGCTTTACGTCGTCTTGGCGGTGATAGTCCCTTGGGGCGACCACCTTACGAGACAAGACGCGCTCAGCTCCCCATGATTCGGGTCGCGCCCGGAAAAGGTCCTTGCGATTCACTTCGCAGCCGACCTTTTCCGGGCGCTTCCTCTTTTTCGTCAAGAAATCTTTTTGAACCTTTTTTAGAAGCCGCGCCGACCCCGCCGGACGGACTATCCGCATGCGCTACACTGGACATCGTGATCCAATTCAAGAGACGCCAGCTGAAAAGCGACAAGCCGCTGTCTGAGCAACTCAAGGAAGTGCGCCGGACGGCCAAGCTCACGTTCGAGCAGATCGCGATCGAGACGAAGATCCCGAAGAAGTACCTCCGGGCGCTCGAGCAAGGCAAATACGAGGAGCTGCCGGCGGAAGTCTACGTCCGCGGGTTCCTCGAGAACTACGCCTCGTACCTCGGCTTCCCGCAGGACGAGGTGTTGACCCAGTACCGCCGCGAGCGCGGGGTTTCCGGGCGCAAGGCACCCTCGCTGGATCTCCCGAAGCGGTCGGTTGAGCAGCCGAAGCTGACGATCACGCCGCGGACGCTCGGCTTGGTGACGGCCTCCGTGCTCCTGCTGACCGTCGTCGGCTACCTGATCACGCAGATCACCGGCTTCGCCTCGCCGCCGGACCTCGAGATCACCGGTCCGGTCGCGGACGCACGCGTCGCCGACGACCGGGTGACGGTATCCGGCAAGACGGAGTCGGACGCGCAGGTCTTCATCAACAACCAGCCGATCCCCACCGACACGGACGGCAGCTTCAAGGAGACGGTGACGCTGCCGGCCGGCACCAACTCGCTGCGTATCGTGGCGCGCGACCAGAACGGCCGCGAGCGGATCGAGATCCGTTCGGTGGTGGTGACGCCGGGCGGGCCGCAGAGCCCGCAACCCAAGGGGACCACGGCATCCGGCGCGCTGTTCGTCGTGAAGGTCGGCCCGAACAGTGCCTTCGTGGAGATCAACACGGACGGCAAGACCGCGTTCGACGGACTGATGGCGCCGGGGAGTACCCAGACCTTCACCGCCAAAGATCGTGTGCTGGTCACGACCTCGAACGGCGGCAGTACGACGGTCACCGTCAACGGCAAGGGCCAAGGCACACTGGGCAGCGAAGGGCAGTTCCGGGAAGGCGTGCAGTTCCTGGTGAAGGACTTCGTACAGTCGACGCCGAGCCCGAGTCCGCGACCGGAATAACCGCCGGTGGTATGGTGATGACATGAGGCTCGGGAGGCGTCAGCCTGAGGGGGAAGCGGTACCGCAGCACGAACGGCTTTGGAAGCCTTCGGAAGGGCTGTCCATCGTGGACGGGGACACGCGCGACGAGCTGGTCGCGCAGTTCAACGGGATGACGAACCGGGATACTAACCCGAGTCGGGATTACCGCGACGGTGTTCTTTATCTTGGCGAATCGAGGATAGAGTATGCCCGGTCAGCCGATCTACTTACAGGCCTGGCAGACGATGATTTTGGTGTATTCCAGATCGATGCCTTAGGGCCGTATGCACCCGAAACGGTCCGAAACATGCGGTTTTACATCTGCTCCGAGGCTCTTGCTGAAGCAGGAAAGGAGGACTGGGCTTGTCTGCTTGAAGGTAGTCACCTACTCCCGGGCGACGTTGCTCTCCCGCTGCCTGGCAAGTCGTTCGACCCGAAGCCGATTCTGCCCGATGCAGTGGAGTTTGCTCTGAAGGAAATGCGCTGGCACGAAGAGCTGCGGAAAGCCGTAAAAGAACGACGTCGACCTACCTTTCCGAGACCTCGTTTGGCCGTCTAATAAGCTAAAGTTGACATAGGTATACATTAGTATACTATCTATTCGTGTCCGGTTAGATCGCGTTTCGACGACAGGTATCCACTAGTCATCCACTTGAAACAGCAAGCGACCATAAGGTAGCCTGAAAAGACCGACAAATAATAAATTACGAAGGAAGGTATCATGACACCAGTGGCAGAGAATCCCGCCAAGACGACCAAGGAACCGACGGCCAAGCAGGCCCCGGCCAAGACGGCGAAGGAACCGAAGGACGACAAGCCCGTCGGCCAGTTCGTGGTGAGCGACAAGGTCCGCAAGGAGAAGACCGAGGCGGTCGACATGGCGCTGGCCCAGATCGAGAAGCAGTTCGGCAAGGGCGCGATCATGAAGTTCGACGCCGACAGCAAGATGAACGTGGAGTCGGTCTCTACCGGTTCGCTCTCGCTGGACTTGGCGCTCGGCGTCGGCGGCATCCCGAAGGGCCGGATCATCGAGGTCTACGGTCCGGAATCCAGCGGCAAGACCACGCTGGCCAGCCATATGATCGCCCAGATACAAAAGGAGGGCGGCACCGCCGCGTTCATCGACGCGGAACACGCGTTCGACCCGGAGTACGCCAAGAAGCTTGGCGTGGACGTCGATGAACTGCTGATCTCGCAGCCCGATGCCGGCGAACAGGCCCTCGACATCGCGGAGACGCTGATCAAGAGCGGCGGCATCGACATGATCGTGGTCGATTCCGTGGCCGCGCTGACGCCGCGGGCGGAGATCGAAGGCGACATGGGCGATTCGCACATGGGTCTGCATGCCCGGCTGATGAGCCAGGCGCTCCGGAAGCTGACCGGGGCCATCTCCCGATCCAATACCACGGTCGTGTTCATCAACCAGATCCGGATGAAGATCGGTGTGATGTTCGGCAGCCCCGAGACCGTCACCGGCGGTAACGCGCTGAAGTTCTACTCCTCCGTACGCCTGGACATCCGCCGGGTCGCTCAGCTCAAGGACGGCGAGACCGTCATCGGCAACCGGACCCGCGTGAAGATCGTGAAGAACAAGGTCGCGCCGCCGTTCCGGACCGCCGAGTTCGACATCATGTACGGCCAGGGCATCTCGTACGAGGGTGACGTGCTCGACCTTGGCGTGGAGCAGGAGATCGTCCAGAAGGCCGGCGCCTGGTACGAGTACGAAGGTGCCAAGCTCGGTCAGGGCCGCGAGGCCGCCAAGCAGTACCTCAAGGACAATCCGAAGGTCGTCCAGACGATCGAGCGGAAGGTCCGCGAGGCCGCGGTCGCCGACTGAACCATGCAAATCACCAAGGTCGAGAAGCAGGAGAAACGGGATCGCTACAACGTCTACGCGGATGGGAAGTTCCTGACCGCCCTGGACGCCCTGGTGCTGGCCGACTCGGACGTCCGCGAAGGCGAGATCATCACGAACTCGGAACTGGCGAAGCTGCTGCAGCGCGACCGGTTCGCGAAGGCGCTGACCAAGGCCTACTCCCTGCTGGCCCGGCGTCCGCACGCCTCGGCCGAGTTGGCCCGCAAGCTGCGGGAACGGCGCTACCCCAAGGAACTGATCGAGGAAGTCCTCGAACACCTTACCCGCCTCGGCTACATAGACGACGCGGCCTTCGCGCGGGAATGGGTCCGTCAGCGCGGGACGTCACGCGGCCCACGCGTGTTACGGGCGGAACTCCGCCAACGCGGCGTGACTGACGAGGCCGCCGCCGCGGCGTTGGAGGACTTGGACGATCCGGCCGAAGCCATCCGGAGCCTTGCGGAAAAGCGACTGCAACGCTTCCGGAGCGAGACACCGGAAAAGGCCCGTGAGAAGACGATCGCGTTCCTGCAAAGGCGAGGGTACGCGTTCGGGGAGATCCGGACCGTGCTGGACGGGATGAGGCCTAGCGGGAGAACCTGACGACGTCCCCGGGTTGGACCGAGTGTTGCCTAGCCCAGCCGGCGGACGTCTCGAGAACCTTGTCCACCGGACCCTCGGGCTGGTACTTCGGCAGCTGTGCGTCCGGCACGCCGGGTTTTGCTGACGGAACGTTCGACGTTACCTGGGTGACAGTATCGCCGGAAATCCAGACGATATCGATCGGAAACTCAACGCCCTTCATCCAGATAGTCGGCGTCGTGGGCTCTTCGTAGGCGAACAGAAGAGCACGGTCTTTCATAAGCGGCTCGGCGCCCATCAGCCCCTTCTCCAGTCTTCCTGGAGAGGTCGCGACATCGGCCCGTACCTTGGCTTGGTCAAGCCGTACGGTCACGGTCACATCGTCGTTGAACTCAGGCGGCTCGGTGAATTGCATGATGATCAGACCAAGGATTGCAGCCGCAATCAGTACGGCGACGGTAACGACTACCGGATTCCTAAAGAGGTTTTGTATTCGCATGGTATAGGCAAAAACATATCAATCGTATCATTTTGCGAGAATGCCCGGCTCAGGGTAGGCTGGTATGTGCACTTTCGTGCCTTAACTTTTCGTCGTCGCGGTCGTCGCGACATCCGTCAATCTCTACCAAGGGAGGCATCTCTCGTGAGTACCCAGGCAGTTTCAGAAGGACCCAAGAGGTCTTCCCTCGCAGTGAAAGTGGGAACCACTATCGACGTGTGGGGGCCGTTCGTAGGGCTGATCGCAGCTCTCTACTTGCTGGTCACCTGGCAGGCGAATCCGCTCGAGCTGGGGTTCGACCTCTTGTTCACGGCCGTGTATTACGTGGCCACGGCGCTCGGGGTCACGGTCGGCTATCACCGGCTGCTGACCCACGAAAGCTTCGAGACCAAGCAATGGGTCAAAGACGTCTTGGTCGGCCTCGGCATCACGGGCCTGCAGGGCTCGCCGTTCATGTGGGCTGCGGACCATCGGTTGCATCACATGCATACCGACGAGGAGGGCGACCCGCACAGTCCCCATAAACCCCACGGAGGTTGGCGAGGTCTCTTCCACGCCCACATGGGGTGGCTGTTCGGTTTCTGGAAGAAGTCGCGGTCGGACCTGATCCCGGACCTCATCGCGGATTCCCACCTGAGGACGCTGAACGCCCTCTTCGTTCCCATCGCGCTGTTCTCGTGGATCGTGTTTCCGTTGCTTGTCGGCTTGGCAGTCAAGCAGTCGTTGATCGGAGGCGTACAGACCATGTTGTGGGCCGGTTTCGCCCGGGCGTTCCTCGTCCAGCACGTGACCTGGTCCATCAACTCGATCTGCCACAAGTTCGGGGAGCGGCCATACGGCATCGACCCCCAGACCGGCATGAGCACCAACGTTCACTGGCGGGTGCTGCTGCTCCTCTCATTCGGGGAGACCCGTCACCACAACCATCATGCCTTCCCGAACTCCGCGATCCATGGATTTCGGTCGAAGGAGGAATTCCGTGGTGATCGAGCCGGCAGGTTCATCCTGTGGCTGGAGAAGCACGGTCTGGCATCGAACATCGGGACCGTTACGCCGGAGGACGAAGTCAAGCGGCAGGAGGGAATCGAACGGCTGAAGCCTAGAACACCCCAGCCCGCCGCCTCCTGACGGGAACCCCGCATCGCGATTGACGACGAACGGCATGAAGTACACGACTGGGCCCGGAAGGTCATTTACCAACCTTCCGGGCCCGGAGCATTTCTGTGGGCAATGCTGGACTCGAACCAGCGACCTCCGCGATGTGAACGCGGCGCTCTAGCCGACTGAGCTAATTGCCCTCGAGTAACAGGAATATCGTATCATCGGTCTTTTCGTGTGGCTTGGCCATGCTGCGCCGCGTCAGCGCGGCGGACGTCACGATGGCCGACTGGCTCATTACCCGTGCAACGCATTAATCGTATCACCGGCTCGAGTGCCGTTCAGCGCAGGAACGCGGCGTAGAACGTCTTGCCCGCCTCGGAGACGGTCAGCCGGATGGTACCGGCGTCCTGCCACCAGGAGCTTCGCGCCCAGCGGCTGTCGCTCGCCGGATAGATCCGGAACTCATAGCCTTTCCCGAACTCGCGCCGGAAGGTGACCGTGGTGCGCCGGGCGTGGTACGGCGAGGTCACCAGGATCGCCGACCGGATGTCCTGCGCCTCGAACACCGGCTTCAGGAAGCGCGCGTTCTCATTGGTGGTCCGGGACTGCTCCTCGACTATCGTCGCGGCCAGGGGGACTCCCTGCGAGATCGCCCGCTGCTGCATCACCTTGGCGTTGGAAGTGCCGCGGTCCGCGGCCGCTCCCGCGAAGACCAGCGTCCGGCCCCAGCCGTCCTTCCAGAGCCGGATGCCGGCGTCCGCGCGGGTGGCCGTCTCGCCGCCGGAGACCACCACGATCGCATCGGTCTTCTTCAGGTCGTCGCGCGGCGCGATGAACCAGCCGAGCCCGATTACCAGGAGGATGACCGCCGTCGCGAAGGCCAGCAACACGGTCACGGTCCGGCGCAGCCACCTACTCATCGGCCCGGAACGTCCAGAACTTGTTGCCGATGAAATTCGACGCGACCACGGTCCCGTTGGCCAGCACTTGTGCCGGGAACTCGTGCATTCCGGTACGTTCGACCAATAGCCAGAGGACGATCAGGTTGACCGTCAGGCCCACCAGCTGGACCGTCGTGAACTTGGCGAGTTTCCCGATCCGATGCTTGCCGGCCCGGAAGGTCCAGATCCGGTTCCAAGTGTAGCTATTGAGCGTGGCGATGCTGAACGAGGCGACGGCGGCCGTGAGGTAGTAGACGCCGAGTACCAGCAGCGCCCCGTACACCGCGAAATTGATAGCGGTCGTCAGTAACCCGACCAGCACGAACTTCACGAACTGGCGCGCGTGCTTGTCGCGTCTGATGGCGGCGATGGATACGTTCATGTGGCGATCTCCGGCTCGAGTCCGGCCGGGCTTCCGTCGTTATCATATCGCAGCACTACCCGGTCCCGCTCGAACCGGTCGACCCGGGCGCGCGGGATGATCAGGTCCTTCGCGGAGAGTTGCCACCAACGCGGCTTGATGTGCAGCTTGGTCAGGAAGTGCCCCTCGGTCTCGACCGTGGCGTCGTCCACTGTGCCGATCCGCTTGCCCTTGCCGGTCACCGCCCGGAGGCCGATCGGCCGGATTCCCGCCTCTGTCGCTCGTTTGACGGCGGGCAGGTCCTCGAGCGGCGCGGCGACCTCCGCCCCGGCGATTACCAGGCCGTGGTCCAGGTAGGCACGGATGTCCACGGTCGAGAGATACGCGTCCCGTGGCCCGGCGAGTCGGTACGCCAGTACCTTGCCTTTGGCGGCGTCGAAGACGACCTCCCGCACCCGGCCCACGGGCGCGCCGTCGCGTTCGGAGACCACGGGCTGGCCGGCCAGGTCGGAAAGCAACTTCAACATGCTTCCATGGTATCGGTCACGGTCAGCGTTCGGAAACCGGTACCGTGTCCGATACGTCGCCCTTCAGTTTCTGGGCGTCGCCGCTGGGAATCTCCACCGAGAACAGCGCCCGGCCCTTGTCGTCGTCGGCCAGCACCAGCACATGCTCGTAGTCGCGGTCCCACCCCACGATCACGGGGTTGGAGAGCTTGCCGATCCGCTTCACGGTGCCGTCCGCGTACAGCGACAGCCGCGCGCCTTTGCCGCTGCGCACGAACACGGTCTGGTCCAACCGGCGGTTCATCAGGAACGAGCTGGCCGGCTTGGTCTCGGGGAAGACCCGGGGTTCGCCGCCTTCCAGCGCCTGCACGACCATGGCGTCGCCGCCGATTCCCTGGCTTTGGAGATAGCTGAGTCGGCTGCCGTCCACCGAGACGGCCGCTTCATGCTCGTTGCCGTCCGTGTTCGCGACCGGCTTGGTGACGCCGGTGACCACGTTGGCGGCGAAGAGGTCGTTGTTTCCGTCGTCGCGCTCCTCTTGGTAGTAGATCGAGATGCCGTTCGGGTTCCAGACGATGCCACCGGGCAGCCGGCCGGTCTCGATCCGCTTCGATTTGCCGGTCGTAGTGTCGGCGATGAAGATCGCTTGCTCGGCAGGGATCGCCAGCTTCTTGCCGTCCGGTGACCAGGCCGCGGGCCAGGTGCCGGGCAGCTTGTCTGCGATCGTCTCGACCTTGCGCGAGGCGATGTCCACGACCTTCAGCTTGCTGCGGTTGGTGGCCTCGTCGGAGGCACCTTCCTCGTTCGAATAGAAGGCGACCTTCTGGGTCGGACTGGAGAACGCGACGCCGTAATCGTCGAACACCGAGCTGACCAGCGCCTCGTCGTCGTCACGCTCCACGGAGCGCAGGTAGATCTGCCGTTTGCCGGGTCCGCCCTTGGCGTAGACCAGCGCGAACTCGCGACCGCTGGGCGCCGGGGCGCTGGGCAGGGGCGTGAACGTTGGCAGCGGCTCGGGAGTCGGTGCGGCCGACGGCAGCGCGGTCGGGACGGACCGCAGCGTCGGGGACGGACTCGGCGTCCGGTAGGGCGCCAGCTGGGCGACCGTGCCGAGCGAACGGGCGGCCGGCTTCGCCGAGGCGGGCGGGGTAGGCTTGCCGACCTTCACGGTGAGCACGCCCACGTCCACGTTGGCGGCGCTCTGCGGCCGGGCCCGGTTACCGAACTTCTCGTTGCTGAGCTCGCGCGGCGTCTCGGTCGGGCTGGGCGGTGCCGACGGCGTAGGCGGAGGCGGCTGCTGCTTACGGAAGTAGAGGATCGCCACGACGATACCGGCCAGGACCAGCAGTCCCAGCAGTGCGTACAGAATCTTCTTCCAACGTGGCGTTTGGTGTCTCATACCCCTCCTCCGTATTGTACGCCAGGCGGGGAAAAAGCGGCCGGTCAGCCGCGTTCGACGTACGTGCCGGTGCGCGTGTCGACCACGACCTTGTCGCCGACCTGCACGAACAGGGGCACGTTGACGGTCGCTCCGCCAGCCAGCTTGGCGGACTTGCTGCCCCCGGCCGCGGTGTCACCCTTGAGTCCTGGATCCGTCTCGACGACCTCGAATGCCGCCTTGATCGGCAGGTCCACGCCGATGACCGACCCGCCGTGGAGCAGCAGCTTGACGTTCGCGCCTTCCGCCAGGAAGCCGGCCTGCTTGCCCAGCGTCTCGGCCGGCACCTCGTGTTGCTCGTACGTCTTGGTGTCCATGAACGTCAGCGTGTTCCCTTGGCGGAACAGGAACTGGCCTTCCGCAGTCTGGAGCGCGGCCGGCTTGATCTTGTCGTTGCCTTGGAACGTCTTCTGGAGGACCGAGCCGGTCTTCAGGTTCCGGAGTTTGGTCCGCACGACCGCCCCGCCGCGGCCCATCTTGGCGTGCTGGTACTCGAGCACGACGTACGGATCGCCGTCGAGCTCGATCTTCGTGTTCGTCTTGAGGGCGGTGATGCCGAGCATGGACCTACCGGGTGGTGAACGGCATCAGCGCCGCCTGGCGCGACCGCTTGACCGCCGTGGCGAGCATCCGCTGGTGCTTGGCGCAGTTGCCGGAGCGCCGCCGCCCGTCGATCTTGCCGTACGGGCTGACGAACTTGCTCAGCAAGCGGACGTCCTTGTAGTCGACCACGTCCAAGTCCTTGCTGCAGAACTGGCAGCGTCGGAACTTGGGAGCTTGTTTTTCCTTGATTGCCATCGGTTAGAAGGGGATATCATCCAGCGCCGGGTCCTCGGCGCCTTTATCGTCTTTCTTGGCCTTGTCGTCCTTGCCACCGGCCGCCTGCGACGCTTCCGCCTCGGTCGGCTGGGCCGGAACCTGGCTGCCTGCGCCCGGACCGCCGCCTTGGCCGGCGCCGCGGGAATCCAGGAGGATCATGTCATCAGCGACGATCTGTGTCCGCGACCGCTTGGAGCCGTCTTGGGCCTCCCAGGTGTCGGTCTGCAGGCGTCCCTCGAAGTACGCCCGGCGGCCCTTGGCCAGGTACTGGCTGCAGATCTCGGCCAGTTTGCCCCAGACGACGACGTTATGGAACTCCGCCGCCTCCTGCTTCTCGCCCTGCTGGTTCTTCCACTGGCGGTTGGTCGCGACGCCGAAGCTCGCTACCTGTTGCCCGTTCGGGGTCGTCTTCGCCTCCGGATCCCGGGTGAGGTTCCCGATGATCATCGCCTTGTTGAGATCTTTGGCCATGCTGCCTCCGATTAGTTAGTCCTTATGAGTCCTTGAGTTGCTCCGCCAGGGCCGCTTCCAGGTCCTTGGCGCTCGCCTTCTTCTCCGCGGCGGGTTTCTTCTCCGCCTCGTCGTCCGTGTCTTCCGCGGGAGTCGTATCCGCCGCCGGGGCTTCTTCGGCCTTACCCGCGACTGGCTTGGCACTCTTCCGCAGCGCCTCCGGCACGGTGACCTTGGCGGCCTCCTTGCTCTCCTCGACCGCGGTCGGGGTCTGGACGATCTCGCCCGGCTTCGGGACTTCCTCGGCCGCGACCAGGACCGTCCGCACGACCTCGTTCATGACGTTCAGCTGCTTCACGAAGTCATTCGCCTTGGCGGCGTCGATCTCGAGGTGCAGGAGTACGTACCAACCATGGTCCTGCTTGCCGATCGCGTAGGCGAGGCGCTTCCGCCCGAGGACGTTCTGCTCCTTGGCCTTGCCGCCGAGCGACAATAGCTTGGCGCCTACCTCGTCGGTGACCTTCGCCGCTTCGGGCTCGGTCTTGCCGCCGTCGATGATGTATAACAGTTCGTAAGTTCTCATGCTTCTCGTGGACTATCGCCCCGGTGATCGGGAGAAAAGCTCAGTACGACCCAGTGTATCGTCGCGGGGCCTGCGAGACAAGCGTCAGTACGGGCGTCGGGAGGGGAATGAAGGAGCGAGTAACCATATGGTAGCTTGCTTCAGTCCATACGTCAAGCGGGCGTATTATCAATCCAGATGGCTGAACCAGGTGCAGCGCAGGTCGAGGGGGAAGACCGGCAGGTTGAGGGCGTCGAGACGGACGTCGATTACGCGGAGCTGCCGAAGCCGGAACTTGAACCGGTAAGGCGCAGGGACCTGACCGAAGGATTTAAGTCGGTATCGTTAGGTGCCCCTCGCTTTCCCACTGAGAAATCGGCATGCGCAGCGATGGATAGGCGCATTAGGAAGACTGCGACGATCACATCGACAGAGACGTACTTTCTTTGGAACTCTCAGACAGGGCGGCTGTACGAGCGTGAATTTGGTGGTGGTCCTTGGACGAGGGCGCTCGCCCAACGTAACGCAGGCTTCCGTCGTTTCGCTGGTACGGCCGTACAGACACGGCCTGGCGTTGGTCGAACCAGTGAGGACTTACTGAAGTACATAATCCGCTCCAACGTGCAGGAGGACGGACGATTCGACGTCGATGCCGACTACCTGGGATCCACGGACCGACTCAGCGAACCGTTTGACGGTGAACCCGACCCCGAACTCACTAAGCAGCTGCTAGAGGCGGTTTTCGGTGGGACTGAACGCCACGATGGATTCGAATCATTGGTTCTAGGGCGTCCATCCAGCCGACGTACCCAGATGGACCACCTGACTAGCGTTCTGTCCGACCAACCTGCCGACGCGCCTCATGGCCAAGGGATTCGTCTGGAAGGGCCGGACGATCCTTCTGCGGGATTCTTCGAGATGATGGAAGGGTCGGGCAACGGCGAGAAGCCGGAGCCGCGGCTGGAGCTCTCCCGGTTCCGGGGAGCACTTCCAAATATTCCAGGCTTGGAAGGCGAATGGGTTCGTCTAGAAGTCACGAACCGCACCGAAGGTCAGCAGGAGTTCCTCGAAGCCTTAGCCGCCCGAATTGGCAACGGTGCGCACGTGTTTGTCGAGGGCTACCGTTGCCAACCCCAAGTATTGGTACCGATCAAGCTCGGCTTCGCGGATTGACCGTTGGGCAAAGCGAAGAGCGGGGCCTGGCCAAGGTTCGGGTTTGTCGAGATAAAGAACGGTTAATGCATAGAGCAGGCCGAAGATCCTACCAGGTGACTCTGGTATAGTAATTCGTTATGGAAAACACCGTTGCCATCGAGGAGGTATATCCTGAGTTGCTCCATGAGTATCAGGCCGGGGAGCCGCTCAGTGCGGAGGCTGTTGAAGCGTTCATGGCAAACCTGCCGGAATGGGACTCGGTTGAAGGAATCAATGGCCCGGTATACGGGCGGCGGCTCACTGAATTTGATAAGGATTTCTGGCTCGGGGTTTCACTCGGGGAAGCAATCAAAGTCCATCGACTGCGATCATCCGATCAACTCCTGGCATACGTGGAGGCGTCGAATGGTGTCTGCCCGGAACAGTTACGGGTCATCCTGGAGCTGGAAGGTGCGTCATTGGACAGTTCGGTTGCGCCTGAACGGTTAGAGACACTGTACATGCAACTCCTGGCCGCAGAAAGCGAATGGACTTTGGCGGAACTCAGAGAACATCTCCGAGTGCAGCGTGAACTTGAAAAGGAAGCGAAGGGGGTTGTCGACGGCTTTACGGATAAGCAGCGCGAAGTCCTTCGCCAGATCGATCGACCCACTGGTGAAATCGCGTACAGCTCACGCCGCGGTGAATCGACCGTCCGAACACATATACATAACATGATGGATCAAGCAGGGTTTCGTTCGCGCGTCGAACTGCTGCTATTGGCATTCCGGGCTGGGGAATTATCCGACAAATCCCAGCCGGAGCATGCCGGAGTAAGCCGGTTGTCCGCGCGCGAGAAGGAAGTAACCCGGTTGGCAGTGTTTACCCAGCAGGAAGTCGCCGCACGCCGGGAGATATCCGTCTCCACCGTTCGGGCTCATATGCACAATGCTATGCAGAAAGCGGACGTTCCTCACCGGGCTGGATTGGTGGCAGCGACAATTCGCGAGAATATCATTACGATAGATGAATTCGTACTTCGTTCGGATGAAGCGGACTCCGAGTCGTAAAGTACCGTCGGTAGCTAAGCTCCGTGCCGGATGTGCATGACGTCGCCGTCCTGGACGACGTAATCCTTGCCTTCCGTCCGCTGCTTGCCGGTGTCCCGCGCGGCTGATTCGGAACCGGCAGCCACGTAGTCGTCGTAGGCGATCACCTCGGCGCGGATGAACTGCTTCTCGAAGTCGCCGTGGATGGTCCCGGCGGCCTGCGGGGCGGACGAGCCGGCCCGAATCGGCCAGGCGCGGGCTTCCTTCAGCCCGGCGGTGTAGAACGTGATCAGTTCGAGCAGCCCGTACCCGGCGCGGATGACCCGGTTGAGGTTCGGCTCCTCGAGCCCGACATCCTTTAGGAACTCCGCGCGCTCCTCCGGCGGCAGGGCGCCGATCTCGGCCTCGATCTTGGCGGATACGGCCACCACTGTCAGCCCGTTGTCCTCCGCCCAGCGCTCGGCTTCCTGATAGAAGCTGTTCGTGCCGGGCTTGGCCACGTCGCCCTCGTCGACGTTCGCGACCACCAGCATCGGCTTCCAAGTGATCAGCGGGAGCGCCCCGGATGAGTGTAGATGCACCAGCTTCTTCCGTTCGTCCGCGTTGAACTCGACCGACCGGGCCGGCTGCTCGCCATCCAGGGCTGTCGCGATCCGCTTGAGGAGTTCCAGCCGCTCGGCGGAATCCTTGTCACCCCGCGCCTCCTTCTCCAGCGGCCGGAGCAGCTTCTCTAGCGTCTGCTGGTCGGCGAGGATCAGCTCCAGCAGCACGGTCCGCAGGTCGTCGACTGGATTGAGCTTGCCGGCCACGTGGGTCACGTCCGCGTCCTCGAAGCAGCGGACGACCAGCGCGATCGCCGTGGTCTCGCGGATGTGGCTGAGGAATTGGTTTCCGAGTCCTTCGCCCTTGTTCGCCCCGGCCACCAGCCCGGCGATGTCCACGAACTTCACCGTGGCGGGGACGGTCTGCTCCGGCTTCACTAACTCCGTGAGCTTGGCCAGCCGTGGGTCCGGCACGTCGACGATTCCTTCGTTCGGTTCGATCGTCGTGAACGGCCGGTTCGCCGCCTCGGCCTGCGCGCGTTCGAGCAGCGCGTTGAAGAGCGTGGACTTGCCCACGTTGGGGAGGCCGACGATGCCGATGGAGAGGGACATGAACCCAGAGTAGCACCAGGACCTTGGTTGTGGTAAAAAAGGTTGTTGGCGAGAACCCTCGCCATGCCCGGTGCGGCGGTACCGTACGCGAACCTTAGGAGTCGCCATGGTCTTCGGGGCCATCATCACGCTGGAAGCCGTGCCGTGGCTCGTGTTCGCCGCGGTTGCGAGTATGACCCTTCGGAGTTGGTTCCTGGGTTGGCAAGCGTCCAAGGCCATCAATCGGAACCCCAACTGGTACATGCCGGCACTCGACCTGACGGTGGTCACGCTCTTCATGTTGCTGGTGGTCGTGGTGTTCGAGCAGTACCTCTACCCCTGACCAAGGAGACCGGATCGTCTTCGAAAGCGAGGTGGGGAAGAAGGGACCCAAGGCGACGGTCTGGGCCTATGCCGACTCGTACGACCGGCTGACCGGACGCGGGGCCTGGGCCTGACCCGAAGCGAAGTCCCATCAAGGAGTCGCCATGTTCTCGGAAGAGATCGTCATACCCTGGATTGCGTTCGCAGTGACTCTCGTCATCACCATCGGTGCGGTACGGGAGTCCAGACGACTCGGCAAGATCGGGAAAGACCTCGGCTGGTTGCTACTCATCGTCGTCCTGGCAGCGTTCACGTTGGGCTATGCCCTGGTCGAGACGCTGTGAGGTCCCATGTACAACATTCACTGAATCACCGATAGGTGCAGGCGCATCCGCGCTCCCACGCATCTGTCGGTTTTTCAGTTCGTTGAGAGGGTATACCCTTGTTTTTTTGTCTTAGTGGTGGTAAAAATAGTAGCCCATCGCCCCTTGAAAACCCGGCCAACCAACCCATCGCAATCTCGACCGAATCACCTTTGAAAGTCGGCTTATGCCGGAACTCGACATAGGAGCGTGAGAGGTGTGAGTACAGCAACAGAGACATTATCGAGTGGTACCCAAGAAGTCGTCACCACGAACCACCCCCTGCTGCGTTTTCGGAAGGAAGAATCCCGCCAAGACGGTGCCAAGGGGTGTCTGCTGATCGACGGATACGTCGAACCGGCGAAAGTCCTGGCCGAGGCCCGGAGACAGGGCGCCGTCAATTCGACCGGTAGTGGCGTCTACTACATCGTGGAATTCACGACCGGTTTCAATCAGAAAGACGGTCCCGGAGGGCGCAACGCGGACTACGTCAAGCGGGCGCTCAAAAGGATGCAGGACTGAGTACTCGGAATTGCGATGGAACATCGGGAGATGCATGGCACAGGCTTTGATTCGGTCGAATCGCCGTGCATCTCCCGCCCCATCCTCGGGTTGGTTAGTCGGGTTATAGTCGGCCTTTGGCCGTAAGGCACGCAATGCCATGACTGAAGGAACTCCAGATCGTCGCTTCGAGCTTCCCCGGGAGGAACTGCAGTTCACAGTGGAACACAACCTTCGGGTGCTAGCGGCAATGGTTGTCCGGCAGGAGCTCGACGAGCTTGGCACGGACGCTGACGACGAGACCGCCGACCTGTCCAGCCGCGCACTGGAACACCCGAGCGTGATCGTCGATGACGTCATCGACTTCGACGCGACGGAAGCCCGCGTGCTGGCGGTCAGGTTCCCGGCCGATCCCTCGGACGGTGAGACCGTTCTCTTCGCGGAAGGATACCTGCTCACCGTCAACCGGGACGTGAAGCGAGTGACCAAGCAGAGCGGCCCGGTCCGGATCATGGCCAGCCTGGACGGGTCGACGGTGATGGTAGAAGGCCTGGACGCACTGAGTGACGACGAACTGCAGGCGGCGCTCGTCGCGACGCACAACGCGTTCCTCGGGACCAACCGACTGGACCGGGCGGTGCGCCTGGCCTTGCTCGAAGAGAACCTGGACTGGCTTGGTTCCGAGAACGTAGAGGCCGACCAGGGAATGACGGTCGTCCAAAGCGCCGTCCGGCTGATGGAAGCCGAGGAGCCGGGTTTCGACAACGACCTCAAATGCTGGTACGTGCGCAGCAAAGGTGAACTGGCGCATCTCTCGGAAATCTCGTTGCTCGACGACAAGCTGATGATCCACGTGGTCGACCGACGGCACGACAAGCACCTGTACTTGGTCTTCCAACGGGGCGAAGACGGTTCCTTCTTTCCCAGGCATGGCCCCGAACTGCTGGACCCCGGCTTGGTGGCCGACGCGCTGCTCTTGTTCACGCCCGGCAATTACGAACTGGTCAGCGAAGACTACTATCAGCGCCATAACGGCGCCCAGGCGGTAGAAGAAGTGCTGGGCGAGGAAGAAACCGATAGGTCGGAAAAGGCGCGCCGGGAACGGGAATCCCATGCACGTCAGCCGGGAACCCGGGACGAGATCGAGGATCAGTACAGGTAAGGTCGTTTGCTTGAATTAGCAGGCAATCAGTAGCAACCTACAAGTACTAACACACCGCGCGAGCGGTGTTTTCTATATGGATTTGATTGAAAACTTACTCAAGGACAAAATCTTCTGGATTAGTGCCGGGGGAACTTTGGTAGTTGTTGCAGTAGCTGGTGCTATCGCCATTGCATCGTCTAGTGATAGTACCGATTACGCTTCACTCGTGACCAAAACACCAAGCCCAACTGTTGAACCAACTCCTAAGCCCACGCCTTGCCTGATTAAAGGGAATATTAGCTTCAATACAGGAGAAAAAATATATCACCTGCCTGGTATGGAGTTTTATGACGAAACGGTCATTGAGTCCGAGAAAGGTGAAAAGTTATTCTGCACTGAACAACAAGCCGTTAAAGAAGGCTGGCGCAAGGCAAAACCTGCTCCACCTCCCCAAGTTCAACAAGGGTATTACGAGGAGGGATGTGAGGACTTTGAGACTTTTGAGCAAGCATACGATGCGGGATATGAGTGTAATGACTTACCGAGCGAAGACAATATTGAAGATGAAGAAGGCTACGAAAATTACGAATACTGACCTTAGTATTAACCTTTCCCGTGAAACTTCTTATGCACCTCCCGCAACTGCGGGTTGGTGACGTGGGTGTAGACCTGGGTGGTCGTGATCGAGGCGTGCCCGAGCATCTGCTGGACGGACCGGATGTCGGCGCCGTTCCGGAGCAGCCCGGTCGCGAAGCTGTGCCGCAGCGTGTGCGGCGTCACGTCCTTCACCAGGCCGGCCGCCGCCGCGTACTTCTTGATGATCCGTTGGATCGACCGCGGCGTGAGCCGGAGGTCGGCGCCATCGGCTTCCTTGGCGGCATTGGTTGAGTCGCTGCGGGTGAGCAACGGCTTCATCGCGATCTTCCGTTTCAGTAGATAGGCGCGCAGGTATTCACCGGCGCGGTCGGAGAGGAAGACCAGCCGTGGCTTGTCGCCTTTGCCGCGCACCATGAACTCGCCGCGTTCGGCGTTCACCTGGTCGGTGTCCAGCGCGCAGAGCTCCGAGACGCGAAGGCCGGTGGAGTAGAGCAGCTCGAGGATCGCGCGGTCGCGGAAGCTCGTGAACGTGTCCTTGGTGCCGGAGGATTCAAGCAAACGTTCCGTCTCCTCCGGCGTCAGGAACTCGACGCTGCGGCGCTCGGTCTTGCCGAGCTCGATCTTGTCCGCGGAGAGCGCCTTCACGTCCCGCTTGGCGAGGTACTTGAGCAGCGCGCGGATCGCGATCACGTGGTAGTTCTGGGTGAGCCGCCCGAGCTCGCCACCTTGCGGGGTCGGTTGGCGGTTCAGCCAGAGCCGGAAGCCCCGGACGGCGTCGATCGAGATGTTGGACGGCTTGCTGACGCCGTGCTTGGCGCCCCAGGCCGCGAACCGGCCGAGGTAGTGGTCGTAGTTCCGGAGGGTGAGCTTGGAAAGCTGCTTCTCCACCTCGCAGTACTCGAGGAACTGCGTGATCATCTCCGAGAGCTCGGTCTTCGGGCGGGCTGGTTTTGGTGTCGCTTTTTCCGGCATGCGCCTGCATTTTGCGACATATGCGCTGTCTTGTCATTCTGAGCGCAGCGAAGAATCCTGCTGGGTTGCCAGATCCTTCGGTCGCGGAGCCTGTCCTGAGCGAACAAAGCGAGTCGAACGGGCTCCCTCAGGATGACAAGTACCACCTGGCCAGTCATCTGGGGTGGGGCGGGGTCTCCTAACGGGTCGCAATGACGGCGTTAGAAGACCCCGCGGGTCCACTCCAGATGATTCAACTTCCTGACTGTTCGTTTCGGGCATCATGCCGGAAGGAAGCGATCAGAGCACCGACCAGTCCGCCGAAGAGGCCGGTCAGGCCGAGGATGAGCGCACCGCCGCGGCGGAGCCAGGAGCATTCCTTGCGGCGGCCGGAGGTTCTCAGGATGGTTCCCGAGACCAGTCCGGCACCGAGGATCGCGCCTGCCGTGATGTAGTTCTCGCCGAGCTCGTGTTCCTCACGGACCGTCGACTCTTCGTACTGCTCTTCCTGCGTCGCGGCTTGCCGCTTGTCGTCGCGGACCACGTTGATCACCAGCCAGGCGTACGCCGCGGAGAGCGCGGTGGTGATGGCGCCGGGAATAAGCATCCAGCGATTGCGGCGGTGCAGGATCATGGTGACCAGTCCGCCAGCCAGCCCGGCGCCGCCCGGCAATCCGATCAGCGTGCATTCCCACACGACGGTGTATTCTTTCTTCTTCGTCACGTCGTCCTTCCGTAGGGGTTGGTCAGGTCACTGCGAGCCCTTGAGGCCGACCACGAAGGCCAGTCCCGCGCTGCCGAGGGCGGAGAGGGTAGTCAGGAAGATTCCCAACCGGGTGCGTCCGCGGTCCTTGCTGCGCCGGCCCGAGACGGTCAGTCCCACGCCGGAGGCCAAGGTGCCGCCGAGCCCGAATCCCGCCAGCGAGAAGTCTCGCGCGGCGGCGAAGCTGCTGGTCTTGAATCCTTTCATCCAACGGTCCCTTCGGTCGTCTTTTCATCTCTGGAGTGGAGATGGTTGGCCAGGTTGTTAACGTCCGTCCGACCCGGCTTACCATCTGGGGTGGGGCGGAGTCTCATAACGTGTCTCAAGAAGAGAGCGTTACGAGACCCCGCGGGTCCACTCCAGATGATTCATCCTTCCAGTTGGGACGTGTGGCGGCGTAGGGCGCGTTTCGCCCAAAGGATTGCGGTGCCGACGGCCCAGGTCAGGATCAGGGACTGGCTGGTGAGCATGATGCCTCCGCCGAACAGCCAGTTGTTGTGTCGACGGCCTTTGCGCATCAGCATGATGCCGGCCATGGTGCCGATGATGCCGAGGAGGCCCCAGGGGGTCATTTCGCGGCGGTAGGTGTTGTATTCCATGGGCGTGAAGCGTGGCGGCGAGTCGTCAGCCACGGGACTCCTTCCTGTAGTCGTTCCCGGACGGCGAAGCCGTCCCTAGTCGAGGTAGGCCATGAACTCAGCGGTTTTCTCTTCCATGCGGAGTTCTTGGTCGATCGCGAAGCCCAGGCCCAAAAGCAGGGCGACCACGATCAGTGAGGCACCTTTGAGGAAGCGCCAGCCTTCGAAGTGAAAGAGACCGGAAAGCATCATCACGAAGCCGGCTCCGCAGCCCGTAGCGGTGGCTGCCGCGGCTCCCATCGCTTCGTACTCGGGCCGGAGGTCGATCTGTTGTCGTGCCACGGGGTTCCTTTCGTCGTTGTCAGCGGTCACCCGCCGGAAGTTTGATCTGCGGTCGTGCCGTTCGGGGAGGCGGAATGCTTTGATCCGATTGCGACTCCGCAGAGCAGTGCCAGGCCAGCGCCCAGGAAGTAGAGCCCGCAACCGATGGCGAAGAGCTTTCCCTCTTCGTCGCCGCTCGATGTCGACACGACCATCAATGCGGTTCCTGTCGCGAAGATCGCTCCGAGGAGAAAGCCGATGATCAGGCAAAGCTGTCCGGCGAAGGCCTGGTCCCGCTGGTACTCGTCCTTCGTGTAAGTGTCCTTCATGGCGTTCCTCCGTCAGGGTCGATTTCATCTCTGGAGTGGAGATGGTAAGCCGGGTTGTTAAGAGACCATTTACCATAGCATAAAAGTCCGCTTCCAGGCTGGCAAAATGTGCGCTCAGGTGCATAGTAATAAGCAGACAAGCCGTTACCTTGAGCGCCATGAGAACCCCTGGCACAGAGTTCCGTCCCGACGAACCGGTCCTCCGGGAGGTCCGCCTGGGGATCGAAGGTACCGACCAAAACGAAATCGTCTTCTGCGGGATGTCGGAAGGCCGGTACTGCCAGGTAGCGGCGGGGGCAGTGGACTTCCGGATCGAGCCCGCGGACGGCGATACGTACCGGCTGATCAACCTGCGTACGGGAGAGCTTCACGTGCTGGAATCCGGAAGCCGCCTAGCTCCGTTCCCTTCGCACGACTTTTCCGAGCCGTTCTTCTGGTTGGACAATGATGAAGGAACCCTCCGGATCGGGAACGCAGAAGAAGGAGAAGCGTCGGTCGTCCGGTTCCCGTACGATCTGCGATTCGAGCTTGTCCACGCGGGAGTCATCCGGTGTCCCCAGGATAGCGAGCTACGTTCGGAACTGGTCCATTCGTTGTACGAGTACGAGGACCGCGACCTGGACGGGTATTCGGACCGCGACTTCGCGTTGCAGCTGTACAAGGAACGGATCATGGACGCCCTGCTGGCGCGCGGGATGGTGACTGCTAGCCGGCTGTTCGATCAGCTCGAGGTAGCGGAAGCGGAGATCTTGACGATGACACCGGAAGAACGGCGCGAGGTATTCGATGAGGCGTTCCGGGAGATCCGAGGGACCTGCGCCCAGATGGCCGCATCGTAGGTCCTACGTTTTCGACACATAACAAAAATGCGGAGGGGACCGAAGCCACGGTGTGTGATGTGGCTTCGATCGCCTCCTCCCCGTCCGAAACGTCTTACGACGCGGCCGCCCTGGATTGGGCACGGGGTTGCGGGTCTGGGTGTCTGATCAGCTGACCGAGCTTGGTGCTGCTGGCTCGCGTCGCGTGTCAGTTGGTGACGGCGAGCTGGATTGGATGATCGCCTCCGGAGTGATGTTCTGGAGCTTGCGGTAGAGCCGGAAGCCGGTGGCCCAGTCGAGTGCGATGCAGGCGATGGCGAACGGTGCCGCGAACGGCAGGAATTCCGCCTGGACGGGGTATATCGCCATGTCGAGGATTCCGATGGTCATCGAGGTCACGAGTCCAATCGCGATGGCCAGGATGCGACGATGAGTGAATGCCGAGAGTGCTATGGCCAAGCCGACCGAGACGATGGTCGTGATCATCAGTACTTCCTGGATGGTTAGCGAGAGCACCATCGTGCTGAAGCCGCCTTCCCGGGCTTCCATGTCGTACGCGCTCATCAGGTCGCTCAGCAGGAACAGCTGGCTGAACGCCGCGATGGCGACGAGCAAGCCGATGATCCAGCTGATCGGGTTGATGCGAAGCTCGAATGACTTCAAGCTCCCACCTCCTTTATGTCGAATGTCCGGACAGGAAAAAACTACCGGTTGCTGAAAAAGTACCACCATAGAGATACTTTTACAATAGTCGCGCGGCAAACCGGCAGGGGACGGTAAGCTAGGTGCATGGACTCCCTGCGCCACCTCGACTACCTGATCGTGAAAGCCGCCTCGGAGGCGGGCCGGACCGAGCCCTATCGTGACGCTGTCGTCTACTTCTTCGCGGAACTGTTGGCGTACTGGTTCATCCTGGCGGCGATCCTGATGTTCATGTCCGGCAAGACGCCGAAGCGGAAGGAACGCGCGCAGGACACGGCCATCGCCGCGATCGGTGCGGTACTGCTGGCAGTCGGGCTGCGGTGGCTGATCGGCGAGGTCTGGTTCCGCGAGCGTCCGTTCGAGACGCATCAGATTCATCATCTGGACATCGTCTCGCCGAGCGGCAGCTTCCCGAGCCTCCACGCGATGATGACGTTTGCGTTCGCCTCGACGGTGATGTTCATCGGGACGTTCCCGAAGTGGGGCAAGGTCTTCCTGCTGATTGCGGTACTGGTCGCCGCTGCGCGGGTCTTCGCCGGCGTGCATTACGTGAGCGACGTGGCCGTCGGCGCGGCGCTCGGCATCGGCATCGGCAAGCTGGTCAGCTGGCAGAGCAAGTCGCTCGCCCGCGACATGCGCTGAGCACAGGATGTGGGAAAACACCTTGGTTACGCGTAGACTGAGGATGTTCCCAGCTACCTTCACAAAGCGAGGTGAGCATCATGATCAAGGGCTGTGGAACGGTGATACTCATCCTCTTTATCTTCATGCTCGCGTTGGTCTACTACATCAACGAGGAGGCAAAGGAGAACGGAGGTACTCCGCAGAACATCGAGAGACGGGAGAAGTAGATATGGACGCGACCTGCGTCACCGAAACGGCAGTCGACTTGGCTTGCGGCGGGCTGCTCCTCCTGGCCCTCCTGAGCTTTCCGTCGATGGCCTACTTCGGCCTCATGTACCGGGGCGGCTTCTGATGGCCGTCGCGACCGGACGGAAACCCCGACGGACGATTGGGGTCGAGCCAAGCAAAGACCTGTTTATCTACCGCCTGACGGGCATCCTGCTGGTCGTGCTGTGCCTGACGGTCACGTGGACCCAGGACTTCGGCACGGCCTGGCGGATGATCCTGACGGCGGTAGCCGTCGTCGTCCTGGCGGCGGTGCTGTACCTGACGGGCCGGCGTGAAGTCGGGTGGTTTTGGCCCGGCCTGGGCCTCGTCGCCGGGGCATTGGCCATGGCAGGCGTTTGCCTGCAGCCGATCCACATCGCCCAGAAGCTGATCGGTTGGGCGATCCTCGGGTATGCGTGCATACGCATAGTCGCGGCAACCAAGAGAAAGGAAACCTGAACGATGGGAGACTTGCGCTTCCTGACGAAGGACCGCGAGGAGCGGTCGACCGGTTCCGGGGCGGCCCGGCGGGAACGGACGTTCGTCCGGATGTCCGCCGTCTGCCTCGCCCTGTTCGGCGCGCTGTTCGTGTTCGGACTCATACTCGGCTCGGCCGGCGAGCAGGAGTGGGGTAAGCCGGTCGGCTTGTCCGGTTTCGGCTGCCTCGCCTTGGCGGGCGGTCTGTACTGGTATCGCGACCCGTCGCCGGAACGGCGATACGTCGTCCAATGGG
Source organism: Candidatus Saccharimonadia bacterium (assembly GCA_025449535.1). GTDB lineage: Bacteria > Patescibacteriota > SICC01 > SICC01 > SICC01 > JALYJZ01. The sequence goes on from JANWJF010000001.1 coordinate 548,040, forward strand.
CGACGTTCCTCGGGTCGTACGTCGTGCTGGCCGCGGGGCTGGCCGCGGGGTGCGGTCTCCTCGGGTCGTTGGACCTTACCGGTCCCTGGGCAGCCCTGAGGAACATCGCGTTGCTCGCCATGTTGGCGGCGGCGGGGTTCATCGCCCTGGTCCTCCGCGCGAAGTTCGACCCCCGTCTTTCCGACGGGACGGACCCGTATGCGTGAGCCACGGACGGAAACGTCCCAGGCTCGGAACCCGTTGCTGGTGATCGCGCTGATTCCCGTGCTGATGGCCTGCATCGCCTGCGCCAAGCTGGCGATCCGGTCGGGGCACCTCGTGCCCGGCATCGGTTCGGCGTCGATCGCCCTCATCACCCTCGGGTCGATGATGTGGTTCTGGTCACGCGCCCTCCGGCAATCCCCGCGGTTGCCTACTTAAGCGGTCGTCTGGTATCCCCTCGCGTTGCGAGGAACTCGGATACTGGGCGGCCGCTTTGCGCTTCCGGCGGCGTTTCCTCCGGGGAGGGTACACTGGATATCGTATGGATTACGTCTACGCCGCGATCCTCGGTATCATCCAAGGCCTTACCGAGTTCCTGCCGATCTCCTCGACCGGACACCTGGCCTTGGCGCAAGACTACCTCAACCTCGACCAGGCTGTGTTCGGCCTCCAGTTCGACGCCGCGATCCAGCTCGGCACCACGGTCGCGGTGATCTGGTTCTTCCGGAAGGACTTCTGGAACCTCTTCCGCCACTGGCGCCGCCCGGCGGAGAAACGGCTGTTGCTTTCGCTCGTCGTGGCGACGATACCGGCGCTGGTGATCGGCGCTTCGTTGGAGAATCAGATCGAAGGCCCGTTCCGTGATCCGGTGGTGATCGCGGCGGCGCTAGTGATCGGCGCGTTCGTATTCTTCATCGTGGAGCGCGTCGCCAAGCAGCGCCGGACCGTCCGCGAGGCCACCTGGAAGGATGCCGTCGCGATCGGGTTCGCCCAGGCATTGGCGTTGGTGCCGGGCGTATCCCGTTCCGGTGCGACGATCACCGCCGGGATGTTCCTGGGACTCAAGCGCGATGCCGCCGCCCGGTTCGCGTTCCTGTTGTCCGTGCCGATCATCACCGCGGCCGGGGGAAAGAAGCTCCTCGAGATCGTCCGGGAACCCGGTTCGACGGATCGGCTCGACGTCACCTTGGTCGGACTGGTGGTCTCCGGCGTCGTGGGCTACGCGACCATCAAGTATCTGCTCAAGTTCCTGGCCCATCACAAGCTGGACGTATTCGCCTGGTACCGGTTGGCGCTGGCGGCGGTCATCATCCTGACGCTGCTGTAAGCTGGAAGAAATGGACACGAACAAGACCGCCTATGTTGCCAGTCGCGTCCGCGAAGCGGACCGCGCCAAGGCCTTGGCGAAAGGACTTGCGGACATCGGCTACCGGACCATCCTCGACTGGACGAGTTACGAGCCCAAGAAACCGTACCGTGAGAACCGGACCGCCAACCGCGAGTTTTCCATTCAGGCGGTGGAAGCTGCTCGGGATGCCGACGTATTCGTCCTGCTAGATGCGCCGGGCATGGTCGGCGCGTACATCGAGACCGGTGTCGCGATCGCGGAGACGCTCCGTAATCCGAAGAAGCGGGTGTTCGTAGCGGGTGAGCCGATGCGGGACTCGGTCTTCTTCAGCCTGCCATCCGTCGAATACGTCGACTCGACCGAGGAGATCGTCGAGGCCCTGACGCCACAGAAGGCAGCCGTCTGAGATGGTCACCGACTTCATCGAATGGGTCTCGCATCTGGCCGTCGCGCTGATCGAGTCGCTCGGGTACTTCGGGATCTTCCTCGGCATGGCGATCGAGTCGATCAACATCCCCCTGCCGTCCGAGGTGCTGATGACGTTTTCCGGCGCCTTGGTCGCCCAAGGCGAGTTCGACTTCTGGCTGGTGGTGCTGCTCGGCGCGCTCGGCAACGTGGTCGGGTCCGTCGGCAACTATTATCTGGCGGCGTACGGCGGTCGGCCGCTGTTCGAGAAGTACGGGAAGTACGTCCTGGTGCATCACAAGGACCTTGAGCTGGCGGACCGTTGGTTCAAGAAGTACGGCCTGGCGACGGTCTTCTTCACCCGGATGTTGCCGGTGGTCCGGACGTTCATCTCGTTCCCGGCCGGCCTCTCCCGCGTACCGATGGTGCCGTTCATCCTGCTGACCTTCGCTGGCTCCTTCATCTGGTGCGTGTTCCTGACCTACCTCGGATTCTACTTCGGCGAGAACTACGAGGAACAGATCCGACCGATCTTCAAGCAGTTCGACCTGTTGATCGGAGCCGCCATCGTCGCGCTGGTGGTCTGGTACGTCCTGCGCCACTTCGATATCAAGATCTTCCGGCGCAAGGACCGGTAGCCGTTAATTCTTGTTCGAACGAAGCGAGAACTGCATAGTTTGGAGTTCTCGGCCTTTGGCCTCGAACAATAACCAGTCGAGGTTATAATCCGTCCAGTCAGTCGGGCGGGATAGAGCGTTTAGAAAGAATAAACGCCCCATCCCGGAGTCCCCACTGCGTATTCACGGTTCCTGGGGTTGCTGCCGTTGGCTTGATCGGGCTTGTCGTTGTCGGCGCCTCCGGCGGCCGGCGAACGATGCGATGACCCAGAGGATTCCGGCGAGCATCGCAACGATCGCGAAGGTCCGAATCTCCGAGTCGTAGTTGGCGCCGACGAAGGTCGCCGCGAATGCGACGGCCGCGATGACGAAACAGGTCTCTTTGGCGCCTTTCGGCATGAACAGTCCGATGAACGCGAAGAAGAGCGCGACGGTCCATCCGGTCTCGATCAACCCGGGGTTGAACGCGACCAAGACCAGGCACACCACTGCCAGCAGGATGACGAAACGGGTCATCGGGATTTCCTTTCCTAGACGGTACGCAATAAGGGACTGACTGGACGGATTTTCAAAGGACGGTGGGTAACCGTACCATATGCTTATTTTATTGACAACAGAGGCACTTTTTGATATTGTGAGCAGCTTCAGGCGACGGCTGGCAGCTTAACAAGGGAGTTCTTCGAGTGTGACACCAGGGCGGCCCGGCCGCTCCGGTCTCGCACTCGAAAGCTACCTACGACAAGCGAAAAGGAGATGAGAGCGTTGAAGACCAGGCTCTTGCTCGCAGTACCGGCAGTATTCGCAGTGCTCCTCTGGGGCGTGGCTCCGGTCGGGGCGCAGGGACCTTTCCATCAGGGAGCGTTCCCCGGGCTCGAGAAGTCTTCAGGCTCGCATCGCGCACAGTGCCCGGCAAACAGCAATCCCCATTCCAAGGGTGATTGCCAAAGTCGGCATGGACAGCTGAGTTCCGATGGTCTGTCCTACGCATGCGGATTTCCGACTATCCCGCATTCGGACTGTACTCCACCCCCGATCGACTACAGGCCGCCGGTTGCAACCGGCCACAACGAGCACCCGCCAGGTGACCCCTATTGGAGAGAACGCGAACTCGACAAGAAGGAGAAGCGTCTCGCCAGGGACGAACGGTACGTCCTTAACTGGGAAGGCGAATTGCTGCAACGGGAAGACAAGGTGGAAAGGGTCGAAGCCGACTGGCAGGCTCTGCTCGCGGCCTGTCTCTTCGGACTCTGGATCGGTGGCTGCATAGCGGCTGCTATCGCCGGATGGGCAATCAAGTACGACCCTGAAAAGAAGACGGCGGAAAAGATCCGGAACTGGTGGTTCTTCGCCCCGTGGGCAACCCTGTTGACTCTCTGGGCCTGCAACGCCATCGCGGGCTACATCATCTGAAGCGTCAAATAAACCGATTCTATGAATCGGCCGATCATTTATCCCCGAAAGGGTCTTTGGATCGGAGCAGTACCTCTTCGGAGGTCTTTTTTGATGTCAGTCGTTCCAGTGCCGCGGCACCAGGTCGAACGCGAATAGCGAGGCGACGAAGGCGGCGACCAACGTGAGAAAGAGGGCCAGCAGGAGGGCGGTCAGCCGCGGATGCGTTTTCACGAAGCGGACCACCGCTTTGGTGAAGGAACTGTTCTTGGCGTTGTCCGCATGCTCGAGCGCCTTGGCCAGCAAGCGTTCCGCCCAGTGGAATTCCAGCGCCAGCAAGTAGAGACCGACCGGGATCACGGCGAAGGCCGGCCCGGGCAGGGCCAGCAGGGCCAGGCCGGCGAACGTGATGACGCCGCCACCGACGATGGTCAGTCCGCGCACGAACTTGCTGCGCTGCCGGTGCTTCAGGCGCTTCTCGCGCAGCTTCGCGATCAAGGGGAACCGCTCCAACAATTCGTCGGGATCCAGCCGGTCCAACCGGCGCTTCCGTCGTGGTCGGGGATTTCCCATGCGCCCGGATGATACACTAAATCCCGTGGCTTCCCGGAATAAGCTGGCATTCTATTACTTCGCAGGCGCGATCGTCCTGTTCGCGATCGGATACGGCTTGGCTTGGTTCTCCGAGCAGCCTCTTTTCTCGAAGGAAGTGTTCCCGCAGAACATCCATGAGGAACCGAAGCAGGAACCCAGTCGGACGCCGCTGCCGGACGAAGGACAGCAAGGCGAAGCGACCGCCTCAGTGAAGCCGGGTCGGCAGTACGAGGTGCAGCCCGGCGACACGATCAGCTCCGTGGCCGAGGCGAACGACCTCAGCTTCGAGGAGCTGGCCCAGTACAACGACATCCCGTATCCGTACAACCTGGCCGTCGGTCAGGTGATCGTGATCCCGGAATGACAAAGCAAGCGTTCTCAACCCGCGTCCTGCCGAACGGCCTGACCATCATGACGGTCCCTCGCGAAGGCACCGAGGCCGCAACGGTCAGCTTCCTGTTCCGCGGCGGCAGCCGGTACGAGTCGCCGGAGACGAACGGCCTGGCGCACTTCAATGAACATATGGTGTTCAAGGGTGGCGAACGGTACCCGGATTACCGGGACGTCCGGAAGGCGTTCGACCAGGTCGGGGCCGTCAACAACGCCTACACCGGAGAGGAGATCACCGGGTTCTGGGCGAAGACCCCGGCGGCGCACATCCTCAACGTCGTCGACGTCTGGAGCGACATCCTGACCGCGGCGAAGTACGACCCGGCGGAACTCGACAAGGAGCGCGGCGTGATCGTCGAAGAGATCAACATGTATGAGGACGATCCGGCCTCGGACATCCAGCACGTACTGGAAGTGGTCACTTTCCCGGACCATCCGTTGGGCCGGCCGACACTCGGTCCCAAGGAGAACATCCGCCGGTTCACGCCGGATGACTTCCGGGCGTACGACCGGACGCACCAGACGCCGGATCGCTGCGTCCTCACCATCGCCGGGAAGCTGGACGGCCTCGACCAGGCCGTACTGGACGGGAAGCTGGAGGCGTTCACCGGCTCCAGCGACGTCGCTCCGGAACCGGCCCGGTTCAAGGGCGACGGACCGCGGCTCAAGCTGAAGCACAAGGAGACCGAGCAGACGCATCTTGCCTTCGCGCTCCGGGGACCGTCCCTGCGGGACGAGAAGCGGCGTGCCGTTTTCAGCATGTTGGCGCATGTGCTGGGCAGCGCCAGCGGCCGGCTGTTCGACGAGGTGCGCGAGAAGCGCGGTCTGGCGTACTACGTCTACGCCGTACCGGACCAGCTCACGGACGCCGGCATCCTAGTGGTCGCCGCCGGGGTCCGCAACGACCAGGCCGTCGAGGCGACGAAGGCCATCGTCGGGGAGCTGAAGCGGCTCCGCGACGGCGACCTTCCTGACGACGAACTCTCGGTGATCCGCGAGTCGCTGCTGGGCCGGTTGGCGCTCCGCTGGGAGGATTCGCAGGCCCTGGCCGAGTTCTACGGACGCCAGCAGCTGCTACTCGGCAAGGTCCGGGCGACGGACGAACTGCTCAAGGAGCTCAAGGCTGTGACGGCGAAAGAGATCGTCTCGCTCGCCAAGGAGATCGTCCGGGACGACGACCTCACGATGGCGGCGATCGGCCCGCAGGACGAAGGCAAGCTCAAGGCCGAGCTGTCGTTCGGGTAGCGCCCCGTCCCCCGGTCACTCCTGGTTCGGAGGGGCGAACTCGCGGAGCCAGGCCTCGGCTTCCGCTTCGGTCTCGAAGATCCTGACCTGGTTCGTCTTGCCGGTGATGTTGAGCATCAGCTGGCCCACGACGCGCAGCGAGGGAGCGACTCCGAACGCGGCGATCCGGTCGAAGTAACGCGTACTCAGGGTGTGCTTCATCTCGTTCCGGGCCGCCTGAGTCTGCCCGCCGATCTGCGAGAAATCGGACATGATCAGGACCGGCTCGTGCTTGGCCTGGAGTTCGGCGACGATCTGCTCGGTCTCGGCGGTCGACGTCTGTACCGTCTCCGCCGTCTGGTCGCCGACGTAGCGATGGCGGATCAGCCCGTTCTCGAGGGAGACGCGGACGGTACCGGAGCTGGCGGGGTCGGCGGTCATCATACGCATTCTACCAAGTCACCGCCGTGGGGATGACGACCGGGGCCGAAAACCGCTAAGCTAGTACGGTATGAAACAGATCAAGGAAGAACGCACCCTCGTGCTCGTGAAGCCGGACGGTGTCATGCGCGGCCTCACTGGCGAGGTGATCAAGCGGATCGAACGGCGCGGACTCAAGGTCGTTGCGCTGAAGATGGTACAGGTCGATCGCAAGCATCTGGAGGATCACTTTCCCAAGGAGGACTCCTGGATGGAACGCCTCGGCGAGAAGGGACTGAAGACCTTTGCCGAGTATAAGATCGACCCTAAGGAGCACATGGGCACCGACGACAAGAAGCAGATCGGCAAGATCGTGAAGGACAGCCTGTTCGAGTACATGACCTCGGGCCCGATCGTGGCGCTGGTGATCGAAGGCATCCACGCGATCGACATGGTCCGGAAGCTGGCAGGGAACACGTTGCCGGTCTTCGCCGAGATGGGGACGGTCCGGGGCGACTTCTCCGTCGACTCGCCGGCGGTAGCCAACGTCGAGAAGCGGGCGATCAAGAACATCATGCATGCCTCCGAGACGCCGGAAGAGGCCGCCAACGAGATCGACCTTTGGTTCGACAAGGACGAGATCCACGACTACCAGCGCGCCGAGCAATCCGTCGCGTTCGATGCCTGACGGCGGACCGCGACCGGGAATCAACTACGTAGGGATATCGACGTCTTTCTATTGCCACGACGGGAAGGGTCACTTCCTGCTGGCGCTTCGCGGAAAGAACTGCCGGGACGAGCAAGGGACCTGGGATCCCGGCGGCGGGCAGCTCGAGTTCGGCATGGCCGTGGATGAGAACGTCCTGACCGAGATCAGGGAGGAGTACGGTTGCGAAGGCACGATCCAGGAAGTCCTGCCGGCGTATTCTGTGTTCCGGGACCTGGACGGTGTCAGGACCCATTGGCTGGCGATCCCGCACTTCGTGTTGATCGAACGCGGTACGGAGCGCAACAACGAGCCGCACAAGTTCGATGACCTCGGGTGGTTTCCTTGCGGGGAATGGCCGCAGCCGCTGCATCAAGGGTTCGCCCAGGCCTACGAGCGGTACCGGGACCGGTTCGAGAAGTACCGAAGATAAACCCACCAGGCCGTCGAAAACATTTGCGTGCCTGCGGGTACTACAATGGTAGGCACCAGGCCCTGTAGCTCAGTGGACAGAGCGTCTCCGTCCTAAGGAGAGCGTCGGGGGTTCGAATCCCTCCAGGGCCTCCAAAGCCGCCACCCCGCCGGTAGGGTATACTGTGTCCGCTAATGACCATCCTGGCAGAAGCCGAAGGAGGAGGTCTTGCGCTGGAACTCGAGCGCGAGGAGGGGAAGGCCAATCTGGTAGAGACCGTCGAACGCCTCGCAGCGGAGCGGGAGCGGATCATCGTATTGATCGCCGGCGGTTCCTGTAGCGGCAAGACGACGGCCGCCCGGGAGCTCGCGGAACGGTTCGGGACTGATGCGCTGCTGGTCCCAACCGATTCGTACTATCACGGACGGAGCCGGCTGCCAGACCTGCTGCCGCCGGGACACCACGATAACTTCGATCATCCCGACGCCGTGGAACTCGACCGACTGGCGGCCGACCTTCGGGCGCTCCGCGAAGGCAGGGTCGTCGAGATGCCGAACTACCAGTTCGATACCGCCGAACGGGCCGAGCCGGTCACGGTAGGGCCGAAGCCGATCATTATCGTCGAGGGTCTCTACGCGCTAAGCGAGCCGCTCCGGTCGATCGGTCCGGACTACGGCGTCTTCTTCGACGCCAGCCGGCACGGTAAGTTCATCCGGCGGTTGAAGCGGGAAGCCGGTGGCGCGGAACGGGACACCCGCGAGAGCGTCTACGATATCGTGGCTCGGATCGCGGAAATGGTGGAGCCGATGTACGAGCGGTATGTCGAGCCGACCCGCGCCCACGCCGACTTGATTGTCCGCAACGATTACACGCCCGAGGAATCCGCCGAACTGCCGCGCGTCGACCAGCTCAAGCTGCGCTGCCCGGAGGGGTTCGCGCTGCCCGAGCCGTATCGGACCGGCCGCGCCGTCCGCCAGGTGGACCACTATTTCTTCGACCCGGCGATGGCAGCCGGCGAGACCCTCCGGATGCGCAAGGAAGGCTCCGGGCCGGATCGGACGATGACGCTGTCGTATCGGGTATCGGGCCACGAGCGGCTCCCGCTCTTCCGGGGCCATCTGTCCGCGGAAGTCTCGGAGGACGTCAGCGGGTTATTGGAGCGGCTATACGGCTCGCGGCTGTTTGTCGAGAAGCGGCGCACGGAATACGCGCCGCCGTGCCTGGAGGGCGGCACCGTACACGTCGACACGGACGTCGAGGCTCGCTCGAACGGCCGCCGTGCGGAACTAGGCACGTTCGCCGAGTTCAGCGCGGTAGGCGAGATCACGCCGGTGGAAGCGCTCCGCCTGGAGCGGTCCGTGGGCCGCGCGCCGGAGGACATCGTGAACCGGAGCTACTACCAGCTGGCCCGCGAGGCGCTCGTCCTCTAAGGTCCGATAATCCGGTAGAATGGCCGCGTGAAAGAAAAAACACGCAAACGCGTCCATTTGGCGGTCATCTGGACCCTGATCCTGATCTTCGCGGCCAGCGGCGTGCTGCTCTATCTGCCCGGTTTGAACGGAACCGGCGACTCGTCGGCCACTCCGGCGCCTCCCCAGCAGCAAGCTTCGTTCGGATACTAGCGGGGGCGGCATGCTGAACCCGTTCGACATCACCATCCAGAACCAGGCGGATGACGAGGAGATCGTCCGGGTCTGGCGTCACCATCCGGTCACGCTGGTGCCGCCGGCGCTCCGGGTGATCGCCTTCGCGCTGATCCCGCTGGCGCTGCTGTTCATCACCGGCTTCGCCTTGTTCGGGAGCGCGCTGCTGTTCGGGCTGTTCGTCGTGATCCTGGCGCTGGTACTGACCTACGCCGCCTACGAATGGGTCAGCTGGTGGGGCGACGTCTACATCCTCACCAACTATCGGATCATCGACGTGGAGCAACGGGGGTTCTTCCACCGGAGCTTCTCGGAAGCGACCCTCGGCAAGATCCAGGACATCTCGCACGAGGTGTCAGGGTTCCTGCCGACGGTCTTCAACTTCGGGAACGTGCTGGTGCAGACCGCCGGCTCGCTTCCGAACATCGACCTTAACGACGTGAAGAAGCCGCAGGACCAGGCCCTGTATCTGCTGCGTGCCCAGCAGGCGTACTTGGAGAACGAGGACAAGGATATCTCCGCCGGGGAGCTGATCGAACTGCTGACCAAGCATCGCGGCCGGCTGGACGAGCTGGCGGAGGAGGACCGCAAGCGGCGCAAGGACGGCATCGGCAAGCAGATGGACAAGAACCAGGGCAAGGGAAAGCCGAAGAAGCGATGAGCGTCCGGATCGCCGTCAACGGGCTGTTCCTCGGCCGACCGCACACCGGCATGGGACGATACACCCTCGGGTTGCTCAAGGCGCTGCCCGCCGCGATGAAGGATGCCGAGTTCGTCGTCTTCGTGCCGGACAAGCCGGACCCGTCCCTGAAGCTGCCGCCAGGGGTTCGGGCCGTCGTCGTACCGACCAAACGCTCCCTCCTTGGCCGTGGCAAGGCGGTCGACGAGTGGGAACGGAACAAGCTCGGCCTGGCAGCCAGCCAACTTAAGGCGCACCTGATCTTCCAACCGTACCCGACCCCGCCGACCCGGAACCCGTACCAGGTCCCGGTCGCGATGGCGGTGCACGACATGATCCCCTGGCAGCTGTCGCGCTACCGTCGTTCGCTGCGCAGCCGTCTGAAGCTCCGCGGGGTACTCGACGGCATCCGCCGGGCGGACCGTATCGTCACCGTCAGCCGGGCATCCGCCGGGGCGGTCACTTGGGCGAGCAAGGTGCCGGCCGACCGGATCAGCGTCACGTACGAAGGGTTGGAGCCGGAGTACTCCCGGAGGCCGTCCGCCGCCGCGATCGCCGCGGCCCGGAAGCGCTACGGTCTGCAGCGGCCGTTCGTGTTCTATATCGGCGGCTACGACTTCCGGAAGAACGTCCGAGGGCTGATCGAAGGATTCGCCGCGTCCGGACTGGCCGGCGGCCACGACCTGGTCCTGGCCGGTGCCGTGACCGCCCCGGCCTCGGCGCTGTACGAGGACTTCCACAAGCTGCCCCAGCTGATCGCCCAGGCCGGCATCGGCGGGCGGACCAAGGTGCTCGGGTTCGTCTCGGAGGGCGAGAAGCGGGCCCTGCTGGCGGCGGCGGATTCGTTCGCGTTCCCGTCACTGGCGGAAGGCTTCGGGCTTCCGGTCCTCGAGGCCCTGGCCGCCAAGACGCCCGTCGCCGCGACGGACATCGCCACCAACCAGGAGCTGTTTCCCGGCGCCTACGAGCCGTTCCGGCCGGACCAGACGGAGGAGCTCGCGAAGGCGCTCCGGGACGCGACACTGGAGCCGGACTCTGCCAAGGTCGCGCGGGGCACGGAGGCCGTCTCGCGGTACACGTGGTCCGCCTGCGCGGAGCGCACCGCCCGGGTGTTTTCGGAAATGGTCGCCAGATACCATAAAAAATGACGCTTGCGGTATCCAACGTAGCGACCGTATACTTTAAACGTTAACGGAATACCCGTGCCGAACATCCAAAAGAAAATCAAGGGACTGAAGCCGGACGTCCGCAAGTGGTCGAAGCGGCATAAGGTCGTCGTCGGCATCCTGGCGGCGCTGGTGCTGCTGTACGTCGTCTACGGCATCATCCTCTATGCCACCGGCGGCAGCGACGGGCTGACCCGGTTCGTCTCCAACTTCGCGTACTATCCGGCCGCCAAGGTGTTCGCTCCCGGCTTCTGGCCGTTCTTCCTGGGCAGCATCGTCGCCACCGCCATCCTGATCGGATCGGTCGGCCGACTGGCGTACCTGTTGATCGGCAAGGGCAAGACGGCCCGCGACGACCTGCTTATCCCGGGTGCCCTGGTCGTGCTCAGTGCGGTCAGCCTGGCCTGGTTGCCGCCCGTCACCTCGGCGACGGTCAGCTACGGCGAGTTCCTCGAGCGCGTCGCCACTTTCGACAAGATCCAGTCCGCCCAGCAACAGGCCCAGGGGCTTCCCGCCCAGCAGGACGCGACGATTCGGCCGTTCGCCCTCCAGCAACTGATCCAACAACGGCTGGTCCAGCAGGTCGGCACGAAGCTCGGCATCTCGGTCAGCGACCAGAAGGTCGACGAGGCCTACAAGGAGCAAGCCCAGCGTGTGCAGGGCGAGAAGGAGTTCAAGCGGTTACTCAAGGAACGCTTGGGCTGGTCACCGCGCGAGTACAAGCAGGAGCTCCGCACCAACGTCCTGCTGCAGGAAGCGCTGAACGAGAAGATTACCACCGATCCGAAGCTCAACAAGGACGCCAAGGATAAGGCGGACAAGGCGCTGCAGGCGCTCAAGGACGGCCAGAGTTTCGCGGCCGTCGCCAAGAAGTATTCCGAGGACCCGACCGCCAGCAAGGGCGGCGCCCAAGGCAAGGTGAAGCGCGGCGAGCTGGATCCGGCGATCGAGAAGGAAGCCTTCGCGCTGAAGGTCGGCGGCACCAGTAACGTGATCAACGCCCGCCAAGGCTTCGTGATCATCAAGGTGAACTCACGGAACGAGCAGACGGTCGACCTCAGCCAGATCCTGGTCGTCGGCAAGAGCGTCACCACGTACTTCCAGGAGATCCTGCCGAAGACCAAGGTCTGGGTGATGGTGGACGGGTTGCGCTGGGACAAGACCCTGTTCGTCGTCCAGTCGACCGAACCGCAGCCGCAACAGCAGTTGCCGCAGGTCCAAGGATCGGGCGCTCCGGCCCCGGCCCAGTCCGGCGCCCCGGCCGCCCGATAGCCGCTATCGCCACTCGGTGAATAATCCCGATATACTGGTACGGTATGCGTTTCGCATACGTGCACCTTCGGGGCCGTACTTCGTACGTCCCCTCGTCACTCGGAAATGATCAAGCAAGCTTGTCATTTCTCTCGTTCCTCGGGGGCGTAGCTCAGTCTGGTTAGAGCGCCTGCCTGTCACGCAGGAGGTCGCCGGTTCGAGTCCGGTCGTCCCCGCATAAGTGGTCTAATATAAAACCCATGCCATTGATTTACGTTATGGGAGTTAACGGCTCCGGCAAGTCGACAGTGAGAAAAGAGCTGAGTGCTCGCGGGTACCAAGCGCACGAATTGGATGAGGCTCCTGGGGTCGGCTTTTACAACAAGCGAACCGGGAAAAAGACTCCGCTAGGAGCGAGAACAAAGGCATGGTATGACCAGCATGAATGGATTATGCCTCGTGAAAAGGCAGAAGAATTTGCAGCTCGTGCTAAAAATGAGTTGATTTTCCTCTGTGGTGGCGTACATAACGAAAAAGACCTTTGGGATCTCTTTGACGTTGCTATCTATTTGGACATCGATGAACCGACTGTTCTTAAGCGTGTCAGGGAGCGGTCCAAAGGGACGGGAAAAGCTCCCGCGGAATTAGCCGAGCTTCTAAGGTGGCACGCAATCGCCAAGGACATTTACCTGAAACGAGGAGCAAAAATTGTAAACTCCGCGCAGCCAATCAAGAAGGTAGTTGATGACGTTTTGTCATTCGTGCCATTAGTTAAAGACTGATAACGGTTCGAATCCGGTTGTCCCCGCCACAAAATCTGAATTACATCAGGTCTTCTAGCTGTTCAGGAGTAAGCCGTAGTACAACGAAGGCACCAGAACCCTTAACCAGGTTCGCAGAATGGATGACGTCGGGCGGAATGACTATGACGGCAGGTGATTCTACTTCGCGCTCTTCTTCTCCCACGCGAATTCGATACACTAATTCACCCGGGGCTCCAGCTAGTACATTTACCTCAGGAAAGGGGTGTGTATGAGCAATTCCGTATTTTCGTTCTTCTTGAGGGGCACCGTCAACGACATGAACTGCAGTGTAAAGCGGCTCACCAGCAAAGTAGCGGCGAATATCAGCGTTGTCGCCATACCCTGCTCGCTCTCCTGTATGGTCCCGGATATGCGAAATGGGTGTTTCTTCTAGGGGCACAACCACTGATTCAAAACCTTTAGAATGAGTCATGATGACCGGGGTTAATGACAGCTTAATTTACCACTGTTAAGTCAAAAACAAAAGTAATTATTGAGATCTTGGCCTTCTATTCCAGCTCCGCGCCAGGTGGCGCATCTTGGAGTGCCGGGCCAGCAGGGCGAGCGAGAGAATCGTGACGGCCGCGCCGATCAGCGCCGTCAGCCAGGGGCGGCTGACCAGGAAGTTGCCCGCGTAGACGTCCGCCGCGAGCCGGGGCGCTGCGCCGGCGACAGTCGCCAGGAGGTAGGTCCTATACCGGATCCGCAGCAGTCCGGCGAAGTAGCTGTACCAATCGAACGTGAATCCGGCGAACAGCCGCAACAGCACGATCGACTGCCAGGTGCCGAGCAGTTCGACCTCCTTGAGGTATGCCTGGTACTCTGGCTTGCCACGGAGCCAACGCTCGCCGAGCCAGCGGGCGATCCAGAAGTTGGCTGACGCGCCTATGGCCTGGGCGGCCAGGACCAGGAGCAACCCCCACAGGGGATCGAACAGCAATCCAGCGGAGATGGTCAGCGGGCGGGTCGGCAGGGGCGGGACGACCACGCTGACCGCCACGGCCGCCGCGAAGAGCAGTGGACCGAGCAGGCCGCCGTCGAGCGCGGTGCCGTATACTTCGCGCACCAATGCCGGCACTGGCAGGAGCCAGGCCGTCGCGGACAATGCGAATAAGACGCCGAGCGTCGCGACGAGCCCCAGCCAGTGCTTCCGCGGCATGCTACTCTTTGACGCCCCGGAACCCGATCAGGGCGACCAGGTAGGTCACGATACAGTTGATGATGACCATCTTCAGGATCGGCAGATCGGGGTCGATCCCGATCAGGATCGCCGTGCCGATCCAGACCGCGGAGATCACCCCGGCGGTATACGGGTACTTGATGAAGAGGATGAAGTCCTTAAGCATGGGCGGCTCCCCGGATGTGTCCCTGCAGCTTGCTGAACAAGGCAGGATCCTTCATTGAGACGCGGTCGAGCCACGCCGCGACGACTCCCATCGCCCGGTCCGCGTCCCGGAAGCGCTTGGCGCCTTCCAATACCGCGTGGTCGGACTCGACTTGATCGATCACCGCCTTGAAGACGTCCGGCATGACCGTGAACTTGCAGTCCAGGCTGTCGACCAACACCATGAACAGCTGTCCGGCCCGGACGAAGTTAGGCGACTCGTGGTGCAGCCGGAGGCCGAACCGGTTGTTCTCATTGATGATCCGGTCGAAGATCGTGGTCAGCATGCCCCGCTGCAGCAGGCGCTGGATGTCGTTCTGGCTGTCCCGGGAGTGGAATCGGCGACTGGCGGCCCGGCCGAGCTCGTCGAGGATGGCGTTGGCCTGGTCCCGAGCGACGTAGGAGTCCAGGACGTTGATCGCCGCGACGAGGTCCGCGGCGTAGAACCGGAGCGAGGTCACCGCGAAGGACTCGATGTCGAAGTCGCCGAGGTAGCACTTCCGGTACTCCCGCAGCATGTCGACCACCACGCCCCGATCGGTCGGCGACGGCGCGGAGATGCCGAAGTCGATCAGGCCGACCTTGTTGTCGCGCATCAGCCGGACGTTGCCCGGATGCGGGTCGCCCTGGATCGAGTCGTGCTTGAAGACGCCGTGAATCAGCTCGAATCCCAATGTCGCCATCTGCGTATCCAGATCCGAACCGAGTTGCGCCTGGACGTATTCGGCCGGACTCTTGCCCTTGCGCTTCAGGTCGAGCAACTCGACCGCGGAGATGCCCTCGACGTACTCCTGCACCAGGATCTTCCGGGTGGTGAGTTCGGCGAACGTCTTAGGGATTACCAGGTGCGAGTGATCCTTGTACCGTTCGTGCAGGGTAAGGCCAAAGCCCGCCTCGCGGACGTAGTTGGTCTCCCCGAGCGTCGTCTGCTTGAACTCCTTGAAGAGCATCTTGAGGTCGATCTTCACGTCAGGCTTCAGCAGGTTGATTACCCGCACCGCGAAGCCGATCAGCCGGAGGTCGAAGGAAAGGCACCGGACCAGACTCGGCCGAAGCGCCTTGATGATCACCCGGTCGCCGCTCCTGAGCCGCGCCATGTAGACCTGGCCGAAGGAGCCGCCAGCGAACGGCTGCTCGGACTCCAGCTCCAGCTGGCCGGCCTGGGCGCCCAGCTCCGCCTGGAGCATCCGGCGGATGTCGAGCGGTTCCGTGTCTACGTCCTCGTAGACGCGGAGATGGTCGACGGTCTGCCAGCGGTCGAAGAGGTCGGCGCGTAGCAGCATCACCTGCAGGAACTTGATGTAGATGCCGCCGAGCTTGGAGAAGCCCGTGTACAACGTCTCGCCCAGTCGCAGGTCGTTCTGGGTCAGGTGGTAATATCCGATCTTGGCGAGGACGCGGATGACGGCAAACAGGCGGAACATGCGCATGGTCACGCCCGCTGCAGGAACCCTAGCAAGTACAACATGAACGTGAAGGTTACGGTGATCGCGTACAGCTCGAAGCGCGCCCCGGTATCCAGGAAGGAGGCGATCACGAGTGACGCGATCCATACAACGACGATACTGATGAGGACGAAGAGGTACTTCAAGAAAACGCGTATTTATCTTCCCCTGTGCCTCAAGGATATCACCTTTTCTCCAAGCACCTGCCACGCCTAGGTTGCAAGTCATCAGGCATGCTATCCTTATCCGTTCGCATTATGAATGAAGAGAATCCAGAGTCGGAATGGTTGACTGCCGAAGCCTCCCGGTGGGCGTTCGATGAGACCGTATGGAATCTGCTTGTAACAGCCCCACATAACCCGCAGGGCCTTACGGTTGGCAGCATGGCGGAATACGTGGCCAGGCGGTATGTCCATCGTGCACGCGGGCTGCCATCAGAACATACCGATGTCAGTAATGTGGACTTTTCCGGGTTGACCGAAAACGAGCCTTTACCTGGGCCTGAGCCCACCGAACCGGGCGCCAAGCCTGATGATTCTGGTACCGTCGACTTGGCGAAAGGCGACATCAGTCCCGAAGATCAGAAGGAAATCATGGATTCGTTGATCTTGGCAATCGCCCGGCATTACGACATCCAGCCCATCGATCTCATGATGGGTGATCGCAAACGCAAGCTCTACAAGCCCCGTCGCGTAGCCTGCTACGCGCTCCGGAACTACGCTAGGATGCCGTTCGATGACGTCGCCAGGATCATCGGCGGAACGAGTGCATCGGCGGCATACCAGTCGGCGCTGAGAGTCCGTAGGGAAGATCTTCCTCGGGATATCGAATTACAACGTGACCTGGTCAGAATCCGCCAGGCCATCCCTCCAGAGCACCGACGTTACATTGCTGACGACGACCTGTTCGACCCGGTCGTGCTTGAAGCGACCGAAGGGGAGTTCACGCCTGGAGCAATAGAGCCAACCGAGGTCGAGAAGCCGGAAGGAATCCCGGAGGTTCCCATTGGTGACATCATTTTCGAGGTGTGCCGGCAGTTGGAGGTGACCCAGGAGCAACTGGTCGCCAAGCGGTCTCGGTACGAGAACCGACCGCTGCAAATCGCCGCTTTGCTGGCTGATGAGCTGACCGACTTTTCACACGAGAAGATTGGAGCCGAACTGGGAGACCGGTCCGCTCCCGGTATCAAGTCATTGGTGAACCGGGCCGCCCAGGTGATTCCCGACGATCCCGAGTGGTCCGGACGTTTCCAGGCGGTCAAGGAAGCGCTGCTGATTAGGCATGGCATTCCGGTCGACGGATTGGATGGTGATTCAAGCCAGAATCCGCTGTTCGACATGTTGGACGAACCAGGAGAACGGGATGACATCGGGCCGGTCGAAATCGCCCCCGGGGCACCGGAAGCGGCTGAACTCAGTGTCGAGCCCGATGGCCAGTCTGATGCCGACGAGGAAAAACCGGAAGTCCTGATAGGCGACGAACCGGGGGAAGAAGATGTGGCTCCGGAGGAAGTCGGCGATCCGGAAGGAACGACTGATGGTACGGCGGCGGGTGGAGAAAAATTGGCCGAAGAAGTAACCCCGCTTGTGGACGATGAGGAAACTGATGATGAGGCACTCGGCCAGGAGACGATTGAACTTTCTACCGAGGGAAGCCGGGCCCAATATACCGAAGAAGGTATCCAAGAGACCATCAAGGCGGTACAAGAAGGGGAAAAGGGTGCGGAAAATGATTTGCTGTCCAGCCTCCAGCCGAAGTTCGTGGGAGCTGTCGGGGGAGAACGACTTTCGGGATCCAAACGGAATGCCCGCTTAGCGGAGCTCCGCAGCGATGCATTGGTAGCTGCTAGGCGGTACGACCTTCGTGCGAAGAAACCTATCCTTGAGGCGATTGCAGAGGTGCGGGCGGAGCGGATTCTCCGGCAGGAAAGAACGCAGGAAGGACTGCAAAAATTGGTGCCTGAACCCTTGCCTGGAGAAACGGACATTGCAAGGGATATCCAAGCTGATTCCGAAGCAGCAGAGCGGCTCCTCCGACATTACGATGGAATGATCGACGGCATCACGACCCTTTGTGTCGGCAAGAAGCTCGATGCGGAGGTGAAACAGCTGCTCCGGACGGCCGCAGAAAGCCAATTTCTGACTGCGGCGAGATACTTTCATACCAGCGGCAATGAGCATTTCGGACTCTGGTGCGCCAAGAGCATCAGCGTCGCCTTGCACAAAGAGATTGAGAAACCCAAAGTGGCGGAGCAGCTTGATGCGGCGGAAGAGGAAGCCATCGTGGAAGAGCCGGACGAAACGACCAGTGCAGTCGAGGAACCACCTAAGACAAAACCCATCTCCACCAAGGCTCCTGTCGTCCTGCCCAAGGACCGGACCGAGCATTTGTTGCCGGTAGGATCCCTGGCGGTCATCGTAGGCAATCAGGAGGAACGGGTGACCAGGGTTAGGATCAAGGATCCGGAAAAGGACAACACCATAGTGACGAATCTCGAAATACTGGAACAAAATATCAGGGCCAATCCGCACATCATCTGTGGCACGAATTCACCTGTCCTCATCCCCCTATCGGTACTGGCACGGATACGAGAGGACGACTCGTTTAGAAAGCAATGGCTTGAGCAATGTCACAATGGGTATACTCCGGATTCGGTCCGGATGATAGAGCGCAACATCGACGCGGCATTGGCTGATCCATTGTTGGCTGCCTAGTCCCCGACACTTCACCAGCATGTATGCTGGCCGTATGGCAGCGACGCAGAAGATCAGGCTGATCCGGAACCTGGAGGGCGGCGACCTTTTCGAGCTTTTCCTGGTGTCGGCGGCCTCGACCATCCTGGTCGTCCGGGCGTACCTCAAGCTCGCGGACTATCCCCAGATCGGCGGGGACACCTTGCACATCGCGCATATGCTTCCCGGCGGGATGCTGATGGTGCTCGGCCTGATCCTGGCCCTCGGGTTCCTGAACAAGGAAGCCCGGACGCTGGCCGCCTTCCTGAGCGGCATCGGGTTCGGCCTGTTTATCGACGAGCTGGGCAAGTTCATCACCCAGGACAACGATTACTTCTTCCAGCCGACGATCGGCCTGATCTATGTGATCTTCGTCATGCTGTTCCTGCTTGCGAAGTACATCGGCGATCGCCGGGCGACGGAGCGCGAGAACCTGATTAACGCGATAGAAGCCGCCAAGGAAGTCGCGATCGGCGACTTGGACCGGGTCGAGCAACGGCGGGCGCTGGCGTATCTGAAGCAAGCGGGGGACGGCGCTATCGGCAAGAGAATCGCCGAGTTGCTCCGTGAGGCGAAGACAAACTCCCGGAACGACGAGAACCCGTACCAGCGGATTCGCGGCTGGTTGGCCGAACGGTACGTGGGTTTGGTCGAACGACCTTGGTTCAGCCGCGCCGTCATCGCCTTCTTCGTGCTCGGATCGTCCGCTTCGCTCGTGTTGTCGGCCTACGACATCGTGGCGCGCCCGGCACAGGTATCCTTCGCCGACAAGGGGGAACTGCTCTTCTCCTCGGTCACGGGGATCCTGGTGCTGCTCGGGACCTTCCGGTTGCTGCGGCGTTCGCGACTGGCCGGATACCAGACGTTCGAGCGGGCGGTGCTCGTCTTCCTGTTCCTGACCCAGTTCTTCCTCTTCATCCAGGACGAACTGGCGGCGCTTCCCGGCCTGGCGATAGGGTTGCTGGTCCTATCCGCGCTTCACTACGCCATCCGCCAGGAACGGTACGGCCGCAAGGTCACTCGGGCAGCCGGCTCACCCGGATGATCCGGTCGTCCCCCTTCTGCGGCTCGCCACGGCCGTCACGGTTGGACGTCAGGATGTAGAGCGCGCCGTCGGGACCGGTCGCCACGGTCCGGATCCGCCCGAACTCGTCTTTGAACAGCTCCCGGTCATCGGACACGCGGTCATCCTCGATCGTGACTTCGTGCAGGTGCGCGTCCCGCAGCGCGCCGAAGTACAGCCTGCCGTCCTTGATCGTCAGGGAAGCCGGAGCCCAGGCGACGCTGTTGCCGCTGGAAAGGATCGGCATACCCAACCCGAAACGGCGTTCGGTGCCGGTAATCAGCGGCCAACCGTAGTTGCCGCCGCGCTCAATCCGGTTCAGCTCGTCGCGGCAGCAGAGCCCGAACTCTCCGGTCGGGCCGTGCTCGGTCGCGTACAGCCGCCCCTCCGAGTCCCAGGCAAGGCCCTGCGGGTTGCGGTGTCCGAACGACCAGACCAGGTTGTCGAACGGGTTGTCCGCCGGGACGGACCCGTCCGGGTTCATCCGGAGGATCTTTCCGGCCAGGGAGCCCTGCTCCTGGGCCAGGTCCGGATCCTGCGCGTCCCCGGTGGTGACGTACAACTTCCGGTCGGGGCCGAACCGCAACCGTCCGCCGTTGTGGTTCGCGTTGCCGGGGATGTCGTCGAGCAGGACGCGTTCGTTCACGAGCTTGTCGGCGTCATCGAGCCGGTAGCGGACCACCTGGTTGGTCAGGTCGTCGCCCGAACTCTCGCTGGCGTACAGGTAGACGAAGCGGTCCCGCTCGAAGTCCGGACTGATCGCCATGCCCTGCAGCCCGCCCTCGCCCCTGGCGACGGTCGCCAGGGTGAGCGCCGGTTCACCGCGGAGACGGTCGTTTTCCAGCACCCGCACTCGCCCGGGCCGTTCGGTCACCAGGGCCTTGGTTTTGGACAGGAACGCGATATCCCACGGGACCTCCAGTCCCCCCGCCACGGTCTCGATTGCCGACCCGGACTGGGACACGGAAGTCGGTGAGGGCGCGGTCCGGGGGCGGTCGAACGAGCCGCCCACGACGGCGATCCCGACGGCCACTACGGTCAGCAGGCAGATCACGGCTATGGCCAGGTTTCGCATATTAGCCGGTATCTCACTTCTGGACGTGGATTGCAATGGAGCGGGTTCCGAACGTCGCTAGCTATACTGGCACCATGCGGCTGGGAAAACTCATCGCCACGTCCGGGATGGCTTCGCGACGCCGGGCCGTCGAACTCGTGAAGACGGGTGCGGTCCGGGTGGACGGACGGGTCGAACGGGACCCGGCGGTCGACGTGTCTCCGGATGTCACGGTCAGCGTCGAAGGCAAACGTCTGCGTCGCGAACCGCTTCGCCACTACATCCTGCACAAGCCGGTCGGCGTCGTCTCCACGGCAGCCGACACCCATGGTCGGCGGACGGTCACCGACCTGGTCCCCGCGGAAACGCGTGTCTATCCGGTCGGTCGACTGGATGCCGATTCCTCCGGACTGGTCCTGCTTACGAACGACGGCGACCTGGCGAACCGGCTTACCCATCCGCGGTACGGGATCGCGAAGACCTACCGGGTGACCTTCGAAGGCATGCTGGACGGGAAGGCCCTGGATCGGCTGCGGCGCGGCATCCGGCTGCGCGAAGGCGATCGTTACGTCGTCACCAAGCCGGCGGACGTCCGGGTCGTCCGGTCGGGTCGTGGCAGCACCACCGCCGAATTGACCATCCGGGAAGGACGGAACCGCCAGATCCGGCGGATGGGAGACGCGGTCGGCCATCCGGTCACGAACCTGGTCCGAATCCGGATGGGGTCGCTGTCCCTGGGTCGCCTGCCGAAAGGCAAGTACCGGACGCTTTCGCCATCCGAACTGAAGGAGCTACGGAATCTCTGACGCGTTCGGTTACTCGGTGCGGTACCGGAACGCCAGCGCCAGCCCGCCGAACAGGTAGCCGATCAACAGGCCGGTAATGCCGAGGGCGTCGACCATGCTCGGATCGATCAGCCGTCCGATGACCTGCACGACGACGATGTACGCCACCAGGGCGAACAAGAGCGAGCTCGAGAGCGCGCCGTACCGTCGGATCTTCGGCCAGGCCACCGCCCAGATGATCCCGATGAACGCCCAGACCACGAAGTGGATCGCGGAACCGATCAGCCAGTCGAGGCCGAGCTTAGGTGACTCGATGGCGTCCGGGCCGAGCACCGACGCGGAGAGGAACGAACCAAAGTCCGCCGCCGACCCGTCGCCCAGCGCGCCGACCAACAACATCCAGGTCCAGACCACCGCCCCGGCGAACAATCCGGCCAGCAGGCCCCGGTCCAGCTTCGGCACATGCTTACGTTCTACGACGTTCACTTGCGGCATACGGCTATCATACTCGATATACTAAAAAATGGTCCCGACTTCGTTTCACAACACGCCGCCTTAGCTCAGTTGGCCAGAGCAGTCCCTTCGTAAGGGAAAGGTCCCCGGTTCGAATCCGGGAGGCGGCTCAAGGAATTCGCAGGATTCCGGAATCAGGTCGATACCGTGTCGGATAAGCTCAAACATATCATCAAGGCCCAGCGGATTACCGAACGGGTGTTCGAGGACCTACTGAAGGAAATCCATGCCGGCCGGACGGAAATCGAAATCCGTGACCGGCTGCTCGACCTTGCGAAATACCATGGGGCCAGCGGCCATGCTTTCGATCCTAAAGTGGGGGCGGGCCGTAATGCTGCGGATCCACATGTCGAGCCGACCGACCGGAAGCTTCGCCCCGGTCAGCTCCTCCTGATCGACATGGGTGCTACCTACGGGGGGTACTGTTCGGATATGACCCGGATGGTCGCGATCGGGAAGCCGTCCAGTGAGGCGAGGAAGGCCTATGGAATCGTCCTGCGGGCCCAACAAGCGGCGATCCGAGCCGCGAAGCCCGGGCTGACCGGGAAAGAACTCGACGCGGTCGCGCGGGATGTCATCAGGCGAGCGGGATACGGGAAGCGCTTCATACATGCGCTCGGACACGGCATCGGCCGGAAGCTTCACCAGGACCCGCGGTTGACGCCCCTTCGGAAGACGCGGCTCAAGCCCGGCGACGTCGTCACCGTCGAACCCGGCATCTACGTGCCCGGCCGGTTCGGAGTACGGGTGGAAGACATGCTACTGATCACGCCGCGCGGGAATCGCAACCTTACTCGTACGCCCAAGAAGCTATGGATCCTGTGATACCATTGCACGTTCATGAGATTCGAACGCGGTAACTTCGGCGTCGATACGGTGGATGGACGGGTACTGTCCGTCCTGGTCTACACGCAGCCTCAGATGGCGACGAGACTCCTCTGCGAACATATGCGCCGGCCCGGATTCGACCACGCCCTCGCGGAGCAGGTGATGCCGTATCTCGACCGGATCAAAAACGACTACATGGTCCGCGAGGTGGTGGAAACAGGAAGGCTTCCGAGGATCCCTGCGTACGCTTGGCGTTCGCTGATCAGATCGGCATGGTGGCGCGACGGGACCGGAACGACGCCTACGCCTTGCTCAGTGCGGCGTGCTTGGAAGACCGGTCCGCGATGCCTGACCTGGTCCGGGCCGGATTGCAGGCGGTCCAGCGGGACGCTCCCGAGGAATACCACTTCCTGGTCAAGAAGGGGCTCCACGAGATGCAGAAGGAGCTCAGGCCGGGCGCGCTCGCCCGGCGCCAGCGAATCAATCGCCGGTTCCGCCGGGCGCTCGAAGCGATAGGGCAGTAAGCTAAACTGGACGGTGCGCGGGTATCGTATAGTGGCATTACGCGTGCTTCCCAAGCACGAAAGAGGAGTTCGATTCTCCTTACCCGCTCAACGAACAGTGAAAGGTTCCACTGAGAAACTGTTGTCCGCAATGCTTGCCATCATCAGGCACAAGCCTGGCATCCGTCCGTCCGAACTGAACCGGCGCTTGGGTCGCGAGCACTCAAACCACTATCGACGGACGCTGATCAAACGAGGACTGGTCAGGAAAGAGAAAGACGGTCCAGTCGTGCGGTATTATCCTGAGTGAACGCATGAAAACCGCTCTCATTGTCATAGACGTTCAAAATTACTTCGTGAACGATCGCACCGCCAGGGTTCCTGGAAAGATTGCTGACCATATCCGTTTACGAAAACCCGAACTGGCTTTCTTTACCAGGTTCATCAATAAGGAAAGTTCCCAGTTCGTAAAGATGCTCAACTGGCGCGAGTGCATGAGCAGTCCTGATGTTGACCTCAGTCCAGAAATCAAAGCGTTCGCGGGCGAGCCGAATACTTTTGACAAGACTGGCTTCTCGATCTTTCGGTCGAAAAGTCTCACGTCTCGTCTAAAAGAAGAGAACGTGACTCATGTACAACTATGCGGCATCGACATTGATGCTTGCGTGCTGGCATCGGCCTATGAGGCATTCGACCGAGGATATCGCGTAGAGGTGCTAGACGGTATCTCTGGAAGCCACCATGGCGAAGACTTAGGCAGAGCCGCGGTTGATATCATTAATAGGAACCTGCGATCCAAGAGTGAACCCAGGCAATGATTCCAACCCGGCAGTCTCTACTATGGGACGCAACGTGTTAATTCCTCGGTCTTTTCGATAGTATGCTCAGTTATGACTCACCAAATACGGAGGCCGGGAGAACCGGCCGACGGACGATAATGGAAACAATATGGCATCCGAAGTAGCACGCGTAGAAGGCGTCGAACCAGGCGGCAAGAAAGGCGTTCGCGCCTGGCTACGGGAACGTTTTCCTCTGCGCTCGGATCACGAGATGGCTACCGAGCGAGCGGTCGCGGAAGCGGTGAAGGACTCGGAGTTCGTCGGCCCGTACCCGCGCTCCGTATCCGACGCGGTAATCACCGGCCTTGAGCAGGGCCTTCCATTGCCGGACGAAGCCCATCTCAAAGGAAAGCAGGCCACGGGGTTTGCGTGTGAAAGACGTCCGACCATGATCCTGGTCGGAGACCCGCTGGCTCCTAACTTGGTGGTCTACCGGATTGAGATCCAAGAGACGGTGGATCGCTGCAAAGAGGTTGAACTGACGATCGCGGGTGAGGGTGACCAACGGCAAGTTGTCGAGGCGACCGCTTGGTTCGAGCAACACCTTCTCGGTCAGCAACAAGCCGTTCCTCTGGGACTGCCGCTTCCAATGGAGTCCATGGATTTGCTTAAGCTTGCCGCGGATCTCGAGGGCCGCGTCCGGGATGGGACCTCCATTCCTGTTCAGGGGACGGCTGAACAGAGAGTTAACATCCACCATGTCGCCCCGCGTTTGTCTGCCGACGGGCCGGAGACGGATGCCAGGTTGGATCCATGAGTCCGGTGATACAGTAAAGTCGATGTCGCAGTCGACGTTCAATCCCGAGACTACTGCCCAGGCCGAGAAACGGTTCTGGCGAGCCCACAACGACAAGGATATGCCACGCATCCGTGCCTCGCTGGAACAATGGACCAGCGAACTGTATGGCGTGGACAAGCAGTCATCCCAGGAAGCGGTAGGTCACTTGTTTGCGGCGGTCGCGTCACACGACAGCCGCGACTGGGGCGCCGCGGTCGAACATGCGGCCGGATACTATCGCGTCATCCGTGACTCCTCGGCGTTGGACTTTGATCCGCAGACTGCCGGCGAACTCGAGGTCGCCTGGTGGCGCATACATGACGAACTGGAACACGAACCGGACAAGACCCGTCTGGTCGAAGCGTTCAGCCGTTTGTACGCGGAACTCTTCGGCATCTCGCCCGTCGCGGCCCGGGAAGCCGGTGTGCTGAAGGCGCAGGCGACGGTCGAGCATGACCTGGCAGAGGACCCCGATACCGACCCGGGCACGGTAGACGGGCATTGGGACGCTGCAGCGGGCGCGCTCAAGCAAAGTTACCAAGCGCTGCGGCGCGTGAGGGCTGAGCCAGGCCGTCCAGCATGACGGACCTCGCTCCGCGGCCTCCGCTCCGCAACCGCTACTATGGGTTCCGGCACGGCCAGAGCGAGGCGAACGTCCAGGGCATCATCCTGAGCGACCCCGCGATCGGCACCAAGCGGTACGGTTTGACCGACGTCGGCCGGCAGCAGGTGGCGGAGTCGGCGCGCGCCCATCGTGACGTGCTTGAACGCGCGGTGCTCTACTCGTCCGACTTCCTGCGGACGAAGCAGACGGCGGAAGAGATCGTCTCGGTCGCCGGACTGTCGACCCCGGTGCGGTACGATATCCGCCTGCGCGAACGCTTCTTCGGGGACTTCGACGGCGGTTCCAACGAGGCGTATCACCTGGCCTGGCAAGGGGACCGACAGTCGGCGAAACGGACGGAGCACGGCGTGGAATCCGTCACGCACGTCGCCGAACGGATGTCCGCCTTCATCCGGGAGCTCGAAGGGCAGTCGGCGGACCGTGACGTCGTGCTCGTCGGGCACGGGGATCCGTTCCAGATCGCGGAAGCCTGGCTGCGGGGCGATGACCTGCGGAACCATACGTCCCATTCCTTCGAGACCGGGGAGATGCGGTTGCTGAACCCTGCTGCGTTACACTAAAACCATGCTTCGCAACCATCTCATCTACACCACCTATTGCGACTGGCGTTTGAACATCAAGAAAGCCGAAGGGAGCCACCTTTGGACCGACGACGGGAAGCAACTCATTGACTTCGCGACGGGGTGGAATGTGGCGAACCTCGGCTGGAATCATCCCGAGGTGATGGAGGCAGTACTGGGGGTTACGAAGGAAAAGACCTATGGATCGCTCTGGATGGGTAACGCCACACGCGACCAGTATGCCAAGGCACTTACCGACGCCCTGCCCGGAGAACTTTCCGCGGTCGGCCCCGCTACCGGCGGCACGGAAGCCAATGAAGAGGCGCTCAAGTCAGCCCGTGCCTTCACCAGGCGCAAGAAGCTGATCGGCTTAGCGCCCGCGTACCATGGCCAATCGTTCGGCAGCATGGCGATTGGCACACCACCCGAGTACGTTAGTGACATCGGTCCGCTGGTTCCGGACTTCGTCCAGCTCGATTATCCGGACACGTACCGTTCCAAGCAGTCACCGGAGGAGTTGCTGGAGTCTTTCGTGGAGAAGCTCGAGGAAGTTCTCAAGAAGGAAGACGTCGCGGCCATGATAACGGAGACAGGCGTCGTTACCGGCGAAGGCAATATGGCGCTCGCGCCACCGGGATACCTTACTCGTGTGCGGGAGCTTACGAAGAAATACGGAACACTACTTATCGTCGACGAGGTAGGTACCGGCTTCTCCCGGACGGGGAAACTGTTCGGTGTCGAACATGAGAACGTCGAGCCGGACATCATGACGTTCGCCAAAGGACAGTCCAACGGTGCGGCGCCACTCGGTGCGATGGTGGCCCGGACCGATATCGCGGAACGGATCTACGACAAGGCGAACATCACCTCGACCTACGGTTGGCTACCGGGGCCCTGCGCTGCCGGACTGAAGACGCTGGAGGTTCACCAGCGCGACAAAGTATGGGAACAGGCGGCGGAGAACGGGGAGTACCTGGTGAAGTCCTTGCGTGAGCAGTTGGCTGACCATCCGCTGGTAGACGATGTGCGCGGTGTCGGCATGCTGGTCGGCATCGATATCGTCAAGGACAAGCAGGACAAGGAGACGCATGCTGAAGCTGGAGCATCCGTCCGGGAGGAGGCGCTAAAGCGAGGGCTGCACGTCCCGCCAGGTATGACCGGGACGATCCAACTGATGCCGCCGCTGACGATCGAACGGGACGTGCTCGATGAAGGCATCGAGATTCTCGTCGACGTGATCAAAGAAGCGAAGTAATCAGACTACCCCTGGAAAACTGACGTGACCGGGATTGTCTGTTTAGGTAGTAATCGCTTCGTAAAGCCAAGATATTTTGACTTTGTAGCGCAGTAAGGTAGATTGAAGCTTGCTGTTTACTGATGCCAGCAGCTCAAACCGTACAGAGCGAGCTGTTTTTGATTGGCTAGCGGACCTTACCAGCCAGGCCATTTCCAAAATCAAACTATTTTTCATCTGCCGACCAGCGGATGGATCATTCGGGGTCAGTTCTGGAACTCAAGCAAAGACAGAAGGAGACAGAGGCATGACTAAAAGGATGAAAGCGAGGGCGACGAGATGCGTCCTAGCGGCTCTCGCAATGGCCACCGCATTGGCCATCATGGCCGGGTCGGCGAGCGCGGCGGTGACCTACACCCCGATCTATGACAACGTCCCGAGCCCGTTGCCCGGCAACGTGCCGTCGCAGCCGTTCCAGGCGCAACAGGTCTCGGAGTTCGGCGGCCAAGTCGAATTCTCAGGCCCCAGTGCCAACAACACGAAGGTCACGGTCGCGATGAGCAGCTGGGCCTGTCAGAGCGGGACCTGGCATGAAGGCACGTGTGCAACCACCCTCGGAGCAAAGTTCTCCTGGCCGGTCACGCTCAAGATCTACCACGCGGAACCGGACAACTCAGTCGGCGCGCAGACCGGAGAACTGACGCAGGCGTTCAACATGCCCTACCGACCGTCAGCCAACGTTCCGAAATGCGGGGACGGCAGGTGGTACTACGGCGGGAAATGCTTCAACGGCAAGCTGTTCAAGATCGTCTTCCCACTGAAGGGCGTCTACTTGCCGAAAAAAGCGATCATCAGCGTCGAGTACAACACGAGTGGCTACGGTCCTGAACCGCAGGGCTATAGCAATCCGTGCAACGAAGCGGTCAGTGGCTGCTTCTACGACTCGTTGAACGTGGGGCTCACCGGCACGCCGACGGTAGGTGCTGCTCCGCTGCCGAAAGACGCCTACATCAACTCAGCCACGCCCGGCGTCTACTGTGACGGCGGAACCGGAGGCACAAACGTATTCCGGTTCGACCCGGGTTGCTGGTTCAGTGAAGCAGAAGAAAAAGTGGAAACGTACCAGCCGAAGTTCGAAGTCACGACCGGCTAACCCCACCACACCAAACGACCGACGCAGTACGGGCCACCCCAGCCATTCCGCTGGGGTGGCCCAGACACCGCCCATCGGGATCTCTCGACCTTCTCCCAGGAGAAGAAATCGTAGAGGTTCCGGGCGGTGTTGTCGTATAGTTTGGTATACGGACCGTGCTTGCTGACGTAACCCGACCTTAATAGAACGTCCCCTCGACTCTCCAAGGAGGTGAGCCATGGAACAGGCTATCCTGCGCATCAACCCGAACGTCGTCAGTCTCACCGGCGTCGCACTCTGTGCCGTCGCCGGGGTCATCGCCCTGCTGACCGAAGCCTGGCTGATGGTAGCCGTGGTGTTCGCCGCCGGCGTACTGTGCGACCTGCTGGACGGCAAATTGGCTCGCCGGAATCCGGACGTGACTCGGCGGAAAGTCGGTGCCGTAGTCGACGCGCTGTGCGACAAGCTCGGCGAAGCCGCCTTCGTCTTCCCGCTGATCCTTGCGACGCCCCCTGACTTCTATCTGCTGGGCATCGCGTACGGCCTCGGCCTTTGGTCCTCGGAGGTAAAGATGGAATACAGCGGTGGCAACCTGCCATCGGGATTCGACATCCCGTGGCGGGAGGTGAAGGTATTCGGCCGTGGCAGCCGGACAGTCACGCTGGTGGCTACCTTGCTGGTCGCCGGGCTCTACGGTGAGCATTGGTTCGTCGTAGGATTCTGGGTCCTGCTCGTCACGAATGGAATCAGCGTGGTCTGGAGGAACAGCAAGGTTTGGAGGCACCTCCGGAAAGCAGACATCTAACGGACTGGCAGCCGGCGTCAATCGACGCGTCCGTGTGAATCCCCCGCTCAGGATCGGATTCATGTAACAGGCTTCTTCCAAGCACATCGGACGGTGTCTTTGGAAGAGTGAACGATCGATCGTTCATATGGCGGAAGCTGCGTATAGTGAAATCATGAAGAAAATCGTCGTCGGCTCCACCAATCCCGTGAAGGTCGACGCCACACGACAGGCGTTCGAAGCCGTCTGGCCGAAGGAACGGTTTACGGTCGAAGGCGTCAAGGTCGATTCCGGCGTCTCGGACCAGCCGATGAGCTTCGAGGAGACGATCCGTGGCGCGAAGAACCGGGCCCGAGCGGCGATGCTCCTGAAGCAAACCGACTTTGCGGTCGGACTGGAGGCCGGCGCGGACAAGATGCCGGCGGGTTGGTTCGAGACCGGCTGGTGCGCGGTGCTGGATGCGGACGGGACCTTCGGCGTGGGGTCTTCCCCGGTCATCGCGATGGGTGGCCCGGTCATGGATCGGATCCTCGAAGGCAAGGAGCTTGGTGACGTCATCGACGACATGACGGCGCGGTCCGGCGTGAAGCATCAAGAGGGTTTCTTCGGCATCATGACCAACGGGGCGGTCACCCGGACCGACGCGTTCCGAATCGGCATCATCTTCGCCTTGGCCCGATTCGCGCAACCGGAGTTCTTCGCGGAACCCTCCGCCCATACGGAAGCCAGTAACTGAAAGACCCCGGCCGAAGCCGGGGTCCCTCGCTTGAGTCGACGTAATCGAGATTACTGTCGAGGCGTAGCTTCGCGGACGGTAAGCTCTCGTCCGTCGAGCTCCTTACCGTTGAGCTCGGCGACGGCCTTGTCGGCCTGCGCGTCGTCGTCGAACTTCACGAATCCGAATCCGCGACTGCGGCCGGAATCGCGATCGCTGACCACGTTCGCTTGCGTCGGGCTGTAGGCAGCAAAGTGCTGCTTCAGTCCGTCGCTGTCGACGCTCCAAGGAAGATTGCCAATAAACAATTCCTTAGCCATGAACGGCTCCTTTCGTTACCAGAGGAGCCTCGGACAAACCTAACACTCAATCTCTGCATTGATACAACGCGGTAAGCGTAGAGGAATACCGTGGTTTTGGCAAATTTAATGGCAAGCTACGCGTAAATTCGATACACTGCAGGGTCTTTATGGAAACGCGGGTAATCAGATGAGCGGCGATCCAGGCGGACCTCCCGAAGGGCCGGACCGTCCGGAAGTGCTGTACGAAGGTCCGTACAGCATCGAGCAGTGTGCCGCCGCGGCGTGCTGGGTCTATGACCTGTCACTAAGCGAGCTGAGAAGCGCCTCTCGGATGAACAGCGCGTTGAGCGCTCGCAGCCTGGCGGTCTGCCTGGCCCGGGCCCAAGAGGAGCCGCCGTCGTATCCGCAGATCGGAAGATACCTCTACCGGCATCATTCGACGATTATGAACAGCGAAGCCCGCGGCAGGGCGATGCTCGAAGATAACCGGGAATTCAGGATGCGGTACGAGAAGGCGCGGCGAGGAATCCAGGAAGGCACCGTCGAGAGGGGGCCGACCAAACCCAGTGAGGATCGCCTCCAAGACCTGATCAAGGACGCCATTTGGCGCGGAGAGCTTACTCCGATCGACGTGCTGGACCATGAGATTGCCCGGGGAATGAAGATCCACGAATTACTGGTTGCGCTGCCCGCTTCGGATGGCGAAGCGACGATGAGTGCCGAGGAACGGGCCAGCCTGATCCTCCTGACCGCGGGGATACTGGAAAGGCGACGTGTGCAGGACATGTCTCAAGTCGAGAAGGACGCCCTCTACCACGTTCTTGATGAGCTAGGGTTCATGCCGAAGTCAGCCTAGCTGTACACTGGAGCCATGCCGGCCTCCAAAATCAGTCTCGACCAGGCCAAGCCCAACAAATTGTTCTACGTGGTGGCAACGGCCATGCCATACCGTAAGTCCGACGGCCGGTGCTTGATCCTCAAGCGCGACGAACGGGAGACCGCACACCCCGGCAAATGGGGCGTAACCGGCGGGAAGCTCGAGCACGAGGACTTCGACCTTGCCAAGCCGACCCGGATGAACGGCGATGTTTACGATTTCCAGGGCGCGTTCGAAAAACTGTTACGGAAAGAGGCGAAAGAGGAAGCGGCGATCAAGCTCGGCGATGACTTCCGTTACTTGGGCAGCTTGGTATTCGTGCGCCCGGACGAGACGCCGGTCGCGTTGTTCCAATTCGCCGCCGAATACGCCGGCGGAGACGTGAAGCCCGAAGTTGGCGGATTCACGGACTTTGCCTGGGTAAACGCCGAAGAAGTGAAGCAATACGATTGCATCGACGGCATCCATGATGAGGTCAGCCGGACGATCGCGGCGTTCGGGTAGGTCGAGCGGTATACTGAAGGCCGTGCTGAATCAGAAGCAGATCGCCGCGTACCGGAAGCACCCCGCGTTCACCGATCCGCGGGTATCCTCCTCCGCGACCCGCCGCACCGTGCCGCCGGACCTCTGGCGGTTGCTGGAAGCGACGCCGGGACTGATTACCTGGGGCATCCTGCTCGGCAGCGCCGCGCTGTCGATCTTCATGCCGCGCTGGGTCGCCTACGCGATCCTCATGTTCGACGTCTATTGGCTGGTGAAGTCGGTGACGCTGTCCGGCAACCTGATTCGGGCGTACCAGCATCTCCGCCGGGATACCCGCATCGACTGGAGCAACCGCCTCAAGGCCCTGGAGCGTAGCATCGATTCGCACGCCGCGACCCTCAGCAGGGTGATCCGTCGGATTGACGGCGGACGTACGGGAATTCGCAAATGGCTCTGGCTCCGCCGCGTCGACCTGACGAACCGGCGGTTAGCCCGGGATTACCGGGACCTGGGGATCGAGCTCGCCCAAGTCCGGACCGCGATAGAGTCGGACACGCCGTCACCACGGGCATCCCGCATCCATCATCTGGTCGTCGTCGCGACGTATACCGAGGAGCTCGAGACGCTCCGCCCGAGCTTCCAGGCGCTCGTGGAGTCGACTTACGACCCCAAGCGGATGATCATCGTGCTGGCCACGGAAGAGCGCGACAAGCGCCGGGCGCAGGCGAACGCCCGCGTCCTCAAACGCGAGTTCGGGAGCCGGTTCAAGAAGTTCATCGTCACCGAACACCCGTCGAACATCACCGGCGAGGTGAAGGGCAAGGGTAGCAACATCAACTGGGCCGGCCGGAAGGCGATCGCGGAGATCGACAAGCTCGGCATCCCGCACGAAGAGGTGATCGTGACCACGCTGGACGCCGACCACCGGCCGCACCCGCAGTACTTCGCGGCCGTGACCTACCAGTACCTGCTCGAGCCGGACCGGCGCCACCGCAGCTTCCAGCCGACGCCGCTGTTCCATAACAACCTCTGGTACACGACCGCGATCAACCGCGTGCTGTCCACCGGTTCGTCCTTCTGGCACATGATCGAGTCCACGCGGCCCTGGCGGCTCCGGAACTTCGCGGCGCATTCACAGGGGCTCCAGACCGTGGTCGATACCGACTTCTGGTCGATCGACACCATCGTCGAGGACGGCCAGCAATATTGGCGGACGTACTTCCGCTACGATGGCCGGCACTTCGTGCAGCCGGTATACGTGCCGGTGTACCAAGACGCGGTCCTCGGCGACACCTATCCCGGGACGCTCAAGGAGCAGTACCTCCAACTCCGGCGCTGGGCCTACGGCGCTTCCGACTTCCCGTACGCCGTCGTGAACGCCTGGCGGAACCCGCGCATCTCACTCGGCAACAAGCTGCTCCAAATCGGCCGCTTCCTGGAGGGTCACGTCACCTGGGCGGTCGCGCCGATCCTGATCACGTTCGTCGGCTGGTTCCCGATCTACCTATCCCCGGCGTTCCGGGAGACGTTGTTCGGCCAGACCCTGGCTCCTACCGCGAGTTTCATCCTGACCCTGGCCTTGGTCGGGATCATCGTGACGATCCTGATCTCCCTGCTGCTGCTGCCGCCGAAGCCGCCCGGATACAAGGAGCGCCACCGGTTGCTGCACGTCGCGCAATGGGTGTTGATGCCGGTGACGACGATCATCTTCTCCAGCCTGCCGGCGATCGAGTCGCAGACCCGGCTGATCTTCGGGCGCTACCTGGAGTTCCGGGTCACACGGAAACGGACCAAGGCGCTGCGGACGCTGGAGCGCCGGGCCAAGGCCTAGGCTACGGGGCGACGACCTTCAGCAGCATGTTGTACCCCGGGTCGGGGAACCAGGCCGCGCCATCTTGCACCAAGGAGAAGTACTCCCGGTAGGTGCCGGGCGCAGGAGCCGCGGTCAGGGGTACGCTGAACAGGGCGATCTGTCCCGGCTCGATCATGGTGTCGGCGCCGTTCACGGTCATGTTGCCGCTGAGGTCGGTGACCGTGCCGTCTATCGTCGAAGCCCGGTTGGCGTTCAGCCACGGGTCACCGCCGGTGAGGGTCCGGAAGGCGGAGCTGCGGTTCTGCGGGTGGGTCGTCGCCAACCGGACGGGGTTGGTCCCGCTCGCGGACCAGGTGAGGCGGCCGGTATTCTTGATCGCGACCCGGGCGGTCATCGTGCTGTTCCGGGCGAAGGATTGCTGGTTCCCGGAGTAGACGGTCTTCATGAACTGGAGGTTCCGGGCGACCGCTACCGGTACGGGGAAGTTGATTCCGTAATCCTCGGGCAGCCAACCCACCCCGTCCATCACCGGTCGGACGTAGAGCCGGTAGTTGCCGGCGCCCAGGCTGTCCGGGATCGTGATCGTGAAGTCGAACTCGGCGACCTGACCGGGATCCACCGTCGTATCCCCGGGCGCGCCCACCACGGAATCCACGGCCGACGGCCGGTTCCGGGCGATCCAGGGGTCGGGTCCCGTGGTAGTGATGAAGGCGGACTTGTGGTCCCGGGCCCGGTCGGTGCCGAGCCTGAGGTTGCCGTCCACCGGCCAGGCTTCCCGTCCGGTGTTCTTCAGGCGCACCGTGACGTCCTGCTCGGTCACGCCTGGGGTGATCGTCGCGGGGTCGGCCGACTTGGACACGTACGAGTAGTGGTAGCCGCGGTCCAGGATGTTGAAGAGCACGGAACTGCCGGTATCGGACATGTGCTTCTTGCCCTCGACCACCGGGGAGAAGTACTCCCGGATGTTGCCGACCTTGTCCGGCGTGGTGGTCACGAACGAGAAGACGGCGATCTCGCCGGTCGTGATCGTCGCGTCCGCCACCACGGAATCAGTTCCCGGATCGTACCGTCCGTCGATGGCGGAAGCCCGGTTCTTGTCCGGCCAGTTCTCCGAAGCGTCGATATCTCCCGCCCCGATCGTCCGGAAGGCGCTGGTGCGGTCCGTCGGCCGCCGGGTCGCCAGACGCACGGGGTTGGCCCCGCCGGCGTTCCATTGCAACTCCCCGACGTTCCTGACCAGGATCTTCACGCTTCGCCGGTCACCGGGCAAGAGGCCGGAGGGCGAGGCCGTCGAATCGAGGTCCGTCGGCCCGGAGTCGGGTTCGGTGACGTAGGTCCCGTAGTGTTGGCCGCGCCAGTCCGGCGGCTTGATCGTCATGGTGGCGCAAAGGCCCAGGTCGCGCATCCAGCCCAGGTTCTCGACGACCGGCGCGAAGCACTCCGGGTAAGTGCCCGGGTTACCGCTCGACTTGAACGTCGCCCGGAACTGCGCCAGCTGGCCCGACGGCGTGTCGTCCAATAGTTCGATCCGGTTGCGGGTCAGCCATCCCTCCGCGGTCCCGCCGTCCGAGAACCCGCTGCCGCGGTCCTGCGGCCGGTTGCCGCCGAGACGCACGGGCGTCGATCCGCCCTTCAGCCACGTCTGCCGTCCGGTGTTCCAAAGCTTGAAGGTCATCACGGACTCGCCGTTGCTGTTCATGGACCGGTTTCCGGAAATCGCGGCACCGACGTAGTCGTAGTTGGAACGTCGGTCGTTCACGTACTTGCCCGATGCGACCCAGCCGGCGCAGCAACTCGGCTCGTACCCGTGGATGGTGTGGTCGTAGGAACCGGTCCCGGCCTTGTAGGTGGCCTGTCGGATCCCGAAGTGGGTGTGCGGATCCCAGTTGCCGTTTACCGATCCGCGCGGTCCGACCGTCCCGATGCGCTGGCCTTTCTTGACCGTCGCCCCGGCCCCGACGCGCCGGTCGTTGTTGAGGTGCCCGTAGAGGCTCAGGATCGAGCTGCTCTTCCAGCTATGCTGGATGATGATCAGATTGCCCCAACGGTACGAGTCGGGCGTCCGGGCCGAGTACTTCACGACGCCGTCGGCTGCGGCGAACACCGGGATGCCGTCGTTATGACAGACGTCCTCCGCGACGTGATATCCCCACCCCCCGATGTACTGGCCGTACGCGTAATTCGGCGTCCCGTACGGGAAGCAGGGAATCTGGAACGAGGACGCGGCCTTGGCGTCCGCGGGCCCGACCGTCAGCACGAAGGCGGCCGCGGTGATCGCGGCGGCCGTGCCGAGCAAGAATGTCAGTATTGATTTCAAGATAGTAGGAGCGTTACTCCAGTCCTACCAAATATGAGGTATGGCTACAATCGAGCAACCGCTCAATCGCTGGCCTGGGGCGATCCGACGACGCTGCCTGACACCACCAGGCTGTGGTCCGGGAACCAGGCCCGATTCTCCTGGACCAACCGGAAGTATTCGTTGAAGTGGCCGACGGTGCTGGCGGTGACGGTGAAGTTGAACAGGGCCGTCTCGCCGGGCAGGATCTCCGTGGCCGGGGTCGAATCGAAGGTCGTGACGTTGAGCACGCGGCCGTCGATCCCGGACGCTCGATTTGCCGAGAGCCAGGGGTCTTCGCCGGCCAGTGTCGCGAACGAGGAAGACCGGTCCGTCGGGCGGGCGGTGCCCAACCGGACGCGATTGACGCCGCTGACGGGCCAAGCGTACCGTCCCGTGTTCTTCACCGCGAGCTGGACCACGGCGGTGTCGCCCGTGCGCAGGTCACTCAGGTTCCGGGAGGCGGATTGTCCTACCACCCGGTAGTCGTAGGTCTGGGCGGTGACGTTCAGTGGCACGGAGATGCCGCGGTCGGGGAACCAGGCCTCGCCCTCGCGGACCAAGTTGAACCGCTCCGTGCGCGCGCCGCCCTCGACCTCGGAGCTCACCTGCATCGGCACGTTGAACTGCGCGATTTCTCCCTGCTTGATCTCGGCCGCGCCTGTATCCAGGGAATCGCCGTCAACGCGCCCGTCGATCCCGGAGGCCCGGGTCGGCGAGAACCAAGCGTCGGCGCCGGTCAGCGCGGCGAAGGCCGAGGAGCGATCCTGGGGTCCGCTGGTCCCGAGCCGGACCGGACTCGGGCCGTCCACCGGCCACGGCACGTGGCCGTGATTCCGAATCCGGACGGTGGCGGTGACCGTGTCACCGTAGCCGAGGTCCGCCGGGTTCTGTGAGTAACGTTGGCTGACCACCCCGTAGTCGTAGTCCCCGGAGCGCACGGTGACCGGGACATACTTGTCCGATTCCCGCAGCCACTCCTTGCCGTCGATCACCGGTCGGAAGTACTCGCGATATGACCCGTCCGGCTTGGAGGCCGACTTCACCTGGAAGTCGAACCGGGCGATCTGGCCGGGGTCGACCACGTCCTCGGCCGGCGCGTCGGCCACGGCGTCGATGGTGCTGGCCCGGCTGGCGGAGATCCAGTCCGGGCCCCGGAACGCGGATGACCGGTCGCGTTTCCGATCGGTGCCGAGCCGGAGCGGACCGCCGACCTTCCATGAGGACTGGCCGCTGTTCCGGATGTAGACCCGAGCCGTCTCGGTGTCGCCGCCGAGGGATATCGGATCAGGGTCGTCCTGCTTCACCCATGCGTAATGGTTGCCCTTGGGCAGCACGCGCAAGCCGAAGTGAAGGTTGGCATCCAGCCAACGATCGCCCTCGATTACCGGCCGGAAATGCTCGCGGTACTCGCCCGACTTGCTGGGAGACTTGACAGTGAACGAGAAGACGCCGATCTGTCCCGGCTTCACGGCGGACGCGGGGGTGATCCGGCTCTCCGACGGGATGTAGATGCCGTCCAGTTTGGACGCGCGGTTCCCGGCAAGCCATCCTTCGCTGCCGGGTACCCGGCCGCCGGACTTCACGGCGAACCCGCTGCGCCGGTCGCGGCGATGCTCGGTCCCGAGCCGTACGGGATGCTTGCCGCCCGCGTTCCAGGCGAAGTCGCCGGTGTTCTTAATGTAGGCTTTCAGGTTCACGAGGGTGCCGCCGGCCAAATACCGGTGCGTGTCCGTCCGGGTCAGGGAGACCGGGGAGAGGTCGTCATGGGCCGTGACGCGGTAGCCTTGGGCTCCGTACCGCGGCAAGCGGACCGTCACCTTAGCGTGCATACCGGTGTCCCGCATCCAGCCGACGCCTTCCACGACTGGCCGGAAGTACTTATGGTACGTCCCCGGCTTCACTCCCTTGTTGTTGAACCGCGCCCGGAAGACGGCGGTCTGGCCGGGGGCGGTGTCGGACTGCATCTCGATCCGGCTGGGATTCAGCCAGCCGTGTCCGCCCATGCCGGCCGAGAAGGCGGTGCGGTGGTCTCGCGGACGGTCGGTCCCGAGCCGTACGGGGTTGGCGCCGCCCTTGCTCCAGGTTGCGGTGCCGGTGTTCCGCAGGCGGAACTCGACCCAGTATTCCGAGGACTTGCCCTGAACGGTGGCCCCGGTCTGCGAGATATGGCTGTAGTTATACGTCGGCTGCCGCACCTGACGGTTCTGGATATAGCGGGTCGGGTGGGTGTAGCGGTTGATCTCTCCACCGCGCTCGTACCCGTTGATCAGGGACCAGTAGCTTCCGGTCGCCGTGCCGTAAGACCCGGGCGTGATCGAGAAGTGGAGGTGCGCTCCCCAGCGGCCGTTCTCCCGGGTGTGTCCTGGGCCGATGGTACCGATCCGTTGGCCCTTGCCGACCCGCTGTCCGGCGCTGACCCGGCGGTCGTTGCCAAGGTGTCCGTACAGCCCGACCGCCCGCGACCCGTCGTCATGTTCGATCATGATCAGGTTGCCCCAGCGCCAGGAGTCCGGCGTGAGCGCAGAGTACTTCACCGTGCCATCGGCGATCGCGTAGACCGGTGTCCCGGCCCGGCACCCGATGTCCTGCCCGGAGTGATACCCCCAACCGGAGACGAACTGGCGGAAGTCGTAGCCGGACAAGCGCCAGGGGGAGCAGCCGTACTGGTACCCGGAAGCCGCGTGGCTGGGTCCGGCACCGACGAACGCCGCGGCGGCGATCAGGACCGCTGCCGTCATTCCCAGGA
This sequence comes from Candidatus Saccharimonadia bacterium, assembly GCA_025449535.1. Lineage (GTDB taxonomy): Bacteria > Patescibacteriota > SICC01 > SICC01 > SICC01 > JALYJZ01. The sequence continues at coordinate 586,602 of JANWJF010000001.1, forward strand.
TGAGTGTCTTCCGCCTATGCATATGTTCGTTTCGTGCTCAGTATCCTTTCCGAAAAATTAGCTTAATATAGCAAAAAAATAGCACCTTGTCAAGTCCTTTAAGCTTGGTTGAGCTATTTTTTGATCACAACAAACAGAGCCCCAGCGATTCGCTGGAGCCCTGTATCCCTCTCGGGGTTTTTGTTGACGGTACCCGGGTACCGATGAATTCTCACGGACGGCTTTTTGCCGCCAGCGATTTTTGTTTTCACTTCCTAGTGTACCTTGCCGGATTCAGGCAAAGGGCTTTTCGGGAAAAGTAAAATTGTCTTGGTTAAGGTAAAAAAGCATTTACCGAACAAGGCTATTCCGGGTCCGACTGGGGAAAATCCCCTTCCTTCGGAAATAAAAAGCCATGTCAAGCGGTGTCCGGTGGCGGTCAGGAATATCTAGTGCACGCTTGCTTAGACCCTATTCCGAACGCGTACACTGGAAGTGATGGCAATCCTGACGTACGCCTTCCTGCTTACCTTCGCCGCCGCCGCGGCGCTCACGCCGTGGGTCGGACGGTTCGCGCTCAAATCCGGGATCGTCGACCATCCGGGCGGCCGGCGGATTCACCGGAAGGTGACGCCGCGCCTCGGCGGGGCGGCGGTGATGGCGGCGTTCTTCATCGGGTTCCTGGTCTTCCTGCCGCAGTTGTCCCCGAACTTCCGCCCCGGGCAGCTACTGATCTTCTCACTGACCGCCCTCTTCCTGTTGGCGGTCGGGTTCGTCGACGACAAGCGCGGCTTGCCGCCCGCGGTGCAGCTGCTGAGCCACGCCGTGGCCGGCGTCTCGTTGGCCGCCGCCGGGATGGCGATCGAGGAGGTGACCAACCCGTTTGGCGGGAAGGTCGCGTTGGACCAGCTCCAAGTCGCGATGCCGTTCGACGCCGGAGGGCGGATGCTGAACCTGCCGGCGGACCTGATCACCGTGGTCTGGGTGGTACTGGTGATCAACGCCGTGAACTGGCTGGACGGCTTGGACGGCCTGGCGGCCGGAGTCGGCGGAATCGCGGCGGTCACCGTCGCGTTGCTCTCGCTATCGGCCGTCGTGGGCCAGCCGCACGTCGCACTGCTGGCATTGCTCCTGGCGGGGAGCATCGGCGGGTTCCTGGTCTATAACTTCCATCCGGCGAAGATATTCCTGGGGACGGTCGGTTCGACGTTCATCGGCTACGTTCTGGCGACGCTGGCGGTGATCTCCGGTGGCAAGATCGCGACGGCGTTCCTGGTGCTCGGCTTTCCGATCCTGGACGCGACCACGATCATCCTGCGCCGGATCGCCACCGGCGCCCCGCCATGGAAGCCGGACACGCGGCACCTCCACCACCTGTTGCTGAAGCGCGGCTTCTCCGTCCGCAAGACGGTCCTGTTCCTGTACGGCGTCTCGGCCGTCTTTGGCCTGACGGCGCTGATCGCCGGGACTACCGGCCGCAAGGTATTGATGGCGGCGGTACTCGCCGTGATGCTGGCCGCTTTGCTGGTCTGGCTGGCCCGGCCGGTCGCCAAGTCTGCAAAGTAAATCAGACCATATATGAATAGGGCCCGCTCCGTGCGCTATGCGCGTTGGGGCGGGCCCTAGCCCTGACGGATGTCAGAAGATGCTGCTCAGCAGGTAGTAGCCGACGAGAAAGCATCCGGTTCCGGCGACAACGACGGCGAAGAAAATCGCGAACACCTTCGTCGACTCTTCTTCCAGCTGGAGGCCGCGGTCGACTCTCCATAGGAATACCGAGACCAGGGCGATTCCCAGCAGTAGGCTGACGAAGCCGAGCATTTCCAGTCCGGCGCCGTACAGGAGGCCGCAGAGGAGCATCAGTACCAGCGCCGCGGGCGCGGCCACGGCACCGAGTGCCCCTAGGGCTGTGGACGGCCTCGCCGAAGCGGGTTCCGCGTTCGCGGGCATGACATACCTCCAGGTTCGAAAGGGCGATTGGTAAATCCCATAGTAGAGACAAAAAGATGTACCAGCAAGCGTTTTGCTATCGATGGACGGCCGTGGCGCCAGGGCCGGGTCTCACGGTAAGCTAAGGACCGTATGGCCAAGAAGGACAGCAAGGACATCAGCGCCGGCAAAGGCCTCTGGATGGGACTCCTCATCCTCGGGCAGGTGACGGCGATCCTGGTGATCACCGCGATCGCCGGGTACGTGCTCGACCTGACGTTCGACACGGCGCCGTTCGCGCTGGCCGGCAGCGTGATCGTCGGCGGCATCGGCGCGACCCTTATCGTCCTGAAGGAAGTAGCGAGGATCAGCAAGTAATGGCTGCCGAGCTCCACACGCCGCCGCTCGGTCCGGAGCATCTCTTCGAGGTCGCGGGCATCCCGATCACCAACGGGATCCTCGGTACCTGGGTGGCGATGGCGCTGCTGATCCTGTTCCTGCTGGTCGCGACCCGAAAACTCCGGGCAGTACCGAAGGGCAGCCAGAACATGCTCGAGATGATCGTCGAGCAGCTGACCGGCATTGTGAACACGGTGATGGAAGACGAAGACAAGACCCGAAAATACCTGCCGTTGATCCTGACGATCTTCCTCTTCGTGCTGTTCCTGAACTGGGCGGCGCTGCTGCCGGGCTTCGGCACGATCCTGTTCGACACGGGACACGGCCACGAGGCCTCGCTCTTGCGGGCGGGCTCGACCGACCTCAACCTCACCTTCGCGATGGCCGGCGTGGCGTTCCTGGTCGTCCAGGCCACCGGCCTGGTGGTGGTCGGCATCTTCAAGTACCTCAGCAAGTTCGTGCACGTGCACAGCGCGTTCCACCGTCCGTTCAAGATCAGGAACGTCCTGATGACCATCCCGAACTTCCTGCTCGGCCTCACTGAGCTGATCTCCGAGGTCGCGAAGTTCATCGCGCTGAGCTTCCGGCTCTACGGCAACATCTACGCCGGCGAGGTCCTGCTGGTCGTGTTCGGGACGCTGTTGCCCGTCTTCGTGCCGTTGTCCGGCCCGTTCTACCTGCTGGAGGTCTTCGTCGGCCTGATTCAGGCGTTCGTGTTTGCTATGCTGACTATTGTGTTCATCAAGATCGCGTCGCTGAATACGGAACACTGACCCGCGACGCGCATATATAAGTAAGAGGAAGAGGGAAGGAATTTTTCATGGATACCGAAGCCGCCACCGCATTAGCCAAAGGACTGACGCTGATCGCCCTGCTGGGCCCCGGCATCGGCGTGGGATACGTCACCGGTAAGGCCGTCGAGGCCATCGGACGCAATCCCGAGGCCGCCGGCCGGATCATCGTCTATATGTTCCTGGGCGCCGCATTGACCGAAACGATCGCGTTCTACGCGATCATGATGACGTTCGTCATCTAAGAGATTCGTATGGAGATCCTCGAACGATTCGGCATCGAGGGTAAGCTGTTGCTTGTCCAACTGATCAACTTCGCGATCCTGCTCGTGATCGTTTGGAAGTTCATCCTGCCCCGGCTGACCAAACTGATGCGCGACCGGGAACAGAAGGTCGCCGACTCACTGAAGCAGGCGGAGCAGGCTCGTAAGGAAGCAGAGGAGCTTCAGGCGCAGCAGGCCAAGGACCGCGAGGCCGCCCGAGCCGAGGCCGAGCGGATCCTCGCTGAGGCCAAGGAAGCGGCCCACGAGTCCAAGGAGCAGGTCATGGCGGAGGCCCGGAAGGAAGCGTCCGCGCTCCGTGAGCGGACCGAGGAAGCGCTGGCCCAGGAGCGCGAGTCGCTACGGACGGAACTCCGCGCGGAACTGGCCGGCCTGACCGTCGAGACCACCCGGAAGATCCTGACCGATGTCGTGAAGCCGGCGGACCGCAAGCGCCTGGTCCAGGCCGCGGAGAAGCACCTCGCCAAGGAGAAGAAGCGTGGCTGACCTCGGACCGTACGCGGACGCGCTGGCGACCGTCGCCACGGACCAGGCCGCGGCGTGGCGGGAACTGGCGGCGTTGTCCGAGGCCGTCTCCCGTGAGCCCGAGCTCAAGCGGGGCCTGATCGACGCGGCCGCCCGGCGGGAGCCGGCCCGCGGCAAACGCCTGGCGAAACTGCTGAAGCCGGTGAGCGCGCCGGTCGCCAAGCTGGTGGCACTGCTCCTGGCGGAGGGCGCGATCGACCGCCTGTCCGAGCTCGTCGACGTCCTGGCCCGGAGGCTGTCCAAACGGGGCTACGTCCGGGTGCACCTGGAATCGGCGGACCCGCTGCCCGATACTGAAGTACGTACCGTACTCCGTGCGCTGAAGGTCGCGCCGGCGAAAGCGCTGGTGACCTCCGAGACGGATCCCTCGTTGATCGCCGGCATCCGGGCCGCCGTGGACGGACAGGTACGTGACGCGACGCTGGGCGGCCGGCTCGACCGGGTCGCCGAAGCGCTGACGGGAGCGAACGCATAACCATCATGGCCAAGACAACCGAACAGATCGTCGAATCGCTGAAGACCGCCGTCGGACGGGCCAAGGTCGGCTCGGAGCTGGCAGACACCGGCCGGATCATCACCGTCGGCGACGGCATCGCCATCGTCTCCGGGCTGTCCGGCGTCCAAGCCGCCGAGAAGCTGGCGTTCCCGGGCGGACGGTCCGGCATGGCCCTGAACCTCGAGGAAGGTACCGTCGGCGTGGTCCTGCTGGACGGCGCGGCCGGCCTCTCCGAAGGCGACGAGGTCCGGCGCACCGGCGAGGTCATGAACGTGCCGGTCGGCGAGGAACTCGTCGGTCGCGTGGTCAACGCACTCGGCGAGCCGATCGACGGCAAAGGGCCGGTCAAGACGAAGCAACGCGAGCCGGTCGAGAAGATCGCGCCGGGCGTGATCAGCCGGAAGTCCGTCGGCGAACCGCTGCACACCGGCATCAAGGCCATCGACGCGATGGTGCCGATCGGCCGCGGCCAACGGGAGCTGATCATCGGCGACCGCCAATCCGGCAAGACGACCATCGCCGTCGACACCATCCTGAACCAGGAGGACGTGATCTCGATCTACGTCGCCGTGGGTCAGAAGGAGTCGAAGGTCCGGCGTCTAGTGGCGACCCTGGAGAAGGGCGGCGCGATGAAGCGCTCGATCATCGTCGTGGCTTCCGCGACGGACCCGGCGGCCCAGCAGTACCTGGCGCCGTACGCCGGCGCGACCATGGGCGAATACTTCCGTGACAACGGCAAGGACGCCTTGATCGTCTTCGACGACCTCTCCAAGCACGCCTCGGCCTACCGCGAGCTCTCGCTCCTGCTCCGCCGCCCGTCCGGTCGCGAGGCCTACCCGGGCGACGTCTTCTACCTGCACTCGCGGTTACTGGAACGCGCGGCCAGGCTTGAAGACAAGCACGGGGGCGGCTCGCTGACCGCCCTGCCGGTGATCGAGACCCAGGCCGGCGGTCTCGACGCGTACATCCCGACCAACGTGATCTCGATTACGGACGGCCAGATCTACCTGGAGACGGATCTCTTCTATCAGGGCATCCGTCCGGCGATCAACGTCGGCAACTCGGTCTCCCGGGTCGGCGGCAGCGCCCAGAACAAGGGCATGAAGTCGGTGGCCGGCACGCTCCGCCTGGAGCTGGCGCAGTACCGCGAACTGGCGGCCTTCGCCCAGTTCGGTTCCGACCTGGACGAGGCGACCCAGAAGAAGCTGGAGCGCGGCAAGCGGCTCACCGAGATGCTGAAGCAGCCGCAGAACCAGCCGCTGTCGGAATGGGCCGAGGTCGCGGCGATCTACGCCGTCACCAGCGGCGGGTTGGACGACGTCGCGCCGGAGCAGGTCGGCGCGTTCGAGGCGGCGCTGCGGAAGCAGCTCGAGACCAAGGAGAAGAAGTTGGTCGAAGAGATGCGCAAGGACCCGAAGCTGCCGGACGCGCAGAAGAAACGGTTGGATTCGATCATCGCCTCGGTCAAGAAGAAGCTGAAATGACCCCGAAGACGACCCTGTACCTGGCGATTACCGTCAACGGGATGATCGCCAAGCAGAACGGCCACGTCGACCATGTGTCCAAGCAGTCGTTTGCCGGCTACCGCCGGATGATCAAACGGGCCGGTAATGTTGTCGTCGGCCGGCGAACCTATGAAGACATGCTCGAAGGCGGTGATCTCAAAGGTTTGCATGTAGAGGCCTGTGTAGTCAGTCGGAAACGGTTCACGGCCAAAGAGCCGTTCCACGCCGTGACCTCTCCGCACCGCGCCCTGGCTTGGTTGGCCAAGCAAGGACAGACGAACGTGTTGGTGACCGGCGGTGCGCATATCGCGGCTTCGTTCATGAAAGCCGGGTTGGTCGATGAACTATACGTCGATGTGGAACCGACCGCGCTCGGCAGCGGCGTGAACCTGTTTGAAGGCAAGGACTTTGAGGTCAAGCTCAAGTTGCTCGGCACCAAGAAGCTCTCGCGGGACGAGGTGCAACTGCGTTATAAAGTGGTGAAGTAATGGCTTCCACGCGCGACATCAAACGGCGGCTGTCCTCGATCGACAACACCCGGCAGATCACCCGGGCGATGGAGATGGTGGCGGCCACCAAGATGCGCAAGGCCCAGGCGGCCGTCCGAGCCGGCCGGGAGTACGGCGAGCGGGCGCAGGAACTCCTGAACGCAGTGTCCGCCGAAGCCGACGGGCGGGAACAGCCGCTGCTGGCCCGCCGACCGATCAAGCGGACGGGCGTGGTGCTGGTCACCTCCGACCGGGGCCTCGCCGGAGCGATGAACACGAACGTCCTGAAGGCCGGTTTGGGAGCGGCGAAAGGCGGTCAAAGCACGTTCGTCCCGGTAGGACGCAAGGCCGAGCAGGCGCTCTCTGCACGCAAGCTGCCGATGACCGCCGCCTTCAGCGGATTGCTGGACACCCCGGAGTACCAGGAGGTCCTGCCGATCGCGGAGATCCTGATCAACGACTTCACCGAGGGAAAGCTGGACGCGATCGACCTGGTCTATCCACGGTTCGTTTCCACACTGAGGAACGAACCGGTCGTCGAACGGCTCCTGCCGGCGACGCTGCCGGAGAAGAAGGAAGGCGGACAATCGGCCCGCGCCTTGCTCAACTTCGAGCCGAGCCCGGAGGAAGTGCTCACCGCGCTGCTGCCGCGGTTGATCGAGATCCGGCTGTTCACGGCGCTGCTCGAGACCAAGGCCTCCGAGCATTCCGCGCGGATGATCGCGATGCGGAACGCCACCGGGAACGCCGAGGACCTGCTGGACGCGCTCAAGCTCAGCTATAACCAGGCCCGGCAGCAGGCGATCACCACCGAGATCGCCGAGATTTCGGCTGCGAGCGCCACGAAGTAGCTACTTGGGAACCCGAAAGTCTTCAAGGTCGATGATTTCGAATTGGTTTTCTTTCGAATCCCAAATACCAAAACTGGGCTGGCCACTTCCGGTCCCGGCAATCTCTCCTGGGTTTGCCAGTAGCGTCCCGTTTTCGAGCGTTTCCGTATGTTTGGCATGATCATGTCCATAAAAACTGGCACGGTACTTTCCGGAAGCTGCCGCGTTCCTGGCCAGTAACGGGAAATGGGTTAGGAAAATCAGACCATCCGGTGTTTCTAGCTCCCGAAATTGGTCAGCAACAATGGAAAAGTTCTTTGCTGAGCCGAATCTGAGCAGCATTCCCGCTTGCATACCGTCGACGTTGCCCCAGACACATATCCAGTTGATATCCTTGTGCTTGATCATTGCTTCGACAATGCCACCTGCACAGAAGTCGCCGAGATGAAAGCAGGTTGTAATGCCCTTTTCTCTCATTCCCCGGATAGCCTCTTCTAGGTTGTAGAAATTGTCGTGGGAATCGGAAATGACACCGTATTGCATATCATCCTAACTATAGTGCAAGCCTTCTTGACGCACCTTATCTGCGGGGTACGATAGGCACGTGAGGGAGCAAATCGCTTGCTCATTCAGACAAAAAAGCATTGACGGAAAGTCCTTTCTACGCTACAATGCCTCAACCTGAAGAACCCATGAACAGCTTTCAACTCCAGGAACTGATCAAGAACGTGCAGACGATGATGCGCTGTCCGAGCTGTGGCGCGAATTATTCCGAGGGTCATATCCACTTCCTGGGCCAGCTCGACATGGCCGCGCTGATCCAGCTCGATTGCGAGAGCTGCGGGTTGCCGGTGATGGCCACGATCGTGGTCTCCGGCAAGGAACAGACGCCGAAGCTGCTTTCCGACGTGAGCAAGGAAGACCTCAAGGGCAGGCACGCCAAGGAACCCGTCACTTCCGACCACGTAGTCGATGCCCACCAATTCCTGAAGGAATTCGACGGGAACTTCGAGAAAATCTTCAAGGCGTAAAATCTACAGCAGGAACGGTCCCTAAGCCTTGACTAAAAGGCAAAATTCTGCTATGTTACGCCATTAATCATGGGTGATTCGGAAAAAGCAGAACCTGCGGGGCTAGCCCCTCACGTAGCCGGCGAGACCGGCGAGGATCCGGTCGAAGCCGTGCTCCGGGGAGAGGAGCGCGACTTGGCGCTCGAAACGGTGCTGCGTATGCACGAGGAAGGCGCCCTGGATGACCGCCAACTGGCAGTACTTGAAGCCCGGTTCAGGGACGAAAAAGGGTACGAGGAAATCGGCAGCAAACTCGGTCTGACCGGACCGACGGTTAGTCAGATAGAGCAGGGCGCGCTGAGCAAAGTCGGCGCCGTGCTTCGGCATACCGGCTACTTTGATTCACATTAAGTCCGTAGGCACGATTCGCTGACCGTGGTGCCGCTTTTACGGTACCGTAAAGGTATGTCCGAATCGGCACAATCCGAAGAGAAACGGATCGCGGTCTTTGGCGCTGGATTTACCAGCGCAGTAGCGGCGCGGATTATCAATCATCATCCAGAGCTTAGGCTTGCCGTGGTAACCAGCCGTAGCCATGCGGGTGGTCGGTTTGATTGGATGTCCCAAGATTGGGCTGTTCCGCTGCGTGGGGTGCCGGTCAACTTGGAGCATCCGTCGAATGTACTCGAGGATCCGGAAAGCTGGCGTCTGGATGGCGCGCTCGTGACCTACGCGGGCGCCGAGAGCATCGAAGCAGTGGCAAGTCTACGGGAAGTAGACGTGCCGGTAGTCCACCTGGGCGGCGATTTTCGGCTACGTGATCCGGAAGTGCGCCGCGAGCAGTACGGGAGCAATCCGGAAGTGGACGAACTGCTCGCTAATGGAAGCGTTGCCTACGGGCTCACAGAACTATATCGGGCTGAGATCGATCAGGCGGAGATAGTTGCGAATCCCGGCTGCTACCCGGACGCGTCCGTTCTTGGTCTCGCTCCGCTGGCGCGCGAGGGACTAATTGAGTCCGTGCACATCGAGGCATACTCCGGAACCTCGGGCGGTGGGATCGAGAAAGCCGCGGAGTACCGGTCCGCGAGCGAAGACATCATCAAGTATGGAGAAAACGGCCATCGGCACGTGCCGGAGATCGAACAAGAACTGGCTGCGCTTGGTTCTGCCTGTACGGTCGAGTTCCGACCGCATGCCATCAAGGATGTCTTCCAGGGAATGAGCGTCAGTTGCACCGTGACCTTGAATCGTGACGCATTTCCGGACGAGATCGAAGCGCTTTACCGGGATGCATATCGGGATGAGCCATTCGTCGAAGTGGTTAGTGGCCCGAGTCCGGTCACCATGGATAACGTTCGGGAAACGAATCTCTGTCGCATGTACGTGGCTCCGCTGCAAGCCGGGGAAGGTACCAAGTTCTCGGTCAAGGTCGTGATCGACAACCTCTGGAAAGGCGCTTCCGGCCAGGCGGTCCAGAACCTCAACCGTATGCTCGGCTTGCCGGAAGAAACCGGTTTAGAATTCTCGCTCATGTCATCCCGAACGTAGTAAGGGATCTGTAAGGTCAGTGATTTCTCAGATTCCTCGCGTTGCTCGGAATGACAAGGTGACTGGAGCGAATCGTCAGATAACGCTATCATTGACTGACGTATGGCTGATTACACGCTCAAAGCGGAACCGCGCGAAGAAACCGGCAAGCAGGTCGGTCGGCTGCGCCGTGACGGCAAGGTGCCGGCGGTGCTCTACGGCCACGGCGTGAAGCCGCGGAACCTGACGTTGGTGCGCGGCGAGCTGGAGCGCGTCTACCACAAGGCGGGCGGCTCGACCGTGGTCGGGATCAAGTTGGACAAGGGCGAGGAGAATGCGCTGATCCAGGAGGTCCAGCACGACCCGCGGACCGGCCGGTATCTGCATGCGGATCTCTACCGCGTCCGGATGGACGAGAAGATCAAGGCGACCGTGCCGCTGGCGTTCGAGGGCACCGCTCTGGCTGTCCGCGAGCTCGACGGTACGCTGCTGACCAACCTCAACGAGGTCGAGGTCGAGTGTCTGCCGGGCGACCTGCCGTCCGAGATCGTAGTGGACGTCGGGACGCTGAAGACGTTCGAGGACTCGATTACCGTAGGAGACCTGAAGGTCGCATCCGGCGTGGAGATCCACGCCGAGGAAGACGCCAGCGTCGCGACGGTGACGCCGCCGCGTACTCAGGAGGAACTCGAGGCGCTCGACGAGGAAGATACCGAGGGCAAGGTCGAGGATACCGAGGTCGAGGGTGCGGACGAGGAAGGTGCCGAAGGCGAGGGCGAAGGCGAAGACGCCGGTGGCGACGATCAATCAGACGATCAAAAATCGGACGAAAAGTCCGACGACAAGAAGAAGGAGTAGCTTAGCTGCCGATGCGATACGCCGGCTTCACGCCGAGCAGATCGCCGAGCATGTAGGCGACGACCAGGTAGGCAAGGAAGATCAGGATCAGGCCGAGCACGGCGTAGAGCACGGTGTTCCGGGCCTTCTCGACGCCTTCCGCGTTGCCCATCGAGACGATGAACCGGAAGCCGCCGATGATGATGAACAGCAGCGCCACGGCCCCCGCCCAGAGCAGGAGGGCATTGATGACCTGCGCGAAGACCTCGCTCATATCCGTGGCGGTCAGGGGGTTGGGGACGATTGGTGCGGTAAGTAGTTCCATCGAGTTTGGATTCTACCGGATTGGCGCCGAATAGGCGAGCGTTATCTCGCTGGTTCAGCGTTTTTCACGGCTTCTGAACATATCGCAGATTCGCCGCGTTGACAAGCGGGTAAGCGAGCGACTATAGTAGTAAGCGAGCTACCATAAGGTGGCCGGAGGGCGGGGGGCAATCGGGACATGGGTTTCCTTTAGACATACGCATGAAGAAGCTACTTTTAATCCTGGCCTTGGTCGTACTGCCGCTGCCGGTCGCCGCGGCCGACCCTTCTCCTTCGCCGAACGCCACGCCGGTTCCCAAGCCCGTGGGCGGCGAGGTACGGATCAATGAGTTCCTGCCGAATCCCGAAGGAGCCGATTCCGGCAATGAATGGGTGGAACTGAAGAACGTCAGCAGCAAGACGCTCGACGTCGGCGGTCTGAAGCTGAAGCGCCAATCGGGGACCACCTTGGTGACGGTCCCTGCCGGGACCGTGCTGGAGCCGGGAGGGATCCTCTCCCAGAGCGCATCCAGCAGCATGACGAACGGCGGCGACACGATCGAATTGTGGGCGGACACGGTCCTGATCGACCAGGTGACGTATGACGTCGCGGAGGACGGGATGGCCTGGACCCGTCTTGGCACCGGCGAAGGGGCCTGGACGGATGTACCTACCCCGGGCGAGGAGAATCCGGCCGAGGTGCCGGCAGGGACGCCGGATACCGGCACGGCCGCCGACCCGACCAGCGCTACCACCCGGGCACCGGTCGTCGGCAGCAGCAGCGTAGCCCGGCGCACCGCCACGGCGCCCGCCAAGCGAGGACCGCTGCCCAAATCCGGACCCGACGCCTGGCCGTACGTCCTGCCCGTGTTGCTCGCCACCCTCTATGCTTATAAGGCAGGCATATGATTTCCATGGTCACGAACTCGCCGGAAGAGACGAAGGAACTGGGGCGCCGCTTGGCGGAATCGCTCGATGGCGGTGAGAACCTGCTGCTGGTCGGCGACCTCGGTGCGGGAAAGACAGCGTTCGCGCAAGGGCTGGCCCAGGGGCTCGGTGTCACCGAGCCGGTGAAGTCGCCGACCTACACGTACCTGCGGGAATACGACCTGCCGAACCGGTCCACGCGGTTGGCCCACTTCGACCTCTACCGCCTGCCGGACCGGCCGACGGAAGCGGAACTGCGTTCGATAGAACTTCCGGAACGGCTGGCCGACCGGAACGTGATCACGGTCATCGAATGGGCGGACAAGCTGCGCGAACAAGGCGGCACCTGCTGGACCCTCGAGTTCTCCGTTGCCGAGGATGGCAAGCGCGACATCCGGATCCCGAAGGCATTGAAGCGGGCGATTTGATGAGGCGCTTCCTGTTGATCGACACCGCCGCGGAACCGTCTGCCATCGCGCTGGCGACCGCCCGGAAGGTCCTGGCCGAGTCGACGGTAACGAACCGCAAGCGTCTATCGGAGGAACTGCTGGCCCGGATCGACACGCTCTGCGGCGAATCAAGCACGCCACTCAAGGAGCTTTCCGCGATCGGCATCGTCAGCGGGCCGGGACCGTTCACGGCGCTCCGGATCGGCACGGCGGTCGCCAACGCCTTGGGGTACGCCCACAAGCTTCCGCTGGTCCCGGTCGGAGGCGACGAGGTACCGTCCCTGCCGGCGTTCGCCAAGCTGGTGGCGGAGAAGCTGGACAAGCGCGAGACGGTCGGCGCGGTCCTGCCGAACTACGGCCGCGAACCGTCGATCACGCCGCCGAAGAAAAAGTAAACTGCCAGCGCCTACTTCGCGTTACCCGAGACCCGGTACACATCGATCGGGCCGGTCGGGGAATCGAACCGTTCCCAGCGCGGATACCGTTCCGCGAAGTACGCCTCGTCCACCTCATACCCTTCGTCGGCCCGCTCGGACGGGCCGATCATGACGTAGTCGGTCCCGTACTGCTTCAGCAACGCGGGGGTCTCGGGGTCGCCCTCGTAGATCCTGGTGACGTCGAGCTCGCGACCTTTGTAGTCCAGGCCGTAACTCCAGAGCCAGCCGGTATAGCCCAACACCAGGCTTCGTCCGGCCAGCGCCCCGACCGGGTTGTTGATCACCTGCGAGGTCAGCCAGACGGAGTCCGGCGCCGAACGTTCCCGGACGGTCTCGGCGATCCGTCCGCCCACCGGGTCGAACATCAACGCCCGGTAATGGTTGGGCGGGACCGTCTTGGCGACGTCCCCGATGCCGGCCAGGATCAGGAAGGGGAACAGGACGGCGACGCCGGCCCGGGCCCAGCCGCCCCGCTCGAACAACCAGACCAACAGCGCGGCCACCGCGGGGATGCTCATCAGCAGCCAGTAGACGAGCAGCTTGGTGTTGTCCCAGTCCCAGGGCTGGAAGACGTAGAGGTTCGCGACCAGCCAGACGATCGCTCCGGCCCCGGTGAACTGCAGCAAAAGCGGGTTGCGCTTCCGCAGCCACCAGAACGAGACCAGGAGCAGCGGCAGGAACAGACCTGCGTTCTTCAGCCAAAACCAAGGCAGGAACTCGCCATGGGCCGTCCAGCCGAGCTGGTACCGGAAGAAGAGGTACGATCGTACGCCGGAGGAAACCCAAAGTACCTGTGGCAGCGCCAGGAGCAGGATCGGGACGATGAAGTAGAGCCATGGCCCCAGCTGGGCCAACCGCCGCTTCCGCCGCCCGGCCAGCCGGCTCCAGGTGAAGACCACGAGTCCCGGCGTCAGCAGGCCGAGGAAGACCAGCGAATGGGTGTGGACCAACGGCAACAGCGCGCCGAGCAGTCCGGCGGCCAGGAACGGCTTGCGGGGGTCCCGGCCCTTCAGGCCGGCGTAGAGGAGCGAGAGGATCGCCAGGGTCAACGGCAGGCCGAACAGGAAGGCGCGCTGCGGGACCAGGTACGCGAAGATCGGGTTGATGAAGTTGATGTTCGAGAACGGCTCGCCGCTGCCGGTGGACGTGTAGGAATTGGGTATCTTCGCCAGGAAGGTCCCAAGCGATTGGTGCGCGTCGACGAAGTCGACGATCAGGTTCACGAAGCCGAGCCCGCCGAAGAGATAGAAGAGGACGGCGCCGGCGACCATCGCCTTGGGGCCGACGGTCAGCCGCAGGAAGGCCATGAGCAACCCCAGGCCGCAGACGATCAGCAGGACGCCGGGGACCTTCATGGCGGCGGTCAGGCCGATACCGCCGACGGCCAGCATCGCCGAGACGAAGTTCGTGAGCAGCGGATAGGTGATCTTCTGACCGGCCAGCGCCGTCTGCTCCGGCGGGAAGTTGTCACCGTGGATGAAGCTGGTCGTCTGGGCGAGGTGCTGGTTCCAGTCGCCCCAGACGTTGCCGAACCCCGCATAGATCGAACCTCCGTCCTCGAACAGCGCCCGCCACATGATCGTCGAAAGCAGTGCCGCCAGCGCCAGGAACGCGAGCGCCCCCAACCTGAACCACCGGCCCCGCCAGCGCTTCCGGAAGTCCTTCGCCTCGGATGCGACCTGGTCGGGGATACCGGACCGCCAGCCGATCGCCAGGGCCCCGGCTGACAGCAGGGCGCTCGGGACGGCCACGGCCGCCGCGGACATCCCGAACAGCAGCGCCCAGACGAACCCGAGCAGGCCGCCGACGGCCAGCCCGACCGGGATCCCGGCGAACACCCGTTCCTCGATCCGGAACTTGATCGGCAACAGGCAGGCGACGCAGGTCCCGAACGCGGCCGCGCTGATCAGGAATAGGACGGAAAGCATACTTGTTCAGGGTACCGCGCCCGCTGACCCCCGGCGAGCCTCCGCCAGGGTGGTATAGTGGAACGGAAATGATAACGGTACACAGGTATGGACATTCCGTTGCTGCTAGTAGCCGCCGGGGTCGGAATCGGCGTCGGTTATGCGATTTTTGCGAATCGCGGCAAGGGCGAGCACGAGCGGGCCAAGGTCAAGGCTGACAAGGAGCTCGCCGAAGCCCAGGCCAAGGCCAAGGAACTGACGCTCAAGGCGCAGGAAGACGTCCTGCGTGCCAAGGAATCCGCCAAGCAAGAGGAAGCCGACCTGCGCAAGCGCCTGGAGGCATCCGAGTCGCGCGTGGCCGCGCGTGAGCAGACGCTCGACCAGAAGGAGAAGCAGCTCGACGGGAAGCGCGAGCAGCTTGATGCCGACCGCGAACAGGTCCGGAAGCTCAAGGACGAAGTCGAGGAAGTGAAGCAGCGCCAGGTGGCTAACCTGGAGAAGGTCTCCAAGCTGACCCAGGCGAAGGCCAAGGACGTTCTCCTGAAGATGGTCGAGAAGGACTTCTCCTCCGAGCTGGCCCGCCGGGCGAAGGAGATCGAGGACAAGGCGAACGAGGAGGCCGAGGTGCGGGCCAAGAAGATCATCGCCCAGTCGATCCAACGGTACGCCGCCGACCAGTCCGCCGAGCTCACCGTGACCACGGTGAAGATCCCGAACGACGACGTGAAGGGGCGGATCATCGGCAAGGAAGGCCGGAACATCCAGTCCTTCGAGAAGGCCACCGGCATCGACATCATCGTCGACGACACGCCGGACACCGTGGTGATCTCCGGCTACAACCCGGTGCGCCGCCAGATCGCCCGGATCGCGATGGAGAAGCTGGTCGCGGACGGCCGGATCAACCCGTCGCGGATCGAGGAAGTCGTAAAGAAGGCCGAGACGGAAGTGAACCAGATCACCAAGAAGGCCGGCGAGGATGCGCTGTACGAGCTGAAGCTGTCCGGCATCAACCCGGACCTTACCAAGTTGCTCGGCACGATGAAGTTCCGGACCTCGTACGGCCAGAACATCCTCAAGCACTCCGTCGAGGTCAGCTTCATCGCCCAGATGCTGGCCGGCGAGCTGAAGGTCGACGCCACCAAGGCCAAGCTGGCCGGACTCTTCCATGACATCGGCAAGGCCGTCACCCACGAGGTCGAAGGACCGCACGCGTTGATCGGCCGCGACATCTGCAAGAAGTACGGTCTGCCCGAGGACGTCTGCCACGCCGTCGGCGCCCACCACGAGGACCTGCCGATCGAGTCGACGCTCGACATCATCACCCAGGTGGCGGACGCGATCTCCGGCGCCCGCCCGGGTTCACGACGCGAGAGCTTCGAGCAGTACGTCAAACGGCTAACCGAACTGGAGAACGTCGCCAACGGATTCGACGGCGTCGAGAAGGCGTACGCGATCCAGGCCGGCCGCGAGGTACGGGTCATCGTGAAGCCCGAGGAAGTCGACGACCTCTCGACGCTAAAGCTGGCCAAGGACGTCGCCCGGAAGATCGAGAAGGAAATGACCTTCCCGGGCCAGATCACCGTTAACGTACTCCGCGAGACCAAGGCGACCGAGATCGCGAAGTAGAATGTCCGGCCATAACCAACTCGTGCTCTTCGAAGGAAAGCACTGGCGGGTGCAGCTGCATCACAACCAGAGCTACCTCGGACGCTCCAAAGCGATACTAAAACGCGAGCTCCTGGACCCACTCGAATGTACCGCCGAGGAACGCGACGAGCTTTGGGAAGAGATACTCCCCAAGTATCGGCAGGCAGTAAACGCTGCGTTCAAGCCCATCAGAATCAACTACGCCCACCTGGCGAACGCGGACCTGCAAGTGCATTGGCACCTCGTCCCGCGTTATGAGGATCCGAACGACCGGACATTCGAAGGAATCACGTTCGTAGATACAAATGTTGGACACAACTTCGCGCCACATCCGGACGTTCCTGATGGCGCGACGGACGAGCTGGTCCAGGCAATCCGTGTGGCGTTGAAAAACCATCTACCGGCGTGAAAATCCTCTTCCTGGCGGATGTCTATGGGCCAGCCGGAGTGAAGGCTGTCCAAGAAACGCTTCCGGGCTGGAAAAAGAAATACAGTCCTGACTTCACCATCGTAAATGCTGAGAACTCCGCATCCGACGGCGTGAACGCGACGCCGGAAACTTTGACGGCTTTACGGGAGGCCGGCGCGGAGGCGTTTACGCTCGGTGACCACTTCCTCTACCGGAAGTTCAAGCCGCTAGCCTCGTTCCCGATCGTCCGGCCGTCGAACCTGGAGACGGAAGACGGAGTCGGTTCGAACGTCTTCGAAACCGTTACGGGCAAGAAAGTCCTCGTTGCTGTCTTGATGGGAAAGTTTGCAATGAAGCCCGGTGCGACGAATTATTTTCAGGCGGCAGATGACTTACTTCGAAAACACGGGTCGGAAAAACCCGACGCGGTTTTCATAGAGTTCCATGCCGGAGCGACCAGCGAGGAACAGGCCATGGGCTTTTACCTGGATGGAAAAGTCAGCGTAGTCGTCGGCACGCATACTCATGTCCCGACCGCGGACACACGCATCCTGCCGAAGGGTACGGCTTTCCAAAGCGACGTCGGCATGTGCGGGGCGCTCAACTCAGTAATCGGAGCTACCGTTGAGTCCTCATTAAACTTCCTGCGAAAGGAACTTGGCGAAGATGTCGGCAAGGCCCGACCCGAGGCGCCAAACCAGGGGCCTTACGTCTGCGATGCGGTCCTGATTGAGACCGATGGACCGACGAAAGCAAAGTCGATCAAGCGTCTGACATCCCGGCCTTAATCCGTCGCGGCCGATTCGATCGGGTTTTCGGCATACGCCCGAAATCCAGTCGGGACTTCCACCACACCGTCCGGTGTATCAATGTGTTCCGCGTCCGGAGGCAGGGTGACTTCCAGTCCTTCCCAATTCGGCGGCGGCTCGTAATATCCTGAGACGACCAAGGACTCGCTTTGTTCAGTCAGTGCGACGATCGTGTAAAAAGATTCCGGCGGCAACGGTACTTCCCAGCCAGGTGCCAGGATAGTCTGGTCTACCAGGACGTTCCCAGGCTTCATAGTGACCAGTAGTCCATACCCCCGGTGGACGGTCAGACTTTTCTCCGGAGCCGCCTGGGTCCAGTAGGCTAGCTCCGTACGGTTGCCTGGCAGGATCACGGCCGCGTTTCGGCTGGCCCGGGCCTCATCACCGTCAGAATAGGTGATTTCTAAGTAGGTGTATGCGGCGCCATCCGATTCTTCCTGGCTTTCGCTGATCGCTACCCGTCGATCCGGGTGATCGGCGAGGTCGGCCGCAACGTCGATACCGTACGCAGCGGCGATTTCCTCAGGTGAATGCTCGGCTCCAGGCGCAATCATGGCTGACAATTGTAGCAAAGGAAAAATCCCTTGTCTAGAGGCTTTTTCATCAATCAGCTATCCACACGTACTCGGTTGACAGATTTTTTCCCATGGCCATACTGGGGTTACCAAGCAAAAGGCTTTGGTTAACCTATTCCCTACGAGAGGAGGTGACGCACATGGCAGGTGCAACGATGAACAAGCAAGACCTCATCGAGACGATGGCGAACCGTGCCAAGATCTCGAAGAAGTCCGCTACGGTGGCGCTTGAGGCGCTGACCGATTCGATCACGAAGACGCTCCAGAACCGGGGCAAGGTATCGATCAGCGGCTTTGGCGCGTGGTACGCGAACACGCGGGCGCCGCGCATGGGCGTGAACCCGCAGAACACCAGCGAACGGATCAACATTCCGGAGACGACGGTGGCGAAGTTCACTCCCGGCAAGAACCTGAAGGAAGCCGTCCGCAAGTAATATGGCGGACGTACGGTAGCTCTCTCGGCGGGAACGTCGAGGGGGCTTTTGTATATCGGCTAAGATTGGTACATCGGGGCGTAGCGCAGCCTGGTAGCGCGCCTGCTTTGGGAGCAGGAGGTCGTCAGTTCGAATCTGACCGCCCCGACATGGTGACCCGTCGGAAAATCGTATCAACATTCTTTCTGCTCGCCGTCATCGGCGGCGGGCTGCTCTACGCCGACTACCAGTCGAAGGCGATGGAGCGGCGCGACGCAGAGCGCCGCGCCGCGGTCACCGCACTCAAGCGGACGCTGGATTCCCGGAGCACGCTTCCGGCCAGGGACGGTACGCTCAAGGCGAGGGCCACCGGAGGGCTCGCCGAGCTCGGTACGGCGCCGAAGCGGCCGGAGGATACGACGATCAACTACGCTGTCTCGTTGGACGCACGGACGTACTTCGTCTGCACGGCGCTGGAGCGCGGCGGCGCGCTCTACGCCACCCGGCAGGGTACGTTCGACGGTCCGACGGAGAGCTGCCGCCCGGACGCCGATCCCGTCGCCGTGGGCTACGTTCTGGACGCGAAGCTGACCTCCGCGGGCGCCCGGGCGTTCCTGCGCGCGGACCCGGCGTTCGTCAGCAAGGGATTCATCCAGGAGAAATGCGCGGCTACCGCTGATGACGGGCAGCTGCAGGGCTGCTTCACCGGCGACCGGATCTACCTGATCGACCTGCCGGACGAAACGATCCGTCCGGAGGTCTCGGTCACCGCGGCGCACGAGACGCTGCATGCGGCCTGGGAAGGGTTGGCGTCGGAAGAACGCGAGCACCTGACCCGATTGCTCGAGAATCTTGCCCGGAAGCGCCCCGACCTGCAACGCGAGGCGGATTCGTACGATGAGGAAAGCCGGATCAACGAGCTGCATTCGATCGCAGGGACCGAGATCAAGGACGTCGGCAAGGAACTCGAGCGGCATTACGCGGAGTTCTTAAGCGACCGCGGGCTGATCGTGAAGCGGCACCTGGACTATGAGAAGGTCATTGACGGCCTGGAGGCGGAGATCGAGCGGCTCAAGGATGAGCTCACGGCGCTCGAGGCGCGCGGCCAGGCGCTCCTGGATAGCGGCGACATCGACGCGTACAACGCGTTCGTGGCGGAGTACAACTCCCGCGCGCCGGGAATGGTCGCGGAGATCAACGCCAAGGTCGACCGTTTCAACCGGCTCACGGAACACACCCGCCCGGACGGCCGGGTGGCCCCCGCCTCCGCGCGGTGAGTTAGAATAGGGACCGTTATACGCGGGTGTACTCTGTACATCCGCGGCGTCGTTCGGAAATGCTAGAGTAAACTCTGCGTTTCCTCACTCCTTGCGGGTGTCGTATAACGGCTATTACACCAGCCTTCCAAGCTGGGAATGCGGGTTCGATTCCCGCCACCCGCTCCACGCATCCGACCACGGTCCATCCCTCGTAGCCTTGACTCAGGCACGGATTCGTGCTACTATTGGTCAATTTTCCGCTCCGAAGGCACGCGGCGCGCGAAGATAAAAAACCAATACGCATGCTTGCCACCGTCTTTCAAGGAGTCTTCGACACCACCTATGACATCACGTTCCGGGACCGCCTGCCGACCTTCGGCACGGGCCGCGACAAGATCACCAAGGGATACATCGACCCGTTGAACGATCGCATCGTGATCCGGCGGGGACTTTCCGCGGACGACCGGGCGCTCACCTTGCTCCATGAGGTCGTCCACGACTGCTATCCGGACTGGAGCGAACGGGACGTGGAGGAATGCGCGCGATTCGTCTACGACAACCTCTCGAACTCCGACCAGGGCATCGTCCAGTTCCTGGCCACCGATCCCCAAGAGACCAGATCACGATAACCGTCCAACCGACCGCAGGCGGTTTTTTGCTGCACGGATATACTACGGTTGCGCCCCGGTACTACGTACCGGAGCTCGGCACTCGGAAATGCTAGAGTGAACTCTGCATTTCTCTCGCTTCTCGCCCCGGTAGCTCAGCGGAAGAGCAGGAGACTTCTAAGCTCAAGGCCGTAGGTTCGAATCCTACCCGGGGCACATGGCCCAGGACGACGCCGGGAACCGGACGCGGTTCCCGGTCTTCGTTTTGTCCGGGCGATGAGCGAGGGCATAATGGTTGTGGGCATGGCATGGTGGCTATAGCTCAACAGGTTAGAGCGCCGGTTTGTGGTACCGGAGGTTGTGGGTTCGAGCCCCATTAGCCACCCAATCAAGCAAGTATATTATGTCTACAATACTCGAAACACCAGACTTCATTGTCAAAGCCCCCGATCAGCCGCATCACTCAAGGGAGAATGGGGGTCATGTGGTTATTACTCCAAAGCAGCGCTTTGGGCATCGCACTGAAATGTCTACCGACCTCGCCACGAAACTAATGTATCTGACCATGATTGCGGGTGAGGCCGTGACTAAAGTTATGAAAGAGGCTGGACTCAAAGTAGTGAGGATCAACTATCAGGACAATGGCAACTGGGCGTACAAAGAACCCAAGAAAGAGCCACATCTGCATGTCCACCTTTACGTTCGCACGACTGGGGAACAGCACCCCGACAATGACTCACGCTTTCAAGCGTTTCCTGATGCCCTAGTTTTTCCAGATCGAGGTACTGGATATTACGAGAAGTTTCAGCCCCTCACTGATGAAGATTGCCAAGCAATCAATTCGGAGATGGTATCGCTGGCAAGGAGGGAAAAGTACCGGGACTTGGAGTTAGGGATCGCGTAATTGCAGTTCTAACGTCGTCTGTGCAGACGCCTAAAACACGTAACTGCACGCGATGACACATAATATGTCCGATTCAGTAAATATTGTCGGTTCAGGAATAGTCGGGCTTATTTCAGCGTATAAAGTTCATCAAAAGTTACGCATACCGGTCAGGGTATATGATGCTGGGCCCGATCCGAGGGCCCAGAGGAACCACTTCCATTCTTTTGGTGCCAGCTACAGCGGTCTAGATGCTCGTCATATTTCGATAACGGAAACCGGCCCGTGGACGGATGCTAGTCGCGAGGAATTGATTGAGCGAAGTCCCGCCGAGGGTGGTTGGAACTGTCTGGCTTCCGTTACTAAGAATCAATACGAGGCAGCGTGGCAACAAGAATTTAAATCGATTGCCCGAGATGCCGATCGGCACGCTACGAATTCCCAGCAAGTCTTTGCAGCCAACAAGGAAGGCTTAATGGCGTGGGCAGAACTCCATCGCCGCAAGCCAAAGTTATTTGCGCCGATTTTCGATACTAATTACTTGACGATTATTTGCACGAATGAAGCCGACTTAGTCGACGAGTACGAAGGGGAAAAGCGGTTGGACGAGGGTCGCGTCAAGAATCTTCAACACACTATGCCCGTCGGGTACGAACCTCTCGACCAAAAGTTCCGGGACGGTATCCTGCACGGCTCATTCACGGTGGCCGGTAATGCGTATAACATTCGGAAACTGTGCGTCAACGTAATCGACTATTTGGAAGAGCATGGTGTTGAGTTTCACTGGCGAAATCCTATCAGCTTAGTTGACGGCGGTGACCGTGTTACGGAGTTGCCACCCGGCGATATTGTTTGGGCAAGCGGTGTCTCGGGAGGGATGTCATCCTTCCTTGCTGACAAGAAAATACTGCTCCAAGGTGTTCTGGGCTGCTGGGTTGATATACCAAACCAGGGATTTAGCCACCCATTCAAAATTTACGGCAAAGAACCGACGAATTTCATTAATGCCACTCCCATCGGAAACAGGTTGCTACTTTCGGGAGGATATGGATGGGTTGGTACGCGCGCCCATGCCGAGGTCACCAAACTAGCCAAACCAACGATGCAGGCTTTTCTACATGAAGTCTCAAAGTTCTTCTTTGATGGCCGGGCTCTATCGGACAAGTATCCTCTAGCGACATGCATTCGCCCTTCGTTGCCGTCTGGGGTGACCCAAATAGAGGAGATTACTTACCAGGATCGGAGAGTCGTTACATGCATCGGCCACTCCGCCGGAGGGTTCACCCAATCTGCCCATGTAGCTGACGTGGTAGTGGAAAAGTTATCAAGCTAGAGTGCTAGGGATAAGCATCAGGCATCAGGTTTCATGGTGAGAACTGGAGCTGCGCGAACTTTCTTCCAGAAGCCTAAAGGAAATCATGAACGAGCAAGACATCCTTAATCTCATCCGCGGCAACCGTTGGATGATGGATGTGCTGCAAGCCGCGCAGCGCGCCGACCTGCCGGATTGGGTCATCGGTGCCGGCTTCGTGCGCAACCCGGTGTGGGACCATTTGCATGGCCGCGAACCAGTGCTTGATACGGATGTAGACCTTGTCTACTTCGACCGAGGTGCCGCGGACAAGGAAGCGGAGAAAAGGCATGAAGCCAAGCTGAAGGGCGATTTTCAAGCGGATTGGTCCGTCAAGAACCAAGCCCGGATGCATCTTAAGCACGGCGACGATCCGTACGAGAACACCGAGGACGCGTTGGCGCATTGGGTAGAGACGGCAACGTGCATCGGAGTCCGCCTGGACCGGAGCGGAGACCTCATTCTGGTCGCGCCCCACGGTATCGACGACTTGGTCAATCTGGTGGTTCGTCCCGGCCCGCTGCACTCGAAGCCGGAGCAGGTGGTCGAACGGATTCGGGAGAAGCATTGGTTGGAGCGGTGGCCGAAGCTGCGGCTGACAGGTCTGCCGGAATGAACAAGTACCTCGTCGTCCACTTCCTAGACTCGCTTTCCGAAGGCGAGCGGTTCGAGTCATCCGCATGGCCACTGCATCTGACGCTTATCCCTCCATTTTCTACCAATGCGGAACGGTCTGACTTGGAACAGTTCCTGCGAACCGTCAGTCAGAGGAGGCCGATTGATTTGAAAGTCTCTGGCAAATCCTTATTCGGCGTTCGTCAGGACATTCCGGTCATGGAAGTGGTCCTGCTTCCTGAGCTGCGAGATTTGCACGAAGCGGTGGTCAACGCCTTGGAAGAGCAGGATGTCAGGCACGGAAGCCCGGCCCATATCAGGGAAGGATTCCGGCCGCACGTCACGATACAAAAGAGCGGGACGGCCGAGCCGGGGCAGACGGTCCGCATGGATGCCATTACCTTGGTCGGCTACCCGACCGACAGGACCCGGGAGGTCCTTACACATTTTCCGCTCGGCTCCGGCGTAGTACCATCGAATGATGGCTGAAGACCTACCCCGCAGTATGCGCTGCCGTTTTGACTGGCTGTTCAAGCGGCAGAAGAACCGCTAGTTCTGCGGTACGATTGACCCGTGAGCAAACAAAAACGACCGGCCATCAAGACGCAGGGCCTGACCAAGTTCTATGGCAAGACCCGTGGCATCGAGGACCTCAGCCTGACCGTCGAGCAGGGGGAGACATTCGGGTTCCTGGGGCCGAACGGCGCCGGCAAGAGCACGACGATCAACCTCCTGATGGGCTTCCGCAAGCCGACCGACGGCAAGGCGTTGGTGCTCGGGAAGCCGGTCGGGCCGGATGCGATCGAGACGCGGCGCCGGATCGGGTTCATGCCCGGCGAGCTGTCGTTGTACGGCCAGATGAAGGCGCACGCGTTGCTGGATTACTTCGCCCGGCTGCGTGGGAACGTCGAGGATGGATACATCCACGAGCTCGCGGAACGGTTCGACCTCGACCTGAGCAAGAAGGTGAAGGACCTCTCGAAGGGCAACAAGCAGAAGGTCGCGTTGGTGTCCGCTTGGATGCACAAGCCGGACCTGCTGATCCTCGACGAACCTACCAGCGGCTTGGACCCGATCGTCCAAGAAGAGTTCCGCGATCTGGTCAGCGAAGCGAAGCGCCGGGGCGTTACCGTGTTTCTCTCGTCCCACGTACTGTCCGAGGCCGAGCACCTCTGCGACCGGGTCGGCGTCGTCAAGGAAGGACGCCTGATCGCGGTCGAGCGGATCGCGACGCTTCACGAGCGGGGTATCCGGCACGTCGAGGTGCAGTTCGCGACCAAGCCGTGGCCGGACATGCTGAAGCGGATCGATGGGATCCATGACGTTCGCGTCGAAGGCAGGACCATGCGGTTCACCGTCCACGGTTCGATTGACAAGGTGATCAAGCTGCTCGCGAGGCATCGGATCATCAACCTGAGCAGCGACCCGGCCAGCCTGGAGGAATTCTTCTTCGACGAGTACGAAGAGACGGTCAAGGAGGCCGGGACATGAACGACCTCGGCGCTATCTTCCTGCGGACGCTCAGTGACTCACGCCGGAGCATGTTCTGGTGGTCACTCGGCATGTTCGCGTTGATTTTCTTCGTGATGGCCCTGTATCCGACGTTCAAGGAGAATGCCGGGCAACTCAATGAGCTGTACCAGTCGTCCAAGGAAATCGTCGCGCTGGTCGGCACGCAGGACATGTCCACGGGGGTCGGCTTCCTGACCCAGGAAGTATTCTCGATCATGGCGCCGTTATTCTTGATCATCTACGGTATCCAACTGGGCGCGTCGGCGATCGGACGCGAGGAGGGCCGGGGGACGCTGCCGCTGCTCCTGGCCAACCCGATCTCCCGCAGCCGGGTCGTCTACGAGAAGTACGCCGCGATGAAGGCCGCGTTGCTGGTGGTGGCGGCTGTCGTGTTCGTGACCATCGCTCCGTTGGCACCGGTATTCGAGATGAAGGACGTCGAGCTCGCCAAGCTGGCCACTGCGTCGCTGATGACGTTCCTGATCGGGCTGGCGTTCGGGTCGATCGCGTTCCTGGTCGGCGCCGCGACGGGTAACCGGGGACTGGCCGTCGGGGCTACTAGCGCGTTGGGTCTCGGCATGTATCTGCTGTACGTAATGGAACAGCTGGTGGATTCGTTGGAACCGTATCGCTGGCTGAGTCTATTCCACTATTACGTCCCGGACAACGTCCTGACCGACTTTCCCACGTTCGGAAACGTCCTTGTGCTGATCGGCGTCAGCGTGGCCGGATTCGGCCTTTCCTTGCTGGTATTCCCCCGGCGCGATGTCCGGGCCTGAGGCTATACTGTAAGCACTCGCGCCCGTATGCTCGCATACGGGTCGCTCCTCGTTCGGAAATGCTAAAGTGAACTTTGCATTTCACTCACTCGTTGCGCCCGTAGCTCAGCGGATTAGAGCACCTGGCTTCGGACCAGGGGGTCGGAGGTTCGAATCCTTCCGGGCGCGCAGGACATGGTCCGCGGAGAGGTACGTATACTGGGCACATGAAGGTAGCCGTCATCGGAGGGGGCCGTTCCGGCGAACACGAGGTGTCGTTGGAATCCGCGAAGTCAATCCGCCAAGGGCTACGGGAGGCCGGGCATGAAGTGCATTACGTGGAGATCGCCAAGGACGGGACCTGGCGCCACGGTGACGAGGTCTTGGCCATCGAGCCCGGCAAGGGCCTGTTGGGCGCGGACGTCGTGTTCCCGGCGTTGCACGGTCCGTACGGTGAGGACGGGACGCTCCAGGGACTGCTGGAGCTGGTCGACGTGCCGTACGTCGGGAGCGGCCTGCACGCTTCCGCCACCTGTATGGACAAGGCGGTGTTCAAGGAGTTGATGGCTCACGAGGGGCTTCCCCAAGTAGAGTTCGTCACCTTGCGGCACCCGATGAGCGAGGAGGACCGGCGGCGCATCGAAGGACTCGGCTGGCCGGTCTTCGTGAAGCCGTCCCGATTGGGTTCGTCGGTCGGCATCAGCAAGGCCGGGAACGCTGCCGAACTGGAAGCGGCACTGACGGAGGCGTTCCGCCGCGACTCGGTAGTACTGGTCGAACGGGCGTCGTCCGGCCGGGAGATAGAGGTCGGCATCCTGGGCGTCCAGGACCTGACGGTCTCGGAACCGGGCGAGATCATCGTGCCGGGCGACGGTTGGTACGACTATGAGGCGAAGTACACGCCGGGGTCCGCGGAAGTCGTGATTCCGGCGAACCTACCGAAGGTCGCGGCTGACAAGGCCAAGGAGTTTGCCGAACGGGCGTTCCGGGCGACCGGGTGTTCCGGGATGGCCCGTATCGACTTCTTCTTGGAAGGTGAACAGGCGTTGGTCAGCGAGATCAACACGATCCCCGGCTTCACCCAGACCAGTGCGTACCCGCGGCTGATGGAGACCGCCGGCGTGTCGTTCACCGACCTGCTCGACCGTCTGTTGGCGGACGCCGTGGCGGATTACCGCGCTTATCGCCAACGGGAACACTAGTCCGCCGCCAGTCGTCAGGCATCTTCGAATACGATCGCGGTGTGGATCGGCCGGCCCGCCGGCATCACGTCGCCTTCGGCGAACCCTTCGTCATGCTTGCCGGCCCGCGGCCGGTTGACTAGCCGCCGCTCGCGGACGAGCGTGGTGCCGCCGCCGCCGTCCAGGTTGAGCGCGTATCCGACACCTAGCGACTGCATCAGGCCCGCGAGTTCCGAAATGGTCAGGCCGGCGTCCCCGTCCGGGCCCTTGGCGGTCGTGTGCGGTCCATCGACGGCCACCGCCCAGACCGTCCCCGCGTCGAAGCCGATCGCCGAGCGCTGGGTACGGATGCATGTCCATTCGTCATCGATCTCCCCTTGCCAGGTCTCCGGCAGGCCTTCGTAGTGGTAGCCGTCTACGATCACGGACCGGCCGTTCCGGACCAGAATCGGTCCGGCGGTCAGCAGGTCGCCCCGCGGCGTGCTCGGCATCCGTCCCAGGCGGGCGATCTTCAGGTGCGAGCCGTCGATATGCAGCGCGCCGCGCTGGTCCGTCCAGCTCTTGCCGAACGGCTCGCTGTCGATCGCCAGTCCGTCCATCCAGACCCGTCCCAGCGGCTTGCGGGTCTTGCGCGAGAAGAATCCGCCCGTCATCGCATGGTGGGTGCCGGTGCGTCGGCACCACTCGGTGAGCCGTTCCGCCTCGGAAAACACGGCGATCCGGAGCCGGGTCGATTCCCGCGGGAATGCCGCCGCGTGTACCGTGGTCGACCGCCCGTCCGAGAGCGGATGCCGGAACGTGCGGGTAGCCGGATTGTCTTTTGTTGTTACGGTCACGCAGCCTGTTGGCTAGAGTGTTCGGCCCAATGGTAACGCGATTCGTGCCCGGTCCGCGAGCCCCAGGAGTGCCCAGGTTCATCCGGGTTTCCATACCATCTCGATTCACGGCTTTGCCGTGAATCGACCCCAGCCCTGCGACGTCTCGCATTTCCTGAGCCTTGGCTTAGGAAATGTATATGAAGCGTAGTGGGTGCAGCAGGACTCGAACCTGCAACCAATTGCTTAAGAGGCAACTGCTCTACCATTGAGCTATGCACCCGCTCAACCGATTATAGCGGATTCCACGCTGGTTTCGCGGTATACTTGCGGTAACCGCGATGAATATAAACATTCCCCGCATCCTCGCTATCGAGCTGGCGATCATCGCCGGCGGCGTCATCCTGTACTTCGCGGGCGGCCTGCTGTCTGAGTTCGCTTCGATCGCCTTGGTGATCGCGTTCTCGACCTTGCTGACCTATGCGCTGCTCCCGGCCGTGAACCGGCTCGACCGGTTCAAGTACGTGCCGCGCGGCGCGGCGATCCTGGTCACGTACGCGGGGTTGATACTCGCCCTGGTGGGATTCGTGGCGCTGATCTCCGTGCCGCTTTCCGACCAAGGCCAGGAATTCGCGGAAAATTACCCGGAGTACCAGCGTCAGCTCGAGTCGGGAATCCCCGAGACGCAGCGCTGGCTGGACGACCATAAGATCGGCTACGACCTGCAGGCTTCCTCGGACAAGTTCGTCGACAAGCTCGAGATCAGCACCGACGTCGTGGTCAGCCGGACCGGTTCGATCATCTCCGGGTTCTTCGGGACGCTGTCGTCGATGTTCTTCGTCCTCTTCGTGACGGCGTACTTCCTGCACTCGGGCCACCGGTTCGTGGAACGGCTGATCATGTTGTTCCCGAAACGGCGCCACCGGTTCGTCCGCAAGCTCACCCATGACTACGATCGGATCCTTGGCCGATACGTCCGCGGGCAGCTGATCATCTCCGGAGTCGTGGCGCTGGCGGTCGGTCTGTTCACCAGCGTGATCGGCCTGCCATACTCGGTGATCATCGGACTGATCGCGGGCATCACGGCATTGATCCCGGTGATCGGCGCGCTGCTCGGGATGGTCATTCCCGTCGTGATCGCGGCGCTGGTCAACCCGATACTGATCCCGGTCTTCATCGCCTTCTTCCTGATCCTCAACGAGATCACGGACAAGGTACTGTACCCGCGGGTGGTCGGACGTGCGGTCGAGCTCCATCCGTTGATCGTCTTCTTCGGACTGTTGGTCGGCGTCCAGGTGGCCGGCATCGCCGGCGCACTGCTGGCCACTCCAGTCCTCGGATTGCTGAAAGTGACGTTGGTCGCCCTGAATAACTCCACCGGATACGCGAGGAACTGACTGTCATGCCCGCGAAGAAGCACGTGGTAGTGTTCGATTTTGACGGAGTGGTCGCCGACAGCTTCGGATTGCATATCGACTGCTGGAAGCAGGCGCTCAAAGGCGAGGGTACGACGCTGTCCGACGAGGCGGTGCTCAAGGCGCTGGGCTGGAGCTCGCTGGAGACCGCGCAGGTACTCGTGAAGGAAGCGGGCCTGAAGACTTTCCCGGAAGAGATCGCCAAGCGCAAGACGGGCCTGTTCACGGAGCGCTCACGGAAGGAACTGAACATAATGCCGGGAGCCGACGCCGCAGTCGCCAGGCTGGCCGGCGAGTTCCATGTCGCGCTGACGTCCGGCCGGACGAGCGCGATCGTCGGCCCGGCCCTGGAGCGCTTCGGGCTCAAGGATACGTTCGACCTGGTCATCACCGGAGACGACATGCAGCCCCAGGACGAGCTGGACGACCTGTTGGCCCAGGTCTTCGAGCGGCTGAAGCTGAAGAAGGGCGACGGCGTGATGGTGGACGACTCCCGGAACGGGCTGCTGGCCGCCGAACGCGCCGGGATGAAGTCGGTGGCGTTCGACTCGAACCCGAAGCTGAAGGTCGATTATTCCATGGCGGATGCCGTGATCGGTTCGCTGGACGAACTCCAGCCCGAACTGCTCCATTCCGTCTTCGGCTGAATCGGGCCGGGGAATTCTTTACACTGGAACTGTCCCTATTCCGGGATCGTCTAATGGTAGGACGCCAGACTCTGAATCTGGTAATCGGGGTTCGAATCCCTGTCCCGGAGCCAAGGAACACATATGGAAATACTGGTTACTTTCGTAGCGGGGTTCATAGCGGCGCTGCTGGGCTCCATGAGTGGAGGCGGTGCTGGCTTCTTCGGGCTTTATGCACTCCTCTTGCTGGGCCTTCCCTTAAATACGGCAATTGCTACCAATAAGTTTGGAGATGTAGGATTTTTTCCGGCATCGATTAGAAACTTTGCCCGCAAAGGCCTGATCGAGAAAAAGATCTTCTTTCCGTTACTGATCCTTCAGGGGCTCGGAGTTACCGCTGGAACGTTCCTGCTGATTCAGTTGAGTGAAGGCGCAATTAAAATCATCGTAACGCTGGTCATTGTCCCGCTGTTCTTCATGCTGGCTTTTAGAAACAGGCAAAACAACACCGGTACGGAAAGTTTTTTATGGAAGCCCGTTTATTTTTTGTCCTCACTCTACTCAGGCATAGTCGGTGCAGGGAGTGGGTTCATTAGAATGTTCTCCCTGATCAGCTTGAGGAAAATTCCTGCCCTTCAAGCTGCTGCCAATAGCTTTTCGGCAACGTTCCCTTTTGCCGTTTTATCAGTCGGCATTCTGCTGTATGCCGGGTTGGTCGACATCCGACTTGGCACATCGTTGTTTGTCGGTAACCTCCTGGGAGCGCATATCGGTTCCAAGGTGGCGATCAAGAAAGGCAATGAGTTTGTGCGGTACATGTTGCTGGCCCTGATGCTAGTGACGCTTGTAATGATTTGGGTTTGATAGCCTTTAACGGATGTACTTGATGCCGAAGATGAATGGGGTCGATAGCAACATCGCCAAGAGCAGCCCTTGCAAAGACGGCAGGAATAGCAGGATGACGTAAGTCAGCAGGCCGGCGGCGACGAAGGAAGCGCAGCAGAACACTTGCATGAAGTAGACGTACTCGAGCGTTCGACTGGCCCGGGCCTTCTCGTAGTACCGGCTGTACCACGGGGTATCGACCATGGCCCGGGAAGCTCCGTACAGGAAGTTGAGTCCGGTAATGTGAAGGCTGTTCTGGACGAGGAACCGTAGCGCACCGACGGAGGTCAGCATGTAGGTTCCTTCCTTGATGTAGTGCTTCTCGCCGCGCACGGCTTCCCGCCGTCCGATATACAACGAGATCAGGACGGCCGAGATGATCGTCAACGACGTTACCGCGCCGACGCCGACGTAGCTCGGCAGGATCAGGTAGATTACCAGCGGCCAGACGTTGCTTTGGATGAAGTCGTCCACCGACATGCAGCCGCCGGCCAGATAATCGGGCAGGAACGGGCGCCATTTGAATGTCGATATCCTCGGCCGGGCCCGCTTCACGATTTCCGGCCCGCTAAGCAGGGGCACCAATGCTATCAGGCACAGCCCGGCCGCGACCCCATAGGTGACGTTTATCCCGGCGAGCTGACTGATGATGCCGCCCAGGATCGGGGCGACGCCTCCGGCGGCTACGTACAGCGCGAACGAGGTACCTACTTGCCGACCTTCCTTCTTGGCGTCGAACCCCATGATGAAGTTGATCCGTGCCGCATACCAGTACAGCGCCCAGCAGATGCCGAGTATCAAGACCAGGGGCCAGAGCGGCAGGTGGAAGATCGGCAAGGCGATCAGGGACCCGATGTGCAGGATGCTGAGTGCGGTACCGATCGCCATGGTGTGGTTACCTCCCACATGGGCCAACAGCCGCATGGTCGGGTACAGACAGGCTAGCTGGACGGCGCCGGCCAAGGCGAAGAACAGGACCACTTCCTGCAAGGGGTAGCCGAGCTCGAGCAGGTAGATGGGGATAAAGACCCCGATCAGGGCCATCGCGACCCCACGGAGGCTGTGCGACCAGTACATCTTTCCTATCTCACTGAAACGAAGAAAGTGATGCTGGTGGTGATGGATCGGATTGTGCATTTATTTCACGAACTGCCAGAGAAAAATTTATGCCAGGCAGCCTTAGTGTAGAGCCTTGGTAGCGGGGATTCTAACGTCATCCCAGACCCGGAGCGCTGCCTTTAATGATCTTCACAGGACGAGCCAGGGAAGTAACCATTGCTCGAAAGCCATTTAGGCGTATAGTGACCGTGCAACACAGGAGGATCTATATGGGATTACTATTTGTTCTTATCGCACTGCTTTCGCCCCGGCTCGGAATTGTCGTACTGTGGGCGTTCACTAACTACATCGATCGGTCGTTCAACGGGTTCCTGGTCCCGCTCTTGGGGCTATTGTTCCTGCCGTGGACGACTTTGATGTACGTGTTGGTCCAGGCTCCCGCGGGCAGAATATCCTTCTGGGGCTGGCTCTTCGTCGGCATCGGGGTGATCCTGGACATGAGCAGTTACGGTCAAGCGGCTACCCAGGGCAAAAGCTCCGGTGGCTCCGCCGTCCAGACTCCGTAGCCTGAGTTGATTCGTTCGGCGGACTATCGCCGCGAGCCGTACTGATATTCGCGCGTCATCGGCACCTCGTCCGATAGTCCTTTGGTGGCCAGGATCTGCACGATGTCCAGGTTCCCGAACGCGAATCCGGCATAAGAGCCCCGGAGATATAGCCGCCACATCCGGACGAAGCGTTCGTCGTACATCTCGGTCACTTTGACTACCTGGCGCTCGAACCGCTTCGACCATTCGTCGAGCGTACGGGCGTAGTGCCGCCGCAGGCTTTCCACGTCGACGGTCCGGAAGCCCTTGTCCGCCAGCTCGGTAATCGCGCTTTGCAGTGTCGGCAGGTACCCGCCAGGGAAGATGTACTTGTCGGTCCAGATGTTCATCTCGCGGTCCTCGAACTGGGTAATGGTATGCAGCAAGGTGATGCCGCCTGACCGGAGCAACCGGTCGACCACGGCCATGTACTTGGCATGGTTATCTTTCCCAACATGCTCATACATGCCGACGCTCACGATTCGGTCGAAGCGCTCGGAGCCTTTGAGGTCTTCGTAGTGCTTGAGTTCGACCGTCACACGACCGGTCAGCTTCTCGTCAATGATCCGTTTTCGGGTGGCCCGGTATTGTTCTTTAGAGAGCGTGATGCCATGGGCCCGTACGCCATATCGTTTGGCAGCGCGGATAATCAGCTCGCCCCAGCCGCTGCCGATGTCCAGGAGCCGCATGTCTTTCTTGAGACCGAGCTTCTTCAAGATGTGATCGACCTTTTGCCGTTGCGCGGTTTCCAGCGAGTCAGACGGCTTGCGAAAGTACGCACACGAGTAGGTGAGGGACTTGTCGAGCCAAAGCCGGTAAAAGTCGTTACCGAGGTCGTAGTGATGTTGGACGTCGCTGAAGTTCGTCCGCTTGGACGTCCGCCGCCCTGGCCTTTGCAGCTTCCGTAGGTACTTGCCCAGGGCAGCCTGGTTCTCATCACCCAGCCGGGCCAGATCGGCCAGGTCGCCCCGTACGTCGATCCGGCCGTTCATGTAGGCCTCGCCGACCGCCAAGTCGAGGTCCTTCCGCATCGCTTTGATGATCGTCGGGTCCTTGAAGGTGACGGCTACCCTGGGCTTTCCCGAGCCGTATCGCTTGGTCGTGCCATCCCAGTAGGTGACGTCGAGTTCGCCGTGTCGAATCCCGGAGAGCGCAGTGTGCAGCAGCTGCTTCTCGAGCATGCTCTCAATATACAGAGACGGCAGCACTGAGTAAGCACCAGCCTTGCCCTGAGCTTATGTCGGGTAAGTGTTGCATATCGTCGCCCGACGGAGTATCTCTGTAATCAAGTAACCTGAGGGGATCATGGCAAAGAAGGAAATCATCAAGTCGAACGGTCCGGGCGGGGCGGTATTTTTCTTCGCGTGGATCGGCGCGCTCGTCTACTTCCTACAGCAGACGAATACGTTCTGGGGCGACGTGCTTGCCGTCCTGAAGTCGTTGATCTGGCCCGCGTACCTCGTCTACGAGGGACTGAAGGCGCTCGGGGCCTAGCCGGGTAATCGAAGCGTATCTTTGAAAAATAAGCTGGTTATGCTATTATCCTGAGTCATGGCAACTCCAGACCACGAGCCTAACCACGATGAACTGACTCAGGGACCTCCCGACAACGTCTACTCCGATGGCGGCGTGATTAGTTGGGAATACCGTACGCCGGAAGGCGTCCGGGCGACGCTGGGCATCATCCAGCCTGGGTTCAGGGAAACGTTTACCGTCGCAGAAGGCGGCGAGAACATCTGCCTGCATGAGCCGGACGGCACCCAACGCCTGCATATCAAGGAAATGTTCGACGGCAAGGTCCATAGAGCTCATATCTTGAAGCGCGGCACCAACCGGGAGATTAGAATCCCGGGCGGTATAGAGATCGAGGTGAGTACGCCGGAGGGCCAAGGTCCGGTCGCATACCTGTGCGAGTATCCCGGCGAACACGTAGGAGACTGAATGGCTCCCGACGGCCAAGAACCGAATCCCGAGATTCCCGTCGGTAGCCGTGTGGTCGTCTTTAGAAGTGTCGACCACGACGAGAAGCGGGCCGAAGTGTTCGGGTATGGGACGTATGAAGGGGATTTCGTCATGCCTGCCGAGAGCCAGGAAGATGGGGTTGGCGACCCTAACCCCCGGATACGGCTCGAGGACGGCCGCGAAGTCTGGGGAATCGAATGCTGGTGGGGTACGGAAGAGGACATCTTGGAACCGCTTCGGGGAGCGGGGTACGAGGTCGTCGAGGTGAGTCTTGAGGAACACCGAGCATCTACCACTGGCTGCATGGACCTGTTCAATCCGAACTGAGCCGCCGGTTGGGCTATCCTGCAGGTATGCCAAGGAGCGTCGACTTAGAAACGAAAACCGAGCTCGTCGGCATCCTTAACCTGACGCCGGACAGCTTCAGCGACGGCGGTCGGTATGAGGACGCGAGGGCTGCCGTTGAGCACGTGGAACGGTTGTTCGCAGAAGGCGCGGCGCTGGTGGACGTCGGTGCCGAGTCGACCCGGCCCGGTGCCGAGCCGCTGTCGGCGCAAGCCGAGTGGGAACGCCTGGCGTCAGTCCTGCCGTACCTGTTGGACAAGTACCCTGGACGGATATCGCTGGATACCTATCACCCGGAGACCGTCCAGCGGGCGTTCGAGCTGGCGCCGGTGGTCGTCAATGACGTGACCGGCCTGCGTGATCCGTACATGGCCGAGGTCGTGGCCGCGCTCGACGCGACCTGTGTCGTCAGCCACTTGCCAGAAGGCGGTATCCAGGCAGCCCATCGTGCCAAGTCGGCAGCCACCGCCGAGGAAGTGCGCGACGACCTGCTACGTCAGGTGAAGGAGTTGGTCGGGCGGGGTGTCGACGCGGAGCATCTCATCCTCGACCCGGGTATCGGCTTCGGCAAGCCTCCGGAACTGAACCGGGAGCTACTCGGTTTCGCTGCCCTCGTACCGGACTTCCCGGTGATGGTCGGCTATTCGCGGAAGCGCTTTCTCGGGGACGACCACCTCGCCTTGGCGCCGAACTTGGAAGCGGCCCGGACGGCCGTGGAGTTCGGCGCGAGGTACCTGCGGGTCCATGACGTCGCCGGGCACGCGCCGCTGCTCTAGTCGGGGTATCATACAAGCATGGATACCAGCGCATTGGTCCTGGCGGTCCCGATGATGGCGGGGCCGCAGATACTCTCGTCGATCATCTTCGTGACCGGCAAGAGCCCGGTCCGGACCTCGATGGCGTACGTGGCCGGCATTGCCTTGGCCATCGTCGCCGGTCTGTCAGTCGCTACACTGCTCGCACATGCGCTCAATACCCACGCTTCGATCGGCGGATCGTCCGGTCCGACCAAGCTCGGCATCGCCATCCAACTCGGGCTGGTCGCCATACTGATCTTCCTAGCGGTGCGGTCGTACCTGAACCGGGCGACGTCCAAGCCGCCGAAGTGGCTGGCCAAGCTTCAGACCGCGTCACCGAAGCAAGCGTTCCTGCTCGGGGTCCTGTTGATCTTCCTGATGCCGACGGACGTGGTGATCGTGCTGACGACCGGCTTCCACTTGGAAAGTGAAGGGAAGGCGCTCATCGACGGCTTGCCGTTGGTCGCCGCGACCACACTACTTGCCGGCCTGCCGCTGATCCTTTATCTGCTGTTCCGCAAGCGCGCTACCGTGCTGATGCCGAAGGTGCGCGACTGGATGAACGACAACAGCTGGCTGGTGAACATCATCATCTACCTGCTGTTCGTGGCGTTGATCCTGAGCTGAGCTTTCTCGGAACACGTGACAGTCTGAGTGTGATCAGACTGTCTGACGATACGCTTGAAGACGGAAGCAGTGAAAAGATATAGTTACCCGTTATGATCGACCGGGAAACGTTTAACATCAGCTCAATCGCTGAATCGGACATCGAGCGAGAGCTCAGCAACTTCGCCGACGCACCGTTCGTGCTCGACGGGGTCCGCTACGCTTCCGCCGAGTCGTTTTGGCAGGCTATCAAGCTGCCGGAGGGCAGCGTCGAACGGGAAATGATCGCCCGGGCACCCGGCCGCGTAGCCAAGCAAGTCAGTCGGTGTCTGGGTGACATCGACCACGTCACCTACCGAGGTAAAAGATACGAAGTGGGTACGGAGGACTATCAGGCGCTGATGTACCGGGCCCTGGAGGCCAAGTTCGACCAGAATCCCCATGCTCGGGCTCTCTTGTTGAGTACCGGGAGTGCGGAAATTACCCATGAGCTGCACCATCGCGATGGCAGTTTGATACCGGATAGCAAGACACTTCCTGCGAAAGTATTCACCGGGTTCCTGAAATCTCTTCGCGAACGGTATGCCGGTTCAGGTCGAAGCGGCAGAACTGTTTAGAACTAGCGGTCCTTCAGCACGTCCCGGGCGGTCCGGGCCATCTCGGCCGCCTCGTCGCACTCGAGCACGAGGACCGGTGGCTTGCGGCGCGGCTTGCCGACCTCGTCGCCGCTGCCGGCGCGCCGGTTGCGGGCCTTGTCGAGGCCGATGCCGAGGTAGCCGAGGTCCGCGCAGATCCGTTCCCGCATCGGGAACGAGCGGAGACCCACGGTCCCGGTGAAGACCAGCAGGTCGAGTCCGCCGAGCGCCGCCGCGTATGCGCCGACGTACTTCCGTACCCGGTAGGCGAAGACGTCGAGCGCCAAAGCGGCGCGCTTGTCGCCGCCCTGCTCGCGCTTCAAAAGTTCGCGAATGTCGCCGCTGCCGCCGAGGGCCAGGAGGCCGGCGTTGTGGTTGAGATCGTTCTCGACCTGGCGGGCCGAACGTTCGGCCGCCATCTCGAGCAGGATGCCCGGGTCGACGTCGCCGCTCCGGGTGCTCATCACCAGGCCTTCCATCGGGGTCGCGCCCATGGAGGTGTCGACGCTCTTGCCGCCTTTTAGCGCGGTGACGCTGGCGCCGCTGCCGAGGTGGCAGACGACGGTCCGGGCCGGCATCCGGCCGTAGCGCTTCCGTACGTCACGGACGACGGATTGCAGGGACAGGCCGTGGAAGCCGTACCGGAACAAGCCGCGCCGTTCGGCGTCCCCGGACGGGATCGCGTACCGCCGGGCGACTTCCGGCAGCGTCACGTGGAACGCGCTGTCCGACGCGCCGATGACCGGCGCCGCGGGCAGTTCCTTGCGGACGTCGTCGAGCTCGGCCAGGGCCGGACCCAGGTGGAGCGGGCTGCGTTCGTAGGCCGTCCGGAGCTGGCGTTCATAATGCTCGTCGATGACCCGGTGTTTCCGGAACGCCTCGCCGGAGGCCACGACTCGGAGCACCACCGCGTCGATGTCCTCACGGGACTTGAGCACGCCCGCGGACCGCGCCTGCCCCACGAACCACTCGGTGACGTGGTCGAGGCCGTCCGGCAACGGGAACCGCTCGGAGACGGCGCCGGACAGTTCCGCCACCACCTTGCCGTCCTCGTACTCCGCGTGGGCGGCCAGCTTGAGCGACGCGTCCCGGTAGAGCGCGAGCTTCTTCGAAGCGCTGCCGGGATTCAGGACCAGGATCAGGCGCGCCATCGCCACTCCGCTATGTCGGTCGGGTCGTCGCCGTGCTCGATGACGTGCCGGCGGATCTCCGCCAGGCGCTTCTCGTACTTCGCCTTGAGGTGGTCCGCCCGGCGCCGGTCCAACAGCCGCCAGTCGGCGAGGGTCTCGAAGGCATCGATCGCCAGGTGGAACCGGTCCGCCTCGTTCCGGGCCAGCATGTCGAACGGCGTGGTGGTCGAGCCGGTCTCTAGGTAGCCATGGAGCGAGAACCGAGGATTGCCGCGTTCGTAGTCGAAGAGGATCGACTTCAGCGTCTCGGGGTAGCCGTGGAAGTCGAAGATCACGGGACGGTCCGGGGTGAAGTGCCGCTGGAAGGAGGCCTCGTCCACCCGGTGTCCGGCCGATCCGAACCCGAGGTCGGACATCGCGGTGATCGCGACGAAGCGCAGCCGGGCGCCGGGGACTTCCTCGCGGACGATCTCCATCGCCGCCAAGGATTCCCGGGTCATGTGCGATCCGGTCGCGGAGAACACCAGGTCGGGCTGCGGGTCGGAGGCGAACCGGAAGGTATGCAGTCCCTCCTGCATCGCCCGCTTGCCCTCGGCATAGGACAGCCAGCTGATCTCGTTCTTCTTGGCGGCGATCAGCAGGTTGATCTGGTCGCGACTGCGGAGCATCCGGTCGACCGTCGCCAACGTGGAGTTGCCGTCGAACGGGAAGTAGGCGGTGATGAACTCGCCATGTCGCTGCAGCATGTCGTCGAGGAAGCCCGGGTTCTGGTGGGAGAACCCGTTGTGCTCCTGCCGCCAGGCGGACGAGGTCAGGACATAGTTGAGCGAGGGGTTGGGTTTCCGCCAGGGAATCGTCCGGGCGACCTTCACGAACTTGGCGTATTGGTCGGCCATCGAGCTGACGATCTGGATGAATGCCTCGTAGCTGGCGAACAGCCCGTGCCGGCCGGTCAGGAGGTAACCCTGGAGCATGCCCTGCAGGGAATGCTCGGAAAGCATTTCCATCACCCGGCCGTCCCGGGCCATGTCGCGGTCATCGGCGATCAACGGCCACTGCCAGCTGCGGGCGGTCTCGTCGAAGACGCCGTCGAGCCGGTTCGAGTAGGTCTCGTCCGGCGAGAACAGCCGCAGGTTGCGACTGCCGCGGGTGTTCCGGAACGCCCGCTTGAGGTACTCGCCGGCCTGGGCGAGGTTGCCCGGACCGGGCTGGCCGGGCCGCTTGACCGTGTCGGCGAGCTTGGACGGTTCCGGCAGCTTGAGCGGTTTGGTCTGCGCGCCGAAGGTGTGGCGGCTGAGGCCCATGCGCAGCCGGGCCGGCGGGACTAGGTCGCGGATGTCCTTGGAGAATCCGCGCTTCGGGTCGAACACCTCGTCGAACCCGTAGGAGCGCAGCCAGCGGTCGATCGACCGCAGGTGGTTCGGGTCCGTCTTGGCGTCCTTGGCGACCACCTGGTGGGAGCGGAAGGTCCCCTCGACCTTCTCGCCGTCCACGACCTTGGGGCCACCCCAGCCCTTGGGCGTGCGCAGGACGATCATCGGCCAGCGGGGCTTCACGACGTTCTTACCGGAACGGGCCGCGGCTTGGATCTTCCGGATCCGCTTGTACGCTCGCTCGAGCGCGGCTTCCATGGCGTCATGCATGCCGCGCCCGGATGCCGCCACGTCCACGACGGCCGGCTCGTAGCCGTACCCGCGGAACAGCGTCTGCAGCTCGTCGTCGGCCATCCGCCCGTAGATGGTCGGGCCGGAGATCTTGTATCCGTTCAGGTGGACGATCGGCAGGACGGCGCCGTCGGTCTTCGGGCTGAGCAGCTTGTTGAGGTGCCAGGCCGTCGCCGTCGGACCGGTCTCGGCCTCGCCGTCGCCGATTACCGTCGCCACGATCAGGTCCGGGTTGTCGAGCGCGGCACCGTAGGCGGTCGACAGGGCATAGCCGAGCTCGCCGCCCTCCAGGATTACGCCCGGGGTGCCGGGATTGGCATGGCTGGGGAACCCGTAGGGCCAGCTGAACTGCTCGATGACGTAACTCGCGCCCTTGGCGTCCGGCGTCGCCTTCTTGTAGAACTGTTCGAGCGTTCCTTCGATATAGAGGTTCGCCTGCAGGGCCGCGTAGGCGTGGCCCGGTCCCATCACGAAGAGCACTTCCGCCTTCTCCCGGCCGATCAGCTCGTTGAGGTGGGCGTAGATGAAGTTGATGCCCGGACTGGAGCCCCAGTGGCCGAGCAGGCGCGGCTTGATGTCCTTGGCGGTCAGCGGCCGCTCGAGCAGGGCGTTGTCCCGGAGGTAGATCTGGGCGGCGGACAGGTAGTTCGCGGCGCGCAGGTACCGGTCGATCTGTGCTTTGCGTGTCTGTTTCATAGATTCAAAATTAGCTAATTAAAGCACATTTTAAGCGGTTTGTCAACGCTTCGGTACCCCCGTGTATCCTGGGCCCATGTACCGGTCGTTGCCCGTATTCTTGCTCGCGCTCTGCCTGGCGGCGCCCGTCCCCGCGCTGGCGGTGACGCTGCCGGTCGAACGGTACTTCACGAACCAGACGCTCAAGGGCTACGGGACCGTGGTGGACGACGCCTACCATGAGCGTCATCGCGACTTGTTCCCGAACAACGGCTTCCCGAACCGGTTCACCGGAATCCACGCGGCGGTCGACGTGGAGTTCACGAGGCCGGCCGACGCGAGGCGGGAGGTACCAGTCCGGGCAGTGACGGGCGGGACGGTCATCTATGTGGATGACGTCGCCGGATACGGCGGCTTGGTGATCGTCCGGCACGCGAAGCCGGAGCCCGTCACCAGCCTGTACGGCCACATCCGGCTGCGGGATGTCCCCGTCAAGGTTGGCCAACGCGTACGCGAAGGCCAGCGGATCGCGACGCTCGGCGCGCCGTTCAGCGCCGAGATTAGCGGCGCCCGCAAGCACCTGCACTTCGGGATCCACAAGGGTCCGGGCCTGGATATCGCCGGGCACGAGCAGACGCGCGAGCGGCTGCTGGCTGAGTGGTACAATCCGAACGACTGGCTGCGACGGCATGGGGCGATGAAGACCCCGGACCCGGCGCCGACCGCGACCTCGGCGTCCTCGCCGGAACCTGCGACGGAGCCGGCCACCGAACAAAAAACGACATGGTTCGACAAGATCATCGACTGGTTCCGGAATCTCTTCAGCTAAGGGAGCTGCATGGCGATCTCGCGTAAGAGCCGGGTCCTGCTGGCCGGCCTGATGACCGTCCTGATCGCAGCCGGGGCGGTGCTGTTCTTCGTGATCGGGACGACCGCCACCAAGGTGGTGGAGGACAGCGCTCCGGAACCGACGTCCACCCCGCGACCGCTGGAGATTTTCTTCGGCGACCTCACCGCGAACTCGCTGGACGCGGCCGACCTGCGCCGGGTCGCCGACTTCGAGCAGCCGCATGGGATCGGCGTCTTCGACGGGACGCTGTACGTGTCCGACTGGGGCGAGGACAAGATCTACGCCGTGGATCCGAATACGGGCGACAAGCGCCTGCTGGCGGACGAGCTGGGCGGCGCCCACGACATGGTGCTCGACGACGAGGGCTGGATCGTCACGCCGCTCTACAAGGAGGGCCGGGTCGTTCGCGTGGACCGGAAGTCCGGCGCGGTCGAGGAGCTGGCATCCGGGTTCGCCGGGCCCAATGGCATCGCCCGGGCGCGCAGCGGCTACTATTACGTCTCGAACGCCAAGGACGGCACCGTAGTGAAGCTCAGCCCGGACGGGAAGCGGAAGCTGACCGTGGCCCGGGGGCTCAAGGAGCCGGCGGGGATCGTCGTGGACAACGACAACATCGTCCGGGTGGCCCAGTACGCCGATCCGCGGAACCCGGTGGTGCAGATCTTCGACAACGGCAAGCGGAGCGTCGTCGTTCGGAACCTGGCCGCCGCCGAATCGCTGCTCTACGACGAACGGAAGAATCTCCTGATTGGCCACGGCGATTCCGGTCGGGGCACGGTGACGATGTTCACCGGGCGCGGAGGCCTGGTCCGGGTGCTGACGACCTCGTTGCCGGTGCCGTTGGTCGGGCCGGTGACGGACGGCAAGTATCTTTATCTGCAGAGCGCCGCGCCGGGCCAGACCGGCGTGTATCGGATAAAGCTGCCCTGACGCTATACTTTGAAGAGTCGTCCGGCCCCATCGTCTAACGGCTAGGACGCCAGGTTTTCATCCTGGAAATCGGGGTTCGATTCCCCGTGGGGTCACATGCTCGAAGAGCTTATTCCAACGTACTGTGAACGTGTTGGCACCGGAATGTTTTCCGAGCCAGTCAACCTTATTAGTAACGTAGGATTTTTTCTTGCGGCGTACTTTTTATGGAAAAAGACACACGTGAAGCATCTTGGTGCGTCTGGTTATCTTTTTGCAGGTTTACTTTTTAGCGTTGGCGTTGGAAGTAGCATTTTCCATGCCTTTCCCGGGTCAGGGACTCTTCTGCTGGATGCCGTGCCAATTTACTGCTTCATTCTGGCTGTTTCGTTGGTACTTCTGAGTAAATTGTTTGGAATGGCTACAACAATCGTTACGCTCATATCTTTTGTCGTGGTCCAGATATTGATTTCTACTCTTGTGCCAGTCGACTTTATCAACGGTTCAATGAGACACGTGACTACTTTCTTAGCTCTTGCTCTGCTAACTTTCGCCGCTTACCGCCAGACTGGCTCGAAGATCTACCCGCTCGTGTTCGCAGTCTTGGGATACGGAATTGCCATTCTCTTCCGCTCCCTCGACCTGACTGTCTGTGAATCTATATTTTTCGGTACCCATTTCATGTGGCACCTCCTTGTATCGCTAGCGGCTTACCTTGCTGTCAGTTACACCATCGAGCTTCGCAAAACCTCTGTCTGAGCATTCCGCTTGTTCCCGCTATTTAATTGACCGGGGGCCGCGCGCCACGGTACGGTAAACCTCGTATGCCCCGGGGGACAAAATGATCAAGGTAGTGCACGTGAAAAAGGCGTACCCGAAAGGGAACGTCGCGCTGGAAGACGTGAGCCTGTCTATCAACCCGAACGAGTTCGTCTCGTTGGTGGGAGCGTCCGGCGCCGGCAAGAGCACGCTGGTGCGGATGCTGATCGCCGAGGAACGCCCCACCGAGGGTAAGATCTTCGTCAATGACCGGGACATCTCCCACCTCTCGCACAAACAGGTCCCGTTCTACCGCCGCAAGATCGGCGTCGTCTTCCAGGACTTCAAGCTGCTGGACCACAAGACGGTCGGCGAGAACGTCGCCTTCGCGATGGAGGTCTCCGGGATGAAGGGTCAGGAGATCAAGAAGTCCGTCCCCAAGATCCTGAAGATGGTCGGGCTGCTCGAGAAGGCCGACCGGTTCCCCCACCAACTCTCCGGCGGCGAGATCCAGCGCACGGCGATCGCCCGGGCGCTGGTCCACCAGCCGAAGCTGCTGATCGCCGACGAGCCGACCGGCAACCTCGATCCGGTGAACGCCTGG
Source organism: Candidatus Saccharimonadia bacterium (assembly GCA_025449535.1). Taxonomy (GTDB): domain Bacteria; phylum Patescibacteriota; class SICC01; order SICC01; family SICC01; genus JALYJZ01. Next base: position 629,568 of record JANWJF010000001.1, read on the forward strand.
GAGATCATCCAGCTGCTCCTGAAGATCAACCAGTTCGGTACCACCGTGATCCTGGCGACCCATAACCGCGAGGTGGTGGACGCGCTGAAGAAGCGGGTGATCACGCTGAAGGACGGCAAGATCGTGCGCGACCAGAAGGTCGGCCGGTACTCCCTGAAGAAGGAGGCGGCATGAGCGCAGTCGTCACCGGCCCGCGGATCGTCCGCGCGGCGCTCCGGAGCTTCTACCGGAACGGCTGGCTGTCCGTGGCCGCCACCGCCATCGTCACCTTTTCACTGGTGCTGGTCTCGATCTTCGCGTTGCTCCTGTTGCTCGGGACCAACGTGATTGCCGCGATCCAGAACAAGATCGACGTCGAGATCTTCTTCAAGGACGACGCCAAGGTGGCGGACATCCTTACCGTGAAGGAACAACTGGAGCGGAACCCGAACGCCGCCACGGTGAAGTACATCTCCAAGGCCGAGGCGCTCGGTATCTACAAGGGCCAATCCGACCGCAACAAGCGGTTGGTCGAGCAGATCTCCGAGGAGGAGAACCCGCTGCCGGCCAGCATCCAAGTGAAGGCGAAGAACTCCGACAAGCTCGACGCCTTCAGTGCCACGCTGGAATCCGACTTTGCCAAACCGCTGGTCGCCACCCGGTCCGACAAGGAGAACCGCGAGATCATCCAACGGCTCCAGCGGATCGTCGGGTTCATCCGGAGCATGGGACTGTTCGTCTCTCTGACGGTCCTGACCTTCGCGGTACTGGTGGTCTTCAACACGATCCGGATCGCGATTTTCTCCCGCCGCGAGGAGATCGAGATCATGCGGCTGGTCGGCGCCTCTAACGCGTACATCCGCGGGCCGTTCGTCCTGGAGGGCGCCTTCTACGGTATCATCGGTACGGCGATCGCCTTGCTGCTGGTGTATCTGCTCGTGCTGGCGTTCGGTCCGGCGATCAGTTCCTACCTCCGCGAGCTCAACGAGGACGTGCCGGCTTACTTCCGCGCCAACCTGCCGCTGATCCTCCTGATCCAGCTCGGCACTGGCATCGGGGTGGGCGTACTGTCCAGTTATATCGCCATCCGCAGGCACCTGCGGTCCTGATGGGGGATAATTCTCCGGGTTTTCCGGCGCTTTTACCTGAACCCCGCCTGAAACGGGCGGTTTTGACAAATCCCGCTTCGGAGGGAAATGGATACAGGCACGGGAAACGGGGATTCAGGACGTTTTTCGGGCCGTTAACTTTTGCCTCAACTAGGCACAAATCACGCTTTTTGACAGGGCACCTCAGAACCCTATAATTACCCTCGTTGTTGAAACAAGCCGGAGGAGAGAGACGCCCTAAATGAAAACTCGTTCGAAGTACGCCCTGTCCGTTTTGGTCGCCGTGACGACCGTGGTGACTACCGTCGCCGTGGCTCCGTCTTCCGGTCGGGCCGAAGAGTCTCTCAAGGAGAAGACGCTGGCGCAGATCGACTCGAACCTCGACGGGCTGAACGAGCAGATCGGCGGCATTGAGGAGCAGACCGGCGAGGTGAACGGCGAGATCGACGAGTTGAACGGTCGGTACTCGAAGCTCAACAAGGAAAACCAGGAACTGCTTCGGGAGATCCTGAGCTACATGAAGGACGACTACGTCGTCACCGCGTCCTCGACGACGCTGGATTCGCTGATTTCCAGCCAGTCGCTTTCCGACTTGGCCAGCGCCGAACAGTATCGCAATAACGCTACGGACGTGGTCCGCGAAAAGTTCGATACGTACATCAAGCAACTTTCGGAAATCGAGGACTTGCTCTCGAAGGCCAAGGAAAAGCGACAAGGACTCCTGGAACTCAAGGGTCAGCTTGAGCAACGCCGCTCCACGGTACAGGCCCAGGAAGAAGCCCGACAGGCTGCGGCCGCTGCCAGCGAAGCGCAGCTACGTGAGATCAAGGAAGAGAACGAACAGGCTACTGCCGCATCGATCGCCCAAGGCCCGTCCAGCGCTCCGAGCACCGCACCGTCTTCCGGCGGTGGGGGTGGCATGGTCCGCGGCAATAACCCGTATACCCCGGGGCAGTGCACCTGGTACGTCTACAACCAGACCGGCCGCGGCCAGATGGGTAACGCCGGCCAGTGGGGCGGCGGCGGCGGGTTCGGCATAGGAAAGATCCTGATCATGCCCCCGGGCGCGGGTGGTGCCGGCGGGGTCGGTCATGTCGGCGTGATCGTCGGAGGCTCCCCGAGCAGCGGTATCGTTATCCGCGACATGAACTGGGCCGGACCGTTCGTCGTGACGACGCATACCGTCCCGCGTAGCAGTGCCTACCGGTATCTCTGATCCCAACCCTTAGAACTACCAAAGAGTCCCGCCTCGCGGGGCTCTTTCTTTCCCGCTTGACGGCTTTGCCATACTGAAGACATGCACCACGGTTCGCTCAACCGGACGGCCTTCTCGGCGACCGCGCACTGCTTGACCGGCTGTGCGATCGGCGAGGTGGTCGGCCTGATCCTGGCGACGGCGTGGGATTGGGGCGACGTAGCCTCTATCGTCCTGGCGATCGCGCTGGCGTTCCTGTTCGGCTACTCGCTCACGATGCTGCCGCTGCTGCGCGGCGGGTTGGCGCTGGGCACCGCCGTGGGAGTCGCCCTGGCGGCCGATACGGCGTCCATCGCGGTCATGGAGATCACCGACAACGCGGTCCTGCTGCTGATTCCAGGGGCGATGGACGCGGGACTCTCGGACGCACTCTTCTGGGCGTCGCTGGCCTTCGCGCTGGCCGTGGCGTTCGCGGCTGCGTTCCCCTTGAACCGCTATCTGATCGCCCGGGGGCGCGGGCACGCCGTGGCGCACGAATATCACTGATTTCCGCCGCTCATGCGTGATTTATGCCTGTAGGCAGGGATTTTTGTCTGTTTTTTGACGGAAATTTGACAGTTTTCCGGAAGTCCGTATACTCAGGCTCGTTGTATTCATAAACCAGGAATTTCCCCAAAGCTATGAGAAAAAAGAGCTCCGGCTTTTTATTTTTGTCCAAATTCTGGCTGACCGTCGGCGTGATCGTGCTGGCCGTGTTGAGCCTGGGAGCCTCCCAGCCGCCGTCACGCGTCGCAGGTGGCGAGCTGCCGGAAGAGGTAGCCAAGGTAGCCCAGGGACGTCCCTACGCCCTGACGGCCACGCCCGAACCGCTGAAGGCCAAGCCGAAGCCCAAGCCGGCCGCCAAGCAGCAGATCGCGTCCATGCCGGTCCCGAAGCCCGTGCCGCGGCCGGAATTGGTCGGGACGGTCGGGTACGCGGTGGCCGGGGGGAACTGCGTGAACGAGCCGGGCGTGAACAACCCCGGGTATGGTAATCCGTCCGATTGGCCGGTGACTTCGCAGGAGCCGACGGTCGGCGCCACGGCGGTGTTCACCTGGAACCACGTCGGCGTGGTGACGGGCATCTGGGCGAACGGGGACGTCGAAGTGCGGCACCAGAACTTCTGGGGCGGGCAGCATCGGTTCCCTCGGTCGACGTTCCGCGGCTTCAGGTAACTGACTTTAGTCCGCGGCGACTTCCCGCTGCAGCTTAAGGTCCTGGCCGAAGGCGATCGCGTCGTTGGCTTCGGACTCGCTGCCGAGCATCCCGGCGGGAATCACCGAGAACTCGCCCCAGCGGTCGTTGGCACGGTCGACGCTCCGCGACAGGGCGCCGCGGCGCCGGTCGGGCTCGAAGAGCGAGGGTTGCTCCGGATCCGCCCGGCGCAACGCGTACGTCTTCACGGCGATCTTGCGGAGCGGCCGGTCGGGAGGCTGGTCCCGAAGCAGCTTCCAGGCCTGGCCGAAGATGTCATGGTGGCGGTCGGTCGGGCTGAGCCGCGTCGCGTGACCCCACTGGCCCCACTCCCGCGTCGGGCCGGAGATCGTCAGGGCGCCGGCCTGCCAGCCGTCCCGTCGCAGCCGCCGGGCAATCCGATGGCAGAGCTTGTGAAGCAACGGCTTCAGCTGGGCCGGGTCTGACGTATGGCGCGGCAGCACGGAGGAGTGGCCGAGCGACTTCGTCCCCCAGTCCTCGCGGTCGATCGAGTAGCCGTGCAGCCGGAGGTGCCAGTAGTACCCGACGATGCCGAGGCGCCGCTTCAGCTCCCAAGGCGGCAGGTCGTAGAGGTCGAGCGGGCCGGCGATCCCGACCAGCTGCATCCGGGCCGCCATCCGTCCGGCGATGCCGCAGAGGTCGGTCAGGTCCAGTTCGGACAACACCTGCCGGACGTTGCCGCGGTGGATCTCGAAGAGGCCGTCGGGCTTGCGGAAGTCGGAGGCCGTCTTCGCCAGCAGCCAGTTCGGACCGATCCCGACGGAGGAGCCGAGCCACTCGCCGACCTCGTCCCGGATACGCCGTTTGATCTCGGCCGCGATCCCCGCGGCCCGCTCCGATTCTGCCGGTTCCAGCCAAAGCGCGATCTCGTCCACGGAGCGCGGCTTGAGCTCGCCGCGGTACCCTGACATGATCTTCCGGAACCGCCGGTGGACCACCCGGTACTTCTCGGGCGTCGGCGGCAGGATCGTGATGTCCGGGATGCGGTGCCGGGCGTCCGCGACCTTGGTGCCGGTCCTCACGCCGTACCGCTTGGCCTCGACGGAAGCGGCCACGATCGTCCCGCCCGGCGAATCGACCGGGGCGATGCCCACGGCCCTGCCGCGCAGCGACGGCTTGGCCTGCTGCTCGACCGTCGCGAAGAAGGAGTCCATGTCCAGATGGAGGACCTTCATCTCAGCTCCCCGCGAAAGCGACCTCCTCGAGCGTCCAGGAGAGGTCGTTCCGGGAGTACCGCAGGACGCATTCGCCAGCGTCCGTGGTCACGGAGTAGAAGTGGAGCCGGTCGCCGCCTTCCGCCTTCTCGTGGTGGAGGTTCAGCTTCTGGACCCAGTAGCGGCGTCCGTGCCAGCGCAGCAGCACGGGCAGGACCTTGCCGCCCTCGAACTTGGCCAGCACGGACACACGCTCTCGTAGTTCGGTGGAACCCATGAGGAGTAGTATACAAAAGTATACTAACACATTAAAAAGCACCATAGCCAAAGGAAAGTTTTTACGGTATGGTGACCGGCCATCGCAGTATGGGTGGCACATTCGCACCGACGGACAACCAGGAAAGGAGACACCAACGATGACCGCCGAGACGGACATCGCCAGCCTCGCGCGATGGGGCAAGGTGCTCGGGCATGAGACCCGGGTGGAAATCCTGATCAAACTGATCGAGGAAGAAGACCGCGTCGAACGCTTCGCAATGGAGCAATACGCCGCGAAAGGCAAGCCGAAGTCCAAGCGCGAACAGGAGGAACGCGTATTTGGGGGACTAAGCCCCTCCAAGCTGTCCAAACTGGTCGGTCCTGGTCTGGAAAAGCGGCGGAGAAAGCCCGCCAAGAAGAAGACCAAGGAAAAAGACCCGAACCTCAGTAGCGCGAGCTACCACGTCAGGGAGCTCATCGAAACGTTCAAAGTCCTCGAGTTCGTCAGAACGAAGCAGTGTCGCGGAGCCATGGAGCACTTCTATAGGATCCGCCCGGAGGCGAAGGAGACGCTTCGCAAGATCCTCGCTCTCGAACTCGGTTAACTCGTGGGAGCGCCACGTCCCACATGCGCGCCCGGCGAGATCGCTCCGTCACCTGACGGAGCCGAACTTGCCGGGCGCGAAGCGTATCTGGAACTATACTTCGGGTTACAATGGCTCCGTGCCGAAAAAGAACTTATCCGGGAAAAGACGCTGGATCCCGTACCTCACCGCGGGACTCTTGGTATTCGTGGTCGGGTTCTACTCCGGCGCCGTCGTCTCCGGCGGCTACGAGTTGGGCGGCCGTGGCCAAGCCGCGGACTACTCCGAGTTCTTCAAGACCAAGCGCCTGATCGAGCAGCGCTATCCGGACAAGGTCAGCACGCAGGACCTCGTCGACGGGGCCACCAACGGCCTGGTCGACGGGCTCGGCGACCCGTACAGCGACTATCTGACGAAGCGCGAGGCCAAGGAACTGGACGAGTCGCTTTCCGGGGAAGTCGAAGGCATCGGGGTGGAGATCGGCGTCCGGGACGACCGGATCGTCGTGATCTCACCGCTGCCCGAATCGCCGGCCGCCCGGGCCGGGGTCAAGGCAGGCGACCGGATCCTGGCGGTCGGCGACAAGCCGATCCAGGGACTGAGCGTCGACGAGACCGCGGACCTGATCCGCGGCAAGGCCGGCAGTAAGGTGACGGTCACCTTCCAGGCGCCGGGCGAGGAGCCGCGGCCGCTTGCGATGACCCGGGCCAAGGTCAAGGCGCCGTCGGTCGAGCTTGTCTTTCGCGGCCGGACCGCGATCCTGACCGTCTCGCGCTTCGGTGACGGGACCGTCGAGGAGCTGGACCGTGCCGCCGACGAGATCCTGCGACGCAAGGCCGACGGCATCGTGCTGGACCTCCGGAGCAACCCGGGCGGCTTCCTCGAGGGCGCCGTGGACGCCAGCTCGCTGTTCCTGAAGGAAGGTGTGGTGGTGAAGGAACGCCTCAAGGACAAGACCGAGGAACGTTCCGTGAGCGATGACGGCCGCCTGGCGGACCTGTCGGTGGTGGCGCTCGTGAACCAGGGCACCGCCTCGGCCGCGGAGATCCTGGCGGGAGCGCTCCGCGACGACCGCGACGTGAAGCTCGTGGGTGAGAAGACCTTCGGCAAGGGATCCGTCCAGGATCTGATCGATCTCGGCGGGGGTGCCGTGCTCAAGTTGACGATCGCGGAGTGGCTGACGCCGACCGGCCAGTCGCTATCCAAGGGGGGACTGAAACCCGACATCGTCGTTTCCTCGAAGGATCCGACGGCTCAGCTGGAGCGGGCGATTGAGTCGCTGCGGTAGTTACCGTACCCGCTCGAAGAAGAGGTTCACCAAACCGGCGCTGTAGCGTTGGACTTGCTCGAGCAGATACGCGGACTCCTCCCGGCAATCCTCCGGGAAGTTCGTGACATCACAGCGGTACGCCGACTGGGGAATGGCCGAAGTTGGCTGGTGGTAGGTGGTGTACGGGTAGGCTGTCGCCGCCATGCCGTAGGTGAAGCCATGCGCATCCTGTGCCAGCCGCACCCCGTTGATGCTTGCCGGGAGCTGATATAGTCCGTCACTGGTCACCCGGTGTTCGTCCTTGTGTGCGTTACTCCATGCCGGGAACACGTCCTGGCCCTGGACCACTGTTCCGCGCGGGTTCCGTACCTGGATGGAACTGATCTTCAGTTCCGGATGGGCATGGGAAGGGACGGCAGCGTCCTGCATGGCGTGGAGGGAGATACCGAGGTTGTACATTGCATCGCCGGAACGTTGCTGCTTCCAGCTCCGTATCGCCCGATTGAAGAACTCCTGAGCCATGAACGCCGACTTGGTCCTGATTCGCGGGGCTCTGGCGCAGGATCCGGTCGTCCTGCCTCTGCTGGCAGCGTGCCCGTATCCTTGCCAGCCGGTCCGGGGCTGCTGATAGTACGACCAGACGCCGAAATGGCGGTACGGATTGCTCATGTGATCGCCGATTGGCCAACCTATCGAGCGTCCATGGGCAGTGCACCCATTCAGTTTGGTATCTGCCGCGACGACACCGTCGCGGAGTGCCTTGAGCCGGTCGCTGCCGTATCCGTGTCCCGCAAGGACCCTGTTGTGCAACTGGTTTTTTGTTCCCGTCTTGCCGTCGCTGGTTAGGATGGCCGGCACCTGATCCGTTATCCAACTGTGCGTTCCCGGAGCAAGGTAAGGGTTCGCTTTGCAGTCTGCCGGTAGGGTGTATAGTCCCGTATCGGCGCTGTAGGAGTAGCCAGCACAGGCGTAGAGGTAGTGATTCGGGGACACCTCGGCTTTGCCAGGATCCGGAAACAGGAAGGCGAGTCCCGCCAAAGCCACGATTATGAGTAACAACTTTTGCATAAAAATCGCTCAACTATAGCATATTTTAGTGTTTTTGTCAATCCTCATACTCCTAGCGCAACTGGTTCGGGACGCTCCGAACCGGTAGAATGGGTCCTATGAGACGCAGCCACCGGCACGTTCCGGTCATCTTGGATAAGGACGTCGAGGGCACCGGCTTCGCCGGCGAGCTCACGGACGTCCGGGCCGGCTTCGCCCGGAACTTCTTGATTCCCCGCGGCCTGGCCAAGGCCGCCACACCGAAGCTTAAGGAGCAGCGAGAGAAGGACATCGAGGCCGCGGCCGCGCGTCGGGACAAGGAGACCGCGGCGCGGGAGGAACTCGCCGCCCAGCTGCAGGCGGAGCCGATCGGACTGGCGCTCAAGGTCGGCCCGGGCGGCCAGGTGTTCGGCTCCGTCACCGCGACCGAGTTCGCCAAGGCGGTGAAGGCCCAACGCAAGCTCGACGTCGATCCCAAGCAACTGCACGGCGTGCCGATCTCCTCAATCGGGCCGGCCCAGGTCTCTGCTAGACTGGGACTGGGCGTGTCAGCGCTGATTCCGGCCGTCGTGAAAGGGACCAAGGTCGCCAAGGCCGGAGCGGAGCGGACCAAGGCCGCGACCGCCCCATCCGAGAAAGAACCCGCCGAAGCCTGATGCCACCACGCCAGACCAAATACATCTTCGTCACTGGCGGGGTAGTGTCTTCGTTGGGCAAGGGCGTCACCACGGCCGCGTTGGGCCGCCTGCTCAAGGGGCGCGGCGTGAAGGTCAGCATCGTCAAGATCGACCCGTACATAAACGTCGACCCGGGAACGATGAACCCGTACGAGCACGGCGAGGTGTTCGTGACGGCCGATGGCGCGGAGACGGACCAGGACCTCGGTCATTACGAACGGTTCATCGACGAGGAGCTGGTCCGCGAGTCGAACTTCACGACCGGCCAGGTCTACCAGACGTTGATCGAGCGTGAGCGCAAGGGCGACTTCCTCGGCAAGACGGTCGAGGAGGTCCCGCATGTCACCGACGAGATTATTCGCCGGGTCGAAGCGGCGGCCGAGAAGACCAAGGCGGAGGTCCTACTGGTCGAGCTCGGTTCGACGATTGGCGACATCAAGGGTATGGCCTTCCTGGAGGCGTTCCGGCAGCTTCGGAACCGGGTCGGCCGCCACAAGACGATGTCGGTGCACGTCTCGCTGCTGCCGCACCTCGGCACCACCGGCGAGCTGAAGACCCGGCCGGCCCAGTACAGCGTCAAGGAGCTCCGCAGCTACGGGCTGCCGACGCACATCCTGGTCGCCCGGGCGGACAGGCCGATCTCTGACGAGGTCCTCGACAAATTGGCCGCCACCTGCGACGTGGACCGCCAGGCCGTAGTGCCGATGATGACCACCAAGAACATCTACGATGTGCCGGTACGGCTGGAGTCGATTGGCCTTTGGAAGGTGATCCAGGAGCGGTTGGAACTTCCGGAGCGGGATTCCGATCTCCGGGAATGGGCGAAGATGGTAGACCGGATCGAACGGCTGAAGCATGAGGACGACCTGGAGGTCGCGATCGTCGGCAAGTACGTGGAACTCAACGACGCATATATCTCGGTATCCGAGGCGGTGAAGGCCGCCGCCCTGGCGGAGGACCGCGGCGTGAAGATCCGTTGGGTCAACGCGGAGGCGGTAGAGAAGGAAGGCCCGCGCCTGCTGGACGGCGTGGACGCCGTGGTGGTGCCCGGCGGATTCGGGGACCGTGGCGTGGAGGGCAAGGTCATGACCGCGACCTGGTGTCGCGAGAACAAGGTGCCGTACCTCGGGCTCTGTCTCGGCATGCAGGTCTTGACGATCGAGTTCGCCCGGCATGTGCTCGGTGACGACAAGGCCCACTCTGAGGAATTCGACTCGTCCACGAAGCACCCGGTGATTCACCTGATGGAAGCCCAGCAGTCCGTCTATACCAAGGGCGGCACGATGCGGCTCGGCGACTTCCCGTGCAAGCTGACGGACGGGTCGCTGGCCCGGACAGCCTACGGCACAGGGGAGGTCACCGAACGGCATCGGCACCGCTACGAGTTCAACAACGAATACCGGGAACAGCTGGCGCAGGCCGGTTTGCGCATCGCCGGCACGACGCCGGACGACGTCCTGGTCGAGATCGTCGAGCTCAAGGACCACCCCTACATGGTGGGCTCGCAGTTCCATCCGGAGTTCAAGTCGCGCCCGGACCGGGCGCATCCGCTGTTCTCGGAATTGGTGAAGGCGGTCGTCGGCCGGAAGGCGGCCACGAATGAAGCTACGTCGCGAACCGGCTCAGCGCGGAACGGTTGACCGCTTCCAGCGGGACCGTTCCCACACGGAGCGTTTTCTGGTGGAGATAGCGACCGTACGGATCTTGCCTATCGCCTACGCCGCGACGACCGAAACGATCGTCTTGCGGACCCGGCTGCCGCTGAAGCGCGTCTTCTGCCGCTTCTCGTACTTCACGGTGCCGGTAGCGGTGGCAAAGAGAGTATCGTCCTTGCCCTTGCCGACGTTGTTGCCGGGTTCCATCCAGCGTCCGCGTTGGCGGACCAGGACGCTGCCGGCGTGGACCTGCTGCCCGTCGCCGACCTTAACCCCGAGCCGCTGGCCCGCGGAGTCGCGCCCAAGCTTTGTAGTACCGCCTGCCTTAGTATGTGCCATTCAGTTTCTCTCTAGGATGAATAATTCGTGGATGACCCGCTGCTTCGCCCGGGCGACGTCGATCGAGTCGCGGTCCGTGAGCTCCGGGAAGGAAAAGCCTTCCGGAAGGGGTCGAATTACAGCGTAACCAAGGCGCTCCGCCTGGTCAATCGTCGTAATCCGGATCGGCGTGCGGGATCCGGGCGTCCGCCAGGCGGGCAGCGTGAGCACCAGCCGCCGTCCGGACGGCAAGGAATCCGCGGCGCGCTGGAGGAACTTCCCTACCATCGTCTCGACGAACGTCGCTTCGCGGCCCATGTCTCCCGCCTTGGCGCTCTCGCGTAGCGGCGAGCCGAGGTAGCCTTCCGTGGCGATGGCCGAGGACGAACCGGCGGGCAGTTCGCCCGTCGCGTCCCGGACGGACACCTCCGATTCGGGCAGCTTGGGATGCCGTTCCCGGAGCCAGGCCAGGTTCCGCCGGGCCGCGTCGACGGCGTCCGGCGTGATGTCTGATCCGATCGTGCGGTGCCCGAGCAGCAGGGATTCCAGCAGCAGGTTTCCGACGCCGCAGAACGGGTCGTAGACCGCGAGTCCGGGGTCTCCCTGGGTGGCCAAGTTCACCATCGTCCGGGCCAGCTGGGGCGGCAGCATGCCGCGCTTGGCGTCCGCGACCGGCTTGTCGTAGTCCCGGGCCCCGAACCCCTCGAAGTCGTAGACCCAGACCGTTCGGCCGACGTGATATCCGTCGTCCGTCCCGAAGACGCCCCAGTCCGCGCCGGGGCTGATCAGTCCGTTATGCCGGACCTGGACGGCGGACAACTCGCCGTCCTCCGGTCGTCCGGATTTACCCTTCGGCTTGCCGACGGAACGCGACCGTACGCCACGCTCCTTGAGGAATCGTTTCACGTGCATCGCCAGCGGGGTCGCTTTGTCGTTCGCGTACGAACTGACGCCGAAGGCGAACTTACCCTCCGCCGGCACCGCGGCCGCCGCGGCTTCCAGTCCGGCACGGGCATCGCGGTATACGTCCGGCCGGAGCTCGAACAGCTTCGTGACCGAGCCGAGCCGCTCCGCGAGCTTCGGCTCGAACCCCGTAAGCTCGGCCGCGTACTTGCCGAGCGGGCGTATCCCGAAGCCGTGCCGTCCGGAGAGGGCGTGCAGCTCCGCCACGGAAAGCGCGGGATTCCGGCCGAAGACGGCGGCGTGGGTGACGGAGGCCATATCACCAGCATGGTGCATTAGTATTGGTATGTGAAACGGATCACGCTCGGCAAGCACAACTTGGAGGAAGCCGTCGCCACGACGGTGGAGTTCTTGATCGAAGGCGGGGTGGTCCTGCTGCCGACCGATACGAGCTATGGCCTGGCGGCGGACGCGGCCCGGGCAGAGGCGGTCGATGCCGTGAACCGGCTCAAGGGCCGCACCGGTGCCGACAAGGCGGTGTCGGTGATCGTTTCCGGACGCCGGCAGGCCGAGGCGATCGCGGAGTTCGATCCGGCGGGACTGAAGCTCTGGGAGGCATTCATGCCCGGTCCGCTGACCCTGGTCCTGCCATTGTCCGAAGGTTCCGGCCTGAAGCACGGCAGCGGTGACACCGTCGGCCTCCGTTACCCGGACCACGACTTCTCGGTGCAAGTCGCGGAACGGTTCGAACGTCCGTACACCGCCACCAGTGCCAACCGGTCCGGCCGGCCGCCGGCCTACGAACCCGACGAGTTCCTGGACCAGCTCGGCGTTGACGACCCGTTGCCGCATCTGGTGGTGGACGCGGGCACCTTGCCTATGCGACCGGTCTCCACGGTGGTGGAAATCCTCAAGACCAAGGCGAAGGTGCTGCGCGAAGGGGCGATTCCCGAAGCGGATATCGAGGCGGCGCTCGTGTGAAGACTTACACTTTCAGACTACGATCCGGACAAGATCTTCGTCAGGAGATTCAAAAAACGTTGATAAAGCATGATGTCCGAGCCGGAGTCGTACTGTCCGGGGTCGGAGGGTTGAGCAAGGCACGTCTGAGACTAGCCGGTGCGCGTCAACATTTCGATGTCCAGGACGAGTTCGAAATAGTATCAATCACAGGGACCGCGTCGAAGAACGGTTCCCATATTCATCTGGCAATTTCTTTTCCATCCGGTAAGACCTTTGGTGGTCATCTGACCGAGGGTTGCATCGTCCGCAACACAGCTGAAATCGTGATTGGTGTCGTCGAGGGAACGTATCGTCGCACCCCTGACCCAAGCACCGGCTACGACGAACTCATCGTCGAGGATTGACCGTTCCGTGCGGTAAGCTGGGTCCATGAGCCCCAAAGGACATGACCCGGAACTCTTTGCTTCAATCGACCGCGAGGCGAAACGCCAACGCGACGGACTCGAGTTGATCGCGTCGGAGAATTACGTCTCTAAGGCCGTCCTCGAGGCGACCGGATCGATCCTGGCCAACAAGTACGCCGAGGGATACCCGGGCAAACGCTACTACGGCGGCTGCCAGTTCGTGGACGAGGTCGAGGAGCTGGCGCGCGAGCGGGCGAAGCAGCTCTTCGGCGTGCAGTATGTGAACGTCCAACCGCACTCCGGTTCCCAGGCGAACATGGGCGTCTATCTGGCGCTGCTTGAGCCGGGCGACACGATCATGGGCCAGTCGCTAGCCGAGGGAGGGCACCTGACCCACGGGTCGCCGGTGAGCTTCTCGGGTAAGTTCTATGACGTCGTTCCCTACGGACTAGATCCGAAGACGGAACTGGTGGATATGGACCGGGTCGCGGAATTGGCCAAGGAGCGTAAGCCGAAGCTGATCATGTGCGGCTACTCGGCGTATCCGCGGAACCTCGACTGGCGCCAGTTCCGGGAGATCGCCGATTCCGTCGGTGCATACCTGGTAGCCGATATCGCGCACATCGCCGGGCTGGTCGCGGCGGGCGACTACCCGGGACCGGTCGGTCACGCGCACGTGATCACCACCACGACCCACAAGACCCTGCGTGGTCCGAACGGCGGCATGATCATGACGGACGACCCGGAGCTGGCGAAGCGGATTGACAAGGCCGTGTTCCCCGGCATGCAGGGCCGGCCGTTGATGCACGCCGTCGCCGCCAAGGCGGTCTGCTTCGGCGAGGCGCTGCAACCGGAGTTCAAGGAATACGTGAGGCAGGTGACTAAGAACGCGGCCGCGCTGGCGGAGCAGCTCATCGCCGACGGGTTCCGGCTGGTGACCGGAGGCACCGACAACCACCTGATGCTGGTGGACCTGCGGCCGTTCGGCGTGACCGGGAAGGCCGCGGAGGAAGCATTGGACGCGTCGATGATTACGCTCAACAAGAACGCGATCCCGAACGATCCGGAGTCACCGTTCGTCACTAGCGGTGTTCGGATCGGGACCCCGGCGGTGACCACCCGCGGGATGAAGGAGTCGGAAATGAAGGAAATCGGAAAACTGATCACGAAGGTGCTGCAGGCGCCGGAAGACGACAAGATCCGCAGCGAGGTCCGGAAGACGGTAAAGGGGCTTACCGGCAAGTTCCCGCTGCCAAGCTAGCGTGGTACATTCGAGGGGAAATGAAAAAGACATTCGTGTCGGTCGGTATCCTCGGGTCGCTTCTCTTGGCGAGTCCGGCGATTGCCCAGAGCCAACCTTTCGCTAACCTTCAGCTGGTCTCGCCGGCTCCCGGCAGTACGGTGGAAGGTCCGTTCGAGCTCGTGTTGCGCAAGAACGCGCAGTGCCAGGTCGACATCGCGCTGCGCAGCGGCGACGGTAACGGCGGCACGGTAGGAGGAACCTCAACCTACGCCGGTCAGGGTGAGGTCAGGATCCAAGTCGACCCGGGCAAGCCGCTCGGACCAACCGAAGGCCCGGAAGGCGACCCGAACCTTCTCCTGGGATCGGGCATGATAAACGTGGCGGTGCTTTCCGGAAACTGCGTTGCCAACACGAACCAGCAGAACGTGCTGGCGAGCTTCACGTACCAACCGCCCACCGCCGCGCCGTCCGCGGTTCCTACCCCCACTCCGACCCCGAGCATCACCCCGCATCCCGTGCCCGCGGAGCTGACCACCGGCTGGCTCGAGAACCTTGATCCCGCGTTGGTCGTGCTGATCGGCGCGGTAGCCGGCAGCGGCGTGACCGGGCTGGCGGAGTACTCCTGGATCCGTTACCGCCGCCGACATAAGGCCTCCGGCTTGGTCAAGTAAGGGATAATCCGGCCGCGCGAGAGGGAGTCGCTACAATAGCGATATGTCTCCTGAATCGAATCTCCTGGCGGAACTCAATGAGAACCAGCGGCAGGCCACCGAGACCGTCGACGGTCCGGTGCTGATCCTGGCCGGCGCGGGCTCGGGCAAGACCCGGGCGTTGACCTACCGCGTGGCACACCTGATCTGCGACAAGAGCGTCCCCGCCGCGTCCGTACTGGCGGTGACGTTCACGAACAAGGCCGCCAACGAGATGAAGGAGCGGGTGATGAAGCTGTTGCGCGCGCAAGTGCCGGAACGGGTGAGCCGGGCGGCCCAGGAACGGCTCGGCCTGCCGGTGATCGGCACGTTCCACTCCGTCTGCGTGCGGATCCTGCGACGGGACGGCGCCCAGATCGGCCTGGCGCCGGGGTTCACGATCTACGACGGCCACGACTCGCAGGTGGCGGTGAAGACGGCGATGGACTACCTCGGCGTCTCGCAGAAGCAGTACAACCCGGGGTTCGTGAAGCACGAGATCTCCGCGGCCAAGAACGAGCTGATTGACGCCGCCAAGTACGGGGAGCTGGCCCAGGGCGAGCCGCAGACGACGATCGCCGCGGTCTACCGCGAGTACCAGAAGCTGCTCAAGCGGAACGACGCGTTGGACTTCGACGACCTGCTGGTCGAGGTCGTCCGGCTGTTCTCGACCCGGCCGGAAGTACTCAAGAAGTACCAGGACACCTGGCGGTACGTGATGGTCGACGAGTACCAGGACACGAACCACGTGCAGTACCAGCTGACGAAGTTGTTGGCGCAGGGGCACGGCAATCTCTGCGTGGTCGGCGACCCGGACCAGGGGATCTACTCCTGGCGGGGCGCGGACATCCGGAACATCCTCGAGTTCGAGAAGGATTATCCCGAGGCCAAGGTCGTGAAGCTGGAGCGGAACTACCGTTCGACCCAGAACATCCTCGACGCGGCGCAGGCCGTGATCGAGCGGAACATCGGCCGGAAGGAGAAGGCGCTGTGGACGGAATCCGGTCCCGGCGAAAAGCTCCAGGTGTTCGAGGCCCGGAACGAACGGGACGAGGCTGACCAGATTATCTCGGAGATCCGCCGCCTAAAGGGTCAGGACTATCGCCTGCGCGACGTGGCCGTGCTGTATCGGACGAACGCCCAGTCCCGGGCGGTGGAAGAACGGTTGATGTCCGCGAACCTGCCGTACCGCGTGGTCGGCGGCGTCCGGTTCTACGAACGCAAGGAGGTCAAGGATGTCCTGGCCTACCTGCGGGCGCTGCATAACCCTAACGACACCCTGGCTTGGAAGCGGATTATCAACGTGCCGACCCGCGGGATCGGCGACAAGGCGTTGGCGGTCCTACTGGAGGCCGCGGACCGGGAAGGGCTTTCGCTGAAAGGCGTCGTCGACCGGGCCGAACAGCTGGAGGACCTGGCGCCGGCCTCGCGCAAGGCGGTCGTCCGGTTCGCCGCCCTCTACGGCAAGATCCGGAAGTTGGTCGAGGATGGCGCGACGGTCGACGACCTGGTCACGGCGACGCTCAAGGAGACCGGGTATCCGGAGTGGATCGACGATGGGAGCGTGGAGGCCACGGCCCGGCTGGAGAACCTCAAGGAACTCTCCGGCGCTGCCAAACGGTACGACCACCTGAAAGGCGAGGAGGGATTATCCGTATTCCTCGAGGACGTCTCGTTGATCACCGACGTGGACCAGTACGACCAGGACGCCGACTCGGTGACGCTGATGACGCTGCACGCGGCCAAGGGACTGGAGTTCCCGGTGGTGATGATCGTCGGGCTCGAGGAAGGGATCTTCCCGCACTCGCGCAGCCTGATGGACGCCAACGAGATGGAAGAGGAGCGCCGGCTGGCCTACGTCGGCATGACCCGCGCGATGAAGCGCCTCTACCTGCTGCATGCCGCCTCGCGGGTGCTCTACGGTACGCCCCAGTCGAACTTGCCCTCGCGGTTCCTGTCGGAGATTCCCGAGGGGTTGCTTGAGGTCGCCGCACTTTCCACCGCGTCGCGACCCCGGCAGGGCGGCTGGTCGATGGGCCCGTCGAGCACTCCACGGGCCCAGGTGCCCGACCAACACCCGGCCGACGAATTCAGCCAAGAAGAGGTCTATCTGGAGGCCGGGGACGTCGTGTCGCACCCCAAGTTCGGCAAGGGGACGGTAAGGGAAGTCACGGACACGATTCTGACCGTCGACTTTGACGGTGAGGAGAAGAAGCTGTCCTCTGCGTTCGCTGGCATGCTGAAGAAGGCCTGATGGAACGGATTCGGGCCAAGAAGTCCCTCGGCCAGCATTGGCTGGCCGACCGGAACGCGGTCGGCAAGGTCGTCGAGGTGGCCGGGCTGTCCGGCCAGGAGACCGTGGTGGAAGTCGGATCGGGCCCCGGCGTCCTGACGCCGCTATTAGCTGAGCAGGGCAAGCGGGTCATCGCCGTCGAGTTGGACGAAACGTTGGTCCCCAAGCTGGAAGCGACAGTCGCGGATCGTAGCAACGTCGAGATCCGGCAGGCTGACATCCTTGAAACGGACACCGCTGACTTTCCGGAGCCGTACCATGTCGTCGGTAATGTACCGTACTACATCACGTCGAAGATCATCCGGCACTTCCTGGAGACGCCGCATCGGCCGGAGTCGATGACGCTGACGATCCAGAAGGAGGTAGCGGAACGGATCTGCGCGCTGCCGCCGAAGATGAGCGTCCTGGCGGTGTCCGTGCAGCTGTACGGCACGCCCCGGATCGCCGGACGGATCCCAGCCAAGGCGTTCCGGCCGCCGCCCGAGGTGGACTCGGCGATCCTGCGGATCGAGAACATCGGCAAGGACTTGGACCGGACGCTCGACGGCGTCTCCGAATCCGCCGTCTTCTCGTTCGTCCGGGCCGGGTTCGCGGAGAAGCGGAAGCAGCTCCACAACACGCTGGCGCATAACCTGGACCTTTCGCATGAGCAGGCCAGCGCGCTGTTGCGGCAGGCCGGCATCGAGCCCAACCGCCGGGCGGAGACGCTCAGCGTGGAGGAATGGGTGACGTTGGTGCGGCAGGCGACCCGCTAAGCGTCGTACACTGGGGCCATGCCCGCTACCGAAAGATCGCGATTCGTGTTCGTGCCCGGCTTGGGTGCGGACGGCTCGGTCTACAAACCGTTCCTGGACGCGTTCCGGTCGGACTACGACGTGCGCTCGGCGGATTCGGCGCCACGATTCCCGGAACGGTTGTCGTGGAACTTCTTCTTCAGCTCCATCGACCGGCAGGTCGGGACGCGCCCCGTGACCCTGGTCGGCCACTCGATGGGCGGCGCCATCGCGCTCAAGTATGCGGCCAGTCATCCGGAACGCGTAGCGCAGGTCATCGCGATCGCTCCCGTGCTCTTTCCATTCAAGCGGGAACGTCACCGGTTTCGCGAGTCCGCCTGGAACGCTTTCATCGCGACGGTATCCGGTCATATGCTGCATGGAGCTCGGGCCTTACGGACGACCCGTCGCTGTCTGTCTGAGGGACGGGCTCGGAAATTATTCGCTTTCACGGACACGATCGACCTCGCTCGGGACCTTCCGAAGCTCCGCCAGGCCGTCATCCTGTTCCCGGAACATGAGGAGGTCGTTCCCAAAGCGCAACTGGAACGGGTCCGGAAGGAGTTTCCGAACATACGAACGGCGTACATCCCAGGCAGCCATCATCACGTCGCCCTGGCGCCTAAGTGGGTGATAACGGCCGTCCGGAAGGAGCTTGATGCCTGAGCCCGGTACTCTCTACGTTGTGGCGACGCCGATCGGCAACCTCGGCGATATCACCTTCCGGGCGATCGAGACGCTCAAGTCCGTGGCGTTGGTGCTGGCCGAGGATACCCGGACGGCCAAGAAACTCCTGAACCACTACGACATCACCACGCCGGTCACGAGCTACCATCAGCACTCGCGGGGTCGGAAGGAAGAGGAGATCCTGCGCGAGTTGGGAGAAGGCCGGGACCTGGCGCTGATCAGTGAAGCGGGGACGCCGGTGATCGCCGACCCGGGCAACAAGTTGGTCGAGCTCGCGCGGCGACAAGGACACCAAGTGATCCCGATCCCGGGAGCGGCCGCGGTCACCGCCGCGCTGTCGGCGGTCGGGCTTGGTGGCGACCAGTTCACGTTCCTGGGCTTCCTGCCGCACAAGAAGGGCCGGCAGAAGCGGCTCGACCAGGTCGCCGGGATGGCCGCGCCGGTGGTGCTCTACGAATCGCCGCACCGGGTCCGGAAACTCCTGGCTGAGCTGGCGGAGCGTTATCCGGACGCCCAGGTATCCGTGGCCCGGGAAATTACCAAGAAGTTCGAGGACATCCGGGTCGGGACGCCGGGTGAACTGGCGGCGCATTTCGAGGAAACGGCTCCTCGGGGCGAATTCGTGGTCGTGGTGCGGGTATGAAAAGCATCTTATTGGTTTCGGGCGAGCTCGGGGCAGTTCCAGATTTTATTGGCAAGGCCAAGGCTAAAGTGGCATTCGTGCCGACCGCAGCAGACCTCGACGAGGACAAGTGGTATGTCGAACGGGACCGTGCATTCCTAGCGGAAAATGGTTTTGATATTACGGAAGTCCAAATCAGCAGAAAACTTTCAGCTCAAGCTATCACCGTTCTGCGGGCAGCCGACGTCTTATATGTTACGGGAGGGAATACGTTCTACCTTCTGAAGATGTTTCTGGATAATGGGTTATCACAGGTGCTTCCTGAGTTGGTGGAAAATGGGTTGAAGTACATTGGCGCAAGCGCTGGAGCCGTGGTTTTGGGTCCTAGTCTCGCCCCGATTCAGAAGCTTGATAATCCTTCGGCTGTTACACTCCCATCCTTCGATGGCCTCAGTCTGATAGACTTCGTGCCATTGCCCCACTACACCAAGGGGAACAAGCTTTACGAGCAGATACTCCAGGAGTTTGAAAAAGATTTCGATTTAGTGCCTTTTACCGACAAGCAGGCGATTGTAGTCTCAAGTGCGGACCGGCGCGTCGTAACTTCGGCCCAGTAGTTGCGTACAATAGCTCTGTATGGCGAAAAAGTACTACATCACGACCGCGATCGATTACGTGAACGGCGCGCCTCACATCGGTCACGCCGCGGAGAAGGTGCAGGCCGATGCGCTAGCGCGCTGGCGTCGGCTCCGAGGAGATGAGGTCTTCTTCCTGACCGGCACCGACGAGAACACCATGAAGTTAATCAAGGCGGCGGACAAGGAGCGGCTCGAACCTCAAGAGCTGGCGGACAAGTACGCGGGTCAATTCCGGGCGATGTCCGACGGATTGGACGTCTCATACGACCGGTTCATCCGGACGTCGGACAAACGGGCCCATCATCCCGGCGCCCAGCGGGTATGGCAGCTGCTCGATAAGAACGGCTATATCTATAAAGGGAAGTATGAAGGTCTGTACTGCCTCGAATGCGAGCAGTTCTATACCGAGAAGGAGGTCGTTGACGGGAAGTGCCCCGAGCATGGCATCCTGCTCGAGAAACGTTCGGAAGAGAACTATCTGTTCAAGCTCTCTGCGTTCACCGACCAGATCCGCGATTTGATCGTGAGCGGCAAACTGCAAATCGCTCCGGAAACCCGCAAGAACGAGATTCTTTCGTTCTTGGACGAGGGCCTGAAGGACGTCAGTTTCTCACGCCCGGCGGACAAGCTGACGATGGGAGTACCGGTGCCGGGGGACGACTCGCAGCGCATGTACGTCTGGTGCGACGCGCTGACAAACTACATCACGGGAGTCGGATACGGTACCGACGAGACCGAGTTCAAGAAGTGGTGGCCGGCCGACTTGCACGTGATCGGCAAAGGCATCTTGCGATTCCATGCCGCAATCTGGCCGGCGATGTTGTTGGGTGCCGGTATTGAGGTCCCGCGAGGCGTCTTCGTGCACAGCTACTTCACGTTGGAAGGAAAGAAAATCAGCAAATCGAAGGGAAACGTCATCGCCCCGTCCGACCTGACCGATCGCCACGGCGTTGACGCGATACGCTATTACTTGCTCCGAGCGTTGCCATATGTTGAGGACGGCGATTACTCCGAACGTCACTTCAAGGAAATTTACGACGCCGAGCTGGCGAACGACCTCGGCAACCTGGCCAGTCGGGTGCTGACGTTGATCGAAAAAAAGTGCAGCGGGAAGGTGCCTGCTGGGAAAGCCGACCCAAAGCTCAAGGAGCACGTCGGGCAGGCGCATCACGAAGTCGCGAACCTGTTGGATGCGCCGAAGTTCGCGGAGGCACTGGAACGTCTCAACGGAATTGTGTCGCTTGCCAACCGGTTCATCGAGGAGCATAAAGTCTATCAGCAAGAGGGTGACGATTTGAATGACTCGCTGTACACGCTGGCCCAGGTACTCGGCCATCTGGCGCTGCTGTATGGCCCGTTCATCCCCAAGGCCGCATCCGAATTGCAATCCCGACTCGAACTCAAGCCGGACGGCTGGGACATGGAATCATTACTGGAGTGGGAGAAGGTGTCTCCCAATACGCGGGTCACCAAGGGCGACCCGCTCTTCCCGAAGCAGCCGAGCGACTGATGGCCTAAGATAAGGCCGGTAAAAACAAAAACGACATGCTGCATCATCTTCATCATCACTACCACGTTCCGCGGTTATCCGGCATGACCGAATTGTTCTGGGCGCACGGCATTCGTAGCCTGGGTCAGAGCCTGGTCGCGATCTTTATCCCGATCTACTTGTATCAAATCGGCTATCCGCTCACGGAAGTGTTCATATACATGGTCTGCATAGGCGTGTTCTGGCTGGCGCTGCTGTATCCGATGATGCGCTTGATCAACCGGTTCGGAGCCACCCGGATGATGGCACTCAGCATGCTCTTCAATATCGCCCAATTCGCGCTCCTGTTGACCCTGCCGGACTTCGGCTGGCCGCTCTGGTTGATCGCGCTTACGCCGGCGCTCTACACGGCGATTTATTGGCCCGCGTTCCGGGGAAGTTTCGCCGCCAATCTGGCGCATCGCCGGACGGGACGGGTGGTCGGTGCCTGGAGCGCGGTCCAGACCCTGGCCGTTGGCATCGCGCCGGCGATCGGCGGTGTGGTTGCCACGGTGTACGGCATCAACGCTCTCTATCTGATAGCGATCGCCATGTTCTTCGTCGCCGCGTGGCCGCTGCTGACCGGCCCGACGTTCGTCCGCCATCGTCCGTTCAAGATCACTTGGAGGAAACTCTGGCGGTACCGTGCCGACGGCGTCGCGAACCTGGCGGAAACCTACAACGACATCACGCTTTCGCAAACGTGGCCGTTGTTCGTCTTCTTTGTAATCCCCACGTATGCCGGCGTCGGCGCGCTGAGCTCCGTGATCGTCCTGACCTCGATCCTGGTATCGTTGTACGTCGGTCGTCGCGAGGAGGCCAAGGGCGTGCGCCACTACCTGCGCGAGGGAACGTTCATCAACGGTATCGGCCAGGGACTCAAACTGATCGTGGCGAACGTCGGTCATATCTTCACCGTCAACTTCGTCTCCGGCGTCGGGTACTCGCTGTACCTGACCTCGTACAACACGCGGTACTACGAGAAGATCGAGCATAACGGATTGCCGTATCTGTTCCTGATGCAAATTGTGAGCGCGCTGGCGTGGATCGTCGCGTTCGGTGGTCTGCTCCTGCTGACCCTGGCGCTGCCCGACCTGCCGCCGCGCACCGTCCTGCTGGTCGGCATTTTGGCAGCGGTCCCGATGAGCTTCCTGATCAGGAAAATCCACTGATGTCGATCCGACTCGCCCATCACGCGCACTACCACCACCTCCGCATGAACGAGATGGGTCGGGTGGTGTGGGCGCACTTCGTCAGCACCTTCGGGATGTCATTGGTCTCGGTCTTCGTGCCGATCTTCCTCCTGAAGTCCGGGTATACGTTCTCGGACGTGATGTTGTATCTGGCGGCCTTGGGACTGTTCTCCCTGCCGCTACAACTCGTGGCTGCCAAGCTGGTCGTCCGTATCCGGGCCAACCACGCCATGGCGCTCGGTATCGCGGGCAAAGCCGTCTTTCTGATCCTCTTGATGACCCTTGGCAGCGAGTCTTGGCCGCTTTGGCTAATCGCGATGTTTTGGGCGGTCTGGCGGGCTTTCTACTGGGTCGCGTTCCACATCAACTTCTCGAAGACGCGTAGCCGGAAGCGCGAAGGCAAGCAGGTCGGCGGCGCCGCAGCGCTGAAGACCCTGGCGGGCGGGTTGGCTCCGGCCATCGGCGGTATCGTCGCGACCTCGTACGGCATCGACATCGCCTACGGCTTGGCCGCCGGACTGTTGGTGGTGGCGCTGGTACCGCTACTACACGGCCAGGAGGTCAGCGTCCGGCGGCCGGTGCAGTTGCGGCTGCTGCATTTCCGAAAGGTCTGGCGGGACCTGTTCGCCAATGTATCGAACGGCATCACCACCAGCAGCGAGATCATCATGTGGCCGATCCTGGTCTCGTTCCTGATTCCTTCTTACGCAGGGATCGGCATCCTCAGTTCGGTCGTGGTCCTGAGTTCGATTGCGGTGTCGTTGTACGTGGGGCGCCGGGAAGGAAAACGTGGCAAACATCGCTACATCCGCGAAGGCGTCTTCGTCACGACGATCAGCGACGTGTTCCGCCTGCTGGCCCAGAACGCCACCCATGTGTTCGGCATCAATCTGTTCGGCGGCATCGGGAACTCCCTGTACTACACACCGTTCGTCACCAAGTACTACGACCATGCCGACGAAGAACCGCGGCTCGAATACCTCACCGCCATGGAGATGGCGCACGAGGTCGCCTGGAGCCTGTTCTTCCTGCTGGCGTTCGCGCTCTCGTTCTTCCTCTCACCTGCGACGGTCCTGTTGGTCTGTATCGCGATCGCGACGCCATTCAACTTCGGGATCCGGGCGATCCGATAAACCATGTGGCATTTCCTCCATCACCCGCTCCATTACACTCCGCATGCGCGAGAACTCCGTCATCTGTTTTGGTCGGATGGAATCGCGTCAATCGGCGTGGCCTTGGTCCAACTGCTGGTGCCGGCGTATCTATTGACGCTGGGGTACTCCCTGCCCGAGGTCTGTCTATTCTTCGTGATTATGTACGGCGGGATGATTCCCATGAGTTACGTGACCGCACGGTTGCTTGAGCGGGTTTCACCGAACGTACTGATGGGTGTCGGCGGTCTCTTGGCGATTTTCTCCTACGTCACACTGTTGCTTTTGTCTGTAACTGATTTGCCACTTTGGCTGCCCGCCGCCATACGAGCCGTGGATAAGGGATTGTATTATGTCCCGTTTCATTTGAGCTTTTCGAAATCCCGGAAACGAAGCAAGGGTGATAGCCAGGTCGGCTTAATGAAGACGCTGAATATTTTAGCGTACGGAGTCACCCCGGCTATCGGGGGAATCGTGGCGTCATTGTTTGGCATTGCATGGGTATACGGGATCGCGGCCGGGATGTTCCTTGTGGCGGCAATCATCATTATCAATGGGCCGGATGTTGCCAAGCATCGGCGACTGAACCCGCGGCTGCTTTCCCGGCGGGTCATCAGGGACGTGGTTGCCAACGGAATGGGCAGCAGCCTCGAAGCCGTCAGTACAGTGGTCTGGCCCTTGATCATCTTCCTTTTGGTTGATTCGTACGCCGGCGTGGGCATCCTTAGTTCAGTAATTGTACTGACATCGGCCGCGACCGCGTTCTGGATCGGCCGTCGCGCCGACCGGCACGGCGAGCGACAGTATTTACGACGCGGTTCGTGGCTAGCTTCCGTGACTAATGGGCTGCGCCTGCTCGCGGCAAGTACAACGCACGTTTTCGGTATAAACTTGCTTGGCGGAATTAGCGGTGCGTTGCTCAGTACAACGTTCGTGTCCCGGTATTACAAGCATGCCGACCGGGAACCTAGGCTTGAATATATCTGGGCCATGGAAACTGGTCATGTCGTCGGCTGGACGGTATCCATGACGATCCTATTCGTACTGGCCTTAACACTGCCGATGAAGGAAGCATTGACGGCGTTCCTGCTTCTGGCGGTTCCGCTCGGTTTCGGCATACGGTTGATACGATGATGCCATGAGCAATCTTTCGCTTGTCGACACCCATGTCCACCTGGACTTCGACCAGTTCGCGGCGGACCGCGACGAGGTACTGGCACGTGCGGCGGATGCCGGCGTCACCCGGCTGATCAACGTCGGGACGAGCCTGGCGGCCAGCGAGCAGTGCGTCCGGCTGGCAGAGGAGCATCCGTCCGTATGGGCCGTGGTCGGGGTGCATCCGGCGGACGCTGGCGACGTGGACGGACCCGCACTCGACCGCTTGAAGGAACTGGCGGCCCACCCCCGCGTCGTCGCGGTCGGCGAGATCGGCTTCGATTACTTCCGGGATACGAACCCGCCGGCCGACCGTCAGCACGAGGCGTTCGCCGCCCAGCGGGAGATCGCCCGGAGCACGGACCTGCCGATCATCGTCCATCTGCGCGAACCGGACCCGGCGGCGCTGGCGGCCTTGCTGGAGCCGCCGGTCCGTGGCGTCGTCCATTGCTACACCGGGAACCTCGTGGACGCGGAACGGCTGCTCGCGGCCGGCTATCTCATCTCGTTCACCGCACCGGTCACGTACCCGAAGAACGACGCGCTGCGAGAGGTCGTGAAGGCGGTGCCGCTCGACCGGATCATGGTCGAGACGGACTGTCCGTTCCTGCCGCCGCCGGACAAACGGGGCGAACGGAACGAGCCCGCCTACGTGGTGGAGACCGCGAAGAAAATAGCTGAGATAAAGGGAATTTCGCTTGACGAGGTGGCGCGTGCGACGACCGTGAACGCGGAACGCCTGTTCGGGTTGGATTAGCCGGCCGTACGGCGGTAGGATGAGTCTGCAAATGGCCGTAAACCAAAAGAAATACCGGATACCCCTGGCGGTACTCGCGCTCGTGTTGGGAGCGACGTTGGTCGTGCCGCGGTTCGCGTCCGCCGACCCGTTGGACGAGTTCACCAAGATCGAGCAGCGGCTCAACGAGAAGGCCGGCCAGGTGGATACGCTCCGGGACGAAGTGGACCTGCTCGATGAGCGGGCCGACGCGAAGCTGGAGGTCCTGGCGGAACTGCGCGCCCGGATCGCGAAGCTTCATGCCGAGCTGGGCGATACCGTCGGCCGGCTGGACGGCCTGCTGGCCGAGGAACGGTCCGTCCGCGGATCCCTGGGCGAGGTGGTCCGGGTCGATTACGTCGAAGGCTCGCCGGGCGCTTGGGAGGTGCTGGCAGGGGCCGGCGGCCTGTCCGACGCGCTGGACCAGCAGACTGCCAACGGCTCCCTGGGCGATTACGCCCGCAGCCTGGCGGACGAACTCGGTGAGATGCAGGAGGACATCGATCGCGACCGGAAGAGCCTGGTCTCGCGCAAGCGCAACGTGGAACAGCTCGAGGCCGAAGCCGCCCGCCAACTCGCGGAACTGGACGCGGTCCGCGACGTGAAGCGCCAGTTGCTCGCCTCCACCCAGGGCCAGGAGGACGCCTACCAACGGCGGTACGACGCGGCCCGGGCGCAGTTGATCAAGATGGGCGTCTTCGGCAAGAGCGGCTGCTCGCGCGTCGGGTCCCGGGTCTGGCCGGATCGCGACGGGTACTTCAACCAGTGCGACCCGCGCTGGGCGGACGCCAAGCTGGGGTACTCCGACAGCTCGACCCTGGGCGACTTCGGCTGCGGCGTGGCCTCGCTGGCGATGGTCTACAAGCTTTACGGCAACGTCGGACATACCACGCCGCTACAGATGAACCGGGAGCTTCGGAACGTGGCCGCGTTCCAGGACGATCTGCTTTGGTGGAACCGGGTGGGCGGGGCATATGGGAACCGCCTCGACGTGACCGTCCACAACGGCGGGACGGACTGGGGCGCGATCGATGGGAACTTGGCGGCCGGCCGGCCGGTGATCGTCTGGGTGGACCGCGGGCCGATCAACCATTACGTGGTCCTGCTGCGCCGGGACGGCGGCGATTACCGGATGCACGACCCGATCGAAGGGCCCAACCTGCGCTTCTCCGACCACTACTCGACGGGCGCCGTCCAGCAGTACGTCACGTTCCGTTCCGTCTAGCCCGAACGTTTAGTACATCGGCCAGGGCAGCACGAACAGCTGGGCGAAGTCGGCATCGTGTCCGGCCGTCGTGACCGACCAGAAACCGTTACCCAGTCCGAATATCGTGCGCAGGAAACTGTCCGCTTCCTGTTTGACCACGGTGCCCGTGTGCTTGAGCTGGATGGTCTGCCCCGGGGCTACGTCGACCGGCGAAGAGAGTGTACCTTTGACGATACCGCTCCCCAAGCTCGCGGTCTTCGCCTGCTTGCCGGTAGACAGGTTAGTCACGGTAACTTCGCCGAGATTGGCGCCGACCGGGGCATACCCGCCGGCTTCCGTCAGCGTCACGGCTCGATGGGCGTTCGTGACTGTCACGGTGAAGTTGCCGGTCGCGGTATACGCGTAGTAGGGCTGGTTGGAATACGTCGTGCCCCCCGAGACCGCCTGCCAGCCGTACCAGGGGAGCCGGGTTCCATCATCGGACGTGGCTGACCCGCCGTACGCGCCGGACGTGGGACCCTCACCAACGCGGCGGCCCCAGACCCAATTCTGTCCACCGTCCTGGGACCAGGCGACCGCTTCCCGCGGGTCCAGTCCGGCGATGGCACCCGGGGCGGCCGGATCCAGGTTGTTCCGGCCGTTCGGGCCGGAGACCGACTCCCGCACCGTCGGCGAGTTGGTGGAGACGAAGTTGTTGGCCGGATCGCTCGCATCGTTTTGGTAAACCATCGCGTACATGGTGCCGCCCTTGAGTTGGACCCCATTCAGGTTGAAGTAGAGCATCTGGGTCAGCCCACTGATCCCGTACGCCGTCTTCGACTGGTTATACCGGTCGACGGCCTTGACCCGCTCCTGCGCGAGGACGTTGTTCAGGTTCGGCGTACCGTTCGCGTTGACGGTCACCAGGCGGGCGTTGACGTATCCCCCGTCTCCCTTGCCGTATCCGGTCCGGCAGCACACACCGGCACCCTCGACGTTGAAACCGGAAAGGAACCGGTGGACGGTCGTGTCCTGCGGCAGCACGAACCTCAGGGCGTATACGTAGTTACGGCTGTTCAGTACCTGGTTGTTGACGTTATACATTCCGATTGGAATGTTTGGCTTGCGCGTACTAGTCCCGGGAGTGGCTGGGGCGAACGGGGTCGGAGTAGGGGATGGAGAAGCCTTGGGTGTCGCGCTCGGGGTCGGGGACGAGGCGGTGGTGCCCAGGAATTCTATCTTGTCTAAAATGAGATTCCGGTCGCAGCTGGAGGTGTAGCGGTCGTTGATGAATGCGATCCGCACCGTATGGTTGCCGGCCGGGACGTTCACCGTGGTATCCGTCGTGACATAGCTGGTTGTTTTCACCGCCACGTTGCGGATCTTCTTGTTATCGAGGTATATGTCCGCCGATGGGCCGCTGCCGCAAAGTTCACCCCGGAGGCGGACGCTCACTATCTGCAGCTGGCCGGGCACGTTTAGGGTCTGGGTAGCGCTGTAGTTGCCGCGGATCTTCAAGGCTTTCCCGCTGCTGGCATTACTGTCCGAAATGACTTCCGAATGCGCCGGATCGAAGCTCGTGGCCTCTCCTTCGACAAGGGCCAATCTACTTCCGGCAGCGAACGTACTAATAGCGGTAATCAGGGCCGTGGCGCAGACTAGGGCCGCCAAGACCTTCCAATGGCGCCGTACGAAAACGTTAGTCCGGGACAATATGCTTGAGTGACTCATATGTTTTGTTTTAGTGGGCCCCTATATGCGTAGACTAGCTGATACTTTACGGAGTGCAAACTTTTGTAGGAACGTCCATACCCTTGGTTGGAAAACGGGAGTAAATTCCTCGCACCATGCTGGTCCGGGACATCATGACGACGAAGGTGGTTACGGTCGGTCTCGACACGCCGGTCGAGGAAGTAGCCCGCTTGATTGCCGAGAAGAAGATCAGCGGCGTGTTCGTCACGAAGGGTGGGCACCCGGTAGGACAGATCTCGCACGCGGACCTGCTGAGGCATACGCACCCCACGCCTGCCGAGCTGTATGAGGATTACGTCCATAACGGCGATTACGAGGAGATCGAGCACCGCATCGCCGACTTGGTCGGCATGCCGACGGAACAGGTGATGCGGCCGGGTGCGATGATGATCTCGCCGGATACGCCGGTGATGAAGGTCTCCGCGATGATGCTGGTCCGGGACGTCCACCGGGCGGCGGTCGTCGACGACACCGGCCTGTGCGGCGTAGTCTCGCGCGGTGACGTCTTCTATCACCTGATCCGGGCCGAAGTGCTCAAGAAGCGTCGGGCGGGCACGCGCGGCAAGACCGCGGCCTGACGGGTGACGAAAACCCGTTCCGACGCGCTAGAATGCGGGTATGGCTGACGTCGCAACGCTCGTCGACGAATACCTCGCCGACACCATCCTGATGCAGCTGGCCACGACCGGCGGCGACGGTCCGTGGGCCTGCACGGTCCATTACGTCCCGGACGCGGACCGGAACTTCTATTGGTTATCCCGGGAGGATCGGCGACACTCGCAGGAACTAGCGAAGGACCCGCGGGTCGCCGGCGTGATCGTGAAGCCACACGAGGTCGGCGAGAAGCCGCGCGGCATCCAGTTCGAGGGCACGGCGGAACGGGTTGCGGACGACGACGTGGAGCGCGTGCAGGGACTCTACAAGGACCGGTACGGCCGTGACGGTTTCCCGGACCATGTGTTTTACGTCGTGAAGCCGTCCCGGATCGTACTGTTCGACACCGTGAACTTCCCGGACGATCCGCAACAGGAGCTGAAGCCATGAACGCGGACCAGGCCAGGAAGCCCGAGAAGATCCTCGTCGGGATGAGCGGCGGCGTCGATTCGTCCGTGGCCGCGGCACTGCTGAAGGAGGACGGCAACGACGTCACCGGTATCTATATGGACAACTGGTCCGACGCCTCGAACCTCCAAGGCCAAGGTTGTTCGACCTGGGCGCAGGACCGCACGGATGCGCTCAAGGTCGCCAAGGATCTCGGGATACCGTTCCGGACGGTCAGCTTCGAGAGCGAGTACAAGAAGACCGTCCTCGATTATTTCTTCTCGGAGTACGCTGCCGGACGGACCCCGAACCCCGACGTGCTGTGTAATCGCGAGATCAAGTTCGGGATGCTGCTCCGCTGGGCCAAGGACCATGGCTTCGACGCGGTGGCGACCGGCCACTACGCGCGGGTCGAGCGCTGCGAGGACCACAGCCACCTCTACAAGGGCGCCGATCCGGACAAGGACCAGACGTACTTCCTGTCCCAGCTCTCACAAGAGCAGCTTTGGCACGCGGAATTCCCGCTCGGCGATTGGAAGAAGCCCGACGTCCGCCGCAAGGCCCAGAAGCTCGGGCTGCATGTGGCGGACAAGCCGGACAGCCAGGGACTCTGCTTCGTCGGGCAGATCGACCTCAAGGGGTTCCTCGAGCAGAAGATCGACGGCGAACCGGGCGACGTACGGACGCCGGACGGCGAGGTGGTCGGGCGGCACCATGGTGCGGCGTTCTACACGGTGGGCCAGCGGCGCGGCGTCGGCGTGGTGAAGCAGGTCCCGATGTACGTACTGAAGACGGACGTCGAGACGAACACCGTCACTGTCGGCTACGAAAAGGACCTCTACAAGGAGAAGATCGCCACGGAGCAGCCGCACTGGGTGATCGGTGAGGAGCCGCCGGAGCTGTCGCGCGGCGAGTGGCGTTGCCAGGTGAGCATCCGCTACCGGATGCAGCCGGCTCCGGCCACGGTCCGGCGGACACTCAGTGGCCTGACGATCGAATTCGAGGAAGAGCAGCGCGGCCCGACGCCGGGCCAGTTCGCGGTGCTCTACGAGGACGACGAGTTAGTGGGGAGTGCGGTGATCCGGTAACGTCATTCCCGCGAAGGCGGGAATCGCGTCGATTATCGGATGCGTGTCCATTGCAGCTGATCCTCGGGCCAAGCCCGAGGATGACGGACGTTTGTTAGGATAGGACCTGATGGCTCGCAAGAAGCACGACTGCAACTGCAATGACTGCCCGCATAAGAAGCGCGGGGGTGACGGCACGGCCGGATTCGCGATTGGTGCGGCGCTCGGGGCCGTGGCCGCGGGACTGATGGCGCCGCAAAAGGGCGAGAAGACCCGCAAGCAGGCCAAGGACAAATTCGAGGAACTGACCCAGGGTCGCTCCGTCGACGAGATCGTGGCGCAGGTCCGGAAGGCCGCGGACGGCGTGATCGCGGACATCAAGGATGCTGCCGATGCCGGCAAGAAGGAAGCCGCCAAGGAGAAGCGGCGGATTCTGCGCGAAGACGAGTAGCCGGAATAACGATAAGCTGGAAAGCATGAAGGCGCCCGACATCCGGAACACGTTCCTGAAGTTCTTCGAGGAGCGCGGGCACGCGATCATCCCGAGTGCGCCGGTGGTGCCGCAGCACGATCCGACGGTCCTGTTCACGACCGCCGGGATGCATCCCCTGGTGCCGTATTTGCTCGGCGAACCGCACCCGGCCGGGAAGCTCCTGGCGGACGTCCAGAAGTGCGTCCGGACCAGCGACATCGACGAGGTCGGCGACCTCACGCACCTGACGTTCTTCGAGATGCTCGGCAACTGGTCGCTCGGCGACTACTTCAAGGAAGACGCGATTGCATGGAGCTGGGAACTGCTGACCTCGAAGGACAAGGGGTTCGGGTTGGATCCCGACAAGCTCGCCGTCTCCTGCTTCAAGGGAGACGACGACGCGCCCAAGGACGAGGAGGCTGCGAAGCTCTGGGAGGCCCAGGGCGTCCCGAAGGAGCGGATCTTCTTCTACGGCAAGGACGACAACTGGTGGGGACCGGCCGGTGAGGCCGGCCCATGCGGTCCGGACACCGAGATCTTCTACTGGATCGGCGAAGGGAAACCGGAGCTGAAGCCCGGTCCGGCCGAGGACGACCAACGCTGGGTCGAGATCTGGAACAACGTGTTCATGCAGTACGAGAAGACGGCGGGTGGTACGTTCGAGCCGCTGGCACAGAAGAACGTGGATACCGGCATGGGTCTCGAGCGGCTCGCGGTGATCCTGCAGGGGAAGAAGGACATCTACGAGACGGATTTATTTTCTCCGGTCGTCGATAAAATCCGGAAGCTTTCGAACGTAAACGAGCCGGACGAACGCGCGGAACGAATCATCGCGGATCACCTGAAAGCCGCGACGTTCATGATCGCGGATGGCGTGAGGCCGTCGAACACGGACCAGGGATACATCTTGCGGCGATTGATCCGCCGCGCGGTTCGGCAAGCGCGTTTGTTGAAGATCGAGTATCCCTTTAGCGAATCCGTCGCGGAGACGGTCGTGTCGGAATTCAAAGACGCATATCCGGAGCTGGACCGCGAAGCGAAGACTATTCGCGAGGAGCTTTTAAAGGAAGAAGAAAAGTTCAGTAGAACTTTAGAAAAAGGACTCCGCTATCTACAAGAATTAGTCCAGAAAAATGGACAGAAAATTACAGGCTTAGATGCCCATCATCTTTTTGAGACGTACGGTTTTCCATTAGAGCTCTCGCTAGAAGAAATTTTTAAGGATTCTGAGAAAGAAAATTCGAAAACTTTCGAAAAAGAATTTCAAAAAGCCAAAAAAGAGCACCAAGAAAAATCCCGCGCCGGATCAAAGCAGAAGTTTACGGGCGGGCTGGCCGACCATTCCGAGAAGGTCGTCCGGCAGCACACGGCCACGCACCTGCTGCTGGCAGCACTCCGCGACGTACTCGGTGACCACGTGAAGCAGCGAGGCAGCAACATCACCGCGGAGCGGTTGCGGTTCGACTTCTCGCATCCGGAGAAACTCACCGACGAGCAGCGGAACCAGGTCGAGGCGCTGGTCAACGAGTGGATCCGCGAGGACCTACCGGTCACGCGTAAGGAGATGCCGCTCGCGGAAGCCGAGCGCATCGGCGCCCAGATGGAGTTCGGGCACAAGTATCCGGACACCGTGTCCGTCTACTTCGTCGGCGATCCGGCGGAAGCGCGGTCGATCGAGTTCTGTGGCGGGCCGCACGTGGAACGCACCGGCGAGATCGGCACGTTCAAGCTGAAGAAGCAGGAATCGGTCGGCGCCGGCGTGCGGCGGATCAAGGCCGTCGTCGAATAGCCAGTCATTCCGTGCCGGTGTATGGTAAGGGGTCTTCCCGCAGGACTTCGCAGTGCGGCAGTTCGGGAAGCACCGCCCTTTAGAATCGACGGAAGGAGCATCATCGTGGCAAGCGCTACGTCGGCAACCCCGACCGCGGTAGAGGTCCGTTTGGCCGCCCAGATCGAGCATCAGGACGAGCATCCGGTCATCAAGGTCGACGAAGCCATCGCGCGCGGCGTCAGTCTCGCGGACCTCGGTCTCTCCTATGAGCGGCTGTGCGCGGCAAGACTCAGCTTCGTCCAGGATGCGATGTCGACCTTTCTACTCGATGATTCGGACGAGCGTCTCACGGCCCGGGCCTTGGCCTACCTTGAGGTCGGCGCAGTCGACCTGAAAAAGGTATCGGTTCGCGCCGCGGACAGGGAGACCCTCCAGGTCTACCTGGACGAGAAGGATTGGGACGACCCCGACTCCCGTTCCGAACTGGAGATCGTCGAAAAGGCATTCAAGGACTCCCAGCCGGAGTGATGCCGATCACGCAGGGCGTCGCGCCCCGACATTCCATGTCGGGGCGCTTCGACGTGGCTATGCCTCGTGATGCGACTCCGACGCTGCCGCCGGGGTCCATCCGGCTGCCTCGAACAGATGATACGCACTCTCCGATTCCGCGGCGACCGCCAACTCCCGGCCCCATTCTTGCAAGGCGGTCAAGTCGGGCAGTCCGTCGCGTCCGTCCCGGCCGCTGAATAGCGCATCCCGATAGAAGACGGCCGCAGACTCGACGGCTCGCCGGGCGGAACCGTCCTCGTTGCCTGTTTCTAGCGCGTCGGCTGCCGCCCGCAATGATCGCCGGAGGTGTCCGGCCGCCTTGCGGACGCCGTATTCATCCGTGCTCGGGAATAGGGACGGGTCCTCGGCGTCCATCGGGATTTCGGCCATGAAGCGAGCATACCACAGGCCTTGGGTTTTAATAAGTTAACCAAGGAAAAAACGCCTACACCGCGGCGCCGGATCACTCCCACCCGGGACGGCCGGACCCGCTGCTACAATGGACGGGTGACTCTGCAAAATCCACACGATTGATGGGAATTCTCGACAAGGTCGGTTCGGTGTTCGCCGGTTCGGCGCGGGACACGCTGGCCAATTACTTCATCGCCTTGGACATCGGCACCGAATTCGTGAAAGTGCTGGTCTGCGAGATCGTCGAGGGCCGGGCGGTGGTGATCGGCTCCGGCCGCCAGCGCCAGCGGCTGGGGGACATGCAGGGCGGCGCCGTCACCGACATCGGCGGTGTGATCGAGAACTGCGAGAAGGCGTTGGACCGGGCGCAGCGAATGGCCGGCGTGATGCCGGAGCAGGTCGTGATGGGCATCGCCGGCGAGCTGGTGAAGGGTGCCACCACGACCGTCCACTACGAACGCGCCAAGCCGGACACCAAGATCGACCTCACCGAGCTCAAGAACATCGTCCACAAGGTGCAGTGGAAGGCGTTCGACCAGGTCCGGCAGCAGCTGGCCTGGGAGACCGGCCACTCCGAGATCGACGTGAAGCTGGTGAACGCGGCGATCGTCGACGTGCGGATCGATGGCTACCGGGTCACCAACCCGGTCGGCTTCCAGGGCAAGGACGTGACGATCGGAATCTTCAACGCGTTCGCGCCGCTGGTCCACCTGACGGCGCTGCAGGCGATCCCCGAGGAACTCGGCCTGGACCTGCTCTCGATCGCGGCGGAGCCGTACGCGGTGGCGCGCTGCCTCGGCATCGAGGACAGCTCAGAATTCTCGGCGATCTTCGTCGACATCGGCGGTGGCACCACCGACGTGGCCGTCGTGAACAACGGCGGCGTGGTCGGGACGAAGATGTTCGCGCTCGGCGGCCGCACCTTCACCCGGCGGCTGGCCCAGTCGCTGCATGCGCCGTTCGACAAGGCCGAGGAGACCAAGCTCGCGTACACCAGCAAGTTGCTCGACCAGCCGTCCACCAAGATCGTGAAGGACGCGGTGGCGGCGGACGCCGAAGTCTGGCTGTCCGGCGTCCAACTGACGCTTTCCGAGTTCGGTAACCTTGACCTGCTGCCAGCCCGGATCCTGCTCTGCGGCGGCGGCTCGGAACTGCCGGAGATTTCGAAGGTGCTTGGCGGCGCCAAGTGGTACAAGCAGTTGCCGTTCGCCAAGAAGCCGTCGGTCAGCTTCATCCGCCCGGAGGATATCCCCAACGTGAAGGACCAGACCCGCAGTCTGACCGGGCCGCAGGACGTGACCCCCATGGCTCTGGCGAATCTGGCGCTGGACCTGGCCGGGCCCGAAGAACTGTTACCATCGATACTACGACGCGCCGTTAAGGCGATGACCACCTAAACCCACATGAAAGCGATCTATCTCGAGCCAGATGAGGAAATCACCAGCGTCGTCGACCGCCTGCGGGAACTCGACGACAAGGAGGTGGCGATCGTGGTGCCCAAACGGGCGGCCTTGCTCCAGAGCATCGTGAACCTGAAGCTCCTGCGCTTTCAGGCCGAGCAGCAGGGCAAGCGGATCAACATCGTCACCACGGACAAGACCGGCCGCAACCTGGCCTCGGCGATCGGCCTGACGGTCCATCAGAAGATGCCGGAGAAGGGACAGGCGGTGAAGGAGTCCGCGGTCCGCGAGGAAGCCGCGCCGGTCGAGATCAACTACAAGCAACGGCCGCCGAAGGAGCCGCAGAAGCCGTCCGACGAGCCGTCCGGCGTGGACATCGGTTACAAGAAGGGCAAGGGGCCGGAACTCGTGAAGCACGAGGTACGGACGCCGCCGCCCGCGCCGGAACCGGAACCCGAAACGCCGGAACCAGCGGCCGCGCCGGTCGCGAAGGAGACGCCGCCGGAACCGACCGCCAAGGAAGGCCCGCGCTTCACCGTGCCGAAACCCAAGGTCTCCAAGCCGAAGGTCTCGCTCCCCAGGGCCTCGTTGCCGTCGATCCGCTTGCCGAAACTCGGCGGGATCGGGCGCAAGGGGCCGGTGGCGATCGCGATCGCCCTGGTCGTCCTGCTGACGGGCGGCACCGCCGCCGCGGTCGTGTTGCCGCAGGCCACCGTGACGATCGTCCCGAAGACGGACCCGCTCAAGGCCGAGATCCCGGTCCGGTTCTCGACCACCGCGCCGCGCCTGGACGCCAAGGACAACATCGTTCCCGCCAAGAGGATCGAGGTCACCAAGCAGGGCTCGCTGACGGCCGAGGCGACCGGCCGGTCCCTCGGCGGCGAGCCGGCTCGCGGCGAGATCACCGTCGTCAATGAATTGAACCGCAACCAGCCGCTGGTGGTCCGGACGCGCTTCCAATCGCCGGACGGCAAGGTGTTCCGGGCCCAGTCCGGCATCGTCGTGCCGGCCGGCGGCACCACCACGGTCCAGGTCGTGGCGGACGAAGGCGGCACCGACGGGAATATCAAGAAGGGTGCCCGTTTGTCGATCCCGGGCCTGCGCAGCACCACCGCCGTCTACGGCCAGGTGGACAAGAACCTGTCCGGCGGCACCGCGGCCGACGACACCACGATCTCCGACGGGGACGTGGATCGGGCCAAGGCCCGGCTGGGAGTCCGGCTGGCAGAGGACGGCTTGGCCGACGCCAAGAAGAAGCTGCCGGTGGGCTCTACCCTGAACCCCGAAGTGGCGGCGATCTCCGTGCTCTCCTCGTCCGCCTCGCCGGGAACGGGGACGGCGGCCAAGCGGTTCACCGTGAAGGGCACCGTCCGGATCACGTACTTCGCGTACGACGAGCAGGACCTGGAACGGGTGGTGGAGGAAGACCTCAAGGCGAAGGTGCCCGGCGGCACGACGCTGGTCCAGCAGCGTGACGAGCGGTTCGCCGTCCGGGAGAGCTCGGACGAGGAACTGAACACCCTGCTGATCGTCGACACCTTCACCGCGCCGGGCCTTTCCAAGGAGGACGTGGCCGAGGAGATCGCCGGCAAGTCGCCCAAGGAGGCCCGGCGGATTATCACCGCGGAGGGCCAGGCCACGGACGTGACGATCAAGCTGTCTCCGTTCTGGGTCCGTTCGGTCCCCGGGGACACCGGCAAGATAGACATCCGGTTCAGCGCCGACCCGGGCGCCTCGCCGGGTCCGACCGCTAAGCCGGCCGTGACGCCGCGATGAAGGTCGTCGGTATAGACCTGGGGTCCGCCCGCAGCGGCCTGGCCGTATCGGACGAGCACGGCATGGTCGCCCGTCCGCTGAAGACGGTCCCGACGGACCGGCTGGCGGAAGAACTGCGCGGCCTGGCGCGGGACGGCGCCTCGCGGTTCGTGGTGGGTCGGCCGCGGTCCCTGGACGGTTCGCTGGGCAAGCAGGCGGAGTGGGTCGACGCCCAGGTGGAGCGCTTGAAGACGGCCGTTCCCGGGACCTACGAGTACGAGGACGAGACCGGCACGACCGCGGAAGCCGCGGCCCAGGGGGACGGCAGCGATGCCGGAGCCGCCCGGGTAATCCTGCAAGGGTATCTCGATGCCCGATCCTGACCGCCAACACGGCCAAACGGTCGTGCTCGACGCCGAGCCGACCCGTCCGTCCCCACCGCGTCGGCGGGGGCGTCGCGTCGCCATCCTTCTGGCCGTGGCGATCGTCGCGGTCGTCGGGGTGCTGAACTGGTACCGTGCCGGCCTGCAGCCGACGGGGGCAGCCGAGGCGGTCGTCACGGTGCCCGAAGGAGCCACCACCGACCGGATCACCGCCCTGCTCAAGGAACGGAACCTGATCCGCTCCGAAGGGGCGTTCGGGTGGTACGTCCGGCTGCACGGCCTGGCGCCGGACTTCAACTCGGGACGCTTCCTGGTCACGGGTAAGAAGTCGGCCGGCGACGTCGCCCGCGTCCTGACCGGGAAGCCGAATGCCGGCAACCAGTTTACGATTCCCGAAGGGTTCACCCAGTACGCGATCGGCCAGCGCCTGGGCCGGCTCGGCATCGCGGACGCCGAGGAGTTCCGGGACCTCAAGGCCGCGGACTTCCCGGAGTACGACTTCCTGCGCGACCTGCCGGAAGATGCCAGTCTGGAGGGATATCTCTTTCCCGAGACCTACTCGGTGCCGCATGGCCGGATCACCGCCCGTGAGGTGGCCACGATCATGCTGAACCAGTTCCAGACCGAGATCGCGCCGCTCCGTCCGCGGATCGAGGCCAGC
Organism: Candidatus Saccharimonadia bacterium; assembly: GCA_025449535.1. Lineage (GTDB taxonomy): Bacteria > Patescibacteriota > SICC01 > SICC01 > SICC01 > JALYJZ01. Next base: position 667,533 of record JANWJF010000001.1, read on the forward strand.
GAGTATTCGCTGCACGAGCTGGTGACCCTTGCCTCGATCGTCGAGGAAGAGGTGAAGAGCGAGAAGGACCGGCGGATGGTCGCGGACATCATGTTCCGCCGCTTGGAGCAGGACATCCGGCTGGACGTCGACGCGACGGTCCGGTACGCCCTCGACAAACCCACCGAGGCGCTGACGGCCTCCGACCTGGACTCGGACGACCCGTACAACACCCGGAAGTTCAAAGGATTGCCGCCGGGGCCGATCGCCAACCCGGGACTGGCCGCGATAGAGGCGGTGCTTGATCCCTTCGCCAACGACTTCCTGTTCTATCTCTCGGCGCCGGACGCCACGACGTACTACGCCGAGACCAACGACGGGCACGAACGGAACAAGTCCGAGCACCTGCAGTAATCCTTTCCGCTAGGCTAGTGATATGGCGACCTTCTGGGACCATGTCGAGGTGAACGTGAAGGCCGGCGCCGGTGGTAACGGGCTGGTCAGTTTCCGCACTGCCCGTGGCGAGTCCAAGGGCGGTCCGGACGGCGGCGACGGCGGCGACGGCGGCAGTGTGGTGCTGGAGGCCGGCACCGGCGTGACGACCCTGGCTGAGTTCGCGCGCAAGAGGCGATTCGCGGCCGGGAACGGCACGGCGGGCGGGAAGTCGAACCGCCACGGCAAGACCGCCGACGACCTCGTGTTGTCCGTGCCGACCGGCACGATCGCCCGGGAAGGCGACGCGGTCCTGGCGGACCTGACCGCACCGGGGGAGCGCGCGGTGATAGCCCGGGGCGGTCATGGCGGGTTCGGCAACGCCCACTTCACGAGCTCCCGGCGGCAGGCTCCCCGGCAAGCGGAGAAGGGCGAGCCCGGCGAGGAACGCGACCTGACGGTCGAACTGAAGCTCGTCGCGGACATCGGGTTGGTCGGGATCCCGTCGGTCGGGAAGTCGACGTTCCTGCGAGCGGTCAGCGCGGCGCGCCCGAAGGTCGCGGATTACCCCTTCACGACGACCGTACCCCAGCTGGGAATCGCCCAGGTCCGCGACGACCGGCTGGCCGTCGCGGATATCCCGGGTCTGATCGAGGGCGCCCACCAAGGCAAGGGGCTCGGGGACGCGTTCCTTCGGCACGTGGAGCGCACCAAGGTCCTGATCCACCTGCTGGACGCGACCCGGGATGACCCTGCCGCGGACTACCGGGCGATCCGCTCGGAACTGACGGCCTACGCGAAGCCGCTCGGCCGGAAGCCGGAACTGGTCGCCTTGAACAAGGCGGACACGCTGCCGGAGGCGGACGCCGCGCGGCTGGCCGCGGACCTCTCGAAACGGCTCCGCAAGCCGGTCCGGGCGATCTCGGCCGCCACGAGAAGCGGGGTCACGGAAGTGCTGACGGAAGCGGCGACGATCGCCAAGCGCCAGAGGCCACGGAAGGCCAAGTCGGTTCCGCGCCTTACGCTGGCGGAACTTGCTCCGGGGGCGATCTCCGTCCGTCAGTCGGAAGGCGGCTTCGTCGTGGGCGGGTCCCGTCTGGAACGGCTGGCCAAGCAGACCGACTTCGATAACCCCGAGGCCGTGGAACGGTTCTGGTGGACCGCCCGTCGCTTGGGCCTGGATGACCGGTTGGAGAAGCTGGGGGCCTCCGGGGGCGCGAAGCTTCGGGTCGCCGAGGTCGACCTCGTCTGGCCGGGCGCCGCCTGACCGCCCGGTGGCAAGCCGCGTGCCGATTGGTATACTGGCTGCGCATGGAAACCAAAACCGGTCCCAAGCGCCGAATCCCGCTCTACAAACGCCGCCAGTTCTGGGGCGCGACGTTGATCGTGGCCGTGTTGGCCGCTGGGACCGCGCTGTTCTTCTTCGTGCAGGACGCGCCGGTCAAGGACACCAAGGCCGACGGCCGGGGGGTGCTTTCGATCGACACCGAGCCGGGGGACGCGACGGTCCTGGTCGACGGTAAGGAACGCGAGGAGCGCTCGGACGCCACCTTCTCCCTGCCGGCCGGCAAACATGAGGTCACGCTGCGGCTGGAGGGGTACGACGAGACGGTCATCCCGATCGAGATCTCCGACGCGAACACCAAGGACCGCCCTGTCACGATCGAGCATGCGTTCACCAAGGCAGGCCTGACCGCGGACGACGAGCCGGTCAGCGAGTACAAGACCTATAGCAACGGTACCTACGGGTACACGCTCAGGTATCCCAGCCGCTGGAAAGTCGTCGAGCATAACGCCGACAACGTGATATTCACCGATCCCGAAGCCCCGGGCGGGCAGGGCGAGGAAGGGGAGGAACGGGCTCCGCTGACCATCCTTGCTCAGGAGAACCCGAAGTCGCTCGGTGCCGAGGCGTGGTACCAGGCGCGCCCTGAGTACAAGGATGAAGATCAGTCGCAGATCAAGCAGAAGAAGGTTACGGTTAACGGCCGCCCCGCGTATCAATACGAGACTCCCTATGGCTTCGTGCCGTATCTGATCACGATCGTCACGCAGGGTGACCACGCGTTCCTCTTCCAGCAGATACGGAATTCGCCCGACCGCAAGCTCTACGACCAGGCGCTCCAGACCCTCGAGTTCTGAGCCCAGGCATAGGTTGACCGTATTTTCCCTTAACCGAGGCATTTAGGTCTTGACATATGCGTAAAAACGTGGTATCTTTGGCTAATTTCCAAAAAAGCCATGAGCGATACCCTCCAAATAATCCTTCCGTTCGCGACCGCCCTGGCCGTGCTCGGGGTGTTCCATACGGTCGCCTATCTGCATCTGCGGCTCAACGAGGACGACGCCTCGAAGGACGAGCGGGACAGCGAATTGCTGCATTCATGACGACCGGCCGTTACGGGCCGGAAAATCCGCTAGAATGATGGCGGAAACAAACACCCACGCCCGGATGGCTGAAACCACAAAGCTCGACCCGGATGGCATGCGCGATTGCGTCCTGGATTCGCCTTCGCTGTTCGAGCAAGGATACGGGTCGAAGGCATCGTTCCCCGCGAAGTACCGCAAGGCGAAGCAGGTCGTCTTCTGCTGCATGGGCGGCTCGGCGACCGGAGCCGGGCTGCTCGGTGATTACCTGGCGCCGGACCTGAAGATCCCGTACTGGGTACACCGCGACTACGATGTGCCAGGTTTCGTCGGCAAGGACACGCTGGTGATCTGCGTCAGTCACTCGGGCACCACCGAGGAGACTCTTTCCGGCTACGACGAAGCCAAGCGGCGGGGCGCCATGCTGGCGGCGGTGACCACCGGCGGCGAGCTGGCCAAGCGCGCCAAGGCGGACGGCGCCGTGCTCGTGAAGTACGAAAGCGGGCTTCAGCCACGGGCCGCGGTCCCGCAGGTCCTCGGCGTCCTCTTGCGGACCATGGTCACGCTCGGGCTAGCGGACGATCACGAGGATACCGTCCGGGAAGCCGTCGCCCACCTCCGACAGGTCGCCGAGACCGTGTCCGACACCCATAACCACGCGGCCGCCGACCTGGCCGCCCGGATGCACGGGAAGATACCGGTCATCTACGGCTCCGGCTTGACCGCCGAAACGGCCCGCCGGCTCAAGGGGCAGGTCTCCGAGAACGCCAAGCAGACCGCGGCCTGGGAAGTGGTTCCCGAGGAGAACCATAACGCCTTGGTCGGCCTGGAGTTCCCCGAGGAACTGCGCGACCGGGTCGTGTTCGTGACCTTGCGGACCGGCTATGAGCACCCGCGGGACGGCCTGCGTTTCGAGTTCTTGGATTCCGCCCTCGCGTCCCGGGGCCTTCCCGGCGCGACCCTCCGAGGTACCGGCCCGAACCGCCTGGCCCATCTCTTGACGGTCGTCTTCCTGGGTGACCTGGCCAGCATCCTGTTGGCCGGGAAGAACGGCGTGGACCCGACCCCGGTGGACATCATCGACGAACTCAAATCCTATCTGACGGAGGCCGGGTGAAGATCATCGGCGTCACCGGACGGATGGTACTCGACTCGCGGGGCGTGCCGACCGTGGAAGCCACGGTCCGGTGCGAGAAAGGCTCGGCGACCGCCGCGGTCCCGGCCGGCACGTCCACCGGTCGGCACGAGGCGAAGGAACTGCGCGACGGCGACGAGCGTTGGAACGGCCAAGGCGTGAAGAAGGCGGTCAGTCACGTGAACGTGGAGATCGCGCACGCCGTGCAAGGCATGGACGCCGCCGACCAGACCGCGGTCGACGCGAAGTTGCTCGAACTGGATGCTTCCAAGAAGCCGGGTCTCGGCGCGAACGCGCTCCTGGCGGTCAGCGTCGCGACGTTCCTGGCCGCCGCTCGCGGCAAGCGCAAGGAACCGTGGCGACTGCTGGACGAGGACGCGAAGCGCCTGCCGGTGCCCATGTTGAACCTGATCAACGGGGGTGCGCACGCTCGCAACGGCTTGGAAGTACAGGAATGCATGGTCGTGCCGCTCGGCTTCGACACGTTCAGCGAAGCCCTCCGGGCCGCGACCGAGACGTATCACGCGCTCGGCGGCATCCTGGAGGAACGTAACCTGGGAACCGCGGTCGGGTTGGAAGGCGGCTTCTCGCCGCAGATCGAGAACCATCACGAGGCGTTGGACCTGTTGGTGCAGGCGATCGAGCGGGCGAAGTACCGGCCCGGCGAGCAAATCGGCCTGGCGTTGGACGTCGCTGCTACCGAACTCTACAACGAAGGCGCATACAAGCTGACCGGCCACACGATGACCGCCGAACAGCTGGCGATCGAGTATGAGTCGCTGCTCCAGCAGTACCCGTTGGTGTCCGTGGAGGACCCGTTCGCCGAGGACGACTGGGACGGCTGGCGGACCACCCCGGACCGGGTGCGGACGGGACGGATCGCCGACGACCTTACCGTCACCGACGCGAAGCGCATCGAGCGCGCGGCCGGATCCGGCGCGACCGGCGTGATCATCAAACCGAACCAGAACGGGACGCTCACCGGCGCGAACGCGGCCGTCTCCGCGGCGCGGCAGTCCGGACTGACCGTCGTGGCCAGCCATCGCAGCGGCGAGACGACCGACGGTTGGATCGCCGATCTGGCCGTCGGCTGGGGAGCGGAATTCGTCAAGGCCGGCGCACCGGCACGCGGCGAACGCGTGGCGAAGTACAATCGATTGCTGGCGATCGAACAAGCGTTCGGTAGCCAGGCCGTCTATCCGGGACCGAAGCTGCTGGCGGAAGGAGGTACCGATGCCTGACGAACGCCGCCCGGTGGTGATGCTGATCCTGGACGGCTGGGGAATCTCGCCGATCAGCGAAGGTAACGCCATCGCCAGCGCCCAGACCCCGAACATGCACCGGCTCCTGCAGGAACATCCGTCGATGGCGCTCCAGGCGGCGGGCACGGCGGTCGGCCTGCCATGGGGCGAGGCCGGCAACTCCGAGGTCGGTCATCTCAACCTCGGCGCCGGACGGATCGTCTTCCAGGAAGTACCGGCGATCGCCACCGCCCTGGCTACCGGTTCGTTCTTCCAGAACCAGGTGTTCATCGACGCGGTAGAGCACGTCAAGGAGAACAAATCGGCCCTCCACTTCATCGGCGTGCTGAGTCCGGAGGAGGGCTCCCAAGGCTTGGAACACGTGAAGGCACTGCTGGAACTCGCCAAACAGCAGGAATTCACCAACGTCTACCTGCATCTGTTGCTTGATAAGGAAGGTCAGATCGAGGACAGCATGCGCAAGTACCTGAGGCAGCTCGAGGTCATCACGAAGCAGGTCGGCGTCGGTACGATCGCGACGATCTCCGGCGAGTATTATGCGATGGATCGGGAGAAGCGCTGGGAACATACCGCCCGGGCGTACAGCCTGATGGTCGATGGCAAGGGTTCCAAGGCCGATTCGTTGGACGATGTCTGCGCCCAGGCCCGGGCCAAGGGGGTGCCGACGGAGTACATCGAACCGGTCCGGCTCGGCGACACCCCGAGTATTTCTGACAACGACTCGATCATCTTCTTCAACTACCGTCCGGAACGGAGCCGGCAGTTGGCGAAGGCGTTCGTGGCCCCGTACTTCGGGCAGTTCGAGCACGGCGAACCGCTGAAGAACCTGTACCTCGTCACCATGAGCAGCTTCGCGGACGACATGAGCGTAAAGGCAGCGTTCTCGGCGGACAAGCTTCCGGACACACTGGCGGAGACCGTCGCTAAGGCGGGCCTCAAGCAGTACCACGTCGCGGAGACCGAGAAGTTCTCGCACGTCACCACGTTCCTGAACGGCGGCTACGACCGTCCGTTCGAAGGGGAGACCGACGAGAAGGTCCCGTCCCCGGAGGTCCGCGGGTACGACGAGCGTCCGGAAATGTCCGTCACGACGGTCGCGGACAAGCTGCTGGCGGCCATGGAAGGCGGGGGGTACTCGCTCTGCGTCGCTAACTTCGCCAACATGGACATGGTCGGCCATACGGGGAACTTCGAGGCCGCGATTCGCTCCGCTGAGACCATCGACAAGGAGGTCGGCCGCGTCGCGGAAGCGTGCGAACGCCTCGGATACAACCTGGTGATTACCGCTGACCACGGCAACGCCGAACAGATGACCAGCGTCCGGACCGGCATCAGCAACGTCGACCATTCGAACAACCCGGTCCCGTTCGTCCTGGCCAACCCGGACGGGCTGGCCCTCTCCGGCCAGGACCGGTCCGTGATGGACGGCAGCCTGCCGTCCGGTATGCTGGCCGACGTGGCGCCGACCGTCCTGGACCTGCTGTCCATCGAGAAGCCCGAAGCGATGACGGGATACAGCCTGATCGAGCGGTCGGAGGGGCAGTTCTTTGCCTAAGGACGCACCGCCGGCACCGCAGAAGCGCGTCGTCCTGATCGTCCTGGACGGCTGGGGGCACTCCACCGTCTTCGAGGGCAACGCGATCGCCCAGGCGGACACGAAGAACTTCACCAGGCTTTGGAAGAACAATCCGCACGCTTTGCTGCAGGCTTCCGGCGAGGCGGTCGGCTTGCCCTGGGGCGAGATGGGCAACTCCGAGGTCGGCCATCTCAACATCGGCGCGGGTCGGGTAGTGCCGCAGGACCTCCCGCGCATCTCCGCTTTGATCAGTGACGCCTCGTTCTACGAGAACGAGGCGTTGGTCGCGGCCTGCCAACACGTCAACGAGACCGGCGGTACCCTTCACCTGGCCGGCCTGGTGTCGACCGGCGGGGTACACGCCCATCTGCGACACCTGATCGCCCTGCTCGACCTGGCGGCCCGCCAGGACGTGAAGGACGTGGCGATCCATCTGTTCACGGACGGCCGGGACACCCCGCCGAAGTCGGCAGGAGGATTCGTCTCGAAGCTAGAAGTAGAGATGAAGCAACGCGGCATCGGCCGGATCGCCAGCGTCTCCGGCCGTTACTATGCCATGGACCGGGACAACCGGTGGGAGCGGACGCAGAAGGCGTTCGAAGCGGTCGCGCTCTGCCAAGGCCCGACCGCCCCCGACGCGGCGTCCGCCGTCAGCCAGGCGTACGAGAAGGGCGAGACGGACGAGTTCATCGAACCGACCGTTATCGCTTCCGGGGCGGCCAAGCCGCGGCCGCTCGAAGACAAGGACTCGTTCGTGTTCTTCAACTATCGACCGGATCGGGTCCGCCAGCTGGCCGAGGCGATCGCTCACGCGCAGTTCGACCGGTTCGATCGGGACGGATACAAGGGTCCGGGATACGTGGTCACCTTTACCGAATACGAGCCTAACCTGCCGGTGCACGTGGCGTTCCACACGAAGGAAATCCAGGACTCCCTGGCCAAGGTGCTGTCCGATGCCGGTGTCCGGCAGTTCCACATCGCGGAGACCGAGAAGTATCCCCACGCCACGTTCTTCCTGAACGGCGGTCACGAGGAGCCGTACCCGCTCGAGGAGCGGCTGCTGATTCCGTCGCCGAAGGTAGCGACGTACGACCAGCAGCCCGCGATGAGCGCCCAGAAGATCACCGACGAGCTGCTGAAGCGGATCGACGAGCGGGAGTACGGGTTCATCATGGTGAACTTCGCGAACGCGGACATGGTCGGCCATAGCGGCGACGTCGAGGCGACCATCCGTGCCGTCGATGAGGTCGACCGGCAACTGGGTCGGATCGGCGAAGCCTGTGCCGCCGCGGGCTGCTACCTGGTGGTCACCGCCGACCACGGGAACGCCGAACAGATGGTGAACTTCACCAGCGGCGAGCGCGACAAGGAGCATACCACCAATCCGGTTCCGTTCATCCTGTGCGTACCCGAGGCCGACCAGGGTGCGGTCGCACTCGATGCGGATCGACTGTCGCTCGACCAAGCCTCCCGCCCGACGGGATTACTGGGAGACGTCGCCCCGACGGTCCTCAAGCTGATGGGGATCAAGCCACCGTCGGGGATGTCCGGCTACGGACTGCTCTGACTCATCCACCATGTCGACCTGCCGCTGGGCCAAGCCCGGCATCCGTCGCCACTGACGGCTTCGGACTGCGTTGTCGACTTCGGTCCTCGCTCGTCGTATTGCAATACGACTCACTCGGTCCTCGTCGCTGACTTGTCCGAAGCCGTCTGGACGAGCCACAGACTTCGCTGACTGCCGACTAACGCTCCGGACTGCCGACTCGCTACACTGGACGCATGGCCAAGGAACCTGCCATCAATCTACCCCCCGCCGTCCGGCGGATCGCCGCCGACCTCGCCCAGGCCGGCTTCGAGGCGTATGCCGTCGGCGGCGGGGTGCGCGACCGGCTGCTCGGGCGCGAACCGAAGGACTGGGACGTCGCGACTCCGGCGAAACCGGAGGATATCCAGAAGGCCTTCCCCCGGGCCGTATATGCGAACCGGTTCGGTACGGTCGGCGTGAAGTCCGGCCAGGAACTCATCGAGGTGACTACCTACCGGGCGGAGACGGAGTACCGGGACGCCCGCCATCCGGAAAAAGTCGTCTTCGTGAAACGACTGGAGGACGACCTGGCCCGCCGGGACTTCACCGTCAACGCGATGGCGACGGACGGGGAACGGTTCGAGGATCCGTTCGGCGGCCGGGCCGACCTCAAGGCCAAGCGCATCCGCGCGGTCGGCGACCCCGACGAGCGCTTCCAGGAAGACGCGCTGCGTCTGATTCGGGCCGTCCGGTTCGCGGTGGAGCTGGACTTCGTGATCGAGGCGGATACCCTCGCCGCGGTCGCCAAGCATGCGGACCGGCTGAACCTGATCTCCGCCGAGCGTGTCCGGGACGAGTTCATGCGGATCATCGCCTCCGACCGTCCGGGCGAGGGGATCCGACTGCTGATCCAGACCGGCCTGCTCGAGCAGTTCCTACCCGAGTTACTGGAAGGCAAGGACTTCGCCCAGGCCAAGCACCACACCCACTCCGTCCTCGAGCACAACGTCCGGTCGCTGGACCACGTACCCAGCCGGGACCCGCTTGTCCGGCTGGCCGCCTTGCTCCACGACGTGGGCAAGCCTCGTTCCGCGCGCGGCGAAGGCGAGCAACGGACCTTTCATGGCCACGAGGTGATCGGGGCGAAGATGACGAAGGAGATCATGCGACGGTTCCGATTCTCGAATGACGACACCAAGCGGGTGGTGAACCTGGTGCGCCAGCACATGTTCCTGTTCCAGTTCGAGTCCACCGACAAGGCGATCCGGCGGATCGTGAAGCGGGTGGGACCGGAGAACGTCGACGACCTGATCGCGCTCCGGGTCGGCGACCGGCTGGGATCCGGCACCAAGGTCGGCCTGACCGGCAAGCTGAAGAAGTTCAAGGAACGTTCGCTCGAGGTCCAGAAGGAACCGATCTCCACCCGGATGCTGGCGGTCGACGGCAACGACCTGATGCGGGAACTGGACCTGAAGCCGGGTCCGGAGGTCGGGCGCGTCCAGGACGCGTTGCTCGAGGAAGTACTCGACGATCCCAAGCGAAACACCAAGGAGCATCTGCTGGAGCGCGCCAAAGCGCTGCATCGCGGGTGACGGCTCGACGCCCCGGCCGGCTCTCGGTACAGTAGAACGGTATCCGACATGACCAAGGTCAAAGAAACCACAACCCGGCGCAAGGACTCCGAAGAGGAGTACTTCAAGCGGCACGAGGACCCCTACGTCCTGCCGCCGGAGCTGAACATCAGCATCCGGGACGGCTTCCGGTTCGGGATTGGATTCATCCTGGCGATGCTGATCTTCTGGTCGGTTGTCATGCTCGGCGCGATCGCGACATTCAGCTTCGGTTTGGTGTAGCCATGGCGCAGGCGGTCACCTCGGCATCGTTCCAGAAGACGGTCCTCGACTCGAAGCAGCCCGTGCTGGTGGACTTCTGGGCGGTCTGGTGCGGCCCGTGCAAGGTGCTGGACCCGATCGTCGATGAGCTCGGCAAGTCCCTCGGCGACAAGCTAGGGGTCGTGAAGGTGAACGTCGACGAGGAGCCGGAACTCTCGCAGCGGTTCACCGTGATGAGCATCCCGACGCTGATCCTATTCAAGGACGGCCAGCCGGTCGAGACCGTCATCGGCGTCCTGCCGAAACCCGAGCTCGAAGCGAAGATCAAACCGTACCTCTAGGAAAGACCGGGACATGGCGGACGCGAAGCAAACAAAACCCCGTGCCTACGACCTGGCGATCATCGGCGCCGGACCGGCCGGCCTGGCCGCCTCCGTCTACGCCTCGCGCTACAAGCTGTCCAACGTGGTGATCGGGCCGGAGCTCGGCGGCTATGTCTCGACCACCCACTTGGTCGAGGACTACCTGGGGTTCGAGACGATCACCGGCATGGACCTCGCGAACAAGTTCTCCGAGCACGCCAAGAAGTTCGGGGCGGAACTGGTCCAGGAGCAGGTTTCCAGCACCTCACGCGACGGCGACGATTGGGTACTTAAGACCTGGACGGACAAGGAGATCCGGGCCCGGGCCGCCTTGCTGGCCGTCGGCACCAAGCACAACAAGATCGGCGTTCCGGGCGAGGACAAGTTCGAAGGTCGGGGAGTCAGCTACTGCGTGACCTGCGACGCGGCGTTCTTTAAGGGCAAACCGGTGGTGATCGTCGGCGGCGGTGACTCGGCGCTGAAGGGCGCCTTGCATCTGACCGAGTTCGCGAGCCATCTCTACGTGGTGCACCGCCGCAAGGACTTCCGTGCGGAGCCGACCTGGGTGGACCGGGTGAAGGAGAAGAAGAACGTGACGTTCGTGTTGGAGAATGAGCTGGTCGAGGTCCAGGGCGAACAGAAGGTCACCGGGGTGAAGCTGAAGCGGCCGTTCGAAGGCAAGGATACGCTCGAGGTCGACGGGGTCTTCATCGAGATCGGCTCTACGCCGGACCCGACGCTGTCCAAGGCGTTCGGCGCGGACATGGACGACGGCCAGTTCGTGCTCGTCGGCGACACCCAGCGTACCACCGCGGAGCGGGTCTGGGCGGCCGGGGACAACACCACCAACTCGGCGATGTTCCGGCAGATCGGGACCGCCTCGGCGGAAGGATCGGTGGCGGCCGGTGATATCTACGAGTACCTCAACGACCCGAAAGCCCGGTGGTCCGACCGTGGCCCGGTCAGCGAGACAGCTCCAGTCCAGCGGATCGTCACGGATTAACCACATTCCGTCCACAAGGGGGACAACGGCGGCTTGTATAGTGAAAGTGCGACTATCCGTCGTGCCGCGTTTCTACCCGAAACGCTCCCACTCGTCCACGGCATCACTGCCGTGCGTTTCCAAACAGGAGGAGGAAGGAAAGTGGCGACAGCTACCGCTGTAAAAAATGCCACCGCGCCATCCGGTCCGACGGTAGCCCCGGAGACCGCTGGCAGACGGGCAGTACGAATGCCATCACCCACGGCGCCGCAGCACATGCAGGCCTTGGCCCGCGCGAACCGCGTCCGGCTGGCCCGGGCGGAGCTCAAGCGCTCCATCGCCCGCGGTGACGCCGATGCGGCTGACGTCATCCGGGAGTGTCCCTGGGAGACCGAGACCATGACGCTGGCCGAGCTGCTCACCAGCCAACGTCGCTGGGGCCGTACCCGCGCCCGCAAGTTCCTGCTGGGCCTGGCGCTCAGCGAGAACAAGCGGCTCGGCACGCTCACGTCCCGCCAACGCGCCCTGATCAGCACCGAGCTTTCCAACAGGAGCTCCGTGCTCGTCTGAGCACTCGAACAACGGCGGCCGGTCGGTCATCAACACGACCCCGGCCGCCCGCGTTCACCTCCTCCTGCTCACACATCTCGTATCCTTGCTTGCCGATTTACGGCCCGCTTTCGTTTTGCTACCGTTGGAATACGGAACCGCTGAAAACACACGGCGGCTTTCTTTTTGTCCGCGATTCGCTCTTGATCGGATTGCGTGTCTCACAATCAGGTCAGGAGAAGACGAACGAAGGGAGCAATGGATGAGCCCCGCAGTTGCCGAAGCACCCTCAAGAACCAAGCTGGGGATTCCGGACCGGTCGCTGGACCAGCGCATGGACGCGCTGAAACATGCCAACGACATCCGGACCGCCCGAGCCAAACTCAAGAAGGACCTCAAAGCGAGAAAAGCGAGCATCCATGAGTTGCTGCTCGACCCGCCCGAGCACACGCTGACCATGAAGGTCTTCGATCTGCTGCTCGCAGTCCCGAAGTACGGGCGGATCAAGACCAACCGGGTGCTCAACCAATGCCGGATCTCGCCCTCCAAGACACTCGGCGGACTCTCGGAGCGGCAGCGCCTGGAGCTGGTCAACTATCTCCGCCGGTAGGTCCGCCGATGTCCGTGCACGGAGCGGCCGGCCTGGTCAAACTGCGACCCCGCCGGCCGCTCCCCAGCACACCCTCCTGACCTGATTTCCTGAATACCCTCGTGTCACGCGGGTCGGGTTTCGATATCACACGACTCGCGATTCATTCGCAAGTCGACCCCGAAGCCAGTCGCGTCATACACGTTCGAAACCACGGTTTCGAACGTGTATACAGTCTGTGGAGTTGAGCGGGCGTCTTTCGAACCCCGCCTTCAGGCAGAACCTGGCCAAGCTCCTAAGGCTAATCCGGCAGACTCGTTTTTAAATCGTTGAGGAAATCTGCGAGAGATACTATCCGGCAGTTGTACTGCCCAGTGTCTACTGCTTTGAAATCTTTGAGATTAGTGGTTACAAGTACGTCACAGCCGAGACGTTCTGCAAGCGAGAAAATGGAAGCATCTGCTTGGCGTTGGTTACGATTCAACCACTGGCGGCTATCCAGTGGTGGTTTTCCTTGACGCTCGCGCTCCTCGTTGTGTGTGGAGAATGCTGCTTGAGTATCAGCCACTTCACGGCGAATCTCTGAATAGCCGTTTCCTCCTGCGAGTATATCTGGGCCGCCAATAGCTGAGACACCAATTGTGAAGTAACGAGTGTCGTCTTCTGTAAAGCGCTGCTGTAGCAACGTCCAATTACTTTGCCCCGATTCGGTAAGACGACTCTCGTCAAACTCATCGAGCACTGCACTGACGAGTATGTAATCGTATCCCTCAGGGCTACTGAGGATCGCTTTAGTCATGTGTTGATCCTGGCAAGCGTCGATTAGGGCGTTAGTGTCAAAAGCGATTAGCATCTCGTTTCTAGTATGCTCCAACACAGAGGCGCTAACGTTTCTGCTCTCGAACAGCCGCAAGAACCCTGACTAAATCAGTGAGGTGCCGCTCTCGCTCAACTTTCCGCAAGCTGTATTCGAGCAGCGCCTTCACGTAGCCATCCCAGTCGGGCGGATTACGCCGTACGCCCTCGATAGAGAGATCAGAAAGCTTCACGCGCTGCCTCCGGAGCTTCTGTGGCCTCCTTGTTACCACCCAGGTGTATCCGGCAAAGACCCGAGCGCCGGAATGAAACAGCCGATGCGTGAGCGTGGCACTACAGAAAAGCACCGGTCGTGATCGCCGGCCGGTAGTAAGGGGATAGCGATAGTCAGCCTGCTGTTTGGAAGCAGTCCCGAACTCGACAGTGCGTGGCTTGCGCGGTCTTCCCACCTACCAACCATACGCTGACGGGGGGGGGGGGGCAATCAAGGTGCCTTGTAGCGTGTAACTGTCAGTCCTATGCTCGATCTATGAGTAAAGACGATCCGAAGCAAGCCCTAACTACTGTTACAGCAACAGAGCTCAGTGAGCGCAAGCCAATCACACAGATAATTCACAGGCAGTTAGAAAATCTCCTCCAATACGTTCCAGGTTTACTCGAATCTACAAAGGGCGAGAACGCGACGCGTCTGAGTCGACTCCTTCAGGCTTTTAATTCTGGTCGATTCATCCAGCAACTTGATAAGGAGCTCGCAGACTTAAGGAAGAGCAGTTCTATTAAGGATGATTATTTCGTTCAAGAGCAAGCGCTTGAAGGTCTTCAGATTTTATTCGAGTTTATTGACGAGGACTCTCCTGACCTGGTGCGGTTCGAAGCTATGAAACAGGTGTTTCTAACAATGTGTCAGGAGAAAGACAATTTATCTGACCGAAACGATCCTATTCCTACGCAGTTACTCAGAATCTGCCGAGGACTATCTTCGGGCGAACTGATCGTCTTGACGACTGCCTATAAATTACGAACCGAAGTAAAAGAAGAACGTAAGCAGGGGAAGCAACCGATTGGGTACTGGCATGAGGAAATTGCGCAGGGCAGCGGTCTCGTATTTCCAGACCTCGTAGATTTTCACGAAAGAAAACTAATGGACAAGAACCTCATTACTCCGCGGTACCAAAATGACGACCTTATTTATTACGGAGCGAAGAATCGTTTAACTGACCTAGGTGAAACACTTTGCGAGTTCATTGGCGAGCTTGATCCCCGCCACCCAAATCCTTTAGCTAAGTGATCAGTTTTTGATTTGACGACTGTTCAAGGGTTCGACAAAGGCCCTTTAACTAGTATTAATGGGACAAGAATCGAAACGCCGTAACTGCGGTATTTAATGAATTGTTCGAGAAACGTTTTGTCTGTGGAGCTAAGCGGGCTCGAACCGCTGACCTCCTGCATGCCATGCAGGCGCTCTACCAACTGAGCTATAGCCCCAAGTGCATTTCTTATCCTAGCATCGGCCTCCGCTCTTTCTGTAGGCCATCTCGGCGCCTGCCGGCAGGCGGACACCACGATGCCAACTGAGCTATAGCCTCGCGCGTAAGAGTATACCGAAGAAAAAAGTTCGACCCGGACATGTCGCGTGAAAGCACACATTCGGGTCGAAGGAAGCCTGGCCCCGCCGCAGCTGGGAATCCACTTGGCAGTAGAGTGCCGCGGCGGGGCTGGCAAGCGCGTCCGGAGGATCCCTTGACCAGGGACATGTCGATCGCGCAAGTTTCGTGGGTCGTCTATCGGACAGGCCAAGTGGCTAAAGACGGTTTACAAACCGTCCTCTCCTTGGTGCCAGAGGACGTCCAGCCGGACCCACGCTGTTCGATCTCCAGCAGATGACGCGGCCTACCAGCAGACAGGGAGGGATGGCTCGCGTAAATTCACCGCCAAAGAGAACAAGTCTGGTAAGGTGTTGGCAAAAGCCTTACCTTAGTAAAGCCGTTTTTCATCATTGCCGCAACCATGTCGACGCGTGATAAGATTGAAGTGATGCATACCGTGAACCGAAACCGCTTTTTCTTTCCCACCTCCGGGCGGTCTTTGGCATGAGTTAATCACGAACGCATCCGTACGAGCCGCCCACCGGGCGGCGTTTTTGTGAATCAACTAACCAAGGAAAGGAGACCATCATGCATAGCTTCGTACGACGGATCGAGCAGCTGGATACGCCGGCACCCGCAGACGTGGGCGGCGAGGACTTGGAACCGCAAGTCCGCCAGGCCATCCGGTACGTCGAGCGGGACGACCCGGAACTGGCCCGGCTGCTGCTTGAGGAATGGCAGGAGCAGCGGGACGGCCGCGAGGCCGGTAATCTGGCGGACGAACCGGTACAATGAGACCGATGGCCAAAGCAAACGTCCTCTACGCCCACCTCGCCGACCAAGCCTTCCCGTCCGAAGGTGGGAAGCTCAACCTGATCGGGATGTTCGGCGGCGTGAACGCGCCGGGCCGAGTCGGCTTGGCACAGTTCCCGGCGATCTACCCCAGACTGGCTCTGGCGGTAGGCCTCGCTACCACCGAGGACAAGCTTCCGATTACCGTCACGTTCCGAACCGAGGATGGCAAGGACATCATCCAGCCGTTCAACGGGACGTTCGAGATCCAGCGTCAGGCTGGCGCTCCCAAGAAGGAAGCCGCGAACCTCAGCTTCAACCTGAACTTCGACACCATCCGGATCGAGAAGGCGGGCAAGCTCTACATCACGATCGAGTCGGAGAAGGACGAGCTGGCCGAGGTCGAGATCGAGGCCGTCCAGGCGCAGCAACAGCCCCCGCAAGAGTCGCCGAAAAAGCCATGAGCGATTCGCAGAAGCTCCACGAGGTCGCGATCACGGCGATCATCCGGAACGGCGACGGCCAGTACCTGATCGTCCGGCGTTCGGCGGAGAAGAAGCGGTTCCCGAAGATGTGGACGGTGCCGGGCGGTCGGCTCGAGACCAAGGATTACACCTCGCTCAAGAAGGACACCAAGGACTACTGGTACAACGTGCTTGAGCGGACGCTGACCCGCGAGATCGATGAGGAAGTCGGGCTCAAGGTCACGCACGTCGAGTACCTCACCAGTCTGGCGACGGTCCATGCGGACGGCGCACCCTCGCTGGTGATCTCCTGCGTGGCCGACTACGAGAGCGGTGACGTCCGGCTGCAGGAAGGCGAGACGGATGACTTCGCCTGGGTGAGCTCGGAGGAAGCCAAGGACTACGACCTGATCGACGGGATCATGGACGAGCTGATGATGGCGGACAAGCACTTCGCCGGCAGCAAGGCCGAGTGGGCACGTGCGTAGCTGACCCGGACAACGCCACGCGGTACGCTAGGAGGGTATGAAGCGCTACGACCCGCAGTCGATCGAGCCGAAGTGGCAGGAGATCTGGGAGAAGACCGGGGTGTTCAAGACGCCGGACGAGCCGAAGGACAAGCAGTACGTGCTCGATATGTTCCCGTACCCGTCGGCGGACGGGCTGCATACCGGCCACCCGCGTGGCTACACCGCCACTGACGTCTTCGCCCACTACCGGCGCTTCACCGGGCACGACGTCCTGCACCCGATCGGCTGGGACGCCTTCGGTCTGCCGGCCGAGAACGCGGCGATCAAGAAAGGCGTCCATCCGGCCGAGAACACGGCGCAGAACATCGAGAACTTCCGTCGCCAGCTCAAGCGGCTCGGGTACTCCTACGACTGGGATCGCGAGGTGAACACCTCCGATCCGGATTACTACAAGTGGACCCAGTGGATCTTCACGGAACTGTTCAAGGCGGGGCTCGTCTACCGGGCGGCAGGCCAGCAGTGGTGGTGCCCGAAGGACAAGACGGTCCTGGCCAACGAGCAGGTCGTCGACGGCCGCTGCGAGCGCTGCGGCAGTGAGGTCACCAAGAAGGAGCTGACGCAGTGGTATTTCAAGATCACCGAGTACGCGGACGAGCTGATCGACTCGTTGGACGAACTCGACTGGCCGGAGCCGATCAAGGCGATGCAGCGGAACTGGATCGGTCGGAGCGAGGGCCTGTTGTTCTCCGCGCCGGTGAAGGACATGGACCTGGAGATCCAGACGTTCTCCGCACACTATGAGGCGTTCCGGGCGGACACGTTCGTGGTGATCGCACCGGACCATCCGCTTCTACCTAGGCTGATCGAAGACACGGAGAACGAAGCGCAAGTCCGGCAGTTCTGCGACTACCTGATCGAGAAACGGATCAAACGGGGGTTCGAGGAAGAGAAGGAGTCCGAAGGTATCTTCACGGGCCGATACGTCGTCGACCCGGTCGGCAACGGCGAACTGCCGATCTGGGTAGCAAGCTACGCATTGGCGGACTACGGAACCGGTATCGTGAAGTGCTCCGCGCATGACGAACGCGACTTCAAGTTCGCCAAGAAGTACCGGATCCCGCTCAAGGCGGTACTCATGCCGAAGGACGCCAAAGAACGCCGCCAAGTCGAGGCGTTCGAGGAGTGTTACACGGACTTCGACCAGGGCGTGCTCACTGAACCGGAGGAGTTGGCCGGTAAGCGCGCCCATGACGTCTCCGAGGAAGTGAAGGGCTACGCGGAGAAGCACGAACTGGCCAAGCGGCAGACGCAGTACAAACTCCGCGACTGGCTGATCTCCCGCCAGCGCTACTGGGGCACGCCGATCCCGATCATCCATTGCGACAAGTGCGGCCCGCAGCCGGTGGCGGAAAAAGGCTTGCCGGTGGAGCTGCCGGACGTGAAGGACTACCTGCCGACCGGTGACGGCCGGAGCCCTTTGGCCAAGGTCACGGACTTCGTGAAGACGACCTGCCCGAAATGCGGGGGTCCGGCCGAGCGGGAGACGGACACCATGGATACCTTCGCCGACTCGAACTGGTACTTCCTGCGGTACCCGAATCCGCGCAAGGAGGACGGTGCCTTCGACAAGGAAGCGCTGCGGCAGTGGTTGCCGGTGGACATGTACGTCGGCGGGGCCGAGCATGCCGTCCTGCACCTGCTGTACGCGCGGTTCTGGACCAAGGCGCTGGCGGACCGGAAGTACCTCGGGTTCCGCGAGCCGTTCAAGAGTCTTCGCAACCAGGGGCTGATCATGGCCGAGGACGGCCGCAAGATGAGCAAGTCGCTCGGTAACGTCGTGAATCCGGACGACGTGATCAAGGCGTTCGGCGCGGACACGCTCCGGTTGTTCGAGCTATTCATCGGGCCGTTCGACCAGCCGGCGGCCTGGGACACCAAGGGCATCGAAGGCAGCTACCGGTTCCTGAAGCGCGTCTGGGCGTTCGGGCAAGGGTTGCTCGAGGCCCCGGACGGCGTCGACCAGGAGACCGATATCGCCGAGACGGGACTGGAGCGTGCCGTATCCAAGGCCACCAAGCGGATCACGTCGTCCATCGAGCAGTTCCGGTTCAATACGGCCGTCAGCGGGCTGATGGAAGCGCTCAACGGCCTCCAGGAACAGGTAGCGAAGACGGGGCCGCACGCCGTATACCGGCCGTACTTCGAGCGCTACCTCATCCTGCTGTCGCCATTCGCGCCGCACCTCGCAGAGGAACTCTGGCACGAGCTCGGCCATGAGGAATCGATCTTCACGCAGGACTGGCCGACCGTCGATGAGTCGGCGATCAAGGACGAGACGGTCCCGATCCCCGTGCAGGTGAACGGCAAGCTTCGCGCGACGCTGGAACTGCCGGCGGACGGACTCTCCGAAGCCGTCGTGACCGAGGCAGCGCTGTCCGAAGCCGCGGTCAAGAAGCACTTGGCCGGCAAGCCGAAGAAGGCCATCTATATCAACGGCAAGTTGCTGAACCTGGTCGGATGAACGCGATCGACATCAGGCCGCTCCTGGGGGCGGACCGGGGCGAGTCCCTTCCGTTCGCGCTTTCCGCCGACCGTCCGAAGCTGCCCGACGTACCGGCCCTGCGGGACTTGAAAGCTTCCGGCGATGTCTCGAAGGTCGACGCCGGGTTCCTGGTCGCCGGCACGCTCACGGGAACGATCCGATTGGAATGCGCCCGGTGTCTCAAGCCGTTCGACCATCCGTTGTCACTGGCGTTCTCGGAGGAATTCGCCCTCGAGCCCGGCGACGAACAGTTTCCGGCCGGCAAGGAACGCCTCGACCCCAGTGCGATGTTCAGGTTCGTCATCCTGACGCACCTGCCCGAGCGGCCGCTCCATGATCCGGCGTGCCAAGGACTGTGCGCGACCTGTGGCAAGGACCTCAACGAGGAACCGCACGAGCATCCGCCGGAAGATACCGACGAGGACGGGAACCCGTTTTCGAAGCTCAAAAAGCTCAAGGACTAGGGACTACTACCTCCCGGCGACTACCTGTAAGCTAGTACGTATGGCCGTACCCAAGCAAAAGAAGTCCAAGTCGCGCACTCGCCAGGGCAGGGCGCACTTGGCCGTGAAGCCGGCCGCTGCGGTGAAGACCGCGACGGGCCTCCGTCTCAGCCACCGGGTCGACCCGGATACCGGCAAGTACCGGGGCCGTGAGGTCGTCAAACCCAAGGACTGATGGCGACGATAGACGATTTCGGGAAGCTCGACGTCCGCGTCGGGAAGATCGTGGCGGTCGAGGACTTCCCGGAGGCGCGGAAGCCCGCGTACAAGCTGCGGATCGACTTCGGCGGCGAGGTCGGCGAGAAGCGTTCCTGCGCCCAGTTGGTCAAGAATTACTCGAAGGACGACCTGCAGGACAAGCTCGTGCTCGGCGTGGTGAACCTGCCACCGCTCACGGTCGGCCCGGCCGTCTCCGAGGTCCTGGTCCTGGGAGTTCCCGACGTCGCCGGCGAGTGCGTCCTGGTGGAGCCCGGGAAGAACGTCTCCGTAGGGGCGAAATTATACTGAACTAACGGTAGGCTGGAACCATGGCTAACCGACACGTGCTCCGTACCATCCTCATGCAGTCGCTGTATGAGCAGGAGTTCCATCCGAAGTCGCCGCTGAAGGACATCGCCGCGCGGTACCTCGGCCGCGAGCAGGTCAGCGAAGACGAGCGGGCCTACGTCGAGCACGCCGCCGCCGGCCTGGGCAAGCACCAGCAGGCGATCGACAAGCTGATCGTCAAGCACGCGCCGGAGTGGCCGCTCGACCAGATCGCGTCGATAGACCGGGCGGTGCTCAGGCTCGGCATCTACGAGGTGCTCTATTCCGAGGAGGTCCCGCCGAAGGTGGCGATCAACGAGGCGGTGGAGATCGCCAAGGCGTTCGGCGGTGAGAACTCCGGTTCGTTCGTGAACGGGGTGCTCGGGACCGTCTATCGCAGCAGCGACAAGTATGATGAGAAGGATGAAGACACAAAGACAACCGAATCCGCGGAAGCCGAAGCGTCCGCGCCGGCATCCGAGCCGGAGTAACGGCAAGAAGCTGGTCAAGGCGGCCGTGGCTGGCGGCGTGGTGTTCGCCAAGATCGACGGCACGCTGAAGTACCTGATGATCCAGCACGCCTACAACCACCAGTGGTCATTGCCGAAGGGTCACGTCGACGAGAAGGAACCCACATTGGACGCGGGCATCCGCGAAGTGGAAGAAGAGACGGGGGTGCCGTGCAAAGTGATCGAATTCCTCGGCTTCACTAACATCTGGACTTCCCATGAGGGGTATCATTTATTGAGACGGCAACACACCTACCTGATGGAGCCGTCCGGCGACCCGACCATCCACCGCGAGAAGATCGATCCCGAGGAAGGCATGATCCGAGACGCCCGCTGGCTCACCTACGAGGAAACCATGCAGAAAGTGAAGTACAAGAATATCCGTCCGTTGATCCGGCAGGCCCATGCCCGGATAAAGGAGCTCGGCCGTGACTGAGCCGACCGACCTCAAGGTGCTCCAGAAGTCGCTGGGGCTGCGGTTCAAGGATGACGACCTGCTGCGCTCAGCGCTGGTCCACCGGAGCTACCTCAACGAGAACCGGGACTTCTCGCTGCCGCACAATGAGCGACTGGAGTTCCTGGGTGACGCCGTGCTCGAGCTCGTGGTAACGGATCATCTCTACAACACCTACAACCAGCCCGAGGGCGAGCTCACCAGCCTGCGTTCCGCACTGGTGCGCACCGAGCACCTGGCGAAGGTCGCCGGCGGTCTCGGACTCGGTCAGGCCCTGCTGATGTCCAAAGGGGAGGAGAAGAGCGGGGGACGTGAGCGTCCGGCGCTCCTGGCGAATACCTGCGAAGCGGTGATCGGCGCGATCTACCTCGACCAGGGGTATGCCACGGTGAACCGGTTCATCCACCAGCGGATCATCAGCGCGCTGGAAGGAATCATCGCCGAGGAAGCCCACCGCGACCCGAAGAGCCTGCTCCAGGAGGCGGCCCAGGAGCGGTTCAACCGGACGCCGCGCTACAAAGTACTGAAGGCGACCGGGCCCGACCATGCCAAGCACTTTACGGTGGCGGTCCAGGTCGGGGACAATGTGGTCGGCGAGGGCGAGGGCAATTCCAAGCAGACGGCCGAACGGGCCGCGGCCCAGGCGGCCCTCGACGGATCGTTCAAGCAACCGGACAAGAAGGGGTAACCGGCTTTTCGTACCCATGTTCCTGCAATCCTTAGAACTCACCGGTTTCAAATCGTTCGCCAAGCGGACCAAATTGGAATTCCAGCCCGGCATCACCGGCATCGTTGGCCCGAACGGCTCCGGCAAGTCGAACATCGCCGACGCGATCCGCTGGGTGCTCGGCGCGCAGTCGAAGAAGGCCGTGCGCGGCAAGGTCTCGACGGACGTGATCTTCTCTGGGACGTCCAAGCGCCCCGCGATGAGCCTGTCCGAGGTCTCGCTGACGTTCGACAATTCGCGCAAGCTGCTGCCGTACGACTACGACGAGGTCGTCGTCACGCGGCGCCTGTACCGAAGCGGCGACTCGGAGTACCTCGTCAACGGCGGCAAGGTACGGCTGACGGACCTGCTGCACGCGTTCGCGGTGGCCGGAGTCGGTGCCGAGAACTACACGGTGATCTCCCAGGGGCTGGTGGACAAGGTCCTCAGCCAGACGCCGGAGCAGCGGCGCGGACTGTTCGAGGAAGCGGCCGGCGTCCGACAGTTCTACCTGAAGCGCGACGAAGCCAAGCGGAAGCTGGCGGAGACCGACCGCAACCTCGGCCGGGTGCATGACATCCTCAAGGAGCTCGGCCCGCGGCTGAAGTCGCTGGCCCGGCAGGCGGACGCGTTGGCCAAACGGGCGGAGGTCGAGCAGCGGTTGAAGGACGCGTTGCTCGGGTTCTACGGCCGCCGGTATCGGGATCTCTCCAAGGACGCGAAGGAGCGTCGCGCCAAGCGCGAGGAACTCGAGGGTGAGCTGGCCAAGCTCGGCACCGAGCTCGACGCGCTTGGCAAGGAAGTCGACGCGCTGCGATCGCGCCAGCAGGGCCTGACCCTGAACAAGCTGTTCGCGGAGCGGAACGGCATCGCGCAAGAACGGGACGAACTGCGCGAACGGACGAACAAAGCGATCACCGCACGGGAGGTCGCCAAGGCGACGATCGAGCGACTGCGGTCCGAGCGGAAGAACTTCGAGGCCCGGTTGGAACTGCTGCCGGAAGCCGGCGGCGGCAAGACGGTGGACACCAAGGATATCGATCGGAAGATAGCGGACGTCGAGAAGCGCATCGAGAGCCTGGAACGCCCCGTGGAAGGCGGATTGCCGTTGCTGCTGGATGAGATCGACGGGCTGGTGCACCAGTTGGAGGAAGCGGTACGCCGGGGCGATGCGACGGACGCGATCGAGCTGAAGATCGACGGCCTCCGAAACTTGCTCGGCCGGGCAAGGCGGATCGTGGACGGCGAGCCCGACGACGCGATCGCGGAGCGCACAAAGCTGCAGGAAGAGCTGGCTTCGCTAAAGGTCCAGCGGGCGTCACGCGCCGAGGCTACCAAGCTGCGGAACGAACAGGCGAAACAGACCGGGAAGGAACGGGAGACGCTCGTCGCGCGGCTGGCGGAGATAAAGACGGAACTCGCCACGGCGGAACGCACTGTCGAGGAGTCGGCGACCGCGCTCGGCGGATCCGAGGAGCAGCTCAAGGAGCTCGAGTCCAAGATCGTGGCACTGGACAAGCAGGTCGCGACGGAACAACAGCGGAGCTTCGGCGAGTCCGACGAACTCAAGGGCAAGGAAGAGGCGCTCCGCGCCAAGCATCGGACGCAGGACGAGTATCGGCGCGAATTGGAAGCGCAGAACCTGGAGCTGGCCAAGCTGGAGACCAAGCTCGACGACCTCGTCCATGAGGCCAAGGGCAAGTTGGCGACGCTCAAGGGAGATACCGCGTTCCCGATGGCCGACGATGTCCAGTTGCCGGCCGAGGAGGTAGACGAGGAGAAGATCGCCAAGCTGGAGCGCAGGCTCATGGAGATGGGCGGGATCGACCCGGCCGTCACCGCGGAGCACCAGGAGGTCGAGGAGCGACATCAGTTCCTGACGACCCAAGGCGAGGACCTGTCCAAGGCGAAGAAGGACCTCGAGCAGGTGATTCGCGAGCTCGAGCAGAAGAGCCGGATGCTCTTCACCGACGCGTTCGAGAAGATCGGGGCCGTCTTCAGCGAATACTTCGACAAGCTGTTCGGCGGGGGCAGGGCCTCGTTGGAACTGGTCGAGCCGAAGCTGGAGGATGTCGAGGAGTCCGAGGGGCCGCGCAAGCTGGACGCCGGCATCGAGATCAAGGCCGTGCCGCCCGGCAAGCGACTGAAGTCGCTGGCCCAGTTGTCCGGCGGCGAGCGGGCGCTGACCTCCGTGGCACTGCTGTTCGCGATCCTCAAGGTGAACCCGTCGCCGTTCGTGATGCTCGACGAGGTCGACGCCGCGCTCGACGAAGCGAATACCGGCCGGTTCGCCAGCGTGCTCTCCGAGATGGGCGAGCTGACGCAATTCCTGGTCGTCACGCATAACAGAGACACGATGAAGGCCGCGGCGATGCTCTACGGCGTCAGCATGGACTCCACGGGCGTCTCGACGATGCTGTCGCTGAAGCTGCCGGAAGCGGAGAAGGTCTCAAGTCCTAAAGTCCGTGCGTAGATCGTATTCAGATAAAACCTAATGGACCTGCTTCTTGTATTTATTGGGGGCTTCTTGGCGGCCTTATTTGGATCTATGGCTGGGGGCGGTGCTGCTTTCTTTGGTCTTTATGCGCTGCTTTTCTTAGGACTACCGCTTAATGCTGCAATTGCCACGAACAGTTTTGGAAGTCTCGGGTTTTTCATGACTTCAATTAGGAACTTCTTTAATCAAGGGCTTGTTAACAAGAGCATCATTATTACGCTATTGGCTCTTCAAGGAATAGGTGTCGCAATCGGAACATTTCTACTTATCCAATTAAGCGGCCTGGCGATTAAAGTCATCGTTACACTAATTATCGCTACGGCATTTTTGTTATTAGCATTTCAACGAGGCCAGAACCATTCAGGTAAGGCTAATCCATTATGGAAACCCGTGTACTTTTTTTATGCGCTGTATTCAGGTTTAATCGGGACCGGATCAGGAGCAATCAGAACATTTTGCCTCATTAGACTAAGGAAACTTCCTGCCTTACAAGCCGTCGCGAACGGTTTTGTGGCTACATTTCCCTTTGCTTTTTTATCAACTGGCGCGTTGTTATATGCAGGACTAGTAGACATTAGGCTAGGAGTCATGCTTCTGGCGGGTAATTTGTTAGGAGCCCATATTGGATCCAAAATTGCTATCAGAAAAGGTAATGATTTTGTGCGCCAGATGGTTTTGGTTTTTATGGTCATAACATTGATAGTGGTATGGACGTTGTAGAAAGTTGCCGCCTAGGCCGTTCTCGCGTAACCTAGACTCCGTACACAGGAGACACAGAACTTGTTGGTTATCAGATTATCCCGAACCGGACGAACGAAGCGCCCCCATTACCGCGTCGTCGTCGCGGAGAAAAGCGCGGCCGTCAAAGGTCGCTACTTGGAGGTGCTCGGCCACTTCGATCCGCGGACCAAGGAACTGAAGGTCGACGAGGAACGGACCAAGGTCCGGCTCAAGGACGGTGCCCAGCCGAGCGAGACCGCGGAAATGCTGCTCGAGAAGGCCGGCGTCCTGAAGCGGGACAAGCTCAAGGACGAACACCGTCGCCCGACGCGCAAGAAGAAGAAGGACATCAAGGCGGAAGCCGAGGGCGGGGACGCGCCGGCCAAGCCCGCGGATGATGTCGCCGCTTCCGATGACGCGGCCGGTGATTCCAAGGACGACAAGCCGGTTGCAAAGGACGAAGCCAAGAAGGATGAAAAACCCGCCGCGCAGCCGGAAGAGAAGGCCGGGGCGGACAAACCCGAAGCCAAGAAGGAAGATAAGGATAACGAAAAAGGAGGCTCCTGATGAGCGAAGACCAGGACAGGCAGTTCGTGGAGTTCGTGTTGAAGACCATCGTCGACCGACCGGACGATGTAAAGGTGGAACGCACCGTAGATGAGATGGGCGTACTGCTGACCGTCACCGTACACCCGGAGGACATGGGCAAGGTGATCGGCAAGTCGGGCCAGACGGCCAAGGCGATCCGTTCGCTGCTCAAGGTCGTCGGAGCCAAGAACGACGCCCGGGTGAACATGAAGATCGTCGAACCGGACGGCGGCAAGGGTCCGAACGGCGGCGCTGCCGCAGTCGCGGGAACGACCGCGGCTGCGGATGACATCCCGGTCCAGGACCGCAGCGAGGAAGAGGCCGCCGCGGAGCAGCAGCAGACCACGGCCGACCAGCCGGACAACGAGGTGGCGATGGATTCCGACATCGACGACGCTACCGGTCAGCCTGCGGACGCTGCGGACGATGACGCACCCGAACATCGGGAAGCGGTCGACCAGGGCCTCAACGAGAAATCCCCGCTGGACGAGCTGTAAGCGACTCCTACGACCGGGAGAAAATGCCCTTGACGAGGGCATTTTCTGTTGTTACAGTCTTCTGGCTGTCCTTTTAAAACGCATTTTTCACTCACGCGACGCCAGCTGTGCTTATCGAGCATGCCTGGCGTCGCGTGAGCTTCACGTGACAACCCGGAGGAGTGGCAGAGCGGTTGAATGCAGCGGCCTCTAAAGCCGTCAGTTCCCCGCCGGGGAACTTCCCACCAAGGGTTCGAATCCCTTCTCCTCCGTTCCGGGTGCTGGCGTTCATCGCTGGAACTCACTGTTTATGAGATTGCGGGTAACACCGCCCCCGGAGTCACTTGCTGCGCAAGCAGCACCTGCTGCGTACGGACCCGTTCGACTGGGGACCGTACTCAGGTCGGCGCGTGGCTTTTAGAGCCAGGTCGCGTGCCGGATCTTCTCCCTCGGTCGATCCGACCAGGGAAATCGTGCGCCGAACTGTCAGGGACGGCGTCCGCAGCGCGAACGAACCGCGCCGCGACCACGAAGCGATCCATCGGGCGATAGGGGCGATGGAATCGCAGCAGTGCCGTCGTTTCGTCCGTGCTCCGAGACGACGGTGGGCCTCAACTCATCAGGCCTATGACGGTCCGGGAGCCGGTATCTGAGACCTCGACCTCAGCTGCCACCAAAAGGCTCCCGGACCGGAACTTCCCCCAGCACGCGGCCACGACCCATCTCGGGTTCGACACATCAGCCGCTTTCCGACTTCGCAGACCATCCAATCTCCGAAGACTTGAATACGAAGCTCGCAAGCCTTCACCGGCGCCCCACGCGAGCTTCTTTCAATTGTGCTCGGAATCCTGCCGGATAGTACGATTAGGGGCATGAAGATCGATGTCGTCACATTGTTTCCCGACTACCTGACCGGACCGCTCGGTCAAAGCATGATGCGCAAGGCCTCCGAATCCGGGTTGGTCGAGTTCGGCGTGCACGACCTCCGGCAGTGGGGCATCGGCAAGCGCCGGACGGTCGACGGGATCCCGTATGGCGGCGGCGCCGGCATGGTGCTGCGACCGGAGCCGCTGTTCAGGGCGTTCACGGAGCTGCAGAGCCCGGACATGCACCGGATCTATCTGACACCGCAAGGCAAGCGGTTCGAACAGTCCGACGCGGAACGACTCGCCAAGCACAAGCACCTGATCCTCCTGGCCGGCCGGTACGAGGGGGTCGACGGTCGCGTCCGCGACCGGCTGGTCGACGAGGAACTCTCAATCGGCGATTACGTCCTCACCGGCGGGGAACTACCGGCGTTGGTGGTGATCGACGCCGTGGTCCGGCACGTGCCGGGCGTGCTCGGCGACGAGCGTTCGAGCCAGGAAGAGACGTTCTCGGAACCGCTCGGCGGCGGTTTGGAATATCCGCACTATACCCGGCCGGAAATCTTCAAGGATCCCCAGACCGGCAAGCAGCTGAAGGTCCCGGACGTGCTACTCACCGGGCATCACGCGGACATCGAGAAGTGGCGGAAGGAGCAGTCCAAGGCCGCTACGCGGTCCCGGCGTCCCGACCTGACCTAGATTGCTCAAACACCCTATCCGGTGCTTGAATCATCGCGTTACTTACTCCATCGCTCAACGGGTCGATGGCATCCATGCCATGCACCAAACCTTCCCTGAGCACATGGGCCAAGTCGAACAGCGTCCGATCGAGCTCTTCGCGTGTTTCCGGGTCCAGAGCTTCGAGGTCGAGACCTTCGATTTCGAGCGTCAGTTTCGCGGCCGGCTTGGCGACCGCTTCGGCTTCGATCCGTCCTGCTGATTCTTCTGCCATGAGCTTATAGGAGGTTCGTGGCCATAGTACCGCTCATTTCGTGAACGCGTGGAGTGTCAGATGCTTCTCGATGGCCAAGGCGGCCCGGGCCAACCCGTGCCGTCCTTCCGTACCCGCGATCTCGGAGGCCCGCAACCGGACCGCCATACCCCGGCCTTCCGCTTCGATTTCACCTTGGCCTACCTCGATTTCTGCCAGATTCCTGCCGTTCTCGTCGAAGCAATACTGGGCCAGCACCCGACCGATGACGGAGTGTTCCAGTCCCTCCGCTTCGCGTAAGCCGCGCCGTTCCAGCGTCCACTCCGCGTCGGGTCGCACTTGCCACTCCGGTGCCGCTCCCGCGAGCAATGATTCGAGCATGTCATCGGTGACCACCTCCGGTGCCGAACCTTCCAGGGCGAACTCGGCGCGTTCGATATCGAGTACCCGGGCGGCCACGGCGACCTGTTCCGGCGTGGCGGGTTGGTGCGCAGCGGTCTCGATCTCCTCGGCCGTCTTGAGCAGTACCGCGGCCAGGCCCCGACGTTCCCGCGGCACGCGTTTGAAAAGGCCCTTCTTACGTTTGTCGTCCTTCGCGAAGTCCTTGCGCCAGCGATCGGCCCGCTTGCCCTCGTCGCGTTCCCCGGTTTCCAGCATGATCTCCAGATGTCGAGGGTCGATCGGCGGGCATCCCGAGTGCTCGCGCAGCCAGTCGTACGTCAGTTCCACCGTCCGACGTGACTGTGGGTCCTCCCGGACGAGAACCAGCAACGCTTGGATGCCCGGGTTGGCGAACGCTTCCTCGAACGTGTCCCGGTCCCAGGTGCCTGCTTCGCGCTCCTGTTCTCGCCGTGCTTCCCGGTACCGGCGTAGCCGTTCCTCCCGTATCGGGTCCCAATCTCCGACTAATCCCTCTATGGTCGTTCCTTTCGCTTAACGGGCTATACTACCCTTCGCATGCCGAAGTTTAAACTCCATTCCGAGTTCAAGCCCGCCGGCGACCAGCCGCAGGCGATCCGGCAGTTGGTGGCCGGATTAGGGAAGGGCGAGCGCGACCAGACGTTGCTCGGCGTGACCGGATCCGGGAAGACGTTCACGATGGCGAACATCGTCGAGCAGGTCCAGAAACCGACGCTGGTACTGGCGCACAACAAGACGCTGGCCGCACAACTGGCCGCCGAGTTCCGGGACTTCTTCCCGGAGAACGCGGTGCAGTACTTCGTGAGCTACTACGACTACTACCAACCGGAAGCGTACGTCCCGCAGTCCGACACCTACATTGAGAAGGACGCGGACATCAACGAGGAAATCGACAAGCTCCGCCACGCCGCGACGATGAGCCTGCTGACCCGGCCGGACGTCCTGATCGTGGCGTCCGTCTCGTGCATCTACGGCCTCGGTTCGCCGTCCGACTACCAGAACGTGCACATCACCCTCAAGAAAGGCGACTCGCGAGATCGCGACAAACTGCTGCGCCAGATGATCGACCTGCAGTACGAGCGGAACGAGGTAGACTTCCGTCGCGGGCGGTTCCGGGTGAAGGGCGACGTCGTCGAGGTCTTCCCGGCGTACGAGGACTTCGCGTACAAGATCGACTTCTTCGGCGACGAGATTGAGAAGATCACCGCCATCGACTACCTCACCGGGGAGCTACTGGATGAGAAGGAGGAGCTGCATCTGTATCCCGCCAGCCACTGGGTGACCACTCCGGAGAAGCTGCCAGGGGCGATCAAGCAGATCGAGGCGGACCTGGACCTGCGGTTGAAGGAACTCACCGACATGGGCAAAGTCGTGGAAGCGGAACGGCTGAAGAGCCGGACGAACTACGACCTGGAGATGATCCGCGAGACCGGCTTCTGCTCCGGCATCGAGAACTACTCCCGGTACCTGGCCGGACGGAAGGCCGGGGAGCGCCCGAGCTGCTTACTCGACTACTTCCCGGACGACTACCTGATGTTCGTCGACGAATCGCACATGACGATCCCGCAGGTCGGCGCGATGTACGAAGGGGACCGTTCGCGCAAACGGACGTTGGTGGACTTCGGGTTCCGGCTGCCCAGCGCGATGGACAACCGCCCGCTCCGCTTCAGCGAGTTCGAGCGGCTCGTGAACCAGTCGATCTACGTCTCGGCCACACCGCGGGACTTCGAGATCTCGCGTTCGAAGGTCGTCGCCGAGCAAGTGGTCCGGCCGACGGGCCTGCTCGATCCGCCGGTGGACGTCCGGCCGACGGAAGACCAGATCGATGACCTGATCGGCGAGATCAAGGAGACGGTAAAGAAAGGCCAGCGCGCGTTGGTCACCACGCTGACGAAGAAGATGGCGGAGGACCTCTCCGAGTACCTGAAGGAAGCCGAGGTAAAGGTGACGTACCTGCACTCCGACATCGAGACGTTTGAACGGACGGAGATCCTGCGCGCCCTGCGGGCCGGCGAGTACGACGTCGTGGTCGGGATCAACCTGCTCCGGGAAGGCCTGGATCTGCCGGAAGTGTCGCTGGTGGCGATCCTGGACGCCGACAAGGAGGGCTTCCTGCGCAGTGATACCTCCCTGATCCAGACCATGGGCCGGGCCGCCCGGCACGTGGAAGGGCGGGTGATCATGTACGCCGACCGGGTCACCGACTCGATGCGGCGAGCGATGGACGAGACCAAGCGCCGCCGCGGGAAGCAGGAAACCTACAACAAGAAGCACGGCATCACGCCGCAAGGGATCAAGAAGAAGATCGCGGAAGGGATCCGAGCCGAGGAGCGCGTGGAGGAAGAGGAGGTCGCGGAGATACTTGCCGATGCGAAGAAGCACGTCGACCTGCCGCCGGAACAGATGCAGCGGTACCTGCACGACCTCAAGGTGCAGATGGAGATGGCGGCGGAGAATCTGGAGTTCGAGAAGGCGGCTGCGCTACGCGACAGGATCTCGGAACTCAAGAAGAAGTCGAAGCATACTGGCGCGGCGAAGTAGTCCTCACCCCGACGCTTCGCGAAGTACGCGGGTCAAATCTTTAATTAGGTCGAGACTAGCCTTTCGGCCATGCTCGTCGTATAGTCTGCCACCTCTCAGCTCCAATTTGGTTGCCTTACCATTGCCGTCAGTATGGGTGGCTCGATAACCGTATACATTCACTTCCCAAGCTTTACGCCACGAATCGGTTGCTTTATCCCAGCTCGTAGGGATGTCAGTGACGTTGCCTTCTCCATCGTGTGGGATACCAGGACTCCAGGCATGTCCCAGCTCGAGTAGTAAATCGTCACGTTCACTCGGAACGTTCTGGATTTCGAGATCCTTGCTGCCTTCAATGCCCATGGCAAGCAATCCTTGCAAAGATGAAGAAGGAAATCAACTCTGGAACGGCAACGCGTGGATCAAGTCGTCTGTCGAGCCGGCGCCCTCCTGGAAGTGTTCATGCTCGGCCGGTGGCAGCCCGATCAACGGGTAGAAGTGGAGCACGTCCGTTCGGACCAGGAATCCGATAGCGCCATCCCCGGAGCGCACCGGAGCGGGGGGCATGGCTTTCTTCGCCTGCTGCAGCTTCGTCGCGTAGTCCAGCGTCTCGTCCTTGCCTGCTGCTTCCGGCAGGCGCAATATGCTGATCGCCCGGTGGCCGGGCCCGTACACGATCGGGCCGTCCTCACCCGGCTCCGCCGTCGCGAAGACGAACTGCGGATGGACGGTCTGGCCCGGTTGGGCCTCGGCGGCCGGGACCGTGGCTTCCAGCGCCATCCGTTCGCTGATGTGCGAGAGGTCGGGTACCGGTCGGTTCGGCGTCACCGACACCGTCAACTCGCCGCGCTTCCCGGAAAACCCGAAGACCACCCGGCGGGTGACGGG
This sequence comes from Candidatus Saccharimonadia bacterium, assembly GCA_025449535.1. Lineage (GTDB taxonomy): Bacteria > Patescibacteriota > SICC01 > SICC01 > SICC01 > JALYJZ01. The sequence continues at coordinate 699,399 of JANWJF010000001.1, forward strand.
GGCTGTGTTTCCGTCTCCCCAGAACTCTCCGGTCATCACGCTAGGTGATTAACAGGGCGCCGAGCAGGAGCGAGGAGATGACCACCGGCAGCAGCAGGAGCTTGATCGATCCGGCCGAGCGGTTGTCGAGGTCAGTCGTGTTTTCGATGTCCTTCATGTGGTGTAAACGGTACCAAGACCCATACTACCCATAGATAGGGTCGGCGCAATATCGCGTACCGGGGCTATAACCTTGACCTAGCACGCGATGCGACGATATACTGGGTCAATCTGTGATTGACTTATTTTTGGCTTCGTAAATGCAGAAACTTACCGTCCGAGGTGCTCGCGAGCATAACCTCCAGAATGTCGACCTGGAGATCCCGCGTGACAAGCTGGTGGTCTTCACCGGGCTGTCCGGATCCGGCAAAAGCTCGTTGGCGTTCGACACGATCTACGCGGAAGGCCAGCGCCGGTACGTGGAGTCCCTGTCCGCGTATGCCCGTCAGTTCCTCGGGCTGATGGAGAAGCCGGACGTGGATCAGATCGACGGGCTCAGCCCCGCGATCTCGATTGACCAAAAGTCCGCTTCACGCAATCCGCGCTCGACCGTCGGCACCGTGACCGAGGTCTACGACTACCTGCGGCTGCTGTTCTCCCGGATCGGGACGCCGCACTGTCCGATTTGCACGGCGGAAGTGCGTCGCCAGACGCCGACCGAAGTGGCGGATCAAATCCGTAAACTCCCCGCCGGTACCAAGCTGATGCTGCTTGGACCGGTGGTCATCGACCGGAAAGGCGAGCACGAGAAGATCTTCGAGAAGCTTCAGAAGGGCGGCTTCTCGCGCGTCCGGGTGGACGGTACCGTCCGGGAGCTGGCGGACGACTTCCCGAAGCTCGACAAGAAGAAGAAACATACGATCGAGGCCGTCGTCGACCGACTGATCATCAAGCCGGACCTGGGCAACCGCCTGTTCGACTCCGTCCAGACGGCGCTCGGCGTCGGCGAAGGGACGATGTTCGTGGAATCGGTCGAGGGCGCCAAGAAGAAGCCCACGAAGTGGCGCTTCTCCGAGGATTACGCCTGTCCGAACGGCCACCCGTCGCTGCCGCCGCTGGAGCCGCGCTCCTTCTCGTTCAACAGTCCGCACGGCGCCTGCCCGCGCTGCACGGGACTCGGCTCGCGTCTGGAGGTCGACCCGAAGAAGTGCATCCCGAACACCCGGCTGACCCTGGCGGAAGGCGCGATCCGGCCCTGGAGTCGGACCACCTCCCGGATGACCTGGTACTCACGACTGCTCGAGGGCCTGTCGGAAGCGCTCGACTTCTCGCTGGACACGCCGGTCGGCGGCCTGCCGCCGGGCGTGATCAAGGCGATCTTCCACGGCGTCGAAGGTGAGATCACGGTCCGGCAGGGCAGCCGGACGTTCAAGACGACCTATGAAGGCGTCGCGCCGAACCTGGAGCGCCGTCACCGCGAGACGGAATCCGACTACGTCCGCAAGGAGATCGAGAAGTACATGACGTTGAAGCCATGTCCGCTCTGCAAGGGCAAGCGGCTGCGGCCGGAAATCCTCGGCGTGAGCATCGCCGACAAGTCGATCGTCGACGTGTCCGAGCTACCGGTGGACGAGGCGCAGAAGTACTTCTCGGGACTCCAGCTCACGGACAAGCAGAAACAGATCGCCAAGCAGATCTGCAAGGAGATCCGGGAGCGCCTGAAGTTCCTGGAGGACGTCGGGCTCGGGTACCTGACCCTGTCCCGCGCGGCCAACACGCTCTCCGGCGGCGAGGCGCAACGGATCCGCCTGGCGACCCAGATCGGATCGGCGCTGATGGGGGTCCTCTACATCCTCGACGAGCCGAGCATCGGCCTGCACCAGCGGGACAACGCCAAGCTGATCGCCACGCTGCAGACGCTGCGCGACCTCGGTAACACGGTGATCGTCGTCGAGCACGACCGGGAGACGATGGAAGCCGCGGACTGGCTGGTGGACATCGGCCCGGGCGCCGGTGAGCACGGCGGGAAGATCATCGCCCAAGGTGCACCGAAGAAGGTACGCGAGTCCAAGCGTTCGATCACCGGGCGGTACCTGCGTGGCGAGGACGACATCGACCTGCCGGCCAAGCGGCGCGAGGGCAACGGTCATGCCATCCGGGTGGTCGGCGCCAAGGAGAACAACCTGTGTGACCTCACGGTGGAGTTCCCGCTCGGCAAGTTCGTGACGGTGACCGGCGTGTCCGGCTCCGGCAAGAGCTCGCTGGTCGACCAGATCCTCTCGAAGAAACTCGCCCAACACTTCCATCGGGCGCAGGAAGTCCCCGGGGAGCATGAGGCGGTGGAGGGCCTGGAGCACCTCAATAAAGTGATTACCATCGACCAGTCGCCGATCGGCCGGACGCCGCGATCCAATCCCGCGACCTACACCGGGGTCTTCACGAACATCCGTGACCTGTTCGCGGCTACCAACGAGGCGAAGATGCGCGGCTATTCCGCCGGGCGGTTCAGCTTCAACGTGAAGGGCGGCCGCTGCGAGCACTGCCGCGGGGACGGCGTGATCAAGATCGAGATGCACTTCCTGCCGGACGTCTACGTTCCGTGCGAGGAATGCCATGGCAAGCGGTACAACAAGGAGGCGCTGGAGATCCACTACAAGGGCAAGACCATCGCCGACGTGTTGGAGATGACGATCGAGAAGGCGGCCGCGTTCTTCGAGCACATCCCGGTGATCAAGCAGAAGCTCGGCACGCTGAACGACGTCGGACTCGGGTACATGCGGCTCGGCCAGCCGGCGACGACGCTCTCCGGCGGCGAGGCCCAACGGATCAAGTTGGCCACCGAGTTGTCCCGCCGGGCCACCGGCCAGACGCTCTACATCCTCGACGAGCCGACCACCGGCCTGCACTTCGAGGACATCAAGCGGTTGCTCGAGGTCCTGAACCGACTGGTCGACATGGGCAACACGCTGCTCGTGATCGAGCACAACCTGGACGTGATCAAGACCGCCGACCACGTGATCGACCTCGGCCCCGATGGTGGCAACGCCGGGGGGCAGATCGTCGCCCAGGGGACGCCGGAGACCGTCTCCAAGGTGAAGCAGTCCTACACCGGCAAGTACCTCGTCGACGAGCTCAAGCGCTCCAAGAAGGCGCCGCCGAAGAAGTACACCAGCCACCCGGTCACGGCGTAACCGGCGATTTGAGCACTTGACGGATAGGCTAAAAAAGCCTATGATTTAGCGCTTTCTGAGTAAGGGAGGCCGTACGTTAATCTGAGGCGACCGAGGTCGCCTGAGGTAGGCGGACGAAAAACCGTTGCAAGGCGGCGCCTTGCGTAACAACTCACGAAAACGAAAAGGAGGTGCGTGATGCCACGCATCGACGCCGTACGCGGTTTCTTCTCCAAAAAGAACGAAGCCGAGAAAGACAAGGAAGGCCCCGACCCGCTTCGGCGGATGATCGGCACGATCAAAGACCGGGCGGGGCGGAGCGAGGTGCTGGTCCGGATATCCAAGGAGGCACCGGTCTACCTGAAGTACGCTGGAATACCGGTAATCGCGCTCCTCGGGCTCGTCCTGATGCTCCTCGGTCACATCCCGCTGGTGCTCACGGTGACGGGCCTCGGCCTGATTCTGTACCGGAAGTACCTCTGGGCGGCCTTGCCGCTGTTCGTCCTCGGTGTACTGGGGATGTTCGGATACGTGCTGGAAGTCGGTTCCGGCGGCATGAGCGAGGACGTCGACAACGGCTTCTTCATGGCCGCGCTTGGCATCTCGGTGATGCTCGGCGCCGTCGCCTATCTCCTCCGAGAGGACCGTCCGGCGATCCTGCTGGCGGGGCTCCTCGGATTCCTGGAGTGGGTGGCCTTGCAAGCACTGAGCCTTAGCGACTACAGCAACCTGTTCTACGTGGTCGTGTTCCTGGCCCTCGTGGGGGTCGCCTTCGTGGCGATCCTGCTGTTCAGCGAGACGTGGGACTCTGCCGCGGTAGCTGCGATCGGCCTGGCGGCGTTCCACGCGCTCTGGCTGCTGCTGAGCTCCGGGTCCGGTACGAACTTCGACACCCTCGGAGACGGCCGGTTCGAGCAGTTCCTCTGCGGAGGGCTGCTGGTGCTCCTGGCGGCCACGTTGCTGCTCGTACCGCAGCGGACTGGCACCAAGGACAAGTCGGAGGAAGAGACCGAGGAAACGGAGGAACGGCCGGTCGACGAGCCTCCGGAGGACGAACCGCCCGCGAGGGTGTTCGCGATGCCTCCGGCGTCGGACGAAGAGCCGCCGTTGGCGGAACCGGAACACGCGATCGAACCGTCACCACCGGAACCCGCGGTGACGCGCTCTCCGGGTGTCGACTACGGGTACGTGGAAGACCAGCCCGCCGCGATCCAGCGGATCTGGGCCACACTGACCGACGAGCAGCGGGAACTCATCCCGGAACTGCTCCATTGGCAGCTCTACCGCGGGCCGGCGGCCAACGGCAGCGACCGGTACAACGAGGCGTTGGACCCTGGCCTCCGGGAACGTGCCGAACGATGTGGCCTGACGCCTCAGCAGTTCGCTGGAATCGCAGGCTCTAAGGCCGCCACCATCCTGGCCGCGCATGCGGACCGTGATGGCAAAATCCCGGACGGGGTCTGGCACGAGCCAGGTTCGGGACCCAGGATCCTCGACCGCCTCATGGGTGGACTCAACAGGTTCGTGGGCGACCGCTACAAAATCGAAAAAGCTCAGCCTGAACCAGACGGCATTCGTCCAGCCATCCTCACGGAGCTACACATCACTCCGCGGGAGGTCGTCGAAGCGCATCAGCGTTTGGCCTACGGCTGAAAAAAAGAAAGGGGGAATACGGGGTTGCGTCGCGCAAGCATTTTTCATGCGCGATGCGACCCCTTTTCCATTTGTGTCCGCTTTCCCGTCGCCGCACCCGGTACAATTGGCCTGATGCATCGCGTATCGCACCAACTCGCGACGCTTCCGGCCAAGCCGGGCGTGTACCTGTTCAAGGACGAGACGGGGAAGATCCTCTACGTCGGCAAGGCCAAGCGCTTGCGGACCCGCGTCCGGAGCTACTTCTCGAAACGGGCCGAGGCCGAGCCGAAGACCCGCGTCTTCGTCCCCAAGATCCACCAGATCGACACGGTCGTCACCAAGAACGAGGTCGAGGCGTTGCTGCTGGAATCGAACTTCATCAAGCAGTATCGTCCGCCGTACAACGTCCGGCTTCGTGACGACAAGCAATACGTCTTTATCAAGGTGACGCTCGGCGACCGGTATCCGCGGGTGACCACCACCCGCCGGGTGACTGACAAGCGGGCCCGGTACTTCGGTCCGTACACCGACGGTCGGGCGGTCCGGGCGACGCTGAAGACGCTACGCAAGGTCTTCCCGCATTGTCTGCCGAACGACCCCTGCGACGACCCGTCACGCTCGCGGCCCTGTCTGTACTTCCACCTGGGGCTGTGCCCTTCGCCGCAGTACGGCAAGATCTCGGACACGGATTACCGCGCGAACATCGACGGCCTGATGCGGGCGCTGGACGGCAAGACGGACGACGTCCAGGAGCGGCTACGGACCGAGATGCGGGAGGCCTCGCAGCGGCATGCGTTCGAGCGGGCCGCGGCTTTGCGCGACCGGATCGGGAGCCTGGAAGCGCTACTGGCCCGACAGCAGGCGGTCGATCCCAAGCTCGCCAATCGGGATGTGATCGGCCAGGCACACGAAGGCCGCCATGCGGCGGCGATCCTGCTCACCGTACGGCAAGGTCGGGTGGTGGCGCGGAAGGACTTCGACTTCCAGAACGCCGACAAGAGCACCGAGGCCGAGCTGCTGGACGGTTTCCTCGGCCAGTACTACAAGGCCGCGACCAATCTACCCGACGAGGTCCTGGTGCCGCTGAAGGTACCGGGCGCGGATACTGTCTCCGAGTACCTTTCGGAACGGTGCGGCCGGAAGGTGTCCGTCAGGGTGCCGCGCCAGGGTAACCGCCGGCAGTTGCTCGAACTGGCGGAGGAGAACGCGCGTGAGCACTTGGCACGCCTGAAGGCCCGGTGGAACTCCGACGTTTCCCGTCGTGAGCAGGGGCTGGCCGACCTGTCCCAGGCCCTCGGCATGTCCGCACCGCCGCCCCGGATCGAGTGCTACGACGTCTCGACCCTCGGCGGCACCGCGACGGTCGGTTCGATGGTCGTGATGCGGGACGGGGCGCCGTCGCCGGCCCACTACCGACGGTTCCGGATCGCCACGGTGAAGGGAGTGGACGACTTCGGGGCGATGCGGGAGATGCTGGGCCGCCGGTTCAAACGGGTCAAGCGCAGCTCCGACGACGAATCCTTCGGCGCCTTGCCGGACCTCGTCGTCATCGACGGGGGCAAAGGGCAGGTCTCGGCCGCCGCCGGCGTCCTGGAGGAACTCGGCTTGTCCGACGTGCCACTGATCGGCCTCGCCAAGCGGTTCGAAGAGGTCTGGCGTTGGGACGGGAAGGGGTCGACGCCCGTGCGCCTGCCAAAGGACGCGCCGGGATCGCTCCTGCTCCAGCAGCTTCGGGACGAGGCGCACCGCTTCGCGATCACCTACGGTCGCAAGACGGCCCGCAAGACCGTCCAAGGCTCCGTGCTGGACCGGGTCCCCGGCGTGGGTCCGGCCAAGAAGAAGCTGCTGATTCGGCACTTCGGATCGGTGCGGGGCGTCCGGGATGCCGACCTGTCCGCCATCCAGGCCGTCGTGGGCAAGGCGGCGGGACGGGCGGTGAAGGAGAACCTGTGACCGGCATTCCGGATCGGGAGATTAAGATCTGTGGAACGACCACGGAGATCGATCTCCATATCGCAACGGATGCCGGTGCCGATGCGATCGGAATCATCTGCCCGCCGAAGACCCGGACCCGCCATTCGGTGGATGAAGCGCAGGCGGTACGCTTGGCGAAGGCCGTGCCCGATGGAGTGACGACGGTATTGATTCCACGGTTTGCCGAGTCCGAGCGGATTATTGAGCTCGCCAAGGCCGTACGGCCCGACCGGTTGCAATTAGGGGAAACGGAGGATTTGGGTGTGCTGAGAACCGTCGTCCAGGCGGGAGCCGCCCCCGTGGTAGCGCAAGTAATCCATGTCGACGGCCCGTCCGCGGTCGGAAGGGCAAAGGAATTCACCGAGTGGGCGGACGTCATCCATCTCGACTCGGTCGGAGAAGAGCCGGGCGGGACCGGGCACGTCCACGATTGGGGTATCAGCCGGCAGGTCGCCGACGCGACGCATGCGCTCGGGAAACCGGTCATCCTGGCCGGAGGACTGACTGCAAGAAACGTCGCCAAGGCGGTGGCGATTGTCCGACCGGATGGTGTGGACGTGGAGTCAGGAATCAAAGGCTCCGGGGCCGCGCACGATCCGGACCAGGTCACAGCGTTCGTACGAGCCGCTCGGGCCGCGTTCGCGTGACGCATTTCGTTGTTAGCCCGGCCGTTTTTCGGTAAGGTAACGCTACATGGACTGGACTCGCATCGCCTACGGATTCGCCGCCAACCTGCTTGGCATCTTCGTGGCGGCGATGTTCGGGCTGGTCGACTACGGGACCAGCTTCCTCACGCTGGCCTTCGCGGCCCTGGCCTTCGGGATCATCAACGTCCTGATCCGGCCGGTGATCACCGTGCTCAGCCTGCCGGCGATCCTCCTGACGCTCGGCCTCTTCGTCTTCGTGGTGAACGCCTTCATGCTCTGGCTGACCAGCGTGGTCGTGCCGGGCTTCGAGACGCTCGGCTTCTGGCACACGGTGGCCGCCGCGATCGTCGTCGGTGCGGTGAACTTCGTCCTGCACGCGCTTCTGAAGGACATCACCAGTGACCACCTTGAGAAGGCACGCAAGGGGATCAAGGCATGAGGACGACGCTCCAGGTCGTCCTGGCGATCGACGCGGTCTGGTTGGTCACGCTGATTCTGCTCCAGAACCGCGGCGTGGCGCTGTCCTCGACGTTCGGTGGCTCGGACAGCTCCGTGAACTACCAACGGCGCGGAGCGGAGAAGGTCCTGCACTACCTGACGATCGCGGCGGCCGTGATCTTCGTCGGGGTGGCATTCGGCATTCTGTTTGTATAATTGATTAAGTCCGTTCCTGCCGGAGTGGCGGAATTGGCAGACGCGCACGGTTCAGGGCCGTGTGGGGGCAACCCCGTGAAGGTTCGACTCCTTTCTCCGGCACAGCTGTTGAAAAAAGGTCTTGGTTACGGTACAATACGCAACCATGATTGAGAGTGAAGAAAAGTTCGTAGATCCGGATCTGGCTCGTGAGCTGACGGGCGAGGAACTTCCGGAGCCTGACCCGGAAGGCGACCCGTCGCTGGAAGAGAAGCCCGTCGAGGACTATGTCGGTGGCGAGTTCGTCGGCGACCGCCAGCTTACGGTTCTGGTCCGCGAGGACGAGGGTCCGATGGAGTATCGGATCGGGTTCTGCGATCAGGGAATCGTCTATGACAGACGCCCTATGGGTACGTCGCCCGCAGACCGGCCGACCCCCATCGATCGGGATGCGGCGCCGAAGCTAGCCCAGGAGGCGGCTGATGGGTTGCTGATGCGGTATGTGCCGGAGGCCAGGGAAGTGCTCAGGAAACAGCAAGGGGCTGATTGAGCTGCAAAAGCCCAACCCGTAGACTGGACTACAGGCCGAGGTGGCGGAACTGGTAGACGCGCAGGCTTGAGGGGCCTGTGGGCATTATGCCCGTGGAGGTTCGAGTCCTCTCCTCGGCACAATCGATATACATTTCCGGAGCCTCGGCTCCGGAAATGCGAGACGCTACCGGGCTCGGGTCGATTCGCAAGTGAATTGCGAATCGAGATGGTATCTAATCCCGATTGCATGATGTCGATGCTACGATAGTCTCGTTCGCGGGCACTTAGCTCAGTTGGCCATCGTGATGTCCGCCGAGTGAACGAGGGGCGATGCTTTTCCGCTTCTCATCGCGCCGATGCTACGATAGTCTCGTTCGCGGGCACTTAGCTCAGTTGGCTAGAGCGCCTCGTTTACACCGAGGAAGTCGGGGGTTCGAGTCCCTCAGTGCCCACACGATTGAGTCGGTCAGTACTGGTTGTTACGATAGGGCTACGCTTTTGCAGCTTCAAAGTTTCACTGGCACGTGTCTTCGCCCAGTTAGTGCTCAGCCCTAGGGCAGTCGACGATCCTCCTCTAGGCGAGCTTGGCACACGGCTCGTCATGTCCTGGACGCATCCCTGCCCGTTCAGGAGCGACCAGCCGGTGGAAAAAGACCTTTCGGAATCGTCTGCGAAGAGCGGCTCCGGAAGGCACCTCTTCAAAACCTTCTTCGACACCCACGGTCCCACACCTGTCGAAGAACCCGGATCCGGTCGTCTTGCGTGGCGCGAGAAGGGCACATCGCCGACACCCTTCGCTAACCGCGACAGCAGACGACCGGATCCATCTTCATTTTTGGGCATCCCTACGATGACCCTTCCTTCGGAAAGGGTAGATTGCGGGTATGCCAGAGAAAGCCAAGACGGGAGACGAGGTGCGGACCGGCGGGCAGACCCGGACCGGCGAGGTCAAGAAAGTGAAGCCGGATGGGACCCGGGTGATCAAGACGCGCACGGGGACGCTGCAGGAAGACAAGGATCCGCAGAAACCCGCCAAGCTGGACGCCGAGAAGGACGAGGACTGAGCGGACCGGCCGCTTCCGGTATGATTGAGCGTGGATGCGAATCCACGCCGGGATAGCTCAGTGGTAGAGCGCTGGCCTGAAGAGCCAGGCGTCCCCAGTTCGAATCTGGGTCCCGGCACCATCCATATACGTTTTTCAGCGCAAGCGCCGAAAAACGCGAGACGTCACTGGGCTGGGGTCGACTCACGGCGAAGCCGCGAGTCGAGCTTCTATTCGATTTCGTGCACACGAGCACTAGTTGCTATACTTTAATCCGTTGCGGGTGTAGCTCAGTTGGCTAGAGCGTCTCCTTGCCATGGAGAAGGTCGTCGGTTCGAATCCGATCACCCGCTCAACGACCGCCCTTCGGGGCGGTTTTCTATACAATGACGATACGGCGACGTGGCCGAGTGGTTAGGCAGGGGTCTGCAAAACCCCGTACGGCGGTTCAATTCCGCCCGTCGCCTCAGGGTTAACATGCCGGGATGGCGGAATTGGCAGACGCAGCGGACTTAAAATCCGCGGCCGCAAGGCGTGCAGGTTCGAGTCCTGCTCCCGGCACTGAAGTATAGTGAAAGCGATGAGCGACTATTTCGCACGGGAACTCCTGGCTAGTCTGGACGCGGACGATCCGAACGCCGTGATGTTGCACTCGAACGCCCAAGCCCGCGCCGCGGGATTCCGCTATCAGGACGACGAGGAAGTCATTGGGCAGCTGCGCTCCGAGACGGCGGAGTTAATCGAGGCGTTCCGCGGTGGCTCCGTACAGGCGATCGAGGACGAGGGAATCGACGTCGTCCGGGTCGTGCTTGAGATGATCAGGTTGCGCGGGGGTGACTACCGACGGGCCCAACGGGAGAATATCCGCAAGTACCTGCGGCGTCTGGCATTCGTGGAACAAGAGCTGGAGGATCGCGGACTGGCGTGGAAAGACGTCAAATGGCCAGACGACATCAAGCCGATCTGGAAGCGGGCCAAGGCGGCCAAGTCCTAGTGCGCTAAACTGTCCGCATGGGGGACGAAGACCAACAGCAACCGCATTATGTCGGCCGACCCTCGCCAGGTGATCATCCGGATTCGGACAAGCCCGGGTCGGAGGAAGCCGGCCTGCATGAGGAATCCGGATCAAGCGTCAGCATGCCCGAATGGGCCGACAGCCTGAGCAAGGGGGTCGGTACTTCCCGGTCGAGGGTAGACGTCGACCTGGCCCGGCGGCTCAGGGAGGAGGAAGCCCGGATTGCTCGCGAACGCGCCGAAGCGGCCCGTCGCGCGGCGGAAAAAGTCGCCCGGAGGCAAGCCGCCGAGGAAGCCGCCCGCCGCCAGGCCGCCCAGCAGGCGGCGTCCGCCGAAGCGGCCCGGCGCCCCAAGCGTGTCTCCAAGTGGCCGTCCATGCTGGCGGCGGCCGTCGTGATCCTACTCGGTGCTTTCGTGGGTCAACGCATCATCAGCTCGGACGAGGTGCCGCAGCAAGCCGGTACGCCGTACCCGATCGTCACGGCGCCTCCGGCGGAGTCGAATCCTCCGGAGACAACGCCGGCCAAGCCGCCTGCCGGTTCCGGCGGCATTCGTCTGGATACGTACACGGTCAAGCCCGGTGATACACTTGAATCGATTGCCCAGCAATTCGACCGGACGCCGGTGGAGGTTTCCCAGGCGAACGGGGCGTACGGCGGGCTGATCCGGATACGCACCGGACAAGTGATCAATATCCCCTGATGGTACGAGTACGAATCAGCCAGGACGGCAAGCACCCGGAGCGCCGGCAGCACAAGCCGGAATCCGAAGTCGTCATCCGTGAGGACAAGGAGACGCCCGAGGATCCCAAAGAGTCCCCGGGTCCGAAGGTCGGCGCTTGGCGCGGGATGTCGGAACGGCAGTGGTTCATCGGTCTGCTGGTGGTGTCCGCATTGCTGCTGCTGGTCGCGTTTCGCGGTTGCGTGCTGCCGTCCGGGATCGGGCCGAAGGAGCAGGAGAAGCGTCCCGCGCAGCAGGAACAGACGACGCCGACCCCGGTCTCGACCGCCGCGTCCGGATCCACGTACACGGTCCAAGCTGGCGATAACCTAGGCAAGATCGCCCAGAAGACCGGCGCGTCCATCGACGCGATCGCCGAAGAGAACGGCATCACCCGGAACACGATCCTGCGGGTCGGCCAGGAACTGAAGATTCCGTAAGGAACATTTCGGGGTATACTGGCCGGTCATGGCAGAAACCACCGAGCGAGTCTTCAACTTCGGCACGGTCGATATGCAGGAAGGTTCCCGCGTCGATTCTACGACTGTCCATCTGGACGAGCGCGAGTTTCCGCTCGCGGAGTGCGTCGAGTCCCATCAGGACCATCCGTTCCGACCTCTGCTTGAACTCGGGTTCGAACAGGTGAGGGTCGGCGGGAACATTACCGATGGCGAAGTCGTCCACTTGCGTATCACGGCGTCTCTGTCGATCAGGATTGCCGAAGCGGACTCCGAGTACCAGCTGGAGGCCCACTACGACGAGAACGGGACCCGGCAGTTGTTACTCAGCGGTGAGCGCACCGGCCCCCAGTCACCGTCGATACCGATTGACCCCGCCGTCTGGGATGCGCTCCAGGAGTTACACGACAGTCTGACCGCATCACTGGTGACGCCGGAGGTAGCGGCCAAGGCTGAACATGCCACCGCAGCCGTTAACGGCTATGCCACGTAGCGTTCCCGTGTCAGAGCCCGAAGCCCGTCCGAACACCTCGGCCAAGCACGAAGGTGAGCCTGCATAGCGAACAGGGACTGGTGCCGTATGGCGATCCAATCCCTGCTGCCCTTTCAGTGGGTCTCGGTTGGTTGGCCGTAGTAGGACGGAAGCCCACCAACTGGGCCGATCGAGAACTCCAGATGCCCGGTTGCCGAAGGGCTGAATGCGGGAGCCCTCCAGGTGAGATAGAGCGCCACGCCGTCTTGCGGTGATTTGAATTCGTGACTTCGGAACGGGTGGCGCCTTGCCAGCTTCTCGGCTTCGCCATTCTGGATTAGCTCGTTCGCGAACTCCTCGAACAAGAGATTGCGGAGGTCAAGCAGTCCGTGACTCTCATCCCAGCGCATCCCGCAAACCAGGGTGCTCGAGTCGCAGATATCGCCCGGTCCCAATGGGGTGACCCAGCCCGATTCCGCCTGGCGAAACGCCTGTCGGATGGCGTCTTCCAGCCGAACCCTGTCGGTAGCTATAAGGCTCATCATACCTCTCCCTTGGTCGCGGTTCTCAGGAATAAGATGTGAAAGGGGAGTTAATGGTATCACGGGCGATATACTGTACGTATGGCCGTACCCTCGAAGTCCGAGGCGAAGCAGCGCGTCGCCAAGCTCCGGGATGAGATCGATCATCACCGGTACCTCTATCACGTGGAGGACCGTTCCGAGATCTCACCCGAGGCCCTGGATTCGTTGAAGCATGAGCTGGCGCAAATCGAAGAGCAGTATCCCGGTCTGGTCGCACCGGATTCACCGACGCAGCGGATAGAGGGGACCGTCGCCAAGGGCTTCAAGAAAGTCACCCATTCCCGGCCGATGCTGTCGTTGACGGACGTCTTCGATGCGGACGAGTTCCGGGCCTGGGAGGCGCGGATCGAGAAGCTGGCCGGCGCGAAGCCGGAGTACTTCGCGGAACTGAAGTACGACGGCCTGGCAATCGCGATCCGGTACGAGAAAGGCATCTATCAGCAGGCCGCGACGCGCGGCAACGGCCGAGTCGGTGAGGACGTCACGACGAATGTCCGGACGATCGAGAGCGTCCCGCTCAAGCTGCGCAAGCCGGTGACCGTCGAGATCCGCGGCGAGGTGTACATGCCGTACGAGGACTTCGAGAAAGTGAACAAGGCGCAGGAGCGGGCCGGTAAGCCGACCTACGCCAATCCGCGGAACCTGGCGGCCGGCACCCTCCGGCAACTCGACCCGAAGTTGGTCGCCACCCGCCCGCTGGCGTTCGTGGCGTACGCACTGCCGGACGATTCGCTGAAGAGGCACGCCGAAGAGCACGACCGGGCGCGGAAGCTCGGCTTCCCGACGGGAAAGTTCGACAAGGTGTGCAAGGACGTGGACGAGGTCGTCGCGTTTTGGCGAGAGATGGAGAAGAAGCGACAGTCATTGCCGTACCAGATCGACGGGACCGTGGTGACCGTCAACGACCGGCGGCTGTTCCGGCGGCTCGGCGTGGTAGGGAAGGCCGCGCGCGGGAATGTGGCGCTCAAGTTCGCGCCGGAGCAAGTGACGACGAAGGTCTTGGACATCCGCGTGAACGTCGGCCGCACCGGCGCGGTGACGCCGTTCGCGGTGATGGAACCGGTCCAGGTGGCGGGAACGACGGTCAGCCGGGCGACGTTGCACAACGAGGACGAGGTCGCTCGGAAGGATATCCGGATCGGCGATACGGTGATCCTGCAAAAAGCGGGGGACATCATCCCGGAGGTCGTGCAGCCGTTGCCGAAGCTGCGCACCGGCAAGGAGAGGAAGTTCCGGATGCCGAAGGAGTGCCCCAACTGCGGGACCACGCTGGTACGACCGGAAGGCGAGGCGGTCACGCGCTGCTCGAATCCGGACTGCTTCGCCCTGGAAGCCGGTCGGTTGGAGCACTTCGTATCCAAGGACGCGATGGACATCGACGGTATCGGCGAGAAACTGGTCCGCCAGCTACTTGAGGAAGGCTTGGTCCGCGACCCGGCGGACCTGTTCGCATTGAAGGTCGGCGACCTCGAACCGCTGGAGAAGTTCGCCGAGAAGAAGTCGCAGGCCGTCGTCGACGGCATCCGGGCGGCCCGCGAGGTCCCGCTCGGGCGGTTCATCTACGCGCTGGGTATCCGGCACGTGGGACTCCAGACGGCGCTCGACCTGGCGGACGAATTCGATACGCTGGAGCGGCTCCGGAAGGCGACAGCGGAGAAGCTGGAGCAGGTCGAGGGCGTCGGTGACGTCGTGGCGGCCGAGCTAGAGACGTGGCTGAAGGAACCCGCGAACCGTAAGCTGCTCGACCGGCTGGCCAAGGAAGTCACCGTCACCAAGCCGAAGAAGACCGACGAGCTGGTCGGACTGACGTTCGTGATCACGGGGACGCTCTCGGACATGAGCCGGGAGGAAGCGCAGCAACGGATCCGTGGCAAGGGCGGCAAGGCGACCAACTCCGTGTCCAAGGAGACCGACTACGTGGTGGCCGGTGAAAACGCCGGCTCGAAACTCGTCAAGGCGGAGAAGCTCGGCGTGAAGGTCATCGACGAAGCGGGACTGCGGAAACTCTTAACTTGTTGAATCGGACGGGAGACCTCCGGTATCGGGATCCTGCTCCGCGGGAAGGCCGCCCATCTGGGAGCCGTCCACGGTGGTAACGTCTTCGGGATCGCCACCGCTGAAGTCAACGTAACCCGTCACTCCTGCTTCGCTGACATCCACCGTACCGCTCTGCGGCGCCGGTTCGCCGGCCTCGACGCTGGCTTGCGCACGCGCGATGGCTTCGCCCATCTGGCGGTCCCGCTCGCTTTGCGGCGGCTTCGGGAAAGGTCGTGCGGTCTTTTCCGTACCGGCGAACGAGCCTAGTGGCTTGCCGTCCATGCTTTGCAGGACCTCGGCCCCGATTGCAGTTCCTATGGCGGCCGTCGGGATACCGATGCCCGCGATTTTCGCGGCCCGTTTCGCGCCGTCCTTGAGCGTCCTTTTCCGACGCGCATCCTTCTGGACGTCGCGCCGATGCGTGCGCTCACTGTCGCTCAGCACTTCCTCACCGAAGTGTTCATCCGCCTTGCGGTATTGTTCGTTCATAGTCCCAGCTCCTCGTCGGTTTCCTCGTGCTCAGCGATCTCGTCCGCATGTTGCAACACGTCGCTGAGCGGGAGCGTGTCTTGCTCGTCGTCGAAGTCGAAAGACTGCTGTTGCTGTTGGTTAGGACCCATGTTCAAGATTTCACTAATTGGCGAATAATAGCGCAGTTAAGCGGTTTTGTCAAGCCTAGGTAGGCGTCAAGGAGGGTTTTTGACGAATGGACGCACGCCTGCGTTGGTCCGGCGCGGTCGAGACGCTAAGCTGAGAAGGTGGAAATCGACAGACAAGCGGTGGAAAAGGTGGCACGACTGGCGCGATTGGCTCTGTCGGACGATGACGTCGCAGCGAATCAACGGCAACTCTCTAAGATCTTGGAGTACATCGACCAGTTGAACGAGGTCGATACCAAGGGCGTCCCACCTACCGCCCAGGTGACCGGGACGGTGAACGCCTTGGCCGACGACGAAGTCAGGAACGAACGTCGGGACGAACTGCCGATCGATGCGCCGGCCACTGACGGCGGCAGCATCAAGGTAAAGGGAGTCTTCGATGGCTGACGCTGCGAGTCCGTACCTAGGGACCGTCCCGAAGCCGGCGGATATCGGTGTCGCCCGGAAGGCGCTCGACCAGGGCAGCCTGCAGAGCGTGCCGGTCGCGATGAAGGACATCATCGTCACGGCGGACGGACGGAAGAGTACGGCCGCTTCCAAGATGCTTGCGCCATACGGAAGCCCTTATGACGCGACGGTAGTGCGGAAGATGCTCAAGGCCGGCGCGGAAGTCGTAGGCAAGACCAATCTTGACGAGTTCGCGATGGGCGCGTCGACCGAGAACTCAGCCTTGGGCAAGACCGTAAACCCGTGGGATCCGGAACGAGTACCCGGCGGCAGTTCGGGAGGGTCGGCGGCCGCGGTGGCCAGCCGCTCGGTTCCGGTTGCGCTCGGGACCGACACCGGCGGCTCGGTCCGCCAACCCGCCGCGTTCTGCGGAGTAGTCGGCCTGAAACCGACCTATGGTCGCGTCTCGCGCTACGGCCTGATCGCCATGGCCAGCTCGCTGGACCAGGCGGGGACGTTCACGACGACCGTCGCCGACGCCGCCACGGTACTCGGTACGATCGCCGGACCGGACCCGTTGGACGCGACCAGCGTGGACCGGGAAGTACCGGATTACCGCAAGGCGCTGACCGGGGACGTGAAAGGACTCACCGTTGGCATCCCCAAGGAGTACTTTGAGGTCGAGGGCGGCGTGCAGCTGGAGATCGGCGAGGCGATCGAACAGGCCAAGGGGGATCTCCGGAAGGCCGGCGCGAAGGTCGTTGACGTCAGCCTGCCGCATACGAAGTACGCCGTCTCGGTCTATTACCTGGTGATGCCCGCCGAGGCGTCATCCAACCTGGCCCGGTACGACGGCATCCGGTATGGCCATTCAGTGGAACGGGACGCGGACTGGCAGGGATCGCTTGAGGACGTCTACTTCCAGAGCCGGGCCCAGGGCTTCGGACCGGAGGTGCAGCGGCGGATCATGCTGGGTACGTACGCGTTATCCGCTGGGTACTACGACGCGTACTACAAGAAGGCGATGCAGGTTCGGACGCTGGTGACGCGGGACTTCGAGCAGGCGTTTGAGAAGGTGGACCTGTTACTTACACCGACTACCCCGACGACTGCGTTCAAGTTCGAAGAGAAAGCCGATGATCCGCTGGCGATGTACCTGGCGGATATCTTCACGGTACCCGCGAGCCTGGCCGGCCTGCCGGCGGTCTCGGTCCCGGCTGGATTCGACAAGCAGAACCTGCCGATCGGGCTGCAGTTGATCGGCAAACACTGGGGAGAGGCAACGGTCCTGCGGGCCGCTCACGCGTACGAACAGCGTCACGACTGGCACACAAAGGAGCCGCCACGATGATGGAGCTGCTGGTTCTCGTCGTAATCCTGACCGTCGTGGTCGGCGTCGCGCTGGCAGTACGTCAGCATCAGGCGCTGCCGCGGACGTTGTCCGCCGACGACAAGGGGTTCGCCCACGTGCGCTGGCACGAGATCCAACAGCAACTGCAGAAGGGCGGGCCGGCACACCTCCGGCAGGCGGTGATCTCCGCGGACAACCTGATCGACCATTGCCTGAAGGCCCTCGGCGTTCCCGGCGAGACGATGGGCGAACGGTTGAAGGCTTCCGGGGGACGCTTCTCCGACCTGGACGGCCTCTGGTCAGCGCACAAGACCCGCAACCAGATCGTCCACGAGGCGGACAAGGAACTACTGAGCTTCGAGGCGAAGTCGGCGCTCGACAAGTTCGAGCGGGCGCTCAAGGACCTGGGGGCGCTGTGAGCGGCGCATCGAGGTACGAAGCCGTCATCGGTCTGGAGATCCACGTCCAGCTGCGGACGAAGTCCAAGATGTTTTGCCGGTGCGACAACCAGGCGGACGGCGCCAAGCCGAACGAGCTGACCTGTCCGGTCTGTCTCGGCCTGCCGGGCGCCTTGCCGGTCCCGAACCGGACGGCGGTGGAATGGGCGATCAAGGCGGCGTTAGCGCTCGGTTGCGCGATCCCGGACGAGTCGAAGTTCGACCGCAAGCAGTACTTCTATCCGGATCTCCCGAAGGGCTACCAGATTTCGCAGTACGACCAACCGTTCGGTGGGCCGGGGACGTTCGAATTCGACATGGTCGAGGACGGGAAGACCGTCACCAAGCAGATCGGCATCACCCGGCTGCACTTAGAAGAGGACGCCGGCAAGCTGACGCACCCCAAGGGCGCGGACTACTCGCTAGTCGACCTGAACCGGGCCGGCACGCCGCTGGCGGAGATCGTCACCGAGCCGGACCTGCGCAGTCCGGCCGAAGCGAAGCGGTTCCTGCAAGAGCTGCGGCGGCTGATGCGGTACCTCGGCATATCGGACGCGGACATGGAAAAGGGGCACCTTCGTGCGGACGCCAACATCTCGCTCCGGAAGCCTGGCGAGAAGAAGCTCGGCACCAAGACCGAACTGAAGAACCTCAACAGCTTCCGGTTCGTGGAGCGGGGCTTGGCGGCCGAGATCGAACGACAGACGGAACTGCTCGATGCGGGCAAGTCAGTGGACCAGGAGACGCGCGGGTTCGACGAGGACGGCAACCGGACGGTCAGCCAACGTGGCAAGGAAGAAGCGCACGATTACCGCTACTTCCCCGAGCCGGATATCCCGCCGCTGGAGCCGAAGGCGCTCGGAATTAAAAAGCTTGTCAAAGGGCTGCCAGAACTGCCCGTGGAAGTTAAGAGGCGGTTTATTACGGAGTATGGACTTCAACCAGATCAAGCTGAGCTTCTCACTGATTCTCTAGATGATGTGGAGTATTTTGAAGCAAGTTTGAAAGCTGCCATGTCTGGAAAAAATAAAATTAATGATCGAACAAAAGCGGCACAGAATATTTCCAAAATAGCTTATGGGATTGGCAGGCAAATCATGACAAAGAAAATGCTTAACAGTTTCATGGAATTGGATTGGCCAGGTTCTTATCCTTCTGTGACAGGAGTAGGTGCGCGATATCTGGCTTCTGGTGAATACACAATGTCGACCTTGAACCCTGTAATGGAAAGAATTTGGGAAGAAGATCTAGATCCCGAAAAAACTTTGGAGAAAGAAAAACCTCAAAAACTTGGACAATCCGATCTAGACAAGATCATCGACCAAGCCATCGCTGACAACCCCAAGCCAGCTGCCGACTTCAAGGCCGGTAACGAGAACGCCAAGCAAGTGATCGTCGGCGCGGTGATGAAGGCGACCAAGGGAGCGGCCAACGCTCGTGAGGTTGCACAACTCGTCGAGAAAAAGTTGTCATAACGTTTAGTTGACAACGTCCTCGCCTGCTGTGAGAGAATGGGGGTGATGCCGTCTTGGTACGGTATATGTCGTAGCAACTAATTTAGGGAGGGCAACACTATGTTGATCAACCTTCTGGGTGACGCGGGCGACGAAGCTGCTGCGAACCCGACCCCTGGCGCCGACGAGAACGACGGCGCCGAAGGCGGCGAGGGCGCAGAAGCCCCCGCCACGGAGGAGACTCCGGCCGAAGGCGGCGACTCTGACGAGTCCGGCGACGGCGAGACTCCGGCCGCGTAGTTCCGGCTACGTGCCTCGAAAAGCCCCGTTCGCGGGGCTTTTCCTTTTTGTAGGATCGCACTTGTGCGGCGCCGCGAAACCGCTACGCTAGTAACCATATGACCGAAGTGCCCAGCGCCATCCTCTGGATCGCCTCGATCGGACTGATCACGATGACCGTCCTGATGTGCTTGATGCTGCTGGCGATCACTGTCCTGATCCGCCGGGTGCGGAAGCTGGTAGACAAGCTGTACGAGGTAGCGGAGCCGCTCAAGGGCGCGGCCGAGCGAGCCGGCGACACCGTCAACGCTTACAGTAGCAACCTGCTGCGGCCGCTGGCGACGGTGGTCGGCGCGCTGGCGGGGTTCAACAAGGGCGTGAAGTCCGTAAGCCGTAAAGCCAAAGGGAGGAAGTAACCATGGTCAGGACCGAATCACGGACGGAAGTCGAAGAGACGCGTGAAACTAATGCGACTAACGCGACCGCCGAGCGGTCCGACGATCGGCGGGTCCGCAAGGTCGAGGACATCATTTGGTTCATTATCGCGGTGATCATCGCCGTGATCCTGATCCGTTTCGTCCTGCTGCTGTTCGGCGCTCGTACCGGCGTGCCGTTCGTCGACTTCTGGTACGGCATGACTGCGCCGCTGATCGCCCCGTTCGCGGGTATCTTCGGCAGCCTCGACACCTACAACGATTACACCGGACAGCGCATCGAGCTCGAGGCCCTGGTCGCGATGCTGATCTACGGGGTGCTCGGATACCTGGTGGTCTGGGCCACCCGGCTGCTGCGCCACGAACCCAAGTCGGAATAAGCAAGGAGGATTTGATATGGCCAAACGAGGTAAGTTCGTAAAAGGTACGTTCCTGGGAGCGCTCGTCGGAGCGGTCGCCGGATTGTTGCTGGCGCCGAAGTCCGGCAAGGAGACCCGTCGGGACATCGAGCGGAAGACCAAGGAAGTCAGCGACGAGGCCGGCAAGCAGGTGAAGGGCGCCGAACGGCGCGCCCGCCGCGAGGTCAAGCGCGCCAAGCGCACGGCGACCAAGACGGTTCGGCAGGCCAAGCGCACGGCAGACAAGACCGTCCGGCAAGCGAAGCGGACCGGGCGCCGGGCCAAACGCTCCGCGGACCGGGCGACTCGCGAGGTCAAGCGGACGGCCAAGTCGACGACCCGCCAAGCCCGGGGTACCCGTCCGCGACGGAGCAAGTAATGGCGAAGCGGAAGCCTTCCCGCGATTCGGCCACCGCAATCGAACAGTTCGCCTTGGCGCTGGAACGTGGCCGGTTCATCGATTACATCCAGCAGCTCCAGAGCACCCGGACGCTCCTCTGGAAGAACTTCCTGACCGGGCTGGCCCGTGGGTTCGGCGCGATCGTCGGGGCGACCGTGGTCGTGGCCATCGTGGTGACGATCCTCGGACTGCTGGGCGACAACCTGCCCGGCGAATTCGGCGACTTCTTCACGAACACCAGCAAGCAGATCCAACCGTCGCCGTAGCTAGCCGCCAGCGACTACCTGTAAGCTAGACCCATGGCGACCATCGATTGGACCTCCGTCGAGGAGGCGGAGAAGGAGAACACGGCCAGCTCGTACAAGCTGGCGCTGCTTGAGGCGGCCAAATTGTTCGAAGGCCGGATGTCCGACGAGCGCATCCCGGGCCGTACCCCGGCCGAACGTTTGGAGGCGGTGAAGTTGCACCTGACGCGTCCGGCGGACGTGACCAAGGCGTACGCGTTCGTCGAGCGACTGCGACACGGCAGCACCGGCGCGCTCACGAAGGCGCGGGCCAAGGATTACGTGCAGGCGTTTCGGCAAGGCGTCGCAGACCTGAACGACCTGACCCGTCAGCGCGATTCGTTCGGCGCCCAGGCGAAGCTCTACTGGGGGCTGGTCCGGGCCCGGCAGCGCTGGTTGATCCGCGCCCTGGTCGGCTTGGGCGGGTTCTTCCTGCTCGTCCTGTTCCTGGACGGCACGGGAATCGGCCGGGGAATCGTGGACGGGATCGTCAGCCTGGTGCACGGCTTCTTCAGCTGGATCGCGGTGCTGCTCGCGGCCTTGGCGGCCGTCCTGTTGGCTGTGATCGGCACGGCGGTCTACCTCGACCGGCGCGGCGGGACGGTCCGGGGTGAGGATGAGTGACGGACCGGCGGTCGTGGCGGCCGACGTCCTGCTGCTCAAGGATGGGAAAGTCCTGCTTAACTTGCGCGATAACACCTGGGGTGCGGGATATTATGGGGTCCCAGGAGGCCACGTTGAGTCGGGGGAAGACTTCGAGACCGCCGCGATCCGCGAGATGTCCGAAGAACTCGGGATCACCATACAGAGGCCGGATCTCCGGTTGGTGCATGTCATGTATCGACCCGGGAGCGACCGGGACAAGGAACGGGTCAATCTAAAGTTCGTCTGCGAACGGTGGAGCGGCGAACCTCGCAACGTCGAACCCGACAAGTCAAAGCACATACTTTGGGTCGATCCCCAGGATCTGCCGGAAAACACGTTGCCGCATGAGCGGCAGTTCCTGCAATGCTATCGCGACGGCATCCTGACCTCGAAGTTCACCGGGTACATGTCCGGTTCCCTGGAACTGTAGCTCCGTGCCGCTCCAGCAACCAAGCTCCGGGACCTGCCCGGACTCGGTAAGATGAATGGGTATGCCAAAGCCCAAGTTCGTCCATCTTCACGTCCACTCCCACTACAGCCTGCTGGACGGGCTCAGCAAGCTGCCCGACCTTTCCGCGACGGTGAAGAAGCAGGGCATGGACGCGTTGGCGCTCACCGACCACGGCGTGCTGTATGGGGCGGTCGAGTTCTACCAAGCGGCCACCAAGGCCGGAATCAAGCCGATCATCGGCTGCGAGGTCTACGTCGCGCGCCGCGGCCGCAAGGACAAGGATCCGCAGGCCGACGTAAATCCGTACCACCTGATCCTCCTGGCGCAGAACAAGACCGGATACAAGAACCTGCTCAAGCTGGTGACCGCGGCGCACCTGGAAGGCTTCTACTACAAGCCGCGGATAGACTGGGACCTGTTGCAGGAGCATCACGAAGGACTGATCTGCACCTCGGCCTGCCTGCAGGGCGAGGTCGCGAACCGCTTGCGCGACAGCGGGGAGGCGGAGGCCAAGAAGGTCGTCGACAAGTTCGCGAAGCTGTTCGGCGACCGCTACTACCTGGAGCTCCAGCATCATCCGAACATCCCCGAGCAGGGAGAACTCAACGCCGCTCTGGTGCGGATTGCCAAGGAGAAGGGCCTGCCGCTGATCGGCACCAACGACGCGCACTACGTCCGGCCCGACGACTCCGAGGCCCAGGACGTCTTGGTCTGCATCCAGACCGGCAAGCAGCTCGACGACACCGACCGGCTCAACATGACCAACGAGGACTTCTCGTTACAGACGCCCCAGCAGATGGCGCAGCACTTCGCGGACACGCCGGAAGCCGTCAGTAACACCGCCGCCATCGCCGGCCGCTGCGACCTGGAGCTCGACCTCGGCAAGATCATCCTCCCGAAGTTCGAGGTGCCGGAGGGCGAGACCGAACGGAGCCTGCTCCGGAAGCAGGTCGCGAAGGGCGTCGAGACGCGGTACGGTGCATCCCCGGGCAATGAGGTCACCGAACGGATCGAATACGAGCTTGGGGTCATCGAGAAGATGGGCTTCGAGAGCTACTTCCTGATCGTCGGGGACCTGGTCCGCGAGGCGAAGAGCCGTGGGATCTGGGTCGGACCGGGACGCGGCAGCGCGGCCGGCAGCCTGGTCTCGTACGTGCTCGACATCACCACGCTGGACCCGCTGGAGTACGACCTGCTCTTCGAGCGATTCCTAAACCCCGATCGAATCTCGATGCCGGATATCGACATGGACTTCGCGGACGATCGTCGACAGGAAGTGATCGACTACACGGCCGAGAAGTACGGCAAGGACCGGGTGGCCCAGATCATCACCTTCGGTACGATGGCCGCTCGGGCGGCGGTGCGCGACACCGGCCGGGTGATGGGCCTGACGTACGGCGAGGTCGACCAGGTCGCCAAGCTGATCCCGTTCGGCATGGACCTCAAGGAGGCCCGTAAGCAGCCTGAGCTCAAGGAACTGGCCTCGCAAAGCCAATCGGTGGACCGGTTGCTGGACCTCGCGTCCCGGATCGAGGGGTCCGTCCGGCATGCCTCGACCCACGCTGCCGGCGTGGTGATCGGCGACCGGCCGTTGGTCGACCACGTGCCGCTCCAGCACGGCACCCGTGGCGACGACCAGACGATCGTCACCCAATACTCGATGTACCCGATTGAGGACATCGGGCTGCTGAAGATGGACTTCCTCGGACTTTCCAATCTGACGATCCTCCGGAACGCGACGGAAATCATCGAGGCCGTGCACGGTGACAAGATCGATGTCGAGAAGATTCCGCTCGACGACGCGAAGACGTTCGAACTGCTCTGCGAAGGCCGGACTTACGGCATCTTCCAACTGGAGTCCGAGGGTATGCGCCGCTACATTAAGGAGCTGCGGCCGACCCAGTTCGAGGATATCGTGGCGATGGTCTCGCTGTACCGGCCGGGCCCGATGCAGTGGATCGACTCCTTCATCAAGCGGAAGCACGGCCGCGAGCGGGTGACCTACGTCCATCCCAAGGTCGAGAACGCGCTCAAGGAAACGTACGGCGTGATCGTCTATCAGGAGCAGGTGATGCAGATATCGAAGGACCTGGCCGGGTTCACGGGCGGGGAGGCGGACACGCTCCGCAAGGCCGTCGGTAAGAAGATCGCCTCGCTGTTGGCGGAGCAGAAAGAGAAGTTCGTCAGCGGCGCGGTAGAGAACGGTGGGATGGAACGCGGTCAAGCCACCCAGCTCTTCGGGCAGCTCGAGGATTTCGCGCGGTACGCGTTCAACAAGTCGCACGCTGCCTGTTACGCCCTGATCGCGTACCAGACGGCGTACCTCAAGGCGCGTTACCCGAGCGCGTTCATGGCCGCCCTGATGACTAGCGAACAGGAGGACCTGGATAAGCTCTCCGCGGCGATCACCGATGCGGAATCGATCGGCATCAAGGTGCTGCCGCCGGACGTCAACGAGTCGTTCCAGGACTTCGCGGTGGCGTCGGACAAGAAGAGCATTCGGTTCGGCCTTAATGCGATCAAGAACCTCGGCAAGAACACCGCGGCGGCGATCGTCGCTAGCCGGAAGGCGGACGGTCCGTTCAAGGGCCTTAACGACTTCCTGTCCCGGCTCCCGGACGGGACCGCCAACAAGAAGTCGTTGGAGGCGCTGATCAAGGCGGGCGCCTTGGACGGCCTGGCGAAACGCGGCCAGCTGCTGGCCGGCCTGGAGGCGATGGCCCGGTACGCCGCCGCCCGTGCCGCGGAGAACCGCAGCGGCCAATCCAGCCTGTTCGGGGACGCGCCGGATTCCGGTACCGGGTTCACGCTGCCGTCCGGCGGGGAAGTGGACCAACGACAGAAGCTCGAGTGGGAACGGGAGTTGCTCGGCATGTACGTTTCCGAGCACCCGCTCAGCTCGTACGGCGACGTGGTGAAGCGGTTCGCGGCGATCAGCGTCATCGCCAACCTGCCGGACAAGCGGCCGGTGGAGATCGCCTGCCTGGTCTCGATCGCCAAACGGATAAACACCAAGAAGGGCGACCCGATGGCGTTCGTGACGGTCGAGGACCGGAACCGGAAGATAGAGGTGATCGTCTTCCCGAAGCTGTACCTCGATGTCCGGGATCGCCTGCACCCCGGCACCGCCCTGAAGATCAGCGGCAAGATCTCGCGCAAGGACGACGAGCCGAAGATCCTGGCGGACAAGGTCGAACCGTTGGACGAGGAGGCCCGCCCGGAACGGCCGGCGAACCTGGAGCCGGCCGCGGATATCGGGATAGACAACCTCGACGCGATGGTCGCCGGCGGCACGCCGACCGCCCCGCACCAAGGCCCGGTCACCGACGCCGAGACCGCCGAGACGTCGGCAGGCGAGGACGCGACGATCACCTACGAGTCGCTGACCGTCCGTCTCGGTCCCAACACGACGTTGGCCGTACTGGAGCAGGTGAAGGGCGTGCTCTCCGAACACCGCGGGGAATCCCCGGTGTACCTGATCCTGACACACGGTGAATCCGAAAAGAAGCTCAAGCTGGCCCACGGCGTGCGGTACTCCAAGGGCCTGATCGATGACCTTGAGGTGGTCGACTGGAACGTCTCGGTCGAAGCGCGGTAACTTTTCGTATTTGTTATGATATTCGGTCATGGAAAGTGAAACCCTACAATCTGACTCAGCGGTCGTTGTTGATGGCGCACGCGATGGCCTGGCCCGGCAAGTCTGGGAAACCGCTCGGAGTGCCTGGGCCGAGTCTCCGAAGGGGGGAAAGGACGAAGCTCTGGAGTCGGCACTGCGCACCTGTGCCGAAGCTTATCCGGAATTGCTTCCGGGGGTATTCCAGCGTGGCATCGACTCGTCCCGGCCGGCTCCGGAACAACGGGCATTCGCTGGACAGCTCGTACGGCTGGCAGAGCACGATCCTGGTCAGGCTGCGGACATTTATCGTGAACTGGTAAAGCGGACCGATCGCAAGCCGGGCGTCGTGACCGCCGCGCTCGGCGCAGTCGAGATGATGCGTGAACGCGACCCGGATACGTTCGCATTGCTGATCGCCGAGACCAAGGTCGTGCTTGGCGTCGAGAGTGCCGAGTGGAAGAAAGCGCGGTCGCTTCTCTTCGACGGATCGCATTCCGGCTATGCCGCGCACAACGTCATCGAACCGGCGTTGCGCAGCGAGAACGAGGTAGTCCGACGCATGACGGCCCGGCATCTATTGCCTGAGTTGACGACCAAGGCCCAGTACGGTCGGGAGATTCTAGACATGATCGAAGATCGGCTGGGACAGGACGACGATTCATTGACAGTCCGGGCTTGCGTTGCCCACCTTCCGGAAGTGTATGACCGTCGGCCGGGACAAGCACGTCGAATCGCCGAATCGGCCTATGGCCACTCGATCGCCGTGCGGGAAACTGTGGTTAGGGCGATGACCGAGGCCGGGATGGCTGACAAGCTGCCGATCGGGCAAGGATTTTCTGAGGATTTACGTCTCGTCTGAGCGCTTCGCCGTCTACTATCTTCTTCAGGTAGAAGTCTTCTTGTATAATGCCCGGTCATGGCTCCTGAAGAACAATCCGACGCCGAATCCCCGGTCGACCGCGTTCTTGTAAGTCATGCTGCCGAACGTGCCTGGGAAGACGCTCATATCGCTTGGTCGGACGCACTGCAAGGCGACAAAGGTGAGACCGTTCGGGAGTCACTCGGTGTCTGCGTCGAACACGCTCCTGGCTTGCTGCGGAAAGTACTAGAACAGGGCGTCGCCCTGGAGCGGCCGCTCGCGGAGCAGAGGGCGTTTGCCAGGCAGTTGGATTTGCTGGCGGAGCATGACCCTAGGAGTGCTGAGGCGTTGTACCGAGATATCGTCATGCGTGACGGAGGCAAACCGACAGTAGTCACTGCTGCCTTAGAGGGAGTTGGTGAAATCAAGGAAATCCACTTGGAGACCTTCGCCATGATGATCGCGATAACCCTGTCCAAGTTCGCGGAAGGATCTATCGAATGGAAGAGAGCGCGGTCGTTGTTATTCGGCGGGTCACATTCGGGGCAGGCTGCCGTGGACCCGATCACGGAGGGACTCCGGAGCGAGCGGGAGGACATACGTCGCCTGACCGCCCGCTGGCTACTTCCGGAACTGGCCAAGAAGAAGCAGCTCGGCACAACGATCCTGGATTTGATCGAAGAACGCTTGGAGGTCGACCGGGATCCGGTGACGGCCCGGCATTGCGTCGAGCAGCTACCCGCGGTGTTCGGTAGGCGCCCGGGCCAAGCACGGCGAATCGTCACGAAAGCTTGGCACTATCCGGATCCGACCGGCGCGGAAGCCGTGCGGGATGCCCTGGTCCGCGGCATGCACCGGGCCGGCATGGCCGATAAGTTGCCAGTAGAGTAATCAGACTTAAGCAGTCTCAGCCCAGTCACGTTGCTGCTGGGCAAGTTGCCCAATCCAGGCGTCGTTGCCGTTCTCGACCTGCTCCCGCAACCAACCTAGGAATTCTTGGTTGGCTTCGCAGCTTGCCGCTAGCCATTGCTGGTTGGCCTGACTTAATTGCAATGGCGTCTCTCCGGCAGTCGTCCGGTACCGCGGCCAGACCGACGGCAGGCTTCGTTCACCGGAGTGCCAATCGCGCAGCTTCGTTTCCGGGTCTTCTTCCTCCAGTCGGCGCTGGATGTACGCCAGTGCCAACTCGGTGTTCTCGGCGTTGCCGGTGGGTTGGGTGCCTTCTGCTGATCCTGGTTCACTCATAACGAACAATCGTAATCCATCGTGGTATCATCGTCTAGTAACTTAGATTAGCCATGAGCCAAGCAATCCTCAGGAAGGTCGCGGCCAAGCAGGTCAAACCGATGTTCACGGACGTCAGGTCCGGCGACCGCGTGCGCGTCTACACGACCGTCAAAGAAGGTAGCAAGGAGCGGACGCAGTATTTCGAAGGCCTGGTCATCCGCCGCCGCGGCGGTATCGGCCCGGAGGCGACGTTCACCGTCCGGCGGATCAGCTCCGGTATCGGCGTGGAACGGATCTTCCCGCTACATTCGCCGAAGATCACGAAGATCGAGGTCCAGCGGGCAGCCAAGGTGCGCCGCGCGAAGCTGCACTACATGCGCGAGCGCGCTGGCAAGGCGGCCCGGATGAAGGAAGTCCCGGTCAAGCAGGCCGACCGCGAGGTCATCCACCCGTGGACCGAGGTCAAGGCGAAGCCGGCCCCGTCCAGTCAGGCAAGCGACAAGCAGGCGCCGGTGAAAACGGCTACGGTGGAAACGAAGGCGAAACCCGCAGTAGCGAAAGCCAAGTCCGATGTCGCCGACGAAACGAAACCAGCTGAGAAAAAGTAACGCGCCGGGAAGGATCCGAGAGCGGCACTGGTCGGGTACCGGTGCGGTCGTCTGTGGCGTGGACGAGGTCGGCCGAGGGGCCTGGGCAGGTCCGTTGGTGGCCGCCGCGGTGGTGCTTGATCCCGACTCCCGGTTGCACGGTATCCGAGACTCGAAGCTGCTCCCTAAGAAGGACCGGGAGCGGATCGCCGCGTACGTCCGCCACCGGGCGGTAGCCGTCGGGGTCGGCACGGTCGACATCGGTGAGTTCAACGAGCACGGGTTTTCCTGGGCCTTGCGTGAGGCCGGCCGGCGGGCGGTCGAAGGGCTCGGGGTCGAGCCGGGCCGGGTCCTGCTCGACGGCCACCATGACTACTTCGGCGGCATGTATCCCTGCGAGACGATCATCAAAGGCGACCTGACGGAACTGTGCATCGCGGCCGCGTCCGTGGTCGCGAAGGTCCACCGCGACGGCCTGATGGCGGAACTCGCCGAGGAGCACCCGCGGTACGGGTTCGCCAGTAACGTCGGATACGGCACGCCGGACCACCGGCGCGCCCTGCAGGAGCACGGCCCCTGTGCGCTGCACCGCACGGACTGGGCGCCGGTCGCGGCCGCGGCGCAGCAACGGCTCGCCGTCTGACTGCTACAATACGCTTGTGATAAGCAAGCGACAGTACGGTGCTCGCGGCGAACTGCGGGCACAGGCATACTTGGTCGGCAAAGGCTTCAGGCCGGTCGCGGCCAACTACCATGCCCGGTATGGTGAGATCGACCTGGTCATGCGGGACGGCCGGGAACTCGTGTTCGTGGAAGTGAAGACCCGGCGCGACGGGGCAGCCGGGCACCCGGCCGAGGCGGTCACCGCGACCAAGCTCCGGAACGCGGTCAGGGCGGCGGTCCTGTTCCGCCGCGAGCACGCCGTCCGGGGCCCGTGGCGGATCGACGTAGTCGCGATCACCGGCGAAGCGGTCGAGCACTACCGGAACGTGACCGCCTGACCGTGGTATACTGGCCCCGTATGGAGCCTCAGGCTCCGTTTTTTATCATCCGAAATCATGAAACTCGACATCGACCCCAAGGCGTTCTCGGAAGCGATCGAACAGATCGCCTACGACCGGAAGATCCCCAAGGAGCGGATCTTCGAGACCGTGGCCTCGGCGATCGCCGCGGCGTACCGGAAGGATTACGGCTACCCGGAGCAGCACGTCCGGGCCGACTTTAATCCGGAGAACGGCGAGACCAAGCTCTTCATCGTGCACGAACTGGTTGCCAAGAAGGACGACGTCGAGAACGAACACGTCCAGATGACCGTCACCGAGGCACGCAAACAGGGCGTGAAGAGCCCGAAGGCCGGCGAGAACTGGGAAGAGCCGGTCGAGCCGCCGTCCGGATTCGGACGGATCGCGGCCCAGACCGCCAAGCAGGTGATCATCCAGCGGATCCGCGAGGTCGAGCGGGAAATCGTCCGCGACGAGTTTACCGACCGCACGGGCGAGCTGATGACCGGTTCGGTCCAGCGGATCGAAGGTCGGAACGTCTTCGTCGAAGTCGGCCGTGCCGTCGGAGTGCTCGCCCCCGGCGACCAGATCGAGCGCGAACGCTACTACATCGGCCAGCGCCTGCGGGTGATGCTTCGCGAGGTGGACCCGGAGGGTCGGGCCGCCCAGCTGCTCTTGACCCGGTCGCATCCGGACTTCGTGCGCCGGCTGTTCGAGCTGGAGGTCCCGGAGATCCACGCCGGTACGGTCGAGATCAAGTCGGTCGCCCGGGAAGCGGGCGTTCGCAGCAAGGTCGCCGTGGCGTCCAACCAGGAAGGCGTCGACCCGGTCGGCACCTGCGTCGGACAGCGCGGCACCCGGGTCCAGGCGATCATGGCCGAGCTCGGCGACGAGAAGATCGACATCGTACTCTTCGACGAGGACTCCAAGACCTACATCGAGAACGCGCTCAGCCCCGCCAAGATCTCGAAGATCGAACTCGACGAGAAGACGAAGACGGCCACGTTGAAGGTCGCGGACGACCAGCTGTCGCTGGCGATCGGCCGCGGCGGCCAGAACGTCCGCCTGGCGGGCGACCTTACCGGTTGGCAGATCGACATCGACAAATCGGAGTCACAGCGGAGGGCGGGCGAAGGCGAGGACGCCGACGCGTCCGGCGTGATCGCCAGCATCCCGATCGGTACGGTTGACGGCGTCACTGAGGACGAAGCCAAGGCGTTCGACGGCGCGAAGCTCGAATCCGCCCAGAAGATCGTGGCCGCAGAGGACGCGGACCTCGACAAGATCAAGAGCGTCGAGCCGGACCGTCGCAAGGAGATCCAGCAGCTGGCCGCCCAGGCGGTGAGCGAGGCCGACGACGGCGGGGCCGGGGAACCGGACGCGGATAAGGCATCGAAGGACGAGAAGGAAGACAAGGACGCGCCGGCCGACCCGAAGGAATCCGACGGTGACGCGTCGGACACCGCTGATACGAAGGGCGAGACCTCCGCACCGGCGAAGGACGCCCAGGAAGACGCGCCGGTAGCCGATACGGGCGATACGGACGAAGCCTCCGGAGAAAAGAAGCCTGCCGAGAAACAGGCCCAGGATTCGGAAGAGAAGGCCGAGCCGTCCGAAGACGAAAAGAAGCCCGAATAGTCCAGTTGTACAGCAGGCAGGGAAACGCTTGACTCTTGGCAGGCTTGCTATACTGTAATGGCGCAACCCAAAATAGGCTGCGTGAACAAAAACCACATTACGATTTTTTAGCAGTCCTTCCAACGAAGGAACTTCTCGCACCATCCATACTTGAGGAGGAATCATGCAGAACGAGCACTTCGAGAAATTCACCAAGAACGCCAAGCTTTCGCTGACGGCCGCGCAGAAGGCGGCCCGGGCGATGGGCGAGGCGTACATCGGCACCGAGCACATCCTGGTCGGCCTGGTTTCCAACCCGGAAGCGCTTGCCGCTGAGATTCTCGAAGGGCACGCGGTCACGCTGGAGAAGGTCCAGCTGGCGCTCAGCTTCTCCTCGAAGTCCCGGTATGACGCGGGCGGCGCGGGCCTGACCGACCCGGCCAAGAAAGTCATCGAGAAGGCGGTCGCCACGGCGGCCCGGCACCAGCACTATTACGTCGGCACCGAGCACCTGCTACTCGGCATCCTGGGCGACAAGAACACCAAGGCGTACTCGATCCTCGAGGAACTCGGCGCGGACCCGGAGCGGATCAAGTCGCAGGTACTGAACCTCTTCCGGCACACCGGCGGCAGCACGGCCTCCGGCGCCGCCGCGGCCGGGCCGGGCGGACAGCCGGTCACACCGGGCGGCGGCACGTTGAAGAAGCAGAAGGCGGACGACAAGGACAAGACGCCCGCCCTCGACTACTTCTCGACCGACCTCACCGACCTGGCCAAGCAGAACAAGCTCGACCCGGTGATCGGCCGCGACGAGGAAGTGAAGCGGGTGGTCCAGATCCTGGGCCGGCGTACCAAGAACAACCCGGTCCTGATCGGCGAGCCCGGCATCGGCAAGACCGCCATCGTGGAAGGATTGGCGGAGCGGATCATCTCCGAACGGGTACCGGACGCGCTGCACGGCAAGCGCGTGCTGGCGCTGGACCTGCCATTGATGGTCGCGGGCACCAAGTACCGTGGCGAATTCGAGGAACGCGTGAAGCAGGTCATCGAGGAGCTCAAGAAGCTCGATGACATCATCCTGTTCATCGACGAGTTACACACGATCGTCGGGGCGGGCGCGGCCGAAGGTTCGATGGACGCCGCCCAGATCCTCAAACCGGCGCTGGCGCGCGGCGAGGTCCAGACCATCGGTGCGACCACGCTCGACGAATACCGTAAGCACATCGAGAAGGACGCGGCGCTGGAGCGGCGCTTCCAACCGGTCCATGTGAAGGAGCCGTCGCCGGAAGAGACCGTGGCGGTGCTCAAGGGCCTGCGCAAGAACTACGAGGACCACCATGGCGTAGAGATCACCGACGAGGCGATCGAGACCGCCGTGCGGCTTAGTACCCGTTACATCGCCGACCGGTTCCTGCCGGACAAGGCAATCGACCTGGTGGACGAGGCGGCCTCGGCCGGCCGGCTGCGAGAAGGCGGCCTGACGCCGGAGCTCAAGAAGCTCCAGGAGGAACTGACCGCGCTGAACTCCGAGAAGGAACGCGCGATCGACAACCAGGACTATGAGAAAGCGGCGCAGTTGCGCGACAAGGCGGGCAAGATCCGCGAGCAACTCCGCGGCAAGGGACCGAAGACGGTCAAGGTGCAGGCCGAGGACATCGCCACCGTGGTGGCGCAGTGGACCGGCGTGCCGGTCACCCGGCTGGTCAAGGCCGAGGCCGAGAACCTGGCCAATCTGGAAAAGAAGCTCAAGAGCCAGATCGTCGGGCAAGACGAGGCCGTCTCCGCGGTCTCCCGGAGCATCCGGCGCAGCCGGGTCGGCATCGGAAACCCCAAGCGGCCGATGGGATCGTTCATCTTCCTCGGGCCCACCGGGGTCGGCAAGACGGAGCTGGTGAAGGTCCTGGCCCGTGAGGTGTTCGGATCCGAGGAGAACCTGATCAAGCTCGACATGTCCGAGTTCATGGAACGGCACAACGTCTCGCGCCTGGTCGGCGCGCCCGCCGGCTATGTCGGATACGAGGAGGGCGGCAAGCTCACCGAGCAGATCCGCCGCAACCCGTACTCCGTGATCCTGCTGGACGAGGTCGAGAAGGCGCATCCCGAGGTGTTCAACCTCTTGCTGCAGATCCTCGAGGACGGCCAGCTCACGGACGCCAAGGGCCGCAAGGTCGACTTCCGGAACGCGATCATCATACTGACCTCGAACGTCGGGGCGTCCGAGCTGCAGAAGACGGCCCAACTCGGGTTCCGGGTGAACAACGATGCGTCCGAGGCGTCGTTGGAGCAGCGCTACGAGGAGATGAAGCAGCGCGTGCTCGAGCAGCTCAAGGACCGGTTCAAGCCGGAGTTCCTGAACCGACTCGACCAGATCGTCGTGTTCAAGCCGCTGACCAAGGAACTGGTCGGTCGGATCGTCGACCTTCAGCTCACGGAGCTGGCCGGGCGGCTCAAGGAGCACGACCTCAAGATCTCCGTCGACGCCAAGGCCAAGGTCGAGCTGATCGAACGCGGCTTCGACCCGCAGTACGGAGCCCGTCCGGTGCGCCGGGCGATCCAGAACGACATCGAGGACCCGCTGGCGGAACGTCTGTTGGCCGGAGAGGTCAAGGACGGCGACCGGGTCCGGATCGGGTTCGCCAAGGGCGAGTTCTCGTTCACGGCCAGCCGGACCGCGAAGCGCTCGCCGGCCAAGAAGTAAGCGAGCTTCCTGGAGTACACTGGTTCCGTGGACCAAGACGCGATCCAACTAGTCATATTCATCGGCCTACTGACGGTACTGGCGCTGGTCGTCACCCGACGGATCGTCCGTTCGCACACCAAGTCGCTGTTGACCACGTTCGTCGGGGTGCTGGTCGGGCTGGTAGTCGGGGCGCTACTATCGCTACCGCTGGCAACCTTGCCGACACCGTATGGCACCGCGCTGCCGATCGCGGTGACGATGATCACCGTGGCGATGTTCGGGACGCTGTTCGCGGTCCGCGGGTCGCTGTTCGTCTCGTTCCTCTACCAGGCGGTCACCGGGCGAGGCACGCCCGCTGGCCGGGAGATCGTGGTGGATACCAGCGCGATCATCGACGCCCGGATGCTCGATGTCGCCAACGCGGGGTTTCTCTCCGGCACGCTGCTGGTCCCCAGGATCGTCCTGGAGGAACTGCAGCATATCGCCGATTCGACCGATCCGCTGCGCCGTGCCAAGGGCCGCCGAGGACTGGAGACGTTGACCGCCCTGGAGAAACATTCGGAGGTGCTCGTCGAGATCGTCGAGGTCACCGGCCGGGTGAAGGCGGTGGACAGCAAACTCGTCGAGATCGCCAAGCGCCGCAAGGCCGCGATCATGACCACCGACTACAACCTCAACCGCGTCGCCGAGATCGAGCGCGTGCCTGTGCTCAACGTGAACGAACTGGCCGGCGCGCTCCGGCCTCCGGTGTTGCCTGGGGAGGAGCTGGAACTGAAGGTCGTCGGGAAGGGCAAGGAGCGAGGACAAGGCGTCGGCTATCTGCCCGATGGCACGATGATCGTCGTCGAGAACGGCGACAAGCTGGTCGGCAAGGAAATCACCGGCGAAGTCAGCCGTTCGCTCCAGACCGTGGCAGGCAAGATGATCTTCGTCAGTCCGAAGAAGACGAAACCGGTCCGTCAGAAGTAGGCTCATCCTCGCCGAACTCCGCTTCGTAAGCGGCCTCCAGTCTGTCTAGCGTCCTCAGGAGCGGGTCGTGGTTCCGGCCGTTCCGCGGAATCGCTCGCCGTCGCTCACCGACAGTCCGTCTCAGCGCTTGGGTACGGATATCGCCCTCATGCTCCTGTGCATACCATTCGCCGAACGTCAGCACCATGAGGCCCCGGACCTCCTTGAGTTCCCGGACGTACGTCTCGTCGAATGCCGTCGCAAGGGCGCAGGCTTCGTACAGGCCCGGCAGGCGGTCCCGTGCCTCAGCCTGTTCCCGTGAGGTCTCTGCCCCGACGCACGCGTCCATTGCGGCCACGCTCCGTGCCGCAAGCTCGGAGACGCACGCTCGCACCGGTCCGTCCTTCCGGCACCCCTGAAAGTACCGGACCATGTCGAAGGCCTGTCCGTCGATTCCCTGGACTCCCGCGGCTTCGGTCGGAGTCATGTGGCGTCCTTGCGGTACAACTTCGATATCTCGCACAGCGCCGTCAGTTCATGCTGCAGGGGCAGGAGCTTGGTTGCGGCCCGGCTCCTTTTCCTGACCACGTCCTCGAGCGTCCGCGCGATGGCTCGCTCGGGGTTCAGGATGTCTTCGTCAATTAGTTTTTCCGCCAACTCGCTGAATTCATCGATCAGTCTGACGTAAAGCAGGCCCTGTGCGTACAGTTCCGGGCGCTGGTGGGCCGTGTGCTGCACTCCGGGACCGGACAACCAGCCACTTACCTGGCGCGGGGCGTTGTTGTCCCGTACCCGAATTGCCCATTCGTACAAATCCTTGATTTGCGGGCGATGGAAAATGCGTTCGAGTACGGGATCTGGTTCGGCCGTCTCCTGCTCAGAAGCCGTGTCGGATCCTTTCGTCTCCCGGTCCCATAGCTCATCGAGCCCAGCGCCGACCGCATCCACGGAGAGTCCATCCTGTTTGGCGCGTTTGCTCATCTTGCTTCCTAGCCGATGAGTATACTGATAATCATGGCAGCCATCAATTTTTCGATTACGGCCCAGGAAGGCCGTGCTCGTCGGGGCAAGCTGAGCACTCCGCACGGCGTCATCGACACACCCGCATTCATGCCCGTCGGCACCGCCGCCACGGTTAAGACGCTCGACGGCGCGGACTTGGAAAACCTCGGTGCCCAGGTCGTCCTCGCTAACACGTACCACCTGCTGCTCCGACCGGGGGCGGACCTGGTCGAGCGACATGGCGGTCTGCACGGCTTCATGGGCTGGGACGGCCCGATCGTCACGGACAGCGGTGGATTCCAGGTATTCTCGCTGGGCTGGGGCCTGGTGCACGGCGTCGGCAAGGTCGCGACGATGTTCCCAGGGAGCCGCGGCGGGACGGCCCGCTCCGGCAAACGCCTGATGCGGGTCGGCGAACGCGGCGTGCGCTTCCGGTCGCACCTGGACGGCTCCGAATATGAGCTTACGCCGGAAAGCACGACCGGTTTGCAGCAGCAGCTGGGTGCGGACGTCATGATGGCGTTCGACGAATGCACCTCGCCGCTGCATAACAAGGAGTACACCGCGGACGCGATGGAGCGGACGCACCGTTGGGCCGAACGTTGCCTGGCCGCCTGGACGGAACGGAAGCGACAGGCGCTGTTCGGGATCGTCCAGGGTGGTGCGTACCGTGACCTTCGCGAGGCCAGCGCCCGGTTCATCGACGGACGGCCGTTTCCGGGAGTGGCGATCGGCGGATCGCTCGGCAAGACCAAGCGCGACATGCGGAACGTGCTGGAGTGGACGACACCGCTACTGGCGCCGGAGAAACCGCGACACCTGCTGGGCATCGGCGAGATTCCGGACATCTTCCTGGCCGTCCGCCACGGCGTGGATTCGTTCGACTGCGTGGCGCCGACCCGGCAGGCCCGGAACGGCACCGTCTATCTGAGTCCGCGCAACGGCGGGACGGTGCGCAACAAGTTCCGGCTGAACGTCTCCGCCGCCAAGTTCGCGGACGACCCGCGCCCGCTCGACCCAGGGTGCGAATGCTTCACCTGTCAGAACCACTCCCGGGCATACCTCCGGCACCTCTTCTCGGCACACGAGGTGCTGGGTCCCCGCCTGGCGACGATCCACAACCTGCACTTCGTGCTGGGATTGATGGGCTCCATCCGCACGGCGATTTCCCGCAAGCGGCTGGCCGCGCTTGCGGAAGCCTATGGCGTCGCCTAGGCTGGATTCCGTGAGGGCAAAAACCATGGCACTGTCGGTCGTAGCGCTGGTAATCGTCGCCGGCGTGGTGGCGTACCTGCTGTCGCAGAACCGCAGCGAGACGGCCGTGGTCGAGACCGGCGCGCCCACCGCGGCGCCGACCGGTTCGGCGAGCCCGGAGGCGTCGGACATCGTGACGGTCCGGGTCGGCGCGGACGGCTTCGAACCGGACCGGATCACGGTCAAATCCGGCGAGGAAATCGTCTTCGTCGCCTCGTCCGAGTTCGAGGTGGCGAGCGAGCCGCATCCTGTACATACCAGTAACAGCGAACTGAACATGCCGCCGCTCCAGGCCGGACAGACGGCCCGGGCGACCGTCACCAAGAAAGGGACGTTCGGAATCCACAACCATAACGACTCGTCCCAGAAAGCGACGGTGGTAGTCGAATGAACGTCGTCAGCGACCTGCCGATCGGCAACCCGCCCGACGAGATCAACGTGTTGATCGAGATTCCGCGCGGTTCCAAGAACAAGTACGAAGTGGACAAGGGCACCGGCCTGGTGACGCTGGACCGCGTGCTGTACAGCTCGTACGCGTATCCGGCGGACTACGGGATGCTCCCGCAGACGCACTGGCATGACGACGATCCCTTGGACGCGTTGATCATCAACACCGCCGAACCGTACTATCCGGGCGTCGTCGTGCCCTGCCGGCCGATCGCGGTCATCCGGATGGTCGACGCCGGTGAAAAGGACGAGAAGATCATCTGCGTGCCGCAGGACGATCCGCGCCTGGAACAGCTGAAGGACAAGGGCGACATCGCTCCGCACGTCCTCAAGGAGTTCACCGACTTCTACGAGAACTACAAGAAGCTGCAGGGCAAGGAAGCGAAGATCGAAGGCATCGACGGCGTCGCCGCGGCCAAGAAGGTCATCCAAGAGGCCGTCGCGCTGTACCAGAAAAAGATTGCCGGCTAAGAAGCTCCCGCGCTCGTTTTACGTCCGGCCCACGCTGACCGTGGCCCGAGACCTATTGGGCAAGCGGATGGTCCGGCGGTACCGGGGTAAGCGGCTCGCCGGGATCATCGTGGAGACGGAAGCGTACATGGGTCCGGAAGACGTCGCGTCGCATGCCCGCCACGGCGAGGACTCCAAGGCCGCGCCGATGTTCGGCGAGCCGGGGCATGCGTACGTCTACTTCACTTATGGCATACACTACTGCATGAACTGTGTCACTGAGCCTAAGGGATCGGGGACCGGTGTGCTGCTCCGGGCGCTGGAGCCGGCCGAGGGCGCCGGGGCCATGCGTCGCAACCGATACCGGCGCAGCGTCCATCTGAAGGACGCGCCGGATCAGGAACTGACCAACGGACCGGCCAAGCTCTGCCAGGCGCTCAATTTGGACAAGCGTTTGAACCGGGAGGACTTGCTTGGCGACACGCTCTGGCTCGAGGACGCGCCGGCCGTCCCTTCACACAAGGTGGAGCGATCTGCCCGTGTCGGCATCCGTCGTGGGCGCGAGCATCAGTGGCGGTTCTATCTCAAGGACAGCCCGTTCGTCTCGGCACATCCGCGATACTAGGCGAACCGCGAACGCCGCTGGTCATCACGGAGGTACCCGAGCGGGTTGCCAGGCCCGACGGTCACCCCGCCGCCCGATGTCGGTGACGGCTCGGGCGTAGGCTCGTCCCCGCCGACGGTCACTCGCACGGAGTCCGTCGCGGTCTCGGTATCGCCGGAGTTGCCGAACGAAAGGCCGTGGGCCCGGATCCAAGCCTGGACCGGATCCTCCCAGTTGGGGTTGTTCGGCCGTTCGCTATGCAGGGCGCCGGCATTGTCGATGTCATCGGTGCAGTCGCCGCCGGTGGCGGTCGCGGTGATGGTGTGCGACCCGTCGCTAAGCGTGGTGCTGGCGGAGAACGGCGGGGCGGTGTCGGTCGCGATCACGGCACCGTCCACGCTGAACTGGACCTGCTCGATTCCCGCGCCGTCGCGCGGGGTCGTGGCCGTGGCGGAGATATTCACCGTGCCGGGATCGATCGTGCCGCCGGTCGGGCTGGTCAGGGATACGTCCGGCTTGCATTCCTCGGGGTTCGGACCCTCGCCGGACTCGCTCTTCTGCTTCGGCGCGTTGCCGTTCGTGAAGACGTCCGTCTTGGTCTGGCGGGTGAATTGGCTCGGCAGCAAGCCGGTCAACCGGTCGACGCGCAGCTCCTTGATGCCGCTCGGACGTTCGAACGGCGTTACCGTATCCTCTGCCAGGACGCGCTGCATGAAGTCGTGCCAGATCGGTGCTGCCGCCCGGCTGCCGCCGGTCTCGTTCATCGGGGTGTTGTCGTTGTTCCCGACCCAGACGCCGGCGGAGAGCTGCGGCGTATACCCGACCGTCCAGGCGTCCCGGAAGCTGTCGGTGGTACCGGTCTTGGCGGCCGTGTCCGGTCGGCCGGGCAAGGTCAGCGGGCCGCCGCTGCCGAACTGTGGCGCCCGGGCCTGGTCGTCGGAGAGGACATCCGAGATCTGGTAGGCGAGGTCCTTGGAGACCACCTCCTCGCCCTTCCGGAAGTCCCCGGTGATGTCGTCCGTCACGTCGTCGCCGTCCCGGTCGGTCACCTTGATGATCGCCGTGGCCGTGGTGTGGGTCCCGTTGGGGTTGCTCCGCCGGACCGCGGCCACGCCCTGGTTGGCCAGGACGTTGTACGCCGAGGTCAACTCGAGCAGCTTCACCTCGCCGCCGCCGAGTACCAGCGAGTCGCCGTAACGGTCGGGGTCGTTCAGCGTAGTGATGCCGAGCTCATGCGCCAGGTCGGTGGCCGTCCGGACGCCGATCAAGTCGAGTACCTTCACGGCAGGGACGTTCAACGATTGCTGCAGCGCGTCCCGGGCGCTGACCGGCCCGCGGAACGTGCGGTCGTAGTTGTTCGGGGCGTACCCGCCGCCGAAGTCCGTCTTCACGTCCCAGAGCAGGGTGGCCGGGTTCATCGCCAAAGGCTTCTCAAGGTTGTTGAGCTGGCCCTTCTTGAACGCGGCCAGGTAGACGATCGGCTTGAAGGAGGATCCCGGCTGCCGGTCGGCGGTAGACACGTTCACGTTCCCGTCGCCGGCCGTGTCGAAGAAGTCCACGCTGCCGACCATCGCCTCGATCTGGCCGTTCTTCGGGTTGACCGCGGTCAGCCCGGCGTTCGACGCGCCGTACAGCCCGAAGTTGCCCCGGGCTTGGGTGATCACGTCCTCGGCGATATCCTGCTTCTGCGGGTCGAGGGTAGTGACGACCTTGTAGCCGCCTTCCTGGACCGCCTTCGCGCCGAGCTCACGCTCCAGCTGCTGCCGGACATAGAAGACGAAGTGCGGCGCCCTGATGTCCTCGCCCCGGGCGGCCGCGAACTGCAGGCCTTTCTTCACCTGGGCCACGGCCCGGTCGTACTCGGCCTGGTCGACGTGCTTCTCGTTCTTCATCTGCTCGAGTACGAACAGCGTCCGTTCGCGCAGCCGGTCCTTGTCGCCGATATACGGCGAGTAGAGGCTGGGGGCTTGCGGCAGCGCGGCCAGCGTCGCGCACTCCGGAAGCGTCAGCGCCGCGGCCGGCTTGGCGAAGTACGTCTGGGAGGCCGCCTCGATGCCGTAGGCGTTGTGGCCGTAGGGGATCTCGTTGAGGTAGAGCTTGAGGATCTGGTCCTTGGAGAACATCTGCTCGATCTCCAGCGAGAGGATCAGCTCCTTGGCCTTCCGGGTGTATGTCCGCTCCGGGGAGAGCAAGGCGTTCTTCACCAACTGCTGGGTGATCGTCGAGCCGCCCTGGCTGGTCTGGCCGAACTCCAGGTTGACGATCAGGGCGCGGGCCATGCCGCGCGGATCGAGTCCCTGGTGCTTGTAGAAGCTCTTGTCCTCGGTGGCGACGGTGGCCTCCTTGATGCACTTCGGCATCTGGCTGAAGAGGATCCGGCTGCGGTTCTTGTCGCCGCGGATCTTGTAGAGCAGGGTCTTGCCGTCGCGGGCGTAGACCGAGGTCGCTTCGGCCCGGGCGTCGTTGACCCGGCCGGGCAGGGGGAGGCCGATCGAAGCGATCGCCAGGAACAGGCAGAGCACGAAGAACCCGCCGGAGCCGGAAAGCTTCAGGACGCGCTTCTTGCGCCATTGGCCCTGGGCATCCTTCCAGACCTTCCCGCCGTCGGCGGTCAGTCGGTCCTTGGCGAACAGGTCCACGATTGCGTTTTTGATCCTACCCATGTACGGTGCAGCGCTAGCCATATAAGTATAGCTATAATGGGATGGCAAGGCAGAGAGATGGCAAATTCCTCAACCAAGGCGGATTCCGAGAAGGACGCGCGTATCGCGCGGCTGATCGACCGTGGCACGGACACGATCTACCCGTCGCGTGAAGCGCTCCTGAAGCTGCTGCAAGGCAAGCGCAAGCTCAAGGTATACCTCGGGATGGACCCGACCTCGCCGGACCTGCACATCGGGCATCTGATCGTGCTGCAGAAGATGCGGCACTTCCAGGAGCTCGGCCACGAGGTGATCCTGGTATTCGGGGACTTCACGGCCCGGACCGGCGACCCCACCGACAAGCAGGCGACCCGGAAGCCGCTGACCAAGACCCAGGTGGTCCGGAACGCCCGGGCGTACAAACGCCAGGTGAAGGCCTTCCTCAAGTTCCGCGGCGCCAACCCGGCTCGGGTCGAGTTCAACTCGAGCTGGCTGGAGCCGATGGACTTCGCCGACGTCGCCGAGCTGGCACAGCACTTCACCGTACAGCAGCTGTTGGAGCGCGACATGTTCGAACGCCGGATGAACCAGAACAAGCCGATCAGCCTCCGGGAGTTCCTCTACCCGCTGATGCAGGGATACGACTCGGTGGCCCTGAACGTGGACGTGGAAGTCGGCGCCACCGACCAGACTTACAACATGCTGCAGGGCCGGAAGCTCCTCAAGGAGTACAAGGACAAGGAGAAGTTCGTCCTGACCGTGCCGTTGCTGGCGGACGCCAAGGGCGTGAAGATCGGCAAGACCGAAGGCAACGCGATCGCGATCGCCGGCAAGCCCCAGGAGCTCTACGGACAGATCATGCACCTGCCGGACGAGGTCGTGATGCCGGCGTTCGAGTGGTGCACCAGCCAGCCGGCGGAGGCGACCGACGAGCTCAAGCGGCTGGTCAAGGAGAATCCCCGGGACGCCAAGATGCGGCTGGCCAAGGCGATCGTCCTGGAGACCCAGGGCAAGGACGCGGCCGAGAAGGCGGAACGGGCCTTCGTCCGGGTCTTCCAGAAGAAAGAGGCGCCGAAGAGTATCCCCGCCTGGCGCGCCGAAGCGCTGGCCGTCCCGCTTTGGAAGGTACTCAAGGAATCCGGCCTGGCCCGCAGCTCGTCCGAAGCGCACCGGTTGATCCAGCAGGGCGGGGTGCAGGTGAACGACATCGTACAGACGGACCCGAACGTCTCCGTGGTCGCCAGCGCCTACCCGGTGATCCGGGTCGGCAAGCGGCGCTTCCTCAAGGTGACGCGCTGACGGTCGGAGGGAGCGCAACTCCTTCGGCCCCATGCAAGAAACTCCAGACATCATCCAGCGGAAGATCGAGACGCTTCCCGGCGTCGGACCGGCGTACGGTAAACGCCTGCAGCGGATCGGGGTGCGGACGGTCGGTGACCTGCTGACCTATCTGCCGCGCCGATACGACGACTTGCGGGAGATCAAGACGCTCCCCGAGTTGCTGGAAAGCGGCTCGTTGCCGGCGAGCGCCTCGGTGACGCTGCGGGCACCGGTGCAGTCGGCCAGCCTGCGCCGGCTCCGCGGCCGCCGGAGCATGGTGACCGCCACGCTCGGCGACCGGACGGCGAACCTGAAGGCGGTCTGGTTTAACCAGCCGTACCTGGCGGAGTCGCTTCAAAAAGGGAAGGAGTACGTCTTCGTCGGCAAGTTGCGGACCGGCCGGTACGGTACCAACCTGCAGAGTCCGGCCGTCGAGCGCCGGAGCCTTACCGGGGACCAGACGCATTCCGGACGGCTGGTGGCCGTCTACCCCGAGACCGAGGGATTGAGCTCGCGCTGGATCCGGTACATGGTCCGGCCGCTTCTCCGGCACGCGGACTTGCTCCCCGAGACACTGCCGGAAGAGGTCCGCGCGCGGGCCGGCCTATTGCCGCTGGCGGACGCGGTGCGGAGCATCCATTTCCCGGACGACGAGGAAGCGGCCGAGCGGGCGCGGTACCGGTTCGACTTCGAGCAGGTCTTCTATCGGCAACTGATCGCCCAGCGCCGCCGCCGGGACTGGCAGGCGGAGACGCGGGCCGTCCCGATCCCGACCGATGCCGTCGCCTTGGAACGCTTCCGGGAGGCGTTGCCCTGGTCACTGACGTCCGGCCAGGCCGCCGCGCTCGACGAGATCCTGGCGGACATGGGCCGCGACCGGCCGATGCTGCGGCTCCTGCAGGGGGATGTCGGGTCCGGCAAGACAGCCGTGGCCGCGGCGGCGGCCCGCCAGGCCGACGCGGCGGGCCTGCAGACGGCCTTCATGGCCCCGACCGAGGTACTCGCCCGGCAACATGCGGATACCCTCCGGAGATGGTTCGATCCGCTCGGTTCGGAGGTCGTGCTGTTGGTGGGAGGACAGGCACCGGACCAACAGGACGAAGCCAAGCGGAGGATCACCGCCGGCGTGCCGATCGTCGTCGGGACGCACGCCCTGATCCAGGATGACGTGCGCTGGCGGCGACTCGGCCTGGCGGTAGTCGACGAGCAGCACCGGTTCGGCGTCGAGCAACGCGCCAAGCTCCGGAGCGACGAGACGCCGCATCTGCTCAGCATGACCGCCACGCCGATTCCCCGGACGCTGGCGTTGGTGGCGTACGGGGACCAGGACATCTCGGTGATCCCGGAGCGGCCGGCGGGTCGCCCGACGGTGACGACGAAGGTGGTGACGCCGGCCTCCCGGGACCGGGCGTTCGCCGCGGTCCGCAAGGAGCTGGAGGCGGGTCGGCAGGCGTTCGTGCTGTATCCGGTGATCGCCGACTCGAAGTCGGGACTGAAAGCGGCGGAAGAGGAGTTCGAGCGGCTGGCGACGACGGTCTTCGACGGCCACAAGGTCGCGTTGTTGCACGGCCGATTGCCGGTCGAGGACAAGGTCCGCACGATGGACGCGTTCGCCGCCGGGGAACTGGATGTCCTCGTCTCGACCTCGGTGGTAGAGGTCGGCGTGGACGTCCCGAACGCCACGGTGATGCTGATCGAGGAGGCGCAGCAGTTCGGGCTGGCGCAGCTGCATCAGCTGCGGGGCCGGGTCGGCCGGGGCGAGCACCGGTCGTACTGCTACCTATTGCCGGGGGACGGCGCCCGGACAGACAACGAGCGGCTCCGGGCGATGGAGCGGACGGACTCCGGGTTCGAACTGGCGGAGACGGACCTGGAGCTGCGCGGTCCCGGCGAGGTGCTCGGTACGGCGCAGTCGGGCTTCGCGGTGTCGCCGGCGGGCCTGTCGAACCCGCGGCTCCTGCAGGCGGCGCGGGGAGCCGCCCGCGACTTGCTGGAGCGTGACGCCCGGCTCGAGACCCTGCCGGTGCTGCGCGACAAGGTACTCGCGGCCGCCCGGCTGGCCTGACTTGATAAGCAAGCTTCCATTTGGTATGGTTGCTAGCAAGCAACCGACCTTATTCATGGAACGCCTGACTGAATTATGGAATCGTTTCCGGATGCCGACGGTCGTCGTCGCCATCCTGGC
Source organism: Candidatus Saccharimonadia bacterium (assembly GCA_025449535.1). GTDB lineage: Bacteria > Patescibacteriota > SICC01 > SICC01 > SICC01 > JALYJZ01. The sequence goes on from JANWJF010000001.1 coordinate 743,914, forward strand.
GGCCACGGCGGCCGGAGTCCTCGCCACGCGGGCACAAGGAGAACCGCTGCTGCTCGATCCGGTCTCGCCGTCACCATCCCCCGGCCCCAGCGTGCCGGCCACGATCGTGGTGGACATCGAGGGGGCTGTCGCGAAGCCCGGAGTCCGGGAGTTGCCCGGCGGTAGCCTGGTGGCGGACGCGGTAAAGGCGGCCGGCGGATTCACACAGGATGCGGACCGGGCCTGGGTGGCCAAGGAGCTGAACCAGGCCGAGGAACTCAAGGACCATCAGAAGGTCTACGTACCGCTGCTTGGAGAGATGACTATGGAACCCGTCGGAAGTTCCTCCGCCGGTTCGGAGGAAGAATCCGACGGCTTGGTGGACCTCAACACGGCCGACATCGAGGAACTGGATACGCTGCCCGGCGTCGGCGAGGCGACCGCCGAGAAGATCATCGACTACCGGGAGGCGTTCGGACCGTTCGGCAGCGTGGACGACTTGTTGGAGGTCTCCGGCATCGGGGAGGCCAAGCTGGAGAAACTGCGGGACAAGGTCACCGTATGACGTCGCTCCGGCTGCTGCGGCTGAGGTTGGCGCTCCGATCCTTGCGATGGCTGACCAAGGCGCTCCGGTCCGGCGCGTGCTGGATGCAGCGGGAAGCGGCGCAACTCGATCTGGAGCGGTAGAATCAAGACATGCCGGGGTGGCGGAACTAGGCAGACGCGCCGGGTTTAGGACCCGGTGGGGTAACACCCGTGAAGGTTCGATTCCTTTCCCCGGCACCAAGCGGGGTGCGCTGGACCCGAATCGCCCATATACTGGGACGACGTATGCAGGTGGAAGTAAAGAAACTGCCGAAGAGCGAGGTCTCGCTGAAGATCTCGATCAGCCCCGAGGAGATGAAGGGCTACTTCGACCAAGCCGTGAAGAAGCTCGCGAAACAGGCGAACCTGCCGGGATTCCGGAAGGGCAAGGCGCCGCGCTCGGTGCTCGAGGCCCGGACCGGTCCGCACTACATCGCCCACGAGGCGATGGAGCTGGCGGTCGCCGAGAGCTACTACAAGGCGGTGGTCGAGCACGACCTCAAGCCGATGGGGCGCCCGAAGACCGACCTCCAGGACAAGCACGATGACCTGGAGAAAGACGGTCTGTCCTTCACGGCCACGGTCGCGGTGCTCCCGCCGGTCACGCTCGGCGACTACAAGAAGATTTCCGTGAAGCCGAAGCCGTCCGAGTACTCGGACAAGCTGGTGGACGACGCCCTGGAGCAGCTCCGCAAGGGGCGCGCCGGCTTCGCCCAGGTCACCCGGGCCGCCAAGGAGGGGGATCGCGTGGAGATCGACTTCGTCGGCAAGCAAGGCGGCAAGGAAGTCTCCGGGGCCAAGAGCGAGAACCACCCGCTGGTGCTCGGTCAGGGCGGTTTCATCCCCGGCTTCGAGGAAGAGCTGATCGGCATGAAGGCCGGTGGCGTGAAGACCTTCAAGGTCACGTTCCCCAAGGATTATCACGAGAAATCTCTTGCCGGGAAGCCGGTCGAGTTCACGGTGACGATGCGGCAGGTCCAAGAGACGCAGTTGCCGGAACTCGGCGACGGGTTCGCCGAGGGGTTCGGTGCGAAGTCGCTGGCGGATCTGCGCAAGCGACTGGCGGAGAACCTCAAGCAGGAAAAGGAACAGGAAGCCCGGCAGCGCACCGAGCAGGAGGTCATCGACAAGGTCGCGGCCCAGGCGAAGGTGGAGGTACCGGACGCGCTGGTCGACGAGGAGCTGACCCGGATGTTCGGCGAGTTCCGACAGCACGTGGAGCGCCAAGGAATCCCGTTCGACAAGTACCTCGAACAGTCCGGCAAGACCGAGGATGACTTCCGGAAGGACCAGCGCGGCGAGGCCGAACGGCGGGTGAAGCTCAGCCTGGTGCTCAACGCGATACAGGCGCAGGAAAAGGTCACGGTCTCCGACCAGCGGGTCAAGGAAGAGGTCGCGGCTCAGTTGGCGACCGCGCCGGACGACCAGGTCAAGGAACAGATCAAGGGTGACGAGTTCGCGGCGTACGTGAAGCGGATCCTGGGGAACCGCGAAGCGGTCGCGAAGCTGGTGAAGTACGCGACCGGATAGCATGGACGAACGGCGGCCAGCCCGGCCAGCGGGGGAAACGCCCGGCCCGGAGCGGGACGAGGAGTCGCGTAAGCGCCGGAAGCGTCGCAAGGAGGAACGGGAAGCCGCGGCTGCAGAGGAAGAACGCGCCGAGGAAACCGACGTCGAGGAGAAACCGGAAGCGCCCGAAGAAGGGCCGGACGTCGAGGTGGAGCCGCCGAGCGAGGCCGAGGTCCGCAAGGTCGCCGCGGAGGCGGCGTTCCGGAGGCGCGTCGAGTTGGCGGAGCTGCGGGACGCGATCGGGGAAGACGCCTACGCGGAACTGCGCGAGGAACACGGTCCCGGTCTGAGTTGGTACCTGGAGGAAGGGCCGGTGCTGCTCCGGTCGGTAGTCGCGGAAACCGAGCCGGAGGCCGGCCTGGTCAGGCGGATCCGCCTGAAGTTCGACGTGGCCCGGGAGACGAATCCGGTCCCGCCGCCGCGGATGATCGCCGCGGTGAGGGAAGCGTTCCGGGAGCCTGTCCCCGCGAAGAACCTGGTCGTACAGGCCGAGGCCGTGGCGGCGGACTTTCCCCGAGAGGAGACCGCCGAACTGACGGTGGAGACGGAAGACCACGGACCCGTGTTAGTCGTAATCGAGTGCGGCGAGGTGACGGTGCATGAGTCCGAGGACCCGGACTCGCCGGTGATCGGGAAGCGCGTCGTGCCGGCCGGACCGGACTCTGCGCCGCCGGCGGAAACGGCCCCGCCGACCGTCCGGGACGTCGAAGCGATCGTCGCGGAGAGCGCCGCCGACCCGGAGCCGCCCCTACCTGAATCGTCTTTCGCCGTTACCCTGGAAGCCGTCGAACGGGCCTGGATCGAACGCCGGTTGCCGCCGATCTCCGGAGGAGCCCCCGAGCCGGGGGAACTACCTCTGGACGTCACGGTCCGCCCCGAGTCCCGCCGCGAAGAACCGGTCATCGAGGAGGAGCCTAGGGAACCGCGGGAAGAACGTCCGGAACGTCCGCCCGTGCCTCCTGTTCCCGAGGACGCCGACCAGGAGCAAGGTCCGTCCCCGTCGCCGCGCGAACGTCGGCCGGGAGCCTCGCAGAGCTCCCGCCCGCGTCGTCCCCGGATACGGTTCCCGGAACTTCCGGAGATACCCTTGCCCGAGGGCCTGCCACCGCTCCCTGACGCGGAGACCCGGCGCAAGGCCAAACGGATGCTCCGGAAGTTGGCGTCCCGGTTCGGACTTCGGCTGACCCCCGACCTGGAGGGCTACCTGATGCAGATCGTCTTCCGGCTCCGGTACGTGGACGGCCGGCTCCGGCGCGGGATCGGCGTGAACATCGACGTGCTGACCCGGATCATGGAAGCGCTGCGGGAGCACTACCCGCTATACTCCCCGAAGCGACCTTCCTAACTTCCCGGAACGGGATAATGCGGTAAGCTGGGGCCATGGCGAATCAACCCAACACCCAACCAGACATTAGCGACCAGATGCTCATTCCGACCGTACTGGAGAAGTCCCAGTTCGGCGAGCGGGCGTACGACATCTTTTCCCGACTGCTCAAGGAACGGATCATCTTCATCGGCACGCCGATCGACGACCAGGTCGCGAACCTGATCATGGCGCAGTTGCTCCACCTGGAGAGCGAGAACCCGGACCAGGACATCAAGCTGTACATCAACAGCCCGGGCGGCGGGGTCTCGGCCGGTCTGGCGATCTACGACACGATGCAGTTCGTGAAGCCGGACGTGCAGACGATCTGCATGGGCATGGCAGCCTCGATGGGCGCGGTCCTGCTGGCCGGCGGCGCCGAAAAGAAGCGATTCATCCTGCCGCACTCCCGGGTAATGATCCACCAGGTGTTGGTCTCCGGACTCGGTGGACAGGCGACGGACATCGAGATCCACGCCAAGGAGATTCTCAAGATGCGGGACATCCTCAACGACATCCTCGCCAAGCACACCGGCCAGGACCTCAAGACCATCTCCAAGGATACCGACCGTGACTACTTCATGTCGCCGGACGAAGCCAAGAAGTACGGCCTGGTCGATCAGATCATCACGCCCGCCAAGAAAAAGAAGTAAGCGGCACCCCGATGTTGAGGCAGTTCTTGAGACTCGTCCGCGAGCTCGAGCCGAACCGTCATTTTCTCAAGCTCTGGTTGTCCCAGGCGCTGTCGCTGACGGCGTTCAACATGGTCAACTTCACCCTACTGATCCGGGTCTTCGAGTTGACCGGTTCGGCGACGATGGTCAGTCTCTTCGTCCTGAGCTTCGGGCTGCCGAGCCTACTCTTCGGAGCGGTAGCGGGAGTGTTCGCGGACCGTTGGCACCGCCGGAGCGTGTTGATCGTCACCAACGTCCTGCGCGCCGGCCTGGTGCTGCTCTACCTGACGGACCTGTCCAGCGTGCCCGTCCTGCTGGCGGTGACGTTCGCCGTCTCGACGGTGACCCAGTTCTTCACGCCGGCGGAAGGGGCGGCGATTCCCGAGCTGGTCGAGCCGAAGCGGCTGGTGGCCGCCAACGCCGTCTTTATCGTGACGATGTTCGCGAGCTTCGTGGTCGGGTACGGCTTGGCCGGACCCGTCGCGCAGATCGGCGGGGACTCGCTGCCGATCGCGGTCGCCGCCGGCAGCTTCTCGATCGCCGCGCTGGCGTGCGCGATGCTGCCGCCGCTCCATCAACGGATGCGCAAGGTCGCCCTGCGGGACGCGTACCGGAGCGTGCTGCGCGACCTCAAGGCCGGCCTGGCCGTCATCCGTAAGACGCCGCTGGTCCGGTACGGCTTGCTTCAGATGACCGCCGTCTGGACCGTGATCGGCGTGGTGATGGTGCTGCTTCCGGCGTACGTCGGCGAGGTGCTGGGGGCCAACCTCCGCGAGGTCAGCCGGATCGTGATCCTGCCGGTGGGTGTCGGGATGCTGGCCGGTGGCGTCGCGCTGCATAGGGCCCGTCGGCAGTTCCCGGTCCGGGCCGTGGTCACCGGCGCGCTGCTGACCGCCGGGGCAATGGTCGCCTTGCTCGGACAGGTCGAGCCCGCGGCCGCGGCGCTGGCGCGGGCCACCGACGGAAACGCCGCCGCGTTACGGGAGGGGATCACCAGCGCGTCCGCGACAGTGCTGGGGCTCTCCATCTCCATGGTGATGATCGCTTCCCAGACCCTGATCCACGAACAGACGGAGCGGGCGATGCGGGGCAGGGTCTTCGGCTTCCTGGGGATGAGCGTCAACGCGGCGAACACCGTGCCCGTCCTATTGGCGGGCGCCTTGGTCGACTTTTATGCGGTCACGTCGGTAGTGACCGCGCTAGGCGTATTACTGCTGTTCTGGGCCGTGGTTTCTCTGCCGGCCGGACGAGCCGCCGGGCGCGCTTGACGCGCCCTCGGACGATTACTACACTAATTACGAATGGTTTTGGCGCCCTTTTGTTCTTGAATACAGGAGCGTCATCGCGAACGTGTGTTCGTGGTGGCGTCTGTTTTTGTATGCACAGGCGCCAGGCATCATCCACTAATTATCGGAGGGAGCGTTTCGGTGTCTGACCGTAAATATTTCCAGGCTACGCCACCAACACTGGCATTGCCGAACCTGATCGAAGTCCAGATCAACTCATATAACGAGTTCCTCAAGGACGGCCTCAAGGAGCTGTTCGAAGAGATCTCGCCCGTCCGGGACTTCACCAGCAAGAGCCTCGAGCTGGCCTTGCTCGACTACAAGCTCGACGAGCCGAAGGTGGACGAGGACACCGCCCGCGACCGCAACGTCACATACGAAGCGCCGCTCCGTGTCCAGGTGCAACTGACCAACCTGGAGACCGGTGAGATCCGGGAACAGGAAGTGTTCCTCGGAGACTTCCCGAAGATCACCGACCGCGGCACGTTCATCATCAACGGCGTCGAACGCGTCGTGGTCTCCCAGCTGGTGCGAAGCGCCGGCTCGTTCTTCACCGCCGACCGCAGCGGCGACCGGAACTTCTATGGCGGCAAGGTGATCCCGACCCGGGGCGCCTGGCTCGAGATCGAGACCTCGAACAAAGGTCTGATCTCCGTGAAGATCGACCGCAAGCGGAAGGTCCCGATCACCAGCCTGCTTCGGGTGATGGGCCTGGCGACCGACGAGGAGATCCTGGCGGCGTTCACGGACGTGGACACCGACGAGGAACATAAGTACATCGAGGCGACCCTGGAGAAGGACCCGGCCAAGACGGTCGACCAGGCGCTGATCGAGATATACAAGCGCATCCGCCCCGGCGACCTCGCCACGGTGGACAACGCCAAGTCCCTGATCGACACCACGTTCTTCGACTTCTCGCGCTTCGACTTCGGCAAGGTCGGCCGTTACAAGCTGAACCAACGGCTTGGCACGAACCTGCCCAACGACAAGGAGCACCGCGTGCTGCGCCAGGAAGACATCGTCGCGATCATCAAGGAAGTGATCCGGCTGAACATCAGCCAGGCGCCGGCCGACGACATCGACCACCTCAAGAACCGACGGATCCGCAGCGTCGGCGAGCTGATCCAGCTGGCCTTCCGCCGCGGCCTGCTCCGGGTGGAGCGGATCATCAAGGACCGGATGAGCGTGTCCGAGTCGGACACCGTCACGCCGGCCCAGCTAATCAACGTCCGGCCGATCGTGGCCGCGACCCAGGAGTTCTTCGCGAGCTCCCAGCTGTCCCAGTTCATGGACCAGACCAACCCGCTTTCCGAGGTCGGCCATAAGCGTCGCCTCAACGCGATGGGACCGGGCGGCCTGACCCGGGAACGGGCGAGCTTCGAGGTCCGCGACGTACACGTCTCCCACTACGGGCGGATCTGTCCGATCGAGACGCCTGAGGGACCGAACATCGGCCTGGTGACGTCGCTATCCAGCTACGCCCGGATCAATGAGTACGGGTTCATCGAGACGCCGTATCGCAAGGTCGAGGTAACCGGCAAGAAGGCCAAAGTGACCGGCGCGGTCGAGTATCTCGACGCCGGCGCCGAAGAAGGCAAGACCATCGCCCAGGCCAACACGCCTCTGACCAAGGACGGCTATGTCTCCGAGGACCGGGTGATCGCGCGTAAGAACTTCGCGCCGACCGTGGTCTCTCCGGAGGAAGTCGACTACATCGACGTCTCGCCGAAGCAGATCGTCTCCGTGACGACGGCACTGATCCCGTTCCTCGAGCACGACAACGCCAACCGCGCCCTGATGGGTTCGAACATGCAGCGCCAGGCCGTGGCGACCGTCCGTCCGGACGCGCCGGTGGTCGGCACCGGCATCGAGCGGCGGGCCGCGATGGATACCGGCCAGATCGTCCTCTCCGCGGAAGCGGGCAAGGTGACGTACGTCGACGCCGAACGGATCGAGGTGACCGGCAAGAAGAAGCGGACCTACCAGCTCAAGAAGTTCATGCGCTCCAACCAGGACATGGCGATCAGCCAACGGCCGACCGTGGATGTCGGGCAACGGGTGAAGGAAGGCGACGTGCTCGCCGACGGCCCCGCCACCGAGGACGGCGAGATCGCCCTCGGCCAGAACCTGACCGTGGCGTTCATGCCGTGGGGCGGCGCCAACTACGAGGACGCCGTGATCATCTCCGAGCGCGTGGTCCGCGAGGACCGCTACACCAGCGTCCACATCAGCCGGTTCTCCGTACAGGTGCGCGACACCAAGCTGGGACCGGAAGTGACCACCAACGACATCCCGAACGTCGGCGCCGAGGCGCTGAAGGACCTCGACGAGGACGGCATCGTCCGGATCGGGGCCGAGGTCCGGGCCGGCGACATCCTGGTCGGCAAGATCACGCCGAAGGGCGAGACCGAGCTGACCGCCGAGGAGCGGCTGCTCCGGGCGATCTTCGGCGAGAAGGCCCGCGACGTGAAGGACACCTCGCTGCGCCTGCAGCACGGCGAACACGGCAAGGTCGTGGACGTTAAGATCTTCGACCGCGAGCTCGGCGACGACCTCGCCGCGGGCGTGCTGAAGATCATCGAAGTCTCCGTGGCCCAGGTCCGGAAGATCCAGGTCGGCGACAAGATGGCCGGCCGGCATGGCAACAAGGGCGTGATTTCCGAGATCCTGCCCGAGGAAGACATGCCGCACCTGGCCGACGGCACCCCGGTGGACATCATCCTGAACCCGCTCGGCGTGACTTCCCGGATGAACCTCGGCCAGATCCTCGAGACGCATCTCGGCGCGGCCGCCGAGAAGCTCGGCTACAAGGTCGCGACCCCGGTGTTCGAGGGCGTGACCATGGAGGAGATCCGGGCCGAGCGCAAGAAGGCCGGCCTCTCCGAGGACGGCAAGGAACAACTCGTCGACGGCCGCACCGGCGACCCGTTCGACCAGCGCACGACCGTCGGTACGATCTATATGCTGAAGCTCCATCACCTGGTGGACGACAAGATGCACTCCCGTTCGACCGGTCCGTACGCCCTGGTCACGCAGCAGCCGCTCGGCGGCAAGGCGATGTTCGGCGGCCAGCGATTCGGCGAGATGGAAGTGTGGGCGCTCGAGGCCTACGGCGCGGCGCATACGCTCCAGGAGATGCTGACCGTGAAGTCCGACGACGTGGTCGGCCGGGCCAAGACCTACGAGTCGATCATCCAGAACCAGCCGCCGAAGGAACCGTCGCGGCCGGAGAGCTTCCGGGTGCTCGTGAAGGAGCTCCAGAGCCTCGGCCTGAACGTGCATTTGCAAGGCGACGGCGGCGATATCAATGAGGAGATCGACGAGGAAGTCAGCGAGGCGGTCGACCCGAACGTACTCGACGTGCTGGAGACCGACTCCGATACCGAGTTGACCAAGGCCGACGACGACGCGGCCACGGCGAGCGACGACGATGACGACAAGGATAAGGACGAAGAGGAGGAACCGGCCGAAGCCGGAGATCCCCTCGGCATCAAGAAAGGAGGCAAGTGATGGCGGAGCAAACCGGACGCAAGCGTGACGTGGCCCCGGTACGGGACTTCAGCGCTATCCAACTGACCCTGGCCTCCCCGCAGCAGATCGAGCAGTGGTCGTACGGCGAGGTCACCAAGCCGGAGACCATCAACTACCGGACCCAGAAGCCGGAGAAGGACGGACTCTTCGACGAGCGCATCTTCGGCCCGACCAAGGACTGGGAGTGCTACTGCGGCAAGTACAAGAAGATCCGCTACAAGGGCATCGTCTGCGACAAGTGCGGCGTGGAAGTCACCCGCAGCGCCGTCCGCCGCGAGCGCATGGCGCATATCTCGCTGGCTGCCCCGGTGGTCCACATCTGGTACCTCCGCGGCACGTTCTCACGGCTCGGGCTCCTGCTCGGGATGTCCGTGAAGTACCTCGAGAAGGTCGTGTACTTCGCGAACTTCATCATCACCAAGGTGGACGACGAGAAGCGGAAGGCCGTCAAGGACAAGCTCAAGGGAGACTACGAGAAGGAACGGACTAAGCTCAAGGGCGACCACGCCAAGGCCCTGGAGACGATGAAGGCCTCCGCCAAGAAGGCCGAGGACGACACCGCGGCCAAGGAGGAGATCGAGCGGCTGAAGCGCGAGTTCGCGGAACAAACCGAGGTGCTCGAGTCCGGATACGAGCTGGCGATGGAGGAGCTCGACACGCTGGAGCCACTCCAGATCGTCACCGAAGCGAAGTACCGTGAGCTTACCGACAAGTACAAGGGCGTCTTCGAGGCCGGCGTCGGCGCCGAGGCCGTCCTGCAGATCGTCGACGACCTCGACCTCGGCAAGCTGTCCAAGCAGCTCGAGAAGGAAGCCAAGGAGACCACCGGCCAGCGGCGGCGCAAGGCGCTGAAGCGGCTGAACCTGGTCGAGGGCTTCCGCAAGGCCGAGATCGACCCCAGTTGGATGGTCGTCACGCAACTGCCGGTGATTCCGCCGGACCTGCGCCCGATGGTGCAGCTGGACGGCGGCCGGTTCGCGGCCTCCGACCTCAACGACCTGTACCGTCGGGTAATCAACCGGAACAACCGGCTCAAGAAGCTGATGCGGCTGAAGGCGCCGGAAGTGATCCAGCGCAATGAGAAGCGGATGCTTCAGGAAGCCGTGGACGCGCTGATCGACAACTCCGCGCGGCGCGGCCGGGCCGTCTCGAGCGTCGGCAACAAGCGGCGGCTGAAGTCGCTATCCGACATGCTCAAGGGCAAACAGGGCCGGTTCCGCCAGAACCTGCTCGGCAAGCGCGTCGACTACTCCGGACGCTCCGTGATCGTCGGCTCCGCCAAGATGCACCTCGACGAGGCCGGCATCCCGAAGAAGATGGCGTTGGAGCTCTTCAAGCCGTTCGTGATCGGGCGGCTGCTGGCCGGCGGGTTCGCGCACAACGTGAAGTCCGCCAGCAAGACGATCGACCGGGCGCTCCAGGGCGCCAGCGAGCCGGCCGTCTGGGACATGCTCGAGGAAGTCACCAAGCGGCACTACGTGCTGCTGAACCGGGCTCCCACGCTGCACCGGCTGGGCATCCAGGCCTTCAAACCGATCCTGATCGAGGGCAAGGCCATCAAGATCCATCCGCTCGTCTGTGAGGCGTTCAACGCCGACTTCGACGGCGACCAGATGGCGGTCCACGTGCCACTGTCGATCCCGGCCCAGGAAGAGGCCCGGCTCCTCATGAGCTCACGGCACAACCTGCTCAAGCCGGCCTCCGGCGAGGTCATCGTCGGGCCGCGGTACGAGATCGTCCTCGGTTGCTTCTACCTGACCAACCCGCTGGACGGCGCCAAGGGTGAAGGCAAGATCTTCTCCGGGCGCAACGAGGCGATCATGGCGTACCACAACGGGGACGCGCACTACAAGGCGAAGGTGAAGGTCCGGCTCCCCAAGGAAGGCATCCTGGAGACCACCATCGGCCGGATCCTCTTCAACAACGTCCTGCCGAAGGACTTCCCGTTCCGCAACGAGACCATGGACAAGAAGACGCTGCGTCGGCTGATCGGCGACGTCTACGAGGAGTGCGGCCGCGAGGCGACCGCCCAGGTGGCGGACGCGATCAAGGACGTCGGATTCGAGTTCGCGACCAAGTCCGGCATAACGATCTCCGCGGACGACCTCAGCATCCCGGACGACAAGCCGAAGCTGATCGCGAACACCCGGGCCGAGGCCGACAAGGTCAACGTCCAGTACGAGCAGGGACTGATCACGGACCAGGAACGCAAGATCAAGGTGATCGAACACTGGATGAAGTCGATCTCCGACATCGAGAAGGAGATGCTCGGCACCCAGGATCCGCTTAACCCGGTCTACCAGACCGTGATCTCCGGCGCCCGAGGTGATACCAGCCAGATCAATCAGATGGCCGGCATGGTCGGCCTGGTGGCCAACCCGTCCGGTGAGATCATCGAGCTGCCGATCGTCTCGAACTTCAAGGAAGGTCTGCAGGCGCTCGAGTACTTCATCTCCACCCACGGCGCCCGGAAGGGACTGACCGACAAGGGTCTCCGGACCCCGGATGCCGGTTACCTGACCCGACGGCTGGTCGACGTGGCCCAGGACACCGTGATCACCCAGGACGACTGCAAGACCAAGGAATACATCGTCTTTAACCGGGAGGACCTCGGCGGCAGCGACAGCGAGTTCGAGGACCATCTCTACGGACGCGTGATCGCCAAGGACGTGGTCGTGAAAGGCAAGACGATCCTCAAGAAGGGCGACCTGGTCGAGAAGCCGAACCTCGAGAAGCTCAAGAAGGCGATACCGGAAGAAGTCGCCGTCCGCAGCGTGCTGAACTGTGCGCAGGACTGGGGCATCTGCAAGCAGTGCTACGGCCTGGACCTGGCGCTGGGCGAGCCCGTCCGGATCGGCGAGGCGGTCGGCGTGATTGCCGCCCAGTCCATCGGCGAGCCGGGCACCCAGTTGACCATGCGGACGTTCCACACCGGCGGCGTCGCCGCCGAGGACATCACCCAGGGTCTGCCCCGGGTGGAGGAACTCTTCGAGGCGCGGCCGCCGAAGGGCGAGGCCGTGCTGGCGGAAATCGACGGCACGGTGGAGATCTCCGACTACCGCGACAAGAAGCTCATGGCCATCCGCAACGGCAAGGCCGGCGAGAAGGTTGTGAAGCTTCCGGAAGGCTACAAGTCCAAGGTCCGCGCCGGCAGCAAGGTGAAGGAAGGCGACGTCCTGGCCGAGACTACGGAAAAGGGCGCGGCGATCACCAGTCCGGCCGACGGCACCGTGAAGAGCACCAAGGACGGCATTGTGATCGGCACCTTCGACGGCGACGAGGTCGAGCACACGCTGCCGGGTTACACCAAGTTCCGGACCAAGGACGGCGCCAAGGTCAAGAAAGGCGACCAGCTTACCGACGGCAACCTTAACCTCCACGACCTGCTACGGATCCGCGGCGAGGAAGCCACCTGGCGCTACCTGATCAAGGACGTCCAGGCGATCTATGCCTCGCAGGCGCAGTACATCCACGACAAGCACGTCGAGATCGTCGCGCGCGAGATGCTCTCCAAGGTCCGGATCACCGAATCGGGCGACACCAACCTGATTCCGTCCGAGATCGTCTCCAAGCACAAAGTCGAGGAAGCGAACGCCCAGGCCAAGGCCAAGAAGAAGGAGCCGGCGCAGTACGAGCCGATGATCCTCGGGATCACCCGGACCTCGCTGCTGACCGACAGCTTCCTGTCCGCCGCGTCCTTCCAGGAGACCACCCGGATCCTGATCGACGCCGCGGTGACCGCCCAGACCGACAATCTCCGCGGCCTCAAGGAGAACGTGATCATCGGCAAGCTGATCCCGGCCGGCACCGGCATGGATGCCGATTACCTCTACTCGAAGGTCACGAAGGAAGAGGCGGATGCCGCCGACGACGCGCCGCGCCCGTTCGCCCCGCCGCCGCCGTCGGTCGAGAGCTCGGCCGAACTGGTCGCGGCCCGGGCCGCCGCCGAGGCGGACGAGGACGATGACGCCGATGCCGAAGAACCTAAGAAGGACGAAGCGGACGAGTAAATCCCGTATACTATATTCCTGATGCCTACTATCAACCAACTCGTCCGCAAAGGCCGCAAGACCGGCGTCAAGAAGAGCAAGTCCCCGGCGCTCCAGCGCACCTTCAACGTACTGAAGAACCGCGGGGTCGACCTGCCGAAGGGCTCACCGCTGAAGCGCGGCGTGGCCGTGAAGGTCTCGACCCAGACTCCGAAGAAGCCGAACTCGGCGCTCCGGAAGATCGCCCGCGTGCGGCTCACCAACAACATGGAAGTGACGGCATACATCCCGGGCGAGGGGCATAACCTCCAGGAGCACTCCGTGGTGATGATCCGCGGCGGTCGGGTGAAGGACTTGCCGGGCGTCCGGTACCACGTGGTCCGGGGCCTGCTCGACACCGAAGGTGTGAAGGACCGCAAGCAGAGCCGCAGCAAGTACGGCGCCAAGCGGCCGTCCGGCGGCGGCGCGTCCGCGCCGGCTGACAAGCCGGCCGACGATGCCAAGGAGGGCGGCGATGCGTAAAAGCCGCGCCGTCGTCCGCGAACCGCAGCCCGACGTCCGCCATGGCAGCAAGCTGCTCTCGCGGTTCATCGGGAAGCTGATGCTGGACGGCAAGCGCACGACCGCCGAGAAGATCGTCTACGACGCGTTGGACATGGTGAAGGAGCAGACCAAGCGCGAGCCGCTGGAGGTCTTCGAGGAGGCGATCAAGAACGTCTCCCCGGCGATCGAGGTCCGGGCCCGCCGGGTCGGCGGATCCACCTATCAGATCCCGACCGAAGTCCGCCCGCGCCGGAAGACCCAGTTGGCGATCCGCTGGCTGGTCGATGCCGCCCGTGCCAAGCAGGGCAGCGCCATGAGCAAGCGTCTGGCGGAGGAACTGGTCGCCGCGACCAAGTCCGAGGGCACCGCCTACAAGAAGAAGGAAGACATGCTCAAGATGGCGGAAGCCAACCGCGCATTCGCGCACTATGCGCGATACTAGGAATTATCCGCGGTACGCACGACACTAGGACGACTCATATGGCCTGACTCCGCAAGCCGTTATGGCCTTTTATTGCATTTTCGACGGCAGTGCTACTATCATGCTTGGTTATGGAAGAAATAGACGTACGATTCTCACGTCCCGAACGCTGGTCCAAAGAAAGCGAGCCTCACGCGTTCGAGCGGTTCGCGCAGACGGTCTCGGGCATCCGGGCGATGCTCGAGGGGGAGTCGTATGCGGAAGCCCAAGTCCGTTCCGCGGCGCTGTTGGTTGATACCGACGAACTCTGGGAGAAGGGCTCGCTCGGCCGTCGAGACTACGAGGTCCGGGTCGGGGTAGGTGAGATCTACCGCGTCATCAGCGGCCTGAAGCTAGGCCGGGGCGGACAGCTGGAGGAGCTTACGGAAGCGATGCGCAGCGTCACCGAGCCGTTGGCTGAGGAGCGGGGTGGGCGGTCGTTCTGGTGGACCGTCGTCAAGAACCCCGACGATTCGGCACGCGAGGTCGAAGGAGCCATGGCTGCCGTGGATGCGCGTAATGCGGTCACGACATTCTGGCCGTCGGATGGTAAGTCGGAACAGTTGCAACAGTTCCTGGACGGCCGGAACCTGATCCGCCACGTCGAGCTGGTCCGGGAGCTTTCCGGGACGCATCCGGTATCCGAAGTCACGCAGCTGTTCCTGCTCCGCCAGCTGAACGAACTGCGGCTGACCGTAGCGGACGACGCGTTGGACCTCGGCATGCACCCGGACGCGTACGAGATCCTGATCAAGGTCGACCTGGACGACCTGCACGGCAACCGTCAGTCCTGGTTCATGAAGCTGCTCGACCGGATGCACGAACAGAGTGAGAAGCCGGACTGAATCAGTCCTGGAGACCCAGGCGTCGTTCGTATTGCTCCACGCGAAGACGGTATGCGTCCGTCTCGTCTGCGAGCGCGTCCGGATCGCCAGCGCCGTGTTCGACTCGAATCCGTCCGACATCGTGCAGAATCACCTTTCGTGACAGTAGCCCATTCGGCTCGAGTACGTCCAGCAGGCATAACCCGACGCCACGCTGGATGCCCCCGAAGTATTCGAGGCCTTCCCGGAATCCGGTTGTCGGCCCGCTCGGTCCGGCCCGCAGGACCGTACCGTCCGGCAGGTTGATCGGTTGCCGACCGGAGTTGTTGAAACGGACCCCGCTACGCTCCAGGCGCAGCGTGACGTTCGGCTTGTAACCAGGTCCGTGGTGGATATCCATCACGACCAGACTCAGTTCGCCAGCCGACTCGAGGTCAGCGCTCAGTGCCTCTAGCACGATTCGGTCCCCAGGTTGGACGTTCGCCCACTTGAGGAGACGTTCCGTCGGCTCGTGTTCGGCTCGGTCGGGCATAGCGAGTCATCATAGCAAGCCGGCTTGCCATTAGGTATCATCAACCCAATGGCCGAACTCGACCCAACCCAGACCCAGCAAGCGCAACCCCTCACCGATTCGCCGGCGGTCGCCGCGTTCGTGAACAAGGTATTCGGCTGGATGACGCTCGGGTTGCTCCTGACGGCCGGCGTGGCGGCGCTGTTCGCGTCCACCGGCCGGGCGGAAGGTTTGGCCGATAACCCGGCTCTGCTGATCGGCATCGTCATCGCGGAGCTGGCCCTGGTGGCCGGGCTCAGCTTCGGCATCAACAAGATCTCCGCGCCGATGGCGATCGGCGCCTTCGCGCTGTACTCCGGCCTGAACGGCGCGGTGCTCAGCCTGATCTTCCTGATCTACACGGGCGCCTCGATCGCAGGGACGTTCTTCGTGGCCGCGGCGATGTTCGCGGCGATGGCCGTCTACGGGTACGCGACCAAGCGCGACCTCACCAAGCTGGGACCGCTCCTGTTCATGGCGCTGATCGGCGTGCTTGTGGCGATGGTGGTGAACGTGTTCCTGCTCAAGAGCCCCGGCTTCGACCTGGCGATCTCGATCATCGGCGTGCTGGTCTTCATCGGCCTGACCGCCTATGACGCGCAGAAGATCAAACGGATGGGAGCGGCCGGTATGGAAGGAGAGCAGGCCACCAAAGGCGCGATCCTCGGTGCGCTGGCGCTGTACCTCGACCTGATCAACCTGTTCCTGTTCCTGCTCCGGATCTTCGGCCAGCGGCGTTGACCGCCCGCACGGGCAGGGGTAGGCTTTGGACGAAACGCACCGCTACCGGTGCGTTCATACGTTAAGGAGGTTGCATGGCCAAGCGGGACGAACGGATCGAAGCGGAGTTGAAGCGCCTGAAGACGCTGGTTTACGTATTGCTAGGCATCATCGGTGCCGGAGTGGTCGGCGTGTTGATCGCCGTATTCACGATCGTAGGCGCGGTCCAGGACGCCCGTGCCAAGGTCGACGCGGTCGGGCAACGGGTAGAGAACCTGGGCGACCGGCTCAGCGATCGGATCAAGGACCGCCTGGACGACCGCTTGGACGAGCTACGGTCCCGCTGAACGGTACCGGCGTGGCCGTTCCCATGCCAAAAAGCTCTCGCATGACCGGATAGGGGGTCAGACAAGAGCGATTTGGGTTGGGGTTTGGCGTCGTTCATCATCCGGCGGCGAGTGCCTCGAAGGCGGCGATGAGGACGACGATGACGATGGCGAGTGCCACGACGATCGCGAACGTCCGCGGGGTGACCAGGGGCTTGTCGGTCGGTTCGTCTTCCTGGCAGGACGCCCGGCGCTCGAAGCGGTTTTCCGGGGGCTCATGGAAGTGTTCGTGGTTGTCTTCCACGGCGCTACCGGTCCTTCGCGGGAATCCACTCGTCGGGGTAGTCGTCGCGGTTGACGACGACGGCCAGGATGGCCATGACGATCGCGATCAGCGCGATTTTCTTCCGGTTGCTCATTCGTGCTCCTTGTTCGGCAGAGGCCTGGGCTACCAGGCGGCCTCCGGATAGTACGGCAGCCTGGGTGCCGCTCGGCAGACCTAGTGGTCGTGTCTGTGGGACGGTTCGTCCGTCAGGTCCCTGATCGCGTAGCCGATGGCGCCGGCCACTACCAGGGAAACCAGGAAGAAGAACCGCTTCGTCTTCTTCCACTTCTTTTCGGGCTTTCCGGGCCCGTCCGGTACTGTCGCGGGCGACTCGCTCACGTTCGATGCTCCTTCCGGATTGAGGGGTCCTCGCCAGGGGACGTTCCTCGGATTTTCGGCACCTGGCATGCCGTCTAGCAGGCGCCACCGAAGTGGATCGCCAAGCCAAGGATGGTGAAGAGGACGGCTCCGCCAAGGAGCGCCCAGCACAACTCCGAGAACTTCCGCATGACCGGGGTTACCTCCGGGTGAGGCGGTCGGCTAGTGGTCCGATGACGTATGCCAGCGGGCATATGACCGGGACGTGCGGCCACATCGTTTTTCTCCTCCTTTCCGTCGATCGACGGCGCCGGGCATCCGGATAGGGTCCGGCCGCCGGGTGCCGTCAATCAAAAAGGAGCATTGTTAAGGGACAACTGGGGAATCTTACCACTCCCGCGCCTGCTCGGCCAGCCGGACGCAAAGAAACCCTCGCGATGGCTGGATGGCCAGGGCAAGGGTTGTCTTTGTGAGGCGAGGCGCGGTTCAACAGTCGATTTCCTCGCTGTGCCGGAACCAGAGGGGTCCGTCGTACGGATCGGGCAAGCCGGCGTGTTTACGGTCCCTGAAGGATCGCCAGAACGCGTGGCTGATCTGGTCATACCGTCCACGCAGCCGATCGGCGTCGTCTTTGCAGATGTGGTCGATCAACTGGGGCAGCTTGGTGAGCAGCAACGTGGGATACGCCCAGGCAGGCAAGGCTTCGATGCAGAAACCGGCCTTGGTATTTCCCTTGTCGAGCCGTTCCGCGCAGTAGCGCCGCTGGCGCTCGGGCGTCCACGGCCGATTGAGACAGGCCTGATCGACGCCGTAGGTGCGGCTCGCACCGGGCGCGTAGCTCCGATCAGGCGGCAGGCATGAGTCGAGCCTCGCCTCACGGACGAACCGTTGCAGGCTCAGCGGCGAAGGTGCGGCGCGTGCCGCTGCCGACGAATCGGCTCTTAAGGGTCCCGCGAGGACGGCGATGGCCACGAAGGCCAGGAAGCCGAGCACCGCCATCATCGCCAGCACCTCGATGAATCCGGGGCGGTCCTTGCGGATTGATCTCGGACGGCTCATGGGTTTCTCTCCTTACTGCTTCAGCACGGGATTGCACTGAAGGCCGACTGGCGGCGCGGAGCGTCCGAGCGTGTCGGCCGCCCGGCGCCGCCAGCGGGGATGTCAAAGGGCGAGCCTGAAATACTACCATTCGCTCGGACTTTTGCAATGGAACATGCGGGGCCGTTTTTCGCGCTACTACCAAGAAAGCGCTTGATTAGCTGATAGGCTAATGCAAGCGCGTCTTGGGTAGGGGATTAGCTGTCCGGAGTTGGCGGTACGGGGACCGGCGGTACCGGACAGGCCGGTTCGGCGTGGGAGCGGCTCGGCAGGATCGGTGGTTGTTCCAGTCCTGCCTCGACCCGTTTTTCGACCTCGAGGGCGTATTCGTCGATCTGGCGGCTCATCCGGTTTTCCAGTTCCGTGAGTTCCCGGAACTCATCGCCTTCGAGCGTGGGTCCGAAGCCGTCGCACCATTTGTCCGCCGTGTGTTCGATCGCTCCGTAGCGGGCGAACGCCAGCGACCACCCGTGTCCGCGGGCGACGCAGGCTGCCCGCATTTCCTGGGCGTCGGGTTCCCAGAACGAAAGCTCGTCTCTGTTAGGGATTTCCCGGGTGCAGTAGCGCGTTAGTTGTGGCTGGCGGAAATCGCGTTGCAGGCAGCCGTCTTCATCGGGAACCTTGCTGCAGTAGTCCTGCTTGGCGGCCTGCACGAACGCCGTCTTGTCCGGCGGGTCGTCACGGAGGGCGTCAGCAAGCGCAATGCTTCCCGCGATGATGATCCCCAATATCAGCACCAGCCCTATCTCGGTGAATCCGGACTGGTCATTCCGGAGGGAGCGCACGCGGCTCATGGACTTTCTCCTTGCTGCTTCTGCGCGGTATTGCGCTGAAGGCCGACCGGCGGCGCGGAACGGTCGAATATCCGACCGCTGCGTGCCGCCAACCGACGTGTAAAAGGACAACTGAAGAATGGTAACACATGCCCATTAGCACTGGGGCCATTTCAAACTTATGCACCAGGCATCAACCTCAACTGTCTTTGCTACAATGTGGATATTACGAGGGGGCAGTAAGGAGTCTTATGGCAGAAAGCACAGAACAAGCCCCCACACTCGCCGATCTCTACCCTGATTTAGATGAGGAAGGACTGCGGTTCATCCGACCGAAGATCGACGGACGTCACGTGCCCGAACAGGAAGCCGCGGTCGAGGCCGCGATTATCGGCGGCTACTTTGACGAAGAGGGCCGTCTGGACTCGGAACGCCTGGAAGCGTACCGGCGGCTGGAGAGCGAGCTGGCTGATTCCAAGGGCGGCCTCGTCGTGTTGGCGAGCGCCCCCGCGCCGGACTCCGGCGCCGCGGCGTACAAGGTCTCCATCTGTCGGCTCGCCGAGGACCAGGTGATCGACGGCCGCCACGGCAAGCTGGCCGCGGACAAGCGCTTCATCGTGAAGGCGGTCCTGGGGGACGAAGTCCCGTTCCTGATGGCCCACGGCGAACTTCATGACGGTGAGCCACTGGTGGACCAGGACCATGATGTGGCCGGCCCGGTCGCGTTCGGGCCGGATGATCAGCCTCGCCTGACCGAGGTCATGCCGGCGGATGACTTTGTGGACTGGCTAGAACGGTCGGTGGAGGATCCGCGGATGCGGTACGTGTTGCTCGCGGAATTCTACGCGGCGATACCCCAGCTGGGAAGCGGCTGGTTGCCGGACCTGACGGTTCCCAAGGAACTCGAACCGTACATTACCGCGGAACGGACGGCGCTCAACGACTACCGTGCCTTTTATGAGGAAGTATCACAGACTAACCGGGGATTCGTACGGAACGGCCTGACTCGCGGGAACCTGCAGCCGCTGATCGACAAGCGTGAGACCTTCGCCGCCCGGGAACAGGAACTGCGCGAGACACACGCCGGCATCGCCTGGCGGCTCGACCGGACGGTGCTCCACGAGGCTCGGGGGTGGCAGCACATCACGTTTGATGCCGACGGCATGTACAAGTGGGAAGTCGGCGAGCAGCTGAAGGCGCTGAAGCGCGAGGCGAAGGAGATGGAACGTCGCCTCGACGTAGTCGGCGGGCAGTCCGCAGCCGTCACGCTGATGGAACGGGCACTCGAGCTGACAGACGGCGCGACGGCGTAAATAAGCTCGTTGACTATTTTTATCACTGGCAGTACATTGACTCGCTATGACTTCCTCCGGAGAAACGCTCGCCCACGAAGTCGAGAGACGTAGCGGCCAGGTGGACTTGGGTGAATACTCGGTCGAGTCAATCCTCAACGCGTACGCGTTCGCTTGTGAACAAGCGAAGCTGACCAGGGGCCGGCCACTCAGCGGTGGGCCCGATTGGCAAGTCGTGGTCACTGACGACTTCGAAGACCGCTTGATAGGCGGGGATACGCTCAGCAAGGAACGTCTGGCGGAGCTCTTCGAGGCCGCGCTTGATTCGGATAACTACTGGCATCATGTGCTGGCAGCCAGGCGCCTTAATACTATCGCGGAGGCATATCCCGACACCGCGCTGGGCATGTTCAAGCGCGTGTTTACCCATGCGGACCGGACCATCAGGGAGCAAGGGACCCAATCCTTCTGTGCTTCGGTGGGCGTATTCGCGGTTCATGCTCAAGCCCCAGAGGAAAGACAACTTCTTGCGGAAGTCCTACAGCTCGCCGGAAAGACCTTGGAGCGTCAATCCGACGCGGATCATTCCCGTTACATCACGAGTTAGCCGGTCGTCGTAAGCCGGCATAGCTGAAGCGCATGGCGCGGCGGCGTGACTGGCTCCGGGTCTATACTGGGAGCATGGCACTCCCCGCAGACTTAGTCCTCGTCCGGCACGGAGAATCCGAAGCCAACTTGGTGAAGGACGAGATCCGGGCGGGGAACGTGCAGGCCTACACGGACGCCTTCGCCAAGGCCAACAACTGGCAGACGCGCCTCACGGACAAGGGCCGCGCGCAGGCCAAGGCGGTCGGCGAGTACATCCGTGCCGAGATCGGTGCCGCGTTCGACGCCCGGTTCTTCAGCTACTTCGTGCGGACGCGGGAGACGGCGGGGCTGCTCGGCGTGGACGGCCCGAACTGGCAGCGCAGCCCGTACCTCCACGAGCGCGACTGGGGCGTCATCGACAGTCCTGCGCCGGAGAAGTTCGAGGAATCCGACTACAAGCGCCAGATGGCGGAGCGGAAGAGCAACCCGCTCTTCTGGCGCCCGCCGAACGGCGAGCGGGTGATCGACGTGGCGATGCGGTTCGACCGCGTGCTCCAGACCATCCACCGCGACGTGAACGACGGCCGGATCCCCGAGCGCGGCCGCGCGATTCTGGTCACCCACGGCGAGGTGATCGATGCCGCCCGCGTGCCACTCGAGAAGATGGACGAGGTGAAGTTCTTCGAGTGGATCAACGCGGGGAAGACGGAGAACAAGTCGCACAACGGCCAGGTGATCCACTACACGCGGCGCCTGGACCCGGACAACCCGGACTCCGAGCTGGCGCGCAAGGTGATGTTCCGCCGCTCGGTCTGCCCGTGGGACCGGTCGCTCTCCAGCGACGCCTGGGTGCGCATCGAGCATCCGACGTATACGGACGAAGAGCTGCTTGAAGGCGCGGAGCGGTATCCGAGCTTGATCAAGGCAGGGGAGTGAGAGCTTATTAGATCAGATTACCTGATCTAATTGACAGATCAGTGTTTCTGATCTAAAATTGTCTCGTAATTAACTTTTGAGGTTGTATGAAGCTCACAGCAGTTCCTGTTAATCAAAAAGGTAAGAAATTCTACGTTACACAAATCCCAGCTACAAAGCTGATTGATCAACGTATTTTCCGAGTTGCAGCCTGGGATCCGAAAGAAAAGAATCCCAAGAAGCAAGGCTACCAGCGAGTCGAAGTTTCAACGCGGGCTCGTAAGATCGGCAAGTATATGACGGAATCCGACCAGCCCCATGAAAGCGTGCTTCCGGGAGCCATCCTTATTAACTCGCGTCGCCCAATCAAAGTTCTTTCGGAAGGCTCCGGTAACGTCGAAATTGAAATCCCAGAGTATCCAGCCTTCATCGTCGACGGCCAACACCGCGTAGCGGGAGCGCGGCATGCGATAGAGGAGCTTAACGACGAAGAACTAGAAAGCTACCAGTTCCCAGTAGTGCTGACGGACTTTGATCAGCCTAAAGAAACGTTACATTTTAAAACTGTTAACGAAGAAGCCAAGAAAGTATCTACCGAGTTGAGCCATCGGCTTCTCAGGGATCTCAACTTGGGCGGGACTGACATTTCTACAGAGAAAGATCGATGGACTATGAGAGCCCTTGGAGCAATCGATGCTCTGAATGCCGATTCTGAATCTGTGTGGTACAAGCGCATTGCTATTCCAGGAGAGAAGAAAACACCTGCTCATATTTCTAAGCAGCAATCGTTTGAATCGTCCCTTAAGCCTTTGTATGGCAAGAATGCCCGTTTTTCTGACGAGCATACAAAACTCGATGAAGCCACAGGGATCATGAATAATTTCTGGGGCGCGTTGTCAGAAATATTCCCTGGGGCATTCCTTGAGCCCAAGGATTATCTCATCCAACGGACTCCGGGACTTTTTTCGCTTCATGCTTTGCTAGCACGAATCCTTCAGTACCAGCCCAACCCTTCCCGGCAGGATCTTAAAAAGATTCTTAAAGCTATGGCTGAAGGCATGGACATGACCGAAGATTTCTGGCGAGCTGGGAAAGATGCTGATGGAGCGGCGGTATACGGAAGCATGAAGGGCTTCAACATGCTTTACGAGCAAATGTGGTCCAATATCCCGTCTGAGTTATTGCGATAAATTGACTAAGCTGAGGAGTAAATAAGTCCTTATGAGCAAGAACTATCACGTATCAGGTAACCGATCTGATGGTTACAAGGTAAAAGCGGAAGGCTCAGCCAAGTCGAGTTCTACACATGACACTCAAGGAGAAGCTGAGCAAGCTGCTAAGCAGTATGCAGCTGCTGCGGGCGGAGGCGAAGTGAGAATTCACCGCCCTGACGGCAGTATTCGCGACAGTGATACTGTGCCACCCGCGCAAGATCCTTACCCGCCAAAAGATACTAGGCACTAATCCTATGCTTCTCGTGAATACTTTCTTGGGGTAAACTCTCTTTTGTATGCCTAGAGAATACAGCCTACAAAAAACCCGGAACATCGGGATTATCGCGCACATCGACGCGGGCAAGACCACCACGACGGAGGGGATCCTTTACCTTACCGGTAAGACCCACAAGATCGGGGAGGTCCACGAGGGCGAGGCGACGATGGACTGGATGGAGCAGGAGCAGGAGCGCGGGATCACGATCACCAGCGCGGCGACCACCTGTTTCTGGAAGGACACGCGGATCAACATCATCGATACGCCGGGCCACATCGACTTCACCGTGGAGGTGGAGCGGAGCCTGCGCGTGCTCGACGGCGCGGTGACGGTATTCGACGGCAAGATGGGCGTGGAGCCGCAGTCCGAGACGGTCTGGCGCCAGGCCGACAAGTACGAGGTGCCGCGGATCTGCTTCATCAACAAGATCAACCAGACCGGCGGCGACTTCTACAAGTCGTTGGATTCGATCAAGGACCGGCTCTCCAAGCGCGCGTTCCCGATCCAGCTGCCGATCGGCGAGGAACAGAGCATCAACGGTGTGGTCGACCTGGTCACGATGAAGGCCTACACCTACAAGGACTACAAGGACAAGGCGCTCGTCGAGGGCGAGGTGCCGGCGGAGCTGAAGGAGAAGGCCGAGCAGTACCGCAAGGAACTGGTTGAGGCGGCCGTGGAGGCCGACGACGCGCTGATGGAGAAGTACCTCGAGGGTACCGAGCTGACCGAGGAGGAGCTGAAGTCCGCGATCCGGAAGTCCGTGCTGGGCGGCAAGTTCTACGCCGTGCTGGGCGGGGACGGCCGCGGCGTGATCGTGGAGACGCTGCTCGATGCGGTGGTCGACTACCTGCCGAGTCCGCTGGACGTGCCACCGATCATCGGCCACGACATCAAGGACGAGGAGCAGGAGATCACGATCAAGCCCGAGGACGAGGGGAACTTCGCCGCGCTGGCGTTCAAGGTCGCGTCCGACCCGTTCGTCGGGACGTTGACGTTCTTCCGGGTGTACTCCGGGACGTTGTCCGCCGGCTCGTACGTGATGAACGCGACGACCGGCAACAAGGAACGGCTCGGCCGGATCCTCCGGATGCACGCCAATACCCGCGAGGAAGTGAAGGAAGTCTTCGCCGGGGAGATCGCGGCGGCCGTGGGCCTGAAGGGGACCACCACCGGCGACACGCTCTGCGACCCGGACCACACCGTCGTGCTCGAGAAGATTACCTTCCCGGAGCCGGTGATCCAGATCGCGATCGAGCCGAAGACCAAGGCCGACCAAGAGAAGATGTCGATCGCGCTCCAGAAGCTGGCCCAGGAGGACCCGACCTTCCAGGTGAGCTCCAACGAGGAGACCGGCCAGACGCTGATCGCCGGCATGGGCGAGCTGCACCTCGAGGTGCTGGTCGACCGGATGAAGCGCGAGTTCAAGGTCGAGGCCAACGTCGGCCGGCCGCAGGTCGCGTACCGCGAGGCGATCAAGGAGCCGACCCAACAGGAGTACAAGTACGTGAAGCAGACCGGTGGCCGCGGCCAGTACGGCCACGTGGTGATCAACGTCGCGCCGCAGGAAGAGAAGGGCGCGGGCAACGAGTTCGAGGACAAGATCAAGGGCGGCAAGATCCCGCGGGAGTACATCCCGAGCGTCAACCAAGGGATCATGCAGGCGCTGGACGCCGGCGTGATCGCGGGCTACCCGGTGGTGGACACCAAGGTCACGCTGCTCGACGGCAGCTACCACGAGGTGGACTCCTCCGAGATGGCCTTCAAGATGGCCGGTTCGATGGCGCTCCGCGAGGCGGTCCGCAAGGCCAAGCCGTACCTACTGGAGCCGGTGATGAAGGTCGAGGTGACGACGCCCGAGGAGTTCATGGGTGACGTGATCGGCGACCTCAACTCGCGGCGCGGCCGGGTGGACGGCATGGAAGAGCGCGGTGAGGCCAAGGTCGTGAACGCGCACGTGCCGCTATCGGCGATGTTCGGCTACGCCACGGACATCCGTTCGATGTCCCAGGGCCGGGCGGCCTACTCGATGGAGTTCGAGCAGTACGAGGAAGTGCCGCGCAACGTGGCCGAGGAGATCATCGGCAAGCGCGGCGGGGCGACCGCGGACGAAGACGGCGAGTAGGTCAGGACAATCAGGCTGCCTTTCGGCGATCTTTGCGGCCCTCTTCCGTCATCCGGTCCCACTTAGCTTTTTCAGCCGTACCAGTTGGCGTATCCAGATTCGAGAGAGGAACGCTGAGCGGTCCGTACTCATAGCCTGCACGACGCAGGGCATCCGCATTCTCTTGCGTCGCCGGAGCTACTTGCACCACTCCCTCATGGTCGACCCGGGCGATGACGCCATTGTTCGAATCGTAGGTACCGACTTGCTCGAGCCGCTTCTGGGCTTCATTCGCATCATAACGGCTTACTCTGACGTACGGGTCTCCATCAAGCGGCTTAATTTCCAGGTCGTCTACCGGCAGCCATTCTCCATCGACCTCGGGAGAAATCCCCGCCTGCTCGGCAGCTGCCGCATATTGGGCATCAAGCTCCTGCTTCCGTTCTCTCTCTGTCTGTCGATCTAGCGCTTCCTTATTCTCATTCAGCCCATTAAACACGAAGCGTTCACCGTTCGACATAGGTACGGAAATGTGTTCCGGGGTGTATCCCGCGTCTCGTAATTGCCGGATCCGAGTTTTCGAAGAAGGCGAGATCCAGTAATTACCGTCGCCATCGATTGCCACCAAGGTGCCGTTGTTGGAGCCGAAGGTCCCTGGCTTATCTTCTTGCTCCGCGCGACTAGCGGCAGTAAAAATGTACGGTTCGCCATCAAGGGGCCTGACTTCCCGGCCTTCGAGATTGATCCAATCCCCGAGCGGTTCCAATAATTCTGCCCGTCGTTCGTCGGTCATTGCCTCTGCCTGCCTGGCATCAGCGTCTCGCGGGTCTCCGTCTCCTGGTGTCGCCATGTTTTTCCTTTAAATAATTATGTTGGAAATTGCTCAATACTACTATAACCAAGGACAAAAATCAACCCTCAATGGAATTCCGGGCAGGGGTAAAGTGCCGAAACCGCGGTGTGCGGGGCGTTTTCGGCACTGTTCCCTTAGTAATGCTTGGCCTTGAGCAGTGGACGGAGGACGAAGCCGGCAGCAATCACGAGGCCGGTAATCGCGCCCGCAAGCATCCGTTCGGCCAGCTGGGGCAGGCAGGACGGCGTGCCGTCCTCGTGGTGGTCGCGTCGCATGTCCTACCTCCGGTGGCTCTGCAGCCGGTTGGCGATTGCCAGCGGCACACCGACCGCCACGACGAGACCGGTGATGCCGAGCTGCAAGGCGCGCTCCGGCAAGCGAGCCCGGTACGGCGCTTGGAACGGCATGTAGGCGGGGTACGCCATGGGCACCTCCTGGTAGTGGTTTTCGTCAGTAACGAGCGAACGTGTGCTTGAGCCGCGTCCCGGCGCGGGAAGCCTGTTAAGGACCTTTCCAGCTTATCCAGACGCCCGCCAGAAGCCAATGTTGCGTGCGCAGGCAGGTTTTAGGTACACTTGATAAAGTGAATTTGCGTCGGTAGACGCATAACTAATTCGTAACAAGCCTAAGCAAGGAGGAACGCGCAATGGCAGACAAGTTCGATCGCAGCAAGCCGCACCTCAACGTGGGTACCATCGGTCACGTCGACCACGGTAAGACCACGCTGACCGCGGCCATCACCAAGGTCCTCTCGAAGAAGGGCGGCAGCAGTGCCAAGGCCTTCGAGGAGATCGACAACGCTCCGGAAGAGAAGGAGCGTGGCATCACCATCGCCACGTCCCACGTGGAGTACGAGTCCGACAAGCGGCATTATGCCCACGTCGACATGCCGGGACACGCCGACTACGTCAAGAACATGATCACCGGCGCGGCCCAGGTCGACGCGGCGATCCTGGTGGTCTCCGCGGCCGACGGCCCGATGCCCCAGACCCGTGAGCACGTCCTGCTCGCCCGCCAGGTCGGCGTGCCGAGCATCGTGGTCTTCCTGAACAAGGTCGACCAGGTGGACGACAAGGACCTCCTCGACCTCGTCGAGGAAGAGGTCCGCGAGCTCCTGACCAAGTACGAGTACCCGGGCAAGGACATCCCGATCGTCCGCGGTTCGGCGCTGAAGGCCCTCGAGGGCGACGCCGAGAACGAGAAGGCCATCGAGGAACTCGTGAGCAAGCTCGACGAGTACGTCGAGGAGCCGAAGCGGGACGTCGACAAGGACTTCCTGATGCCGATCGAGGACGTCTTCTCGATCAAGGGCCGCGGCACCGTCGCCACGGGCCGGATCGAGCAGGGTACGTTGAAGCTGAACGATGAGGTCGAGATCGTCGGTATCAAGGACACCACGAAGTCGGTCGTCACCGGCATCGAGATGTTCAACAAGCAGCTCGACGAGGGCCAGGCCGGCGACAACGCGGGCATCCTGCTGCGCGGGGTCGAGCGGACCGACATCGAGCGCGGCCAGGTCCTGGCCAAGCCGGGGTCGATCACGCCGCACACCGAGTTCGACGCGGAGGTCTACATCCTCAACAAGGATGAAGGCGGCCGGCACACGCCCTTCTTCAAGGGCTACAAGCCGCAGTTCTACATCCGCACGACCGACGTCACCGGCGAAGTCACGCTGCCGGAAGGCACCGAGATGGTGATGCCGGGAGATACGATCAAGATGAAGGTCAAGCTGATCGCCCCGATCGCGATGGACCAAGGCCTGCGCTTCGCGATCCGCGAAGGCGGCAAGACCGTGGGGGCCGGAGTCGTCACGAACATCATCAAGTAGCACGCTGAGCGAGCCCCGGCCGATGCCGGGGCTCCTCGCTAAACCACCCGCACCTTGGCAACCAACGAAACCCCCCAACAGAAGATCCGCATCCGGCTGAAGGCCTATGACCACAAGGTCATCGACCAGTCGGTGCAGCAGATCATCCAATCGACCGAACGCGCCGGCAGCGCGGTGGTCGGCCCGATCCCGTTGCCGACGCACAAGGCGCGGTACACGGTGAACAAGTCCCCGATGAAGCACAAGGACTCCCGCGAGCAGTTCGAGATCCGGACCCATAAGCGGTTGATCGAAATCCACGAACCGAACCCGAAGACGATCGACGCGCTGATGAGTCTGAACCTCCCTGCAGGTGTAGACATCGAAATCAAGATGTAGCCGTCCGCTGGCCAGGCGCCGTTCCGGCGCCGAACGAAAGTTCCACGACGGCAGGCCTCGACTGAGGCACCTATTTTGAGCGTAACCATGAAGATAACGAAGACATTGATCGGCGAGAAGGTGGGCATGACCCGCGTCTTCGACACGGCCGGGAACGCCCTCGGCGCGACCGTGCTGAAGGTCTGGCCGAGCACTGTGGTGCGACTGCGGACCAAGGACAAGGACGGCTACGAGGCCATGCAAGTGGGCGCCGGCGTCGCCAAGGAGAAGCGGGTCGGCAAGGCCGTGCTCGGACAGAGCAAGGGCACGGCCTACCGGGTGCTGACCGAGTTCCCGAAGACCAAGGACGACATCGAGGTCGGGGCCGTGCTCGGGGCGGACCAGCTCCAGGCTGGCGAGCTGGTGCACGTGACCAGCGTCTCCAAGGGCAAGGGGTTCCAGGGGACGATCAAGCGGCACAACTTCTCGCGCGGTCCGAAGACCCACGGCTCGCGGAACTACCGCGCGCCCGGCTCGATTGGCGGTACCGGCGCGTCCCGCGTGTTCGCGGGGCAGAAGATGCCGGGCCGGATGGGCGCCGACCGCGTGACCACCCGGAACGTCCTGGTGCTGTCCGTCGACGAGGCCGAGGGCCTGGTGATCCTGCGCGGCAGCGTCCCGGGGCCGAACGGGGTGGTCGTCACCGTCCGCGGCGAAGGCATGGAGACCAAGGAGCCGGTGGCCGCGTCGGACGCGCATGCCGACGAAGCACCGACCGAGGACCCGCACGCCGTCCCGCAGGAGCAGTCGAAGAAGAAGGGCGACGGCGGGGATGACGGCAAGCCGGAGGGCAAGGACGACGCCCCTGCCAAGGCTTCCGACGACAAACCCAAGGCCGACGATAAGAAGGACGACAAGAAAGCCGACGACAAATCCGCCGGCAAGAAAGAGGACAAGTCATGAGCGAGATCCTCGTCGTGAACGCCAAGGGCGCGAAGCAGGCCAAGCACCTGTCCGTGCCGGCCGCGAAGTTGCCGGAACAGACGCTGGCGCGGGTCATCGTGGCCCAGCAGCAGAACGCGGCGCGGCTGCGGCCGCTCGCCAAGACCCGCGGCCAGATCCGCGGCGGCGGCGCCAAGCCGTGGAAGCAGAAGGGTACCGGCCGCGCCCGGGCCGGTTCGAACCGCTCGCCGATCTGGCGGGGCGGCGGCATCACCTTCGGTCCGTCGGGCGAACCCCGCCGCTCGAAGCAGGTGCCGCAGGCCGTGCGCCAGGCCGCCCGCCTGGCCGTGCTCGGTTCGGTCGCGGCGGACGGCCGCCTGGCCGTGCTCAGCGGCACGCTTTCGCTCCAGAAGACGAAGGATGCGGCTATGCTCCGCGAAAAGGCCGGTCTCGGCGACGGGGCGATTCTGACCGTCGTCACCGCGCCGGAGCTCGACCAGGTCCGCGGCGTCCGGAACCTCCGGAACGTCGACCTGACGACCACGGCCGACCTGACGGCGGCGGACATCGCCGGCGCCGGGAAGCTGCTCATGTCCGAGACGGCGTACCTGGAACTGGTCGGCAACGGGCCGAAGCCGGCTTCCAAGAAGCCTGCCGTTAAGAAAGCGAGCACATCATGAGACTTCTCCCGCACGTTTCCGAGAAGGCCTACGACGGCACCAAGCGACGCACCTATGCGTTCCAGATTCCGCGTGACGCCGACAAGTTCGCGATCAAGCGCGAGGTCGAGTCGACCTACGGCGTGACCGTGACCGGTGTCCGGACGCTCAGCCAGAAGGCCAAGACCCGTCGCCGCGGTCGCCGCGGAGGCGGCGCGATCACCGGCGAGAAGGCAGGATTCAAGAAGGCCTATGTCACGCTGAAGGAAGGCGATACCATCAAGGAACTGAGCTCGTAATGGCGATCAAACTCTACAAACCCACCACTCCCGGCCGGCGCAAGACCTCCGTCTCGACGCTGCCGAAGGCCGGCAAACTCCCGAAGCGGCTGGTCGGCGGCACCACCAAGCGGCAGGGGCGCGCCTCTACCGGGCGGATCACCGTCCGGCGCCGGGGCGCCGGCGCCAAGCGCCGGATCCGGACCGTCGACCTGGCGCAGACCAAGGAAGTCCCCGCCGTGGTCGCCGGCGTCCACTACGACCCGAACCGCACCGCCCGCCTGGCGCTCCTGAAGTACGTCGACGGGGACCAGCGGTTGGTGCTCGCCGAGCAGAAGATGAAGCAGGGCCAGAAGGTCGAGACCGGCCCGAAGGCCGCGTTCAAGGTCGGCAACCGGATGCCGCTCCGGCGCATCCCGGCCGGCACGGCGGTCTTCAACCTGCAGCAGCGGCCGGGCGGGGAATCGACGTTCGTCCGGGCCGCCGGCAGCGCCGCGACCGTGACCGGCCAGGAGAAGGGCGACACGCTGGTGAAGCTGCCCTCCGGCGAGGTGCGCCGGATCGACGGCGAGGCGTTGGCCACCGTGGGCCAGGCCAGCAACCGCGAGCACGAGAACGTCCGGATCGGCAAGGCCGGCCGCAAGCGGCACATGGGATTCCGTCCCAAGGTCCGCGGCAAGGCGATGAACCCGGTCGACCACCCGCATGGCGGTGGCGAAGGCCAGCAGCCGATCGGACTGAAGGGTCCGAAGACGCCGTCCGGCCTGTACACGCTCGGCCGGAAGACCCGCAAGAAGAGTCGCGCCGCCCGACGGGCCAAGCGAATCGTTCGCGAGAAATAGCACGGTTGAAGTAAAAACAAGCATTACGTAGGATAAGACGTTATGCGTGGACTATTCAGGCAACCCGACGTCCGGGTGACATCTGCGGACGGGAGCGTCGATTGCGGCCTCCGGCTTCAGGAATGCCGGGAGCACGTCGGGATTTCCTCGACGCACCGGTACGGGAGCATGGACGAACTTCGCTCGGAACTCGACGCTGTCCGTGTCCTGATCGAGGGGCATCCCGAGCTCGGCTCCTGCGACCTGGCGCCTGAAGACGTCGACGAACTCGTGGCACGGTTGCATCAACTACTGATCGGGCAGGTCGACGCGCAGCTGAGTCCGTCACAACGCCAGGTCTACGGAGTCGCGCAGGACCGGTTCACGGTACGCCTCGGTCGTTGATTACCCGCCCTCAGGCAGGACGTCTTTGGGCCGGAGCGTCCGCATGGCCTTCTCCAGCTCGACCAGCTCCTCAAGGGTCAGTCCGTCGACCTCCGCGTCGAGTATGCCTTCCGGGTGCTTGAAGACCGCCAACCTGCCGCTTTGTCGTCCTCCGGCGTCGAGGACGGCGATCGATACCCGATCGTCTTCGGAAGCCTGGCTCCGGGTACGACCTATCTCGATGACTCCGTCACCACGGAACGGATAGCGGCGTTTCCTGTAGACGATCATGTCCAACCCGCCCTGGTCGGGGTCGATGTCGGTTACCAATAGCGAACCCTGGCCGTGCAGGCTTTTCCGCTGCTCCTGCTCGGCCGCGGCCTTGGCTTCGGTTTCCGCGTCCGTCCGGGCGTCGTCCGGGATGGGTTCCTCAGGGGTCATGACGCATCATTGTAGCAGCTGGGTCCGGAGCGTTGTTTTCACGCCTGGATTACGTGTAAACTAGGGAAAGTGATACTAGAAAAGCCGTGGCCGACGGGCGGCACGGACTTCCGGTGTCAAATTGCCGCTGTGAGCGGCGCAAATCACGCACATGTCACGATCACTCAAGAAAGGTCCGTACGTAGACGCAAAACTGCTCCGCAAGGTGCAGGCTGCCGGCGATGGCGGCAAGGGCGTCATCAAGACGTGGGCGCGCGCCTCGACGGTGGCACCGGAGTTCGTCGGCAAGACGATCGCCGTGCATAACGGCAGGGAGCACGTCCCCGTGTTCGTGAACGAGAACATGGTCGGTCACAAGCTCGGCGAGTTCTCGCCGACCCGGAAGTTCCGTGGCCACGGCGGCAGGATGGCCACCGAACAGAGCCAGCAGGCCGCGGCCTCCGCGGCACCGAGTGCTGCTCCGGCCGCCAAGTCCGCCGGCGACGATGCCGCGCCGGCCAAGAAGGAGGATAGCTGATGCAAGTCACGGCCAAGGCCCGGTTCCAACGGGGCAGCGCCACCAAGGCGCGCCTGCTGCTGGAGCCGTTGCGCGGCGCCCGGGCCGAGGACGCGCTGCACCGCCTCCGGCTCCAGCCACATGCGGCTGCCCGGCCGGTCGCCAAGCTGATCGCCTCCGCCGTCGCGAACGCGGAGCATAACTATTCGCTCGACAAGTCCTCGCTGGTGATCGACGCGCTGACCGCCGACCAGGGTCCGTCCTACCGACGGTACCGTCCGGCGGCCAAGGGACGCGCCAACCCGATCAAGCGTCCGTCGATGCACCTGGTCGTCACGCTGAAGGATATTCCCGCTGCCGGTGCCAAGCCCGCAGCCGGTAAGCCGAAGAAGCGCGCCAAGCAGCAGGTCAAGAAGGTCTCAGCCAAGACGGCTCCCAAGCAGGAGTCGAAGGCCGCGGCCGGCGTTGAATCCGCCAAGCCGAAGGATCAATCTCCGAAGCAGGATACCGGTGCCAGCGAGCGCAAGCCGAGTGCGCCCCGCAAGACCGACCGCCAGACCGGCGTGAACGCCAAGGCCGACAAAGGGAAGGGAGCCTGATGGGACAGAAGGTCAATCCCAAGAGCTTCCGTCTTGGCGTCGCCACCGACTGGAACGCCCGGTGGTTCGGCGGCAGCGACTTCGCGAAGCTCCTCGGCGAGGATATCGCCGTGCGGGACTATCTCGAACGGAAGCTTGACCGCGCCAGCGTGGCCTCGGTCCACCTGGAGCGCTCCAAGAACCAGCTCATCGTGACGATCCATGCGGCCCGGCCGGGCGTGATCATCGGCCGTGGCGGCGCGGGGATCGAGGCGCTCCGCAAGGAGCTCGGCAAACGGACCAAGGGCAAGCTCACGATCAATATCGAGGAAGTACATCATCCCGACCTGGCCGCCCGCGTGGTCGCCGAGTCGATCGCCAGCCAGCTGGAGAAGCGGATCGCGTTCCGCCGGGCGATCCGGCAGTCCGTCGACCGCGTGATGAAGGCCGGCGCCCAGGGCGTGAAGATCAGCGTCGGCGGCCGTCTCGGCGGCGCCGACATGGCTCGACGGGAAGTCGCCCACAAGGGCAAGGTCCCGCTGCACACCCTGCGCGCCGACATCGACTACGGCTACGTCCTGGCCCGGACCACCTACGGAGCGATCGGCATCAAGGTCTGGATCTACAAGGGAGAGGTCGGCGAGTACGCGGACGGTGGCAAGGAAGAGCAGCAGCAACGTCCGCGGTTCATGCCGCCGTCGCCGCAGCAGGAACTGAGAGGAGGCCGCAGTGCTCGCCCCTCGTAAGATGAAGCACCGCAAGACGATGCGCGGCAGCATGGCCGGTGACGCCCAGAACGGCAACAAGCTGGCGTTCGGCAAGTACGGCATCAAGGCGCTCAGCCGCGACTGGGTCTCGGCGGCGCAGATCGAGTCCGCCCGTCGGGCGATGACCCGTTACGTGAAGCGGGGCGGCAAGATTTGGATCCGCATCTTTCCCGACAAGCCGATCACCCAGAAGGCCTCCGAGGTCCCGATGGGTAGTGGCAAGGGTAACCCGGTCGGGTTCGTGGCGGTCGTGAAGCCCGGCCACGTGCTGTTCGAAATGGACGGGGTGGAGAAGGACGTCGCCCTGGAGGCGCTCCGCCTGGCCACCCACAAGCTATCGGTCCGGACGAAGATCATCCAACGGGAGCTGGAGGACTGATGGCGGAAGTACGCAAGGCGAAACCGACCACCACGCAAGCCACGGCTGCCCCGAAACAGCAGAAGAAGGCGGCTTCTTCGAAGCGTTCGCCCGCGGGCGCCGCGGAGATCCGGCAGGAACTCGGCAAGCTCCGGCGCGACCACCGGATGCAGCAGTTGGACTCACCGGCCAAGCTCCGGCAGACCCGCCGGACCCTGGCCCGCGAGCTCACCAAGGAACGGGCCGTGAAACTACAGGAGGCGAATGGCTGACGCGAAGACGACGAAGCGGCGGATCACCGGGACCGTGGTGTCCGACAAGGCCGACAAGACGGTCGTGATCGCCGTGGAACGACGCGTCCGGCACCGCATCTACGGCAAGGCATATCCGGTCACCAATAAGTTCCACGCGCACGACGAGTCCAACGCCGCCAAGGTCGGCGACACCGTGACGATCGAGGAATCGCGACCGAAGTCCGCCAAGAAGCGCTGGACGCTGGTCGACGGTGGCACGACCGCTGCCCAGGAGAAGGCGAAGTGATCCAGGCTGAGACCAGGCTGGCGGTCGCGGATAACACCGGCGCCAAGGCGATCCAGTGCATCAAGGTGCTGGGCGGCTCGCGCCGACGGTACGCGCGGCTTGGCGACGTGATCGTGGCGTCCGTGAAGGAAGCGACCCCGCAGGGCACGGTGAAGAAGAAGGACGTCGTGAAGGCGGTCGTCGTCCGGCAGCGCAAGGAATCCGGCCGCAAGGACGGCTCCGCGATCCGCTTCGATGAGAACGCGGCCGTCATCGTCAATGACGACGGGCAGCCGCGCGGCACCCGGATCTTCGGGCCCGTCGCCCGGGAACTCCGCGACCACGGATACAGCCGGATCGTCTCATTGGCCCCGGAGGTGCTCTGATGAAGCTGCGCAAAGGCATGCAGGTGGTCGTGATCGCGGGCAAGGACCGCGGCAAGAAAGGCACGGTCGAGGAAGTGTTGCCGGAACGCGACCGCATCCGGATCGGCGGCGTCAACCTGATGAAGAAGGCGGTCAAGGCGACCGGCGACACCAAGCAGGCCGGCATCGTCGAGTTCCCCGCGCCGATCCACGCTTCCAACGTGATGGCAGTGGACCCGAAGTCCGGCGAGCGGACCCGGATCGGCTATCAGGTCTCCAAGGGTACGTCCGGCAAGGCCCGGAAGGTCCGGATCGCCAAGAAGTCCGGCAAGGAACTGGTCATCGGAGGCGCCAAATGAGCGTCGTCAAGGAGTCGTTCCAGGGAGTCCGCGCAGAGCTGGCCAAGGACCGGAACCGGTTCTCCGTACCGAAGCTGGACCGGATCG
Organism: Candidatus Saccharimonadia bacterium; assembly: GCA_025449535.1. GTDB lineage: Bacteria > Patescibacteriota > SICC01 > SICC01 > SICC01 > JALYJZ01. The sequence goes on from JANWJF010000001.1 coordinate 779,306, forward strand.
TGGTGAACGTCGGCACCGGCGGCCGCAAGGACGACAAGGCGTACAAGGAGATGGTGCTGGCGAGCCTGGCGACGATCACCGGCCAGAAGGCCTCGATCCGCACGGCCCGCAAGTCCATCGCCGGCTTCAAGCTCCGCGAGGGGCAGGAGATCGGCGCCACGGTGACGTTGCGCGGAGGACGCATGCAGGACTTCTTCTACCGGCTGGTGCACATCGCGATGCCGCGTATCCGCGACTTCCGAGGCGTCTCGCCGCGCGGGTTCGACGGGAACGGGAACTTCACCATCGGCATCAAGGAACACACGGTATTCCCCGAGATCTCCTTCGAGGACGTCTCGCAAGCGCATCCGCTAGGCATTACCATGGTCACGACGACGGACGACGACCTCAAGGCGTTCGATTTGCTGAAACGTCTGGGATTTCCGTTCGCCGAAGGACAACCGAAACAACGTAAGGGGAAGAAGTAATGGCACGCAAGGCACTCATCAACAAGGCGAACAAGAAGCCCAAGTTCAGCTCCCGGCTGGTCCGCCGCTGTTCGCGCTGCGGCCGGCGCCGCGGGTACCTGCGGGCATTCAACCTTTGTCGGATCTGCTTCCGTGAACAAAGCTCCCAGGGGAACATCCCGGGCGTAAAGAAAGCGAGTTGGTGACCGCATGACCATGACCGATCCCATCGCCGACATGCTCACCCGGATCCGGAACGCCGCCGCGCTCCGGAAAGAAGAGGTGCGCGTACCGACCTCCGGCTTGAAGCTGGCGATCGCCGACGTGCTGGCCAAGGAAGGGTATCTCTGCAAAGTCGGCAAGGACCAGCGCGAGCTCGTGCTCGACCTGGCCGGCGAGCGGCAGCTGACCGGTTTGAAGCGGATCTCAAAACCGGGACGGCGGGTATACGCGAAGAGCGGCGAGTTACCGCGTGTCCGCAACGGACTCGGGATCGCCGTCGTCTCCACGCCCCAGGGCGTGATGACGGCCGACGAGGCCCGCAAGCGGAAGCTCGGCGGCGAAGTACTGGCAGAGGTGTTCTGATGAGCCGTATCGCCAGACTGCCGGTGCCGCTGGCCGACGGGGTCACCCTGAAGACCGAAGGCAACCAGCTGATCGCCAAGGGAAAGGCCGCCGAGGTGAAGGCGCACTATCCCTCGAGCCTCGTGAAGGTCTCCGAACAGGACGGCGCCGTGACAGTGCGACCCGCCGACGGCTCCAAGGAAGCCAAGGCGGCGTCCGGATTGGTGCGCAGCCTGGTGGCCAGCGTGGTTGCCGGGGCCGCGGAGCCGTTCGAGAAGAAGCTCGAGTTCAGCGGCGTGGGATACCGCGTCGTCGTGCAAGGAGACAAGCTGCAACTGAGCATGGGCTACTCGCACCCGGTGGAACTGGACATTCCCCAGGGCATCACGGCCGAGGTGAAGAAGAACGTCATCGGCCTCAAGGGTTCCGACGCGCAAGTACTCGGCCAGTTCGCCGCGGAAGTGCGCGACGTCCGGCCGCCGGAGCCGTACAAGGGCAAAGGCATCCGGTACGCCGACGAACAGATCCGCCGCAAGGCCGGCAAGGCGGCGAAGGGAGCGGAGGGCTGATGAAGACGCTCGCCCGCCAGGCCCGCCACCGCCGCGTCCGGGCCCAGGTCCACGGGACCGCCGACCGGCCCCGTCTGGTCGTGTTCCGCGGCACCAAGAGCCTGTCCGCGCAGCTCGTGGACGACGCAGCCGGCACGGTGCTCCTTACCGTCGGCAGTAATAAGAAGCAATCTGGCGTGAACGTGGCCGCCGGCGAGACCCTGGGTACGGAGCTGGCCAAGCAGGCCAAGGCCAAGAAGGTCACCGGAGCGGTCTTCGATCGGGCCGGATACCGGTACCATGGGGTAGTGAAAGCCATCTGCGAAGCAGCCCGTAAGGGAGGATTAAAGATATGAGCGCCATGGATTCCCGTCGTTCGCCGTTCCCGAACCAACGCGGGCCGCGTCCGCAGTCGGAGTACGAGGAACGCGTGGTCCAGATCGACCGCGTCGCGCGCGTCCAGAAGGGCGGCCGCCGGTTCCGGTTCCGGGCCACTGTCGTGATCGGCGACCGCAAGGGCAAGGTCGGTCTCGGCATCGCCAAGGCAGCCGACGTCCAAGGCGCCATCCGCAAGGCCGTCGACGAGGCCAAGAAGGAGTTCGTCGAGGTGCCGACCTTGGACCAGACGATTCCCTTCGAGCTCGTCTCGACCTTCGCCGGCGCCAAGGTCCTGCTGAAACCGGCCCGCCAGGGAACCGGCATCATCGCCGGCGGCGCCATCCGTCCGGTGATCGAGCTGGCCGGCATCACGAACATCCTCTCCAAGTCGCTCGGCTCGGACAACCGGATCAATAACGCCAAGGCGGCCCTGAAGGGACTGCAGACGATCGCGGACACGGACATCTCCCGGCTCGTGAAGCAGGAGAAGTCGGTCGCTACGGCCGACACGGATGACAAGCAGGCCGACGAGAAGGCGCCGGAGCCGGCGGAGGCTGCCTCATGAAGCTCCACGCCCTGCCGAAGACGACCTCGCCGCGCAAGCGCGTAGGCCGGGGTACCGCGTCCGGGCACGGCAAGACCGCCGGCCGCGGTACCAAGGGACAGAAGTCACGTGCCGGCCACCACATGCTGCCGGCCCGGTTCGAGGGCGGCCAGATGCCGCTGACCCAGCGCCTCCCGAAGCTCCGTGGATTCAAGAACCATGGCCAGAAGACGGCCGCGGTCCCCGTGAGCCGGCTGGCCGGCCTGAGCGGGACAGTCGACCTGGCGAAGCTCAAGGAAGCCAAGTTGGCCCCTCGGACGGCCCGGTCGCTTAAGGTGTTCGGCGCCGGTACCGTCTCCAAGGTCTCACTGAAGGCTAACGCCGTGACCAAGTCCGCCGAGGCCGCGATCAAGAAGGCCGGCGGCAGCGTCACCATCATCGCCAAGCCGGACCCCTCCGCGAAGGCCGGGTCCGCGACGTCTAACGGCAAGCCGGGCGATGCTCGATAAGCTGCGCCAGATCTTCCTGCACAAGCAGCTCCGGAACCGCTTGCTCTTCGTGGCGGTGGTCCTGGTGCTTACCCGAGTCTTGGCGCACGTGCCGATTCCCGAGGTCGACCTCGACCAGGTGAAGAACTTCTTCGAGCAGAGCCAGGTGTTCGGCTTGGTGAACCTCTTCACCGGCGGCGGGCTGTCGAACTTCTCGATCGCGATGATGGGACTCGGCCCGTACATCACCGCGGCGATCATCATTCAGCTCCTGACCTACTCGCTGCCCAAGCTGGAGCAGCTTCAGAAGGAGGGCGGCGAGGCCGGTCGCAAGAAGATCAGCCAGTACACCCGGCTCCTGACTGTCCCCTTGGCGGCCCTGCAGGCCGTGGCGATGGTGAACCTGCTGCAGTCCCAGTCGCTCGGCGGCGCGCCGATCGTCGGCGGCTTCGGTATCGAGCAATGGCTCCTGGTGATCATCACGATGACCGCCGGGACCATGCTGCTGATGTGGCTCGGCGAGCTGATTACCGAGAACGGCGTCGGCAACGGCATCTCGCTGATCATCTTCACCGGCATCGTGGCGGGACTGCCGACGGCGCTTGGGCAGTCGTTCTCGGCCTCCTTGGGCGGAACGACTACGCTCCAGATCGTCCTGCTCGGTTCCATCGCCCTGGCCACCGTGGCGGCCATCACGTTCATCACCGAAGGTACCCGGAATATCCCCGTGACCTACGCCCGGCGGCAGTCGGGCCTGCGGGCCGGCGCCGAGCAACGCGCCCACATCCCGCTCAAGGTCAATCAGGCCGGCGTGATCCCGATCATCTTCGCGATCTCGGTGGTACTGCTGCCGGGCCTCTTCTCGGAGTTCTTCAAGAACTCGGCCAACCCGCAGGTCGCGGAAGCCGCTCGGACCGTGGGGAGCATCTTCGCGACCACCAAGCCATGGTACTGGGTGCTCTACTTCCTGCTGGTGATCGGCTTTACGTACTTCTATACGTCCGTGACGTTCAACCCCAAGAACATCGCCGAGAACATCCAGAAGCAAGGCGGGTTCGTCCCCGGCGTCCGTCCAGGCACCGAGACCGAGAACTACTTCCGCCATATCCTTAACCGGATCACCTTGGCCGGCGGCGTCTTCCTCGGCCTGGTGGCGATCCTGCCGTATCTGACCCAGTTCGCGGTCAAGGACGTCCAGACCCTGACCATCGGCGGCACCAGTATCCTGATCGTCATATCAGTAGTCATCGAGACGATGAAGCAGATCAACGCCCAGCTCCTGATGCGGCGTTACGACCGGTACCAGGACCTATGAGCCACCGGCTGCTGCATCTGGTGATCTGCGGGGCCCAGGGCGCCGGCAAGGGCACGCAGGCCAAGCTATTGTCCTCGGAGTTCGGCTTGGTGCACATCGAGATCGGCAACCGGCTGCGCGAGATGGCCGAGGAGCAGTCGCCGATCGCTTCGCGGATCTCGGAGTCGCTCCGACAGGGGCACCTGATTCCCGACGACCTGGCCACGGAGATCATCGAGCTTCAGCTCGGAGGCATCCCACCGAACACCGGCTTCATCCTGGACGGATACCCGCGGACCGTGGAGCAGGCCGGACAGCTGCACTACATGCTGCGCGGCTTCAACCGGCTCCAACCGAAGCCCGTCTTCATCGAGCTCGACGTCCCGCGTGGTGAGCTGACCAAGCGACTCCTGAAGCGCCGCCAGATGGAAGGCCGTCACGACGACATCGCTCCGGTAATCAAGCGCCGTCACGCCTTGTACCAGGAGCAGACCCGCCCGGTCCTGGATGCGGTCAAGGAGTGGGCCGACGTCCTCACCGCGAACGGCAACCAGGCACCTGAGTCAGTCATGAAGGAAATCAAGGCGAAGCTGCCCCATGACAAGTAAGGCGCCCGCAGCCCAGGTCAAGGCGGGGGAGATCGCGACCGCTGCGCTCCAGGCCGTGGCCGACAAGGTCCGCCCCGGCGTGTCCGGCGCGGAGCTGGACCGTTTGGCGGAACAGGTGATTCGTGACCGCGGCGGCGTCCCCGCCTTCAAGGGCTACCGGGGATTCCCGGCCACGATCTGCCTGTCGATCAACGAACAGGTCGTGCACGGCATCCCCGGCGACCGGAAGCTCGAGGATGGCGACCTGGCCAGCATCGACATCGGGGTGAAGGTCGACGGCTACTACGTCGACACCGCCGTGACGGTCGCGGTCGGCGACTCGTCCCCCGAGGCGGACCGCCTGCGAGTGGCGGCGGACACGGCGCTCGCGATCGCGTTATTCCAGGCCCGGGACGGCCATACCATCGGCGACCTCGGTGCGGCCGTCGAGACCTACGCGAAGGAGGAGGGCTTCGCGGTCGTGCGGGACTGCGTCGGGCACGGGATCGGCACTGGATTGCACGAGGACCCCGCGATTCCGAACTATGGGAAAAAGGGTAAGGGAAGCCGCTTTTCCGCCGGCCAGACGGTCGCGATCGAACCGATGCTGGTCGCCGGCTCCCCGCATCTCGCGATGGCCGAGGACCACTGGACGCTGTCCACCGAGGACGGTAGCCTGGCCGCCCATGCGGAGGAAACCGTGCTGATCACCGAGGAAGAGCCCGTCCGGTTGACCCCGGTCACCGACTTCGCTGCCGACCCAGGCACCTTGTCTGGTGAAAAAGCCGGTGCTAGAGTAATTAAAGCGACTCAACATACGGAGTCGCGATAGTGTTACTATCGCGGAGTTTCTCAAATGGGTAAGGAAGAGGTCATCGAGGTCACCGGTACGGTCACGGAAAACCTGCCGAACGCAATGTTCCGGATCGAGATCGAAGGAGGTCACGAGATCCTCGGCCACATCTCCGGGAAGATGCGCCGCCATTACATCCGGATCCTGCCGGGAGACAAGGTCACCGTCGAGATGACGCCGTATGACCTGACCAAGGGCCGGATCACCTATAGGCATAAATGATTATGAAAGTACGAGCATCAGTAAGACCCATGTGCGCCAAGTGCAAGATCGTCCGCCGTCGCGGGGTGGTTCGTGTTATATGCGTGACTCCGAAACATAAACAGAGGCAGGGTTGACCATGGCTGTCGCTCGACCATTCGGTCTCGGACCTGAAGACGGGATGGCGGTCCTCGACCGAAAGTCTCGCTTTATGGAAGGAGTCAAAGGAAATGGCTAGGATCGCCGGAGTCAACCTGCCGAACGACAAGCGCATCGAGATCGCCCTGACGGCGATCCTCGGCATCGGTCGCAACACCGGTCTGAAGGCCGTGGTAGCGACCGGTATCGACCGCGCCAAGCGGGCGAAGGACCTCACCGAGGCGGAGGTCAAGCAGCTCACGGAGTTCGTCGAGCAGCAGTCCGTCGAAGGAGACCTGCGTCGCGAGGTCTCGGCGAACATCAAGCGCCTCAAGGACGCCGGCACGTATCGCGGCGTCCGGCACGAGCGCAAGCTTCCGGCGCGTGGGCAGCGCACCAAGACGAACGCCCGTACCAAGCGAGGCAAACGCGTCACCGTGGGTTCCGGACGGAGTAAGGCGGCGGCTAAGACCTGATCATGGCGGACGACAAGCAACAATCAGCGAAGGCGGCCGCGACCAAGACCGGCGGGCGCAAGAAGAAGATCAAGGCGCCGTCCGAGCAGGGTCGGGTGTATATCCAGGCTACCTTCAATAACACGATCGTCAGCTTCACCGACGCCTCCGGCAAGGTGCTCACCTGGGGCAGCCCCGGCACGGCCGGCTTCAAGGGCACCCGGAAGTCCACGCCGTTCGCGGCCACCACGGCCACGCAACAGGCGGCGGAGCGGGCCAAGCAGGCCGGACTCCGCAGCGTCAACGTGTTCGTACGTGGCGTCGGCAGCGGCCGGGACGCGGCGATCCGGGCGATCCAGGCATCCGGCCTGAACGTCACCCAGCTCAAGGACCTGACCCCGATCCCGCATAACGGCGTGCGCGCCAAGAAGCCGAGGCGGGTCTAGCATGGCGCGTTACACGGGACCCACCGCCAAGCGTTGGCGTCGGCTCGGCCAGATGCCGCCGGATGGCAGCGGCACCGCCGTAGGGCGGCGCAACTACCCGCCGGGACAGCACGGGCTGCGCCGCGGGGGCAAGCTCTCCGAGTACGCCACCCAGCTGCGCGAGAAGCAGAAGGCGCGATACACGTACGGACTCCTGGAGCGGCAGTTCCGAAACTACTACCGCAAGGCCGATCGTCAGACCGGCGTGACCGGCGAGAACCTGATGCGCGCCCTGGAGCTCCGGCTCGACAACGTCGTGTTCCGGCTCGGGCTTACCGAGACCCGGTCGGAGGCCCGGCAACTGGTCACGCACGGCCATGTACTGGTGGACGGCAAGCGCGTGAAGTCCCCCTCGTACGCGGTCTCCCCGGGCGAAGAGGTCTCACTCGGCGAACGCTTCGGCAAAGGCTACAAGGAGCGGACCGACATGGACGCGCTGAAGGGCAAGGGGACGCCGGCCTGGTTGAAGCTGGACGCGGCCAAGCTTTCCGGCAAGGTCGTCACCGAGCCCGCCCGGACCGATATCGACGCCGCGGTGAACGAACAGCTGATCGTCGAGTTCTACTCGAGATAGCCCGGTGCGTCGCCCATCCGGCGGACACCTGGCCGGAACCGTCATTTTTCGTTAGAATTTAAGATTGTTGAGATAAGAAAGGAGCCTCGTGCAGGAAATCACGTTACCCACCATCGACGCTAAGAAAGCGACTGCCGAAGAGGGCAGTTTCGTCATCGAACCGCTATACCCCGGCTACGGGACCACCGTCGGTTCGGCGCTGCGTCGCGTATTGCTTTCGAGCCTGAACGGCGCGGCGATCACCTCCGTGAAGTTCACCGGAGTCGACCATGAGTTCTCCACGGTCCCAGGGGTCAAGGAGGACGTCATCGAGATCCTGCTGAACCTCAAGCAGGTCCGGTTCCAGTTGTCCGGGGACGAACCGGTCACCGTGAATCTGACCAAGAAGAGCGCCGGCAAGGTGACCGCCAAGGACATCGAGGAGACCGATCGGCTGAAGGTCGTGAACAAGGACCAGCAGATCGCGACGCTGTCCGACAAAAAGTCGGCGCTGGACGCCGAGGTCACCATCGAGAAAGGCCGCGGCTACTTCCCGGTCGAGCGGCGCGAGGAGCAGAAGCTGCCGGTCGGCACGATCGCGCTGGACGCCACCTTCACCCCGGTGAAGCGGGTGAACTTCCAGGTGGAGAACACCCGGGTCGGCCAGATGACCAACTTCGACCGACTGATCCTGAACGTCGTCACCGACAAGACGATCAGTCCGGAGGAAGCGGTCAAGGACGCCGCCCAGATCCTGGTCTCGCAGTTCCAGCTGTTCGTCGATCCGGACGCCAAGCCGGAAGCCGCCGCCGCGGCGCCGGCCCCGAGCATCCCGTCCGTCGAGGACGCCGGCTTCTCGGCCCGCACCGCGAACGCGCTGCTGGGCGCCGACCTCAAGACACTGGAAGACGTCGCCAAGCTGTCCGACGAGGAGCTCGCGGGCCTGAAGGGCTTCGGCGAGAAGGGGGTCGAGGAAGTGCGCGCCAAGCTGGCGTCGCACGGCCTGGGTCCCGCTAAGCCGGACGCCAAGGGCTAAGGAGACCGGTGAAGCATCGCCGGCAAGGCAGTTCGCTGGGCAGGGTCGCCGGGCACCGGCGGGCCCTGCTGCGGAACCTCGCGGTCTCGCTGATCGTCGACGAGGCGGTCGTCACGAGCCGAGGGAAGGCGAACGAACTGCGTCGGTACGTCGAGCCGTTGATCACTAAGTCGAAGCGCAAGTCCGTCCCGACGGTCCGGGCTCTGAGCGGGGAACTGCCGGAACCGGCGGCGGTCAAGAAGCTGCTTGAGACGATCGGGCCCAAGTACCAGGATCGCGCCGGCGGCTACGTCCGGCTGTCCAAGCTGGGACCGCGTCCCGGCGACGGCGCCGAATCGGTAAAGGTGGAGCTCGTATGACGGTCCGTTCCGCCAAGACACCGGTCCCGTCCGCGGCCGACCAGGTCTCGCGCTGGTTCGTGGTGGATGCGACCGACCAAGTGCTCGGCCGCCTGGCGACCCGGATCGCCGGGGCGTTGCGCGGCAAAGACCTGCCCCAGTTCGCGGCCCACGTGCCGACCGACACCCACGTGATCGTCCTGAACGCCGGGGCCGTGAAGGTGACCGGCAACAAGCTCGAGGACAAGCGTTACTACCGTCACGGCCGCCAGCCCGGCACGCTGCGTTCCCGGACCCTCGCGGAACAGCTTGAGCGCGACCCGCGGATGCCCATGGAACACGCGGTACTCGGGATGCTGCCCGGCAACCGGCTGAAGCGCGTCTGGCGGAACCATCTCCACGTCTACGCCGGCGGTGAACACGACCACGCCGCCCAGCAGCCGAAGGAGTTGCCGCATGGCTGAGCAGAAGACCTACGTCTCCGGCGTCGGCCGCCGCAAGTGCGCGGTCGCGTTGGTGCGGCTGAGTGCCGGCAAAGGCCACCACACCGCCAACGGCAAGCCGTTCGCGGAGCACTTCACGCTGGAGTCATGGCGCAACACGGCCACCGAGCCGCTCCGCCAACTCGGCCAGGCCGGCAAGTTCGACGTCAGTGCCCGTGTGAAAGGCGGAGGTTTGTCCGCCCAGGCGGATGCGGTCCGGCTCGGCATCGCCCGGGCGTTGGTCGCCTCGGATCCGGAAAGCCGGACGACCCTGAAGAAGGAGGGCTTCCTGACCCGCGACGCCCGCGTGAAGGAGCGCCGCAAGTACGGCCTCAAGAAGGCGCGCAAGGCCCCGCAGTTCTCGAAGCGGTGATGCGGGACATGCGCTACGATGGTGCCGTGGTCACGCTAGGCTGAAACACACATGAGCATGGCATTATTCGGTTCCGCAACCTCAGAAGCGGGCAATCGACTCGAATCGTTCGTCTCCACGGTCGACCTCGGCCCTTCGGCCGTGATCGATATCCTGATCGTCGGGGCGATCCTCTATTGGCTTTACCTGGTACTTCGCGAGACGCGGGCGCTCGGGATCATCTACGGTATCCTGATCATCGTCCTGTTCTTCCTGTCCGCGAAGGTTCTTGGCCTGGACCTGTTGGCATTCCTGTTCGCCAACCTTCTGACGCTGTTGTTCGTGGCGATCCCGGTGCTGTTCCAGCCGGAACTTCGTCGCGCCCTGGAGCGGCTCGGCCAGATGCGGCACGGCCGGTTCCGCCGGCAGAAGCGGGGCAGCGACGATACGCTCGACAAGGTCGTGGAGACCGCGCGCATCCTCTCCCGCAACAAGACCGGGGCGATCATCGTCCTCAAGCGGCGAACCGGCCTGACCGGCCTGGTCACGTCTGGCGTGAAGCTCGACGCCGAGGTCTCCACGCCGCTGCTCCTGAACCTCTTCTTCGACCGTTCGCCGCTACATGACGGCGCGGTGATCATCGATGAGGACCGCGTCGCGGCCGCCGGGGTGATGCTGCCGCTGTCGGAGCGCGACTATGGTTACACCATGGGGGCCCGCCATCGGGCCGCCGCCGGTATCACGGAACAGTCCGACGCCGTGGTACTGGTAGTCTCCGAGGAGCGGGGCATCCTCTCCCTGTCGATCGCGGGGAAGATCTCGCCGGGCATCGACCCGACCAACCTGCGCCAGGTCCTCGCCGAGTTCATGACCGCACAGAAAGGAGCCGCGCCCGTCGCGGCGGATCGGAAACCGTCCAAGAAGACCCGGTCCAGGCGTCGGCCCGGAGGGCGCCGGTGAGCATCCGGACGATCGTCTGGGGACTCGGCTTCGTGGCGGCCGTCTGTTGGGTCGCCTGGGCGCTGACGGTCGTCAATAACAATCCGAACGAGGGAGGCCAGACCGTTCTGCTCTCGTTCTATATCTCCCTATACGTGGCACTGGTCAGCACGATTACGCTGGCCGGGTTCGGACTGCGGCGACAGCTCGGCAACAACGAACTACGACATGCGTACCTCCAGGTATCGTTCCGCCAGGCTTTCATCGGCGGCGCGTTACTGATCGCTCTCCTGGCGCTGCAATCGGTCAGGTTGCTCGCCTGGTGGGATATACTGCTGTTGGCGGCGGTCTCGCTGCTGCTGGAATTGTACTTACGTTCGAATGCGCGATCCCAACGAATTTGAGAAGCTGGTCGCCGCCGCGGAAGCGGCGCTGGGGAAGACGGAGACCCCGGACCGGCGTTCCCGTCTGGCGACGGAGTACCTGGGCCGGAACGGCAAGCTCGCCGGGCTGATTCGGGATATCAAGGATCTGCCCGAGGCCGACCGGCGCAAGGCCGGCATCGCCGGCAACGCGGCCAAGGCGCGCCTGGAGCAGCTCTTCGACGCGGCCCGGAACGAGTCGGCGGCTCGACCGGCCGCGCCCGTGGACGTGACGCTGCCCGGGACGGCGTACCGGCTCGGACACCTGCATCCGTCGACGTTGGTGATCCGGGAGCTCGAACGGGTGTTCACCGGCCTGGGATTCGCGATCGTCGACGGCCCCGAGGTGGTCGACGATTGGCACAACTTCGAGGCGCTGAACCTCGGCCCGGACCATCCGGGGCGCGACATGCAGGACACCTTCTACCTGGCGGGGTCGCAGGACAAGGCGGGGAACTTCACGCTGCTGCCCCGGACCCAGACCACGGCGGTCACCGCCAAGCTGCTCGCCGACTCCGAGCCGCCGATCCGGGCGATCACCCAGGGACGCGTCTTCCGGAACGAGACGGAGGATGCTACGCACAGCGCCGCCTTCCATCAGTTGGACGCGGTCATCGTCGATGAGCAGGTCAGCTTCGCTGACCTCAAGGGGCTGCTCGACAAGGCGATGAAGGAGTTGCTAGGTCCGGATACCAAGGTCCGGTTCCGGCCGAGTTACTTCCCGTTCACCGAGCCGAGCGCGGAGATCGATTTCTCGCAGCCGGATATCCGGGGCGGGCAATGGTTGGAGTTGGGCGGTGCGGGCATGCTCCACCCGCAGGTACTCCGCCACGCCGGCATCGACCCGCGCAAGTACCGGTCGCTGGCGTTCGCGCTGGGCCAAGACCGGATCGCCATGCTGAAGTACGGCATCGACGACGTGCGACAGTTCTTCGCGCCTGACGTACGGCTATTGGAGCAGTTCTGATGCAAGTATCCGTCGACTGGCTCAAGGACTACGCCCCGATGAAGGCCGGCGCCCACGGCGTCGCCGAACGGCTCACGATGACCCTCAACGAGGTCGACGAGATCCGGGCAGTGGACCACCTCAAGGAGGTCGTAGTCGGGGAGATCGCGGAAATCGCCCCCCATCCGAACGCGGAGCTGCGCGTCGCCAAGGTCGCGACCGGCGATACCAAGCGCCGGACGGTCGTGGTCCGTGACCAGACGCTGCAGGTCGGCCAGAAGGTGCCCGTGGTGCTGCCGGGTACCGTACTGCCGAGCGGTCTGCGCGTGGAACGTCGGGACATCCGCGGCGTCACTTCCGACGGCATGATGTGCTCGGCCCGGGAACTGGACGCCGGCGAGGACGATTCCGGGGTCTGGGTATTGCCGGCGGATGCCAAGGTCAGCGCCCGGTTGCCCGCGGCGCTCGGGCGGCGGCACGACACGTTCGACCTGGAGGTGCTCGCCAACCGGCCGGACTGCATGGGTCACCTGGGTATCGCCCGGGAAGCCGCGGCCGCGTTCGGCGTCCCGTTCACCGAGCCGAAGCTCAAGACCCCGGACCGCAAGAAGCCGGGACCGTACGGCACGAAGTTGCCGGTCGCCGGCTGTGACCGGTATGCCCTGGCGTATCTCGGCGGCGTGGCCAACAAGCAGAGTCCCGCCTGGCTGAAGCGTCGGCTCACCACCGTCGGCCTACGGCCAATTAACGCGATCGTGGACGTCACCAACTTCGTGATGCTCGAATACGGCCAGCCGCTCCACGCGATGGACGCCGAACGGATCACCGGACGGGACATACGCGTCCGGGAGGCGCGATCCGGCGAGCCGGTCGTCACGCTCGATGGCGAGGAGCGGAAGGCGCCGAAGGGATCGCTCCTGATCGCCGACTCGGAGAAGGCGCTCGGTTTCGCCGGTATCATGGGCGGTCGGAATTGCGAGGTCGGCGACGGCACCACGGAAGTACTGCTCGAGTGCGCCAACTTCGACGCGGCTCGGATCCGGCGGACGTCCCGGGCGCTGGGGCTTCGCACGGACGCCTCGGCCCGCTTCGAGAAAGGCATCTCCGCGGAGTACGTCGGACCGGCCGTCCGCAGGGCGATCGACCTGATCCGGGAGATCTGCGGCGGGCAGCTCGTGCAACTCGCGGACGTCCGGAAGCGCGCCGCCAAGCCGTCGAGGATCGTACTGGAACCCGCTCGGGCGGACGCCTTCCTGGGCATGGCGATCCCGCCCGGGGATAAGAAGCGCATCCTTGCCCGACTTGGCTTCGGGGTCTCAGGCTCCGGCGCGAAGTGGACCGTGACCGTCCCGTACTGGCGGACCGACGTCCGTCTGCCGGAGGACCTGTACGAGGAACTGACCCGGCAATACGGGTACGAGAAGGTGCCGGAGACCTTGCCCGGAGGCAGCAGCGCTTCCACCAAGCCGGCCGAACTCGTCCTGGCCGACCGTCTGCGCGACCTGCTGGTAGCTGCAGGACTCACGGAAGTCCTGACGCATTCACTGGTCGGGCCGAAGCTGCTTGAACGCAGCGGGTTCCCGCATAAACTGCCAGAGATCGCGAACCCACTCTCCGAGGACTTCCGGTATCTGCGCGGCAGCATGGGTCCGCGACACCTGGAGGCCGTCCAGGCGAACCTGCGCTGGCGGGATCGGATCGGGTTCTTCGAGGTCGGAAGGGTATTCGAAGCCGCACCCGCCGGTCAAGCCCCGCACGAACAACGGAAACTCCTGGCGACGATCGGGACCAAGCGCAAGGCGGACACGTTCGAGGCGGTCCGGGGCATCTGGACGTTGGTGTCGGAACGGCTCGGCGTCCCCGAGGACCGGATCCAGTACAAGGCCGTCGAGATGGGCAAGTTCATGCCGGGCAGGCACTTCCAGATCAAGGTCGGGAAGGCGAAGGTCGGCTGGGTCGCGGACTTCCGCTACCCGGACCGGTTCAAGGCCGACAGCATCTCCATGCTTTCGTTGAACCTTGACCGTTTGCAGACCGTCCTGCCGGGCAGGCGCGCCGTGGCCATGCCGCCGACCCACCCCGCCGTCCGCCGGGACCTTTCGGTCTACCTGCCGGAGCGTTCGTCGTACGCCGAACTGGAGCGCATCGTCCGCCAGAACGGCAAGCCGCACCTGCGCTCGATCGGCACGCCGGAGCTGTTCCGGCACCAGGGACGGCGCAGCATCATGATGCCGCTCGAGTTCCGCACGGACGGCCGCACCCTGACCGACGCCGAGGTGAACCGCTTGATGGCGAACGTCGAGACGGCCATCAAGTCCCACGGTTGGGAAGTTCGATAAAGCCTTCGTTCAGGTACTTTTTAGTTCGGATTCCGGTGGTTCGGGAAGCTCGACCGCGGTATAATTGAAGTAGCTGAAATTTCCTAAGCGACCGCATTTTCATGGCAAAACCGAAGACCAAAAAGACTCCCAAGCAGACTACTTCTCCCCAGAAGCAGGCGGTTAAGGTCGCTGCGAAGCCCAAGAAGGCCCCTGCTAAGAAAGGGTACACCGCCCAATCGATCCAGGTCCTCCAAGGCCTGGAGCCGGTCCGCAAGCGCCCAGGCATGTACATCGGCGGCACGGGTATTCCCGGGCTGCATCACTTGATTTGGGAAGCGGTCGACAACGCGATCGACGAGGCCATGGCCGGCCACTGCGCGACCATCGACGTGGTCCTGCACCCGGACAACTCCGTGACCATCTCGGACGACGGCCGCGGCATCCCGATCGACAAGCATCCGGTCTCGAAGAAGTCCGCGCTGGAGACGGTCATGACCACGTTGCACGCCGGCGGTAAGTTCGGCGGCGAGGATGGCGCCTACAAGGTTTCCGGCGGCCTCCATGGCGTCGGTATCTCCGTCCTGAACGCGCTGTCCACGAAGCTGCAGACGGAAGTCGCCAGCAGTATCGACGGGCACCTGCACACGCAGGAGTACGCCCGTGGCAAGGCCAAGGGTGCGGTGAAGAAGGGCAAGGCGGTCAAGCGGACCGGCACCACCCACCGGTTCTGGCCGGACGAGACGATCTTCGAGGAGATCCGCTGGGACCGCAAGACGATCCTCGACCGGCTCCGTCAGCAGGCCTACCTCACCAAGGGCGTGACGGTCACGCTGACCGACGAGCGGAACATGAAGGACGCGGGGGACGGCCAGCCCTGGCAGTACCGGTTCCACTTCGAGTCCGGCATCCGCAGCTACGCGCAGCATCTGAACAAACAGCGTGACGCGATTTCGAACGTGATCTACATCGCCGGGCAGAGCGGGGACGCCGAGGTCGAGGTCGCGCTCCAGTACACCGACACCTATGCCGAGCATACCTTCAGCTTTGCCAATAACATCAACACGATCGAGGGCGGCACCCATCTGACGGGGCTCAACCGGGCGCTGACCCGGGTGATCAACGACTACGCGCGCAAGCAGGGCTTCGTGAAGAAGGACAAGGACGGCTCACTGGCCGGCGAGGACGTCCGCGAAGGCCTGACCATCGTGCTGTCGGTCCGGCTACCGGACCCGCAGTTCGAGGGCCAGACCAAGGCCAAGCTGAACAACCCCGAGATGCGCAGTGTCGTGGAGCAGGTGGTCGGCGAGGGCCTGGCTACGTACCTGGAGGAGAACCCGGCGGACGGCAAGAAGGTCATCGAGAAAGCGTACCTGGCCGCCAAGGCCCGCATGGCCGCCAAGGCCGCCCGCGATACCGTGCTCCGCAAGGGCGCGCTCGAAGGCATGACGCTGCCCGGCAAGCTGGCCGACTGCGCCTCCAAGGATGCCTCGCAGTCCGAGCTGTATATCGTAGAGGGCGACTCTGCCGGCGGCAGCGCCAAGCAGGGCCGCGACCGCGAGTTCCAGGCGATCCTGCCGCTGCGGGGCAAGATCCTCAACGTCGAGCGGGCCCGCCTGGACCGGATGCTCGGCTCGGACTCGGTGAAGTCGTTGATCATCGCGCTCGGCGCGGGTATCGGCGAGGAGTTCGACTTGGAAAAGATTCGCTACCACCGGGTGATCATCATGACCGACGCCGACGTCGACGGCGCGCACATCCGGACGCTCTTGCTGACGTTCTTCTTCCGTCACATGCCGGACGTGATCCGGAACGGCTACCTGTACATCGCCGAATCGCCGCTCTACAGGGTGAGTTCCGGCAAGCAGAGTGGGTACGCGCATACCGAAGCGGAGCGCGACAAGCTGATCCAGAAGTTCCTGGAGAAGAAGACGTCCGTGAAGGCGCTCAGCGAGGAACTGGCCAGCGGGGAAGGCAAGGCCACCACGTCTGCCCAGAAGGACATCGGTGGCGTGACGGTCCAGCGCTACAAGGGCCTCGGCGAGCTCAACCCCAGTCAACTCTGGGAGACCACCATGGATCCGGCGAACCGGATCCTCTATCAGGTGAACGTGGACGATGCCGAGAAAGCGGACGAACTCTTTGATACGCTGATGGGGTCCGACGTTGAGCCGCGGAAGAAGTTCATCCAGACGCATGCCAAGTCCGTGGCGAACCTCGATATCTGACATGGGAGCGCGATGACAGGAAGGGGTTGGTTGATCATCTACGGGGTACTGCTCCTGGTGATCCTGTACTTGTTCATCAGTGTCGCCGGGCTCAAGGGCGACGTGAACAACCTCAAGGCGAACGTCGCGGAGCTACAGCAGGGCGCTGCCGCCGTGGCCGAGTCGACGCCGGCTCCCGCCGCGACCGTCACGCCGGCTCCCCAGAACGATCTGGCCACCGCGACCGGCCGGGACGGTCAGCGGAAACAGGACCTTGCGGAGATCGCGGAGGCGTTGGTCCAGTACCAACAGAACAGTAACGCGTTTCCGGCGGGACTGAACGACCTTACGCCGGAATACCTGGACCGGGTACCGTCCGACCCTTCGTCGCCGAAGTACAATTATCGCTACCGCCGGACCGCTAGCGGGTTCACGCTGACGTGCATCCTCGAGCAGACCGGCGATGCCGATGACGCCACAGGCGACGGCAAGGCGGACCAGGTGTTTACGCTCACTGAGGACTTCCGGTCCCAGTAATCCGGTTAAGGTATCAAAGAACCTTGGTTAAGGCTTTTATTAATGATTCTCAAGTGGCATTCAGGCATGAAAAGTGAGAAAATAGGTAGGTAATGGCGGATATTGGAAACGTAAAACCACAGGCGATCGAAGGGGAGCTCCAAAAGAGCTACCTCGACTACGCGATGAGCGTCATCGTGGCACGGGCGCTGCCCGACGTCCGCGACGGCCTCAAGCCGGTGCATCGCCGGATCCTTTATGCGATGGGCAGCCTGGGACTGCGCAGCAGCGCCAAGTACCGGAAGTCGGCCACCGTCGTCGGTGAGGTCATCGGTAAGTACCACCCGCACGGCGACGTCGCGATCTATGACTCGATGGTCCGCCTGGCGCAGGACTTCGCGATGCGGTACCCGTTAGTGGACGGCCAGGGCAACTTCGGCTCCATGGACGGCGACAGCGCTGCCGCCATGCGGTACACCGAAGCCAAGATGGAGAAGATCTCGGACGAAATGCTGGCAGATCTCCAGAAGGACACCGTCGATTGGCAGGACAACTACGACGGCTCGCACCGGGAACCGACCGTCCTGCCGGCCAAGCTGCCCAACCTGCTGGTCAACGGCACCGTCGGCATTGCCGTCGGCATGGCCACGAACATCCCGCCGCACAACCTCGGCGAGGTGAGCGCGGCGGCGGTCCACCTGATGGACAACCCGGACGCGGCTCCCGGCGACCTGATGGAATTCATCAAGGGGCCGGACTTCCCGACCGGCGGCGTGATCTACGGGGCGGACCAGATGCGCGAAGCCTATGCCTCCGGCCGCGGACGGATCGATATGCGGGCCCGGGCCGAGATCGAGGAGCGCAAGGGCGGCGCGCACCGGATCGTGGTGACGGAGATGACGTACCAGACCAACAAGGCGGCCTTGATCGAGAAGATCGCGGACCTGGTCCGCGCCAAGAAGCTCCTCGGCATCTCCGACCTCCGCGACGAGTCCGACCGTAACGGCGTCCGGGTGGTGGTCGACCTCAAGCGGGACGCGTATCCGAACAAGGTCCTCAACCAGCTCTACCAGCACACCGACCTCCAGAAGACGTTCCACCTGAACCTGCTGGCGCTGACGCCGGAACTGGAGCCGCGCGTGATGAACGTGAAGGACGTCCTCCAGCACTACCTGACGCATCGCGAGACGGTGGTCCGGCGCCGGACGACGTTCGAACTGGCCCAGGCCAAGGACCGTGCCCACATCCTGGAGGGGCTGCTTACCGCGCTCGACAAGATCGACGCCGTGATCAAGACGATCCGCGCGTCGCAGGACAAGAACGTCGCGGCCACCAACCTCAAAAAGAAGTTCAAACTGAGCGAAGCGCAGGCCAAGGCGATCCTGGAGATGCGTCTCCAAGCGCTGGCGGCACTGGAACGCAAGCAGGTCGAGGACGAGTACAAGCAGCTCCAGAAGCTGATTAAGGAACTGACGGCGTTGTTGAAGTCCCAGGAGAAGATCAAGCAGGTCGTGAAGGACGAGCTCATGGCACTGACCGAGACCTACGCGGATGAGCGGCGGACGGAAGTGAAGCCCGAGCCGCTGGGCAAGTTCGGGGATATGGACCTGATCCCAAAGGAAGACGTCTTCATCACCTTATCCAAGGAGAACTACATCAAGCGGATGCCGGCCAGCACCTATCGGGCGCAAGGCCGCGGCGGCAAGGGCGTGACCGGCGGCGCGACCAAGGAGACCGACATGGCCGAACACCTGGTCGGAACCACCACCCACGCCAATGTCCTATTCTTCACCAACCAGGGCCGCGTCTTCGCGATCAAGGCGCATCAGGTCCCGGTGGCGTCCCGTCAGGCCCGCGGCACGGCGATCGTCAACGTGATCCAGCTCGGACCGGAGGAACGCGTGACCGCCCTGGTGTCGATCGACGACTTCGCCGCCAAGGGAGAGTGGTACCTGTTCATGGCCACCCAGGCCGGTTTCGTGAAGAAGACGGCGCTTTCCGACTTTGAGAAGGTCCGGGCCAGCGGGTTGATCGCGATCAACCTCGGCAAGGGTGACGAGTTGCGCTGGGTACACGTGACCGACGGCAAGGACGACGTCCTGATGGTGACGGCGCGCGGCAAGGCGATCCGGTTCGCGGAGAAGGAAGTCCGCCCGATGGGCCGCGCCAGTCGCGGCGTCGGCGGCATGCGCGTCAAGAAGGACGACCAGATCGTCGGCGTGGAGGTCGTTCGCAAGGACGTGGACCTGCTGACGGTCAGCGAGCAGGGACTCGGCAAGCGGACCGCGATCACCGACTATCCGCGCCACAAGCGGCGCGGCGGCGGCGTGAAGACCGCCAACGTTACCAAGAAGACGGGACCGCTGGTCAGCGCCCGGGCGATCATGCCGGATAACGAGAACATCCTGATCGCCGCGGCCAGCGGGCAGGTGATCCGAATCTCGGTGAAGGACGTACCGCGGCTGTCCCGGGCCACGCAAGGGGTACGGATCATGCGGCTCGGGAACGGTGACCGCGTAGCGACCGTAGCGACGGCCTGATATGGATTTCCCGGAGATCAACCCGGTCCTACTGGTGGCGGGACTGGTCTGGCTGAGCGCGGAACTTTCCAAGTACCTGATTGGACTGGTGAACGACCGCGGACGGAAGCTGTTCGATCCGGGCGGCATGCCGTCCGTGCACACGGCGGTGATCGTCGGCTGCACCATGGCGATCGGCCTCTCCGAGGGCTTTGACAGCCCGCTGTTCGCCTTGGGAGCGGTCGTCAGCGCGATCGTAGCGCATGACGCGTTCCGCGTCCGCTGGGCCGTCGGCACGCAGGCGGTGCGGATCAACGAGCTCTCGCGACGGGCCAAGCTGCCGCCGGTCGTCGTCTGGCGCGGCCACCGGATTCGCGAGGTGATCGTCGGTGGAATCTACGGCGCCCTGCTTGCATGGGGCCTCTGGGCACTACTGCACTGGTAGGATCCGATGCTACACGATCTTTTCCCATCCTATTTCGAGTGGTGGCACATACCAGTCGTATTCATGGCTGGCATGATCGGGGAGTCGTATGGGTGCATCATCGGTGGCGGTGGAATCCCGATCCAAGCGGCCCTGGTATTCATAGGAGTCCCAATCAAGTCGGCCCTCGCTTCGAGCTCGGTCGGGGGCCTGGGAACAGAAGCGGGGGTCATTTCGGAAACTCGTGAGCAGATAACGTCCAACAAAGGGCTTACCCTGCGCATAGCGATTCCGTACACTCTCGGTGGAATCCTGGGCGTCTGGCTGCTACTCAGCCTATCGACGGAAATTCTCAAGTACATCATGGTGGTCGCGGTGCTCGTGATCTTGGCCCACGCGTATCATTCGAATCGAAACGAAAAACCGAAGACCATCGGACATTCGCAACATGCTTTCCTGTTTCTCTTCATGTTCATGGCCGGAACATACGGAGCCATCGGGCCCGGGGGCGAGGGCGCCTTTTCGAAGTTCGCGATAATGTCGATCCTGGGCCTCAGCTTCATTCAAAGCCAGGGAATCAAGGCCGCTGCAACCGTGCCATCGAGAGTCATCCGTTTGGTAGTAACCACCTTGGCCGGACTGGTAATTTGGCCATACGCACTGACCCTGGTGGCCGGGACCTTCGTAGGCTCCAAGTACGCAACGAGAGTGGCGAAACGAATCCCCGATGCGTATCTCAAGGCGACGCTGGCGGCAGTGAGCGTCGCTTTCGTAGTCTACTTGTTGTTTTTCTATGGTCCCTAGACCGTTGTCTCACGCAATATATCTGCGTAGAATGAATCTAACGACGTAACCGCCGGAGGTGTTTCCAGCAGGACTCGAACTATCACAGCTCTAACGAAAGATTCCACTTTGTTGGTCTGTGCGGTTCCGTCGGGAGCCGTTTTTGTTTCGCCGGCGATCAAATGTTTACTTGATCGACCACCAGGCGACCCGGTTCGAAAGCCGTTCTTTCACAACAGGTAGACATGCCATCCGTCACTTCGGTGACGGAGCTCTAACAATTTCAATCGACCGACCGGTTCCGCCAGGAGCCGGAAGGTATTTCAGAGAGTTTGATCCTGGCTCAGGATTAACGCTGGCGGCGCGCCTAACACATGCAAGTTGAATGATTACATAGCGGACGGCTGAGTATCACGTTGGTACCTGCCTCAGACTCGGGGATACCCCCTGGAAACGGGGACTAATACCCGATAGTTCTCTTCGGAGTAAAGCTTTTGCGGTCTGAGAGGGGCCTGCGCCCGATTAGCTTGTTGGTGAGGTAACGGCTCACCAAGGCAACGATCGGTAGGTGGTCTGAGAGGATGATCACCCAGACTGGGACTGAGACACGGCCCAGACTCCTACGGGAGGCAGCAGTGAGGAATCTTGCACAATGGGGGAAACCCTGATGCAGCGACGCCGCGTGGGGGAAGAAGGTCTTCGGATCGTAAACTCCTTTTATTCGGGACGAACATTGACGGTACCGAATGAATAAGGACTGGCTAACCATGTGCCAGCAGCCGCGGTAATACATGGAGTCCAAGCGTTATCCGGATTTACTGGGCGTAAAGCGTCCGTAGGCGTTTCGATAAGTTTTCAGTGAAATCCTTCCGCCCAACGGGAGAACTGTTGAAAAAACTATCGGAATCGAGTGTGGCAGAGGCAAGGGGAATTCCCGGTGTAGGGGTAAAATCCGTTGATATCGGGAAGAACACCAGTGGCGAAGGCGCCTTGCTGGGCCATTACTGACGCTCAGGGACGAAAGCGTGGGTAGCGAACGGGATTAGATACCCCGGTAGTCCACGCCGTAAACGATGGGTGCTAGGTATCTGGAGCATAGATCCTCCGGGTATCGAAGCTAACGCGTTAAGCACCCCGCCTGGGGAGTACGAGCGCAAGCTTAAAACTCAAAGGAATTGACGGGGACCCGCACAAGCGGTGGAGCGTGTGGTTTAATTCGACGATAAGCGGAGAACCTTACCAGGGCTTGACATCCCGGTCGTATCTCTGGGAAACCAGAGAGTCAGTTTGCTGGACCGGTGACAGGCGCTGCATGGCCGTCGTCAGCTCGTGTCGTGAGATGTTGGGTTAAGTCCCGCAACGAGCGCAACCCTCGTCGTCTGTTGTATTTCTCAGACGAGACTGCCTGGGTTAACCAGGAGGAAGGTGAGGATGACGTCAGGTCAGCATGGCCCTTATGCCCTGGGCGACACACGCGCTACAATGGCCGGCACAATGGGATGCGAAAGCGCGAGCTGGAGCTAATCCCACCAAAGCCGGTCCCAGTTCGGATTGGAGGCTGCAACTCGCCTCCATGAAGCCGGAATCGCTAGTAATCGCAGATCAGCCACGCTGCGGTGAATACGTTCTCGGGTCTTGTACACACCGCCCGTCAAGTCAAGGAAGTCGGGAATACCCGAAGCGCCTTTAGCCAACCTTTTGGAGGCGAGGCACCACGGTAGGCTCGGTAACCGGGACTAAGTCGTAACAAGGTATCCGTAGCGGAAGCTGCGGATGGATCACCTCCTTTCTAGGGAACACTGCCGGAGTCCTTCGGGACGACGGCCATCCCAGATCTATCGTCGCGACGTCAGTCGCGACGTACCACGGCCCTTCGGAATTGTGGCCGAGCCAGGCATGTCTCCTGTTGTGAGGGAGCGGATAGGCCCTGTATTGGACGGGGTTCTTTTGGTACTGTTGAGTGGACGAGTAACTGGGCAAGGTTCTCGTTTCCACACGATCCCTACCCGACGGCCGGCTCTCCTCCGTCATAAGGTTGAATCGGTCGTCGGGTCAAAGCTTCTTAACACGTTGGTCCCAACATGTACTCCGGCTCGGGTTTAAGCGATATCCCCTAGAGCCTGGGACCACCGCCCGTCGTACGCATGGAGTCGCCAGGGGACGGCTGTCATGCATGTCGAACTGTACGTCGGGCTCAAACATCGAAGGGTGTCGTACCGACCGTCTTACGTGGTGCTAAACGGACGGCGGAGGACTCCTTCGCAGATCGCAATCTCTCCGTGGCTTTTAGGGGTAAAAGCGAAGGGCGAGGACATGCGATTAATCGGCAGGGAAAGCCTCGCACCAGCGAGTACCTGCCCTCAACTTCAGCGGCCCGGCGCCGGACCTTGAGAATCACTTTCAAGTTCCAGCCGGGCCGTTCACGTTGCCATGGCGAATACCGCCTGTGCTACATTGTCTTTGCGTATGAGAGTGCGCTTCATGGGGTCCGGCGGCCCCTCCCGCGCTGCGTGACAGAAAGCATTGCCACGTCAAGCCGACGCAAGGGCGGTAAGCAAGGCGACGCCGCCGGACAAACCTTTCAAAATCGTTCGGCAGATCCACCACCTCTACCGGTGCCCGCCTGTACGGGTAGCCGAGGAAATAGATTACTAGGGTGGTGCCCAGTAGGACTCCGATCACCGTATACGCGACCATACAAGGCCGTCGATCGTGTACGCTCTGTCGGGCTCAGTCCGAGTATCTGTCAACGTGGAGCCCGGTCTACCTCGTGGTCAGAAACAAACTGTCCGCAGGTCAGCAAACGGCTGGCGATTTCGGCAGAGGAGTGCGTGCAGCCGTTCATCTCTGTTGACGCTTCGACGCATATGGCCCGGGACCGAGTTTGCAGGAGAAGTATCTTCCTCACTCGCCCCGGGCCATCGTCACGTCCGTCAGAAACACGTAGAATATATCTTGTTACGCATCGGGCGATTAGCTCAGTTGGTTAGAGCGCAGCACTGATAATGCTGAGGTCCCAGGTTCAAATCCTGGATCGCCCACCAAGCAGCGGTGGATAACCCGACAGGCAAGCACAGATAAGCCCGTAACCATCGAGCCACTTTTCCACATGTGGACTCGTTGACTGGCCCCGCCCGGCCACGTAGAGTCGAGGTTACCGCTTGATACGGCACCTCTCTCGGGACGTACCAAGCGAGCACCTTTTAACGATCTAGCAGGCTGCTCCGTCGGATCGACGGTCGATGCCACGGAGTAGTTTGCTAGACTTCGTTCTCCGGTTGATACAAGTGGAAGAAACGGTCGCTTAGGGCGCTTGCGTACTATACGACCGAGGACATCACTGGAACAGACATGCTGGACAATGGATCACAACGTACGGGGAGCTTGCTCCACGGACGAGGTGTATCTGGTGAGCAGTAGCGTCTGGACTTAGCCGCACGATACCCTGGGGGTCCAAACCTCAGGTGAGTGTGGCATTCCGAATAAGTTAGGACCGGGAATTGGAGGCTCTTGTTAGTCACTGAACGGGATGGTAAACCGTTC
Source organism: Candidatus Saccharimonadia bacterium (assembly GCA_025449535.1). Taxonomy (GTDB): domain Bacteria; phylum Patescibacteriota; class SICC01; order SICC01; family SICC01; genus JALYJZ01. The sequence goes on from JANWJF010000001.1 coordinate 803,665, forward strand.
GGGAGGGACCTCTGAGCTTAGTACCCCCTTGTGGACAGGGTTGTCGAGAGACAGTACCTGTGGACACGTGAAAAGCGTGGATTGGGAACGGATAGCGTAACCTTAATCAGGAAATACGGACTGGCCTTGTGCCGACACGTAGGAGCCTGGTGGCGGGTACGTAAAACTTAAAGATCGGCCCCCTGGGCCGCCGCCTTAACGGCTCGTGGAGCAAGCGATGTAGTGATCTCCGGATCAAGACAGCGCTTCGCTCCCGAGTCGGGAAGGAATCATAGAATCGACCTTGGTCAGTGCATACAGCACCCCGCGCTACCACAGGTCTTTTCTTTTTATGTAACGTGGGGATTTATGCGAGAATGGACCGGATGGATATCGTCATCGCACTCATCCTCGTCGGGGCCGGCTTCCTGATGATCCTCAAGACGGACGGCGTGATCGGCTTCTTCGGCCGGAACTCCTGGGCGGAACGGCACCTGGGTGCCGGCGGCAGTATCTCGTTCTACAAGCTGATCGGCGTGGTGCTGATCATCATCTCGATGCTCTGGATCACCGGCCTACTGGACAACCTGTTCCTGGGACCGTTCGGTTCGCTGTTCGGCGGGTTCAAGGGTTAAGTCGGTATACTATCCCTGCGGGCCGTTAGCTCAGCTGGCAGAGCGCCTGCTTTGCAAGCAGGAGGTCGTCGGTTCGATCCCGACACGGTCCACCACTCATATACATTTTCGAAGCCAAGGCTCCGAAAATGCGAGACGCGACTGAGATGGGTCGACTCGCGACAAAGCCGCGAGTCGAGGTAGTATTGAAACCTCAACGCGTTGCTATGCTGAAGTTATGAAGGTTGCCGCCCAAGAGATACCCGCGTTCCAAGAGGCCGTCTGGAACCACTACCGTGAGTATGGCCGATCGTTTCCGTGGCGCGAGAAGCAGGACGCGTACTGCGTGCTGGTCTCGGAGATCATGCTCCAGCAGACCCAGGCGGTCCGGGTCGTGCCGTACTTCGAGCGGTTCGTGGAACGCTTCCCGGATGTCCGCTCGCTGGCCCGGGGCCGGCTCGTGACGGTACTCAAGCTTTGGAACGGCCTCGGATACAACCGCCGCGCCCGGTTCCTGCACGAGGCCGCCAAGGCGGTCGTCCGGGAGCACCGCGGCGTCGTGCCGAGCACCGAAGCCGAACTGATGAAGCTCCCGGGAATCGGGCCGTACACGGCCGCCGCGGTGGCGGCATTCGCCGGCAACGAGCCGTCCGTGGTGATCGAGACGAACATCCGTAGCGTCTTCATCCACGAGTTCTTCGGCGATCGGGAAGGGGTGACGGACGCGGAGATAGCGCCGCTGGTCGAGGCCGCGGTGGACCGGGAGAACCCGCGTGAATGGTACCAGGCGCTGATGGATTACGGCGCGCACCTCAAGAAACAGGGAATCAACCCATCCCGTCGGAGCGCGCACTATGCCCGGCAGTCGAAGTTCGAAGGTTCGGCGCGCCAGGCGCGCGGGCAGGTGCTCAAGGTGCTTACCGCGGGTCGGCTGGACGAGAAGGAAATACCTCGGCTGACGGGATTATCCGCCGCGCGGGCGCGGAAAGCGCTCGAGTCCTTGGCCGCGGAGAAGCTGGTCAAGAAGTCCGGCTCCACGGTCCGGCTCGGCTAAGACTTGTGGATAACTCGAAAAAACGTTATAGTATAGCCGCAAAAATACATAAGAAAAATGCTGGAAGAAGCACCAGATATAGCGGGCGACGGATTCGTGGAAACGCATCCGGAAAGACGTCGAGAGGAGGGCGGCGAAAGCCTGGCGGACGACCCCTTGTTGGCACCGCCGCTGTATAACGGGACCTTCCGGGCGAACATCCGGCGGGCTGAATGGGCGGCCGCGAAAGGCCTGGCTGTATTCAGTCCCATGCCGGAAGACGAGCGGGCCACCATCCTGCCTGACCACATGGACCCGCGGGAGTTCCTCGCGGAAGCCCGCAAGCTCCGGGATTGGGAGGCTTCAATCGTGAGCGGAGAGGAACTCGCATGGCAATTCTCCGAGCTGAACCGCCAGGAGCGGGTGCGTACCCAGGAATTGCGTCGCGAGAACGTCTCTGCCCAGCCGACGGAAGCATTCACTCCGGTGGATCGACAGGAGGCGGTACGGCCCCTGCCTGCACCCGAACAACGCCCAAGTTACCGTCTGCGTGCAGCCTGACGTCGTCAAACGTCGCTTGCTTCACCTCCTGACCGCCATCACGCTCGGGATCATCTTGGTGGTCCTGCCGCTCTCGTATCTCCTGGGCTTCGACCACGATCACGACGGCCACACGCACGGCCCCTCGGCGGACCCGCGTCCCCATGGACCGGGCGCGGACGAAACCCATGATCATTGAGCGCATCCCACGTCTTGCTACCGCGTGCCAACGCACCGTATACTGAATCAAGCGCGCAAAGTGCGCGCGAATCACGCCTATGACAAACGTCAAAGCGCATTTCGAAACCTTAACAATCCGAGAGGTAATTGCGCGTGTCGATGCTACGACACGCGACGGCAGTGCTTCGGCACTGTCGGTTAAGGCAGGTTTGCGCTGTGGGAATCGCTTTCGATACCCAGTGGCGTAAACCGAGAAGATTGATATTGCATGCGAACAAAGGGCGCCCGGTGGATGCCTTGGTTCGTCAGGCCGAAGAAGGACGTGTAAGGCTGCGATAAGCTTCGGGGAGCCGCCTTAAGGCTTTGATCCGGAGATCTCCCAATGGGGTAACCCGGCGCGGGTCATACCGCGTCATCCATACGGGTAACCGTATGGAAGGGCACCGCCTGAACTGAAACATCTTAGTAAGGCGAGGAAGAGAAATCAGATGAGAGTCCCTGAGTAGCGGCGAGCGAAACGGGATCAGCCTAAACTGTCTTTATCCTCCGTGGATTCGTCCGCGGATAGCCGTACCAGGTGACGGAGGGACAGGGTTGTACGGAAATGTTTATTCGTTTGTGTACCTTTGCGGGATATAGCCCGCAGGGGTGCATGAACGACGTGCCGGCGTGGTACCGCCGGAGATGAAGTTACCAACTGAAGGGATAACGGAACGGTCTGGAAAGGCCGGCCATAGCGGGTGATAGCCCCGTACGTGAAATACCTTTGGCTTCATAGCGTTTTACGTAAGTAGCACGGAGCACGAGGAACTCCGTGTGAAGCTGGGTCGACCACGATCCAAGGCTAACTACCTGACGAGCCGATAGTGAACCAGTACCGTGAGGGAAAGGTGAAAAGTCCCCCTGTGAGGGGAGTGAAATAGTACCTGAAACCGAGCGCCTACAAAGAGTCGGAGCAGCATTTATGTTGTGACGGCGTGCTTTTTGCAGAACGAGCCAACGAGTTAGTGGCGATTGGCAGGTTAAGGCCGAAGAGGCCGGAGCCACAGTGAAAGCGAGGGTTAATGCCCGTCTATTGTCTATCGCCCTAGACCCGAAACCGGGTGAGCTACCCATGGCCAGGCTGAAGCGTCCTTAACCGGGCGTGGAGGGCCGCACCAGGATGAGTTACAAATCATTTGGATGAGCTGTGGGTAGAGGTGAAATGCTAATCGAACCCGGAGATAGCTGGTTCTCCGCGAAATATATTTAGGTATAGCCTCCAGTGTTGACCGCCGAGGGTAGAGCACTGATAGGGGTCGGGCCCGTATGGGTACCGCCCCCTGTCAAACTCCGAATTTCGGTGGGTAGAACTGGGGAGTCAGAGTGTGGGGGCTAAGCTCCATGCTCCAAAGGGAAACAGCCCAGACCATCAGCTAAGGTCCCTAAATCACACTTAAGTGGGAAAGGATGTGGCGTTGCTCAGACAGCTAGGATGTTGGCTTAGAAGCAGCCATTCATTTAAAGAGTGCGTAACAGCTCACTAGGTCAGCGATACCGCGCCGAAAATGTAACGGGGCTAAAGTGTGTACCGAAGCTATGGACTCGCAAGAGTGGTAGCGGAGCGTTCCGTGTTGGCTGAAGCCGAGCCGTAAGGCCAGGTGGACGGCACGGAAGTGCGAATGTTGGCATGAGTAGCATGAAAGTAGGTGAAAACCCTACTCACCGTAAGGCTAAGGTTTCCGGGGCCACGTTGATCGTCCCCGGGTTAGTCGGTCCTAAGGCGAGGCCGGAAGGCGTAGTCGATGGATAACAGGTTGATATTCCTGTACCGCGGATAGCACGTTTGCACGTGCGGAGGGACGCGGAACGGTAACACAAGCGGGACTCTGGTTTGCCCGTCTAAGTGTCTAGCCAGGAGTGGTTGGCAAATCCGCCATTCCGTTTTAACGCGAAGCACGGGAAAGGCAGCTCCTTCGGGAGCAGGCCGATTTGTGTGAGCCGATCCGACGAGAAAAGCTCCGTGCGAAGTTCTATACGCGACCGTACCGCAAACCGACACCGGTAGCCGGGTCGAGCAGACCAAGGTGATCGAGATACCCCTCCCTAAGGAACTCGGCAAAACAGCAGCCGTAACTTCGGGATAAGGCTTGGTGTATCCGTTTTTCGGGTACACCCGCAGCGAAAGCGTCCAGGCGACTGTTTATCAAAAACACAGGTCTCCGCAAACTCGTAAGAGGAAGTATGGGGACTGACGCCTGCCCAATGCCAGAAGGTTAACGGTGCCCCTTTACGGGTGGTGCCCGAAGCCCTGGTGAATGGCGGCCGTAACTATAACGGTCCTAAGGTAGCGAAATTCCTTGTCGGGTAAGTTCCGACCCGCACGAATGGCGTAACGATCTGGACACTGTCTCAGGGAGGGCCTCGGTGAAATTGCAATATCGGTAAAGATGCCGATTACCCATAGTAAGACGGAAAGACCCCGTGGAGCTTTACTACAGCTTGACATTGCGTACGTGTCGCGTGCGTGCAGGATAGGTGGGAGGCTATGAAACGGTCGCGCCAGCGGCCGTGGAGCCATCCTTGAGATACCACCCTTACGCGATATGTGCGCTCACCAGCAGGTTATACCACCTGTCTGGGACCGTGTCTGGTGGGTAGTTTAACTGGGGCGGTTGCCTCCTAAACGGTAACGGAGGCGTTCAAAGGTCGGCTTAGCCCGGATGGAAATCGGGCTGGACGTGCAAACGCATATGCCGGCTTGACTGCAAGGCTTACAAGCCAAGCAGGGTCGAAAGACGGAGTTAGTGATCCGACGACTCAGTGGGGATAGGTCGTCTCTCAACGGATAAAAGATACCACGGGGATAACAGGCTTATTGCTTCCAAGAGTTCACATCGACGAAGCAGTTTGGCACCTCGATGTCGGCTCGTCGCATCCTGGGGGAGGAGCATCTCCCAAGGGTTTGGCTGTTCGCCAATTAAAGCGGTACGCGAGCTGGGTTCAGAACGTCGTAAGACAGTTCGGTCCCTATCTACTATGGGCGTTTGGAAACTTGCGGAGGGTCACTCCTAGTACGAGAGGACCGGAGTGAACGAACCGCTGGTGTACCGGTTGTACCACCAGGTGCAGCGCCGGGTAGCTATGTTCGGACGGGATAACCGCTGAAAGCATCTAAGCGGGAAGCCCTCTCCAAGATGAGGTTTCCACGGATCTTCGGATCCATGAGGTCCCAGGGAGATAACCTGGTTGATAGGCGTCAGGTGTACGCGTCGTGAGACGCTTAGCCGAGACGTACTAATGACCGATCGCATGCACTCATCTTCGTCGCCTTGACTGACAGTTCCGACGCATTGTCGCGAACTACCGCCGTACCTCTCGGATAGCCCCGTCTTTGTATCTTCGATACAATACATCGTCACTCGGCACGTCCGAGCGAGCTCGACTTGCGCTCGTTCCTCAGCGTTGTCGTCAGCACGCTGGTGATCTTCGCGCGGGGGCCACACCCGTTCCCATTCCGAACACGGCCGTTAAGCCCCGCAGCGCCGATGGTACTGGATCGCTAGGATCCGGAAGAGTAGGTCGTCACCGGCGTACTGCCGACAAAGGAAAACGCCCCGCGGATGCGGGGCGTTTTTAAGTCGCTTCCGTTTAGCGCTGCTTATGCTCGCGGTAGAACTGGGTGCCGTAGTAGGCGGCGCTCGCCAGCAGGAAGGTGATGAAAGCGATCAGGCCGACCTGTCCGGTCTTGGGCAGGGAGCCCAGGCCGCCGACCAGTCCGCC